>JAEYZG010000025.1 GCA_023428135.1 Bacteroidota bacterium | reverse complement strand
AAACATGTGTACTCCGAATTCCGCTTCAATTGTTGAATGTTTTGGTAGCTGAAGTGTAGAACCATCTACGGCAAGAATCCGGTAGCCTTTCCACTTTCTGTATGTTGAATCTGAATAAAAATCCTTTGCTGATCTTTTGTTTAGTTCAATAAATGCATCAGGTGATAATTTGGACCTTGCTTGACAAAGAGCACTTGAACTTGGAAATAATGCAGGTGATATACCCAAACTATCAAAATAAGAATTGATCTCCTTTTGGTAAGAACCATTGTCTTTCTGTAACAGAAAGACTATCAGGTCTGAAAAATTAAAAACTCGATCTCGTGTAAAACTTTTTACCGACAGTCTATTACGGTCGATAAAATTTTCTTCATATATTTGCGTGGTAAGGTTTTCAAGGACTTTACAAGTTACTTTACTATGAGAAGCTCCTATTACGGGGCTTTTCTTTTTTGTACCCAAATCTAATAATTACAACGCTTTCTTCATATTGTTTTACTTTATTTCCCCTTAACTTAATGGCATTAATATATAATTGAAGAAATCCACTTGGTACCTATATAATTAGTTACTATCTACCTATTGTAAAAAAAGAAAATGAAATGTAAAATTATCGTATTGACACTTTTAATAACTTTTAGTTTGAAGCCATCTATATAAGAACTTCCATCAGGATGCAGAAGGGTAGTGCGGCAGTTTCCGTTAATCACGAATTTCCATTCTGCTGCGTTGCATGCCAATGTAATTCGCGCATTCCTCCTGATTCCAGACGCATTGATATGCCTGCAGTTCCGACTGAGGCAGGAAATTCTCATACAGAGCCTCTACGGGTAGTACCGCTAGGTAATGACTTAGGTTCATTCTTTTCTAATTGATAGCGGAAACTTTGTAAAGTTGTGGTCATACCAAGTTGTTTGTGAAAAAAAGTACAGAAGTTTTTATAGATTTAAGCATATTTTTGAAGTTATTGAATCACTGGCATTGTAGTTTATTACATACAAAAGAGTTTTGAGACAAAAAGATTATTGAAAGCAATTTAATAACGTCTCCAAGGAAGCTTATTCTTTTTAATAATAGAGTTTGCCAATGAATCAATACACATCCAGGAGGGCCTGGAATAACCATGGTTTATAATATAATCATTAAAATCTTTTTCGTTGAAAAAGCCTTTTTCTTTATTAACTTTTGTGTTAATAATAAACCACCCTGTAGGAGCATTCGTAAGATTTACAAAAGTATTTCCTCCATCGCCGATGTTACCGCTCAGTATATAAATAATACTATCTTTGATATCTACTTTTTTAACATTGTAAGTTCCCAGTAACTTAACAAAAGCCATATCCCATCTGCTGATGCTATCCTGAGGATTAGTTCTGAGTTCATATGGCTTTATTAAAGGAATTCTTATCCAATCATATCCACTGATGTTTTCATAAAAAGAATCAGGGTTCTGTTTTTCAATTTTGTTCATGCAACCAAAAAGAATGGTTATCAAAAAAGTATACAATATTGTAACTACTGCCATTTGCTTTCCCATATTATTTTTAGTTTCCGTTTGAACCTATTTTTTGATCTGCGTAAAAAAAAATTTTATTCATCAATTAATCGTTTGTTAAATTGCCGACCTGTCCAGGTAACAGGCCGGCAAACAGAAAAAGTAAATAAGATTAAAAAAGGAGTTTACTTATAAACGCAAGGAATACATCTCATAAAGTGTACTGATTCTAAAATTTTAAGATTACATTAATATATGGGGAAGATAGATAAAAGTCCATACTATTGTCTTTTCTTTCCGATTGAGAGGTTCTATTGTCATAATAGTGAGTAGATTCTTGGGTTTTGTTAATGGTATAATTTAAACTAGGTGACCAGGATATTCCCAGTCCTAAAAAGCTATTAAAACTATGTATGATGCCAAGTGTATATCCTATCCCAAACCTTTGAATGTTTTGTTTCCTCATGCCATCAGAGTTGTGATCATTCTTATAGTCGTTATTATATTTACTTTTGTTAAATGTGAATCCATAAGATAAATCAGGTCCGTGAAGTAAAGTTATCTTAGGGGAGAGAGTGAATCTTTTCTCTATACCTAGAGTAATGGACTTATTTATATTTCCTCCGTTGCTTTTAGAATCACTATTGGCATAATAATCACCTTCTGTTTTACTTTTTCCTCCTGATTTGCCAAAATTGAAATTGAGGTTAGCCTTAAGAAAGGTCTTTGAGTTTAAGCCTCTCTTATAAGTTGCTCCAGGGTTAAAGAAATTTACCCATACTTCATTTTTCTTAAAGGGTATGCTATCTTGGGCGTTCAGGTTTCCAATAGAAAGAAACAATAGGAAGATTATACTTCCGGAAAAAATGATTTTGTTAAAAATGATCTGTCTCATATAGTTTTTTCTTCAAATCTATGTGTTTGAACCAAAAGCTGAAACAGGGATTGAGTATACGCAGTAAAATTTGAGTTAAAGCGTATTTTTTTTATTTTAAGAAGGTCTGTTTAGAAAGCGAAAATTAAGATTATCTATTAGGGAGATGTACATACCTACTAAAGAAGGGCAATAAGAATTATTTAGCATTGTTATTATAACAACGTTAGTAAAGCTTCCCACATGCAGTTGTAGAAAAATTATTCTGTTTGTACGGATAACTTATGTATGATTGGATTGTGTGTTGGTCGTGTTTTAAAATTGGGGTAGATCTTTAAATGCAAAATGGACAACAAGTACAGAAAGACCAAACCTATAGGCAATCTTTATTGGAGAGCTTTCAGGTTTGATCACAAAAAATTAGGAAAAAAAATTTAAGACTTAGAAATGAAAAACAACTTGTTAAAGTACTGTATCTAAAATTTTAAAATTAGACTGACACCGGGAGTTGATAATTGTACACCAAAGTTATTTTCTTTACTTTTCTCGGTTCGGTTGGTTTGAGGGTCGGCGTGGTATTGATAGGTACTTTCCCTTCTGTAAAAGTTGAAAAATATTCTAGGGGACCAATATATACCTATTCCTAACGAACTAATAAAACTATAAGAGGCTCCTATTGTATATCCTGCTCCGATAGTCTGACTATTGTGATTTGTTCTTTCGTATAAACTTGCGTTACTGTTATTATACACATTAGAAGAAGAAAATCCATAAGATAAATCAGGGCCATGAAATAACATTATCATAGGGGAGAGGTTGGATCTTTTCTCTATACCTAAGTAAACATTATTGTTTTGGTTGGTTCTGCCTATTTTAGTATGATAAACATCATAAAAGTTAGGATCAAAATTAACGTAATCTCGTTCTGATTTGCTTTTAGTAAAATCGAACGTGATACCTGCCTTTAAAAAAGTTCTTGTGTTTAATCCTCTCTTATAAGCAACTCCAGGGTTAAAGAAATTCACCCATACTTCATTTTTTTTAAAGGGTATGCTATCCTGGGCTTTCAGTTTGCCAATTGAGAAAAACAATAAAAATATAATACTTTCGGAAAAAATGATTTTGTTAAAAATGCTCTGCCTCATATAGTTTTTTCATCAAAACTATGTATCTGAACCAGGAGCTGAAACAGGGATTGAGTATACGCAGCGAAATTTGAGGGAAAGCGGACTTTTTTTAGTTTATGAAGACCCGTTCAAAAACTGAAAGAATAAGGATTTAGCTCTTTGTGAGATGATTACACTACCTCCGTTTTTGAGTGTCAAAGTTCCGTCATTTTTGATCTCTTCAATAAAATCAATATTGATCAGGTGACTTTTATGTACCCTGAAAAATTTGGACGGTGGCAGATTTTCCTCAAAATATTTTAAAGTTTTAGCCACTGTAATGATTCTTGAATCAGTCAAAAAAACTTTCGAATAATTAGAATCTGCATCGCAACGGATGATTTCATCGGCTGAAACTAAAATATGCCCGTCTTTAACTGATAAAGGAATTTTACTATTAGTTTTTGAGCGGGTAGACGCTAAAAGTTCTTGTAGTTTATCATGTGAATAAAGGCTTTGATTCCGCTTTTTGTATTTCTCAATAGTCTTTTCCAGTTTATCAACATCAATCGGTTTTGTCAGATAATTAAGCGCCAGGTGATCAAAAGCTTTGTCACGGTATTCACCATAAGCGGTTGTAAATATGACTTCATAATCCAATTCAGAAGTTTGTTCCAGAACTTCAAAACCTGTATTGTTTCCCAGTTTTATATCCAGAAATATAATGTCTGGATTATGCTTCCTGATCTGAGCGACCGCCTGAGGTATGTTGGACGCGGTTCCTGCAAGGTGAACTTCCGGAATAAAAGTATTGATGATATCTTTTAATACCTCAATGGCAGAAGGTTCATCATCTATTATCAAAGCCTTAATTGACATGTACTGATTTATTTAATATTGGTAAAGTTATGATTACTTCTGAACCTGAGCTTTCAGCAGAGTTAAATTCTATTTTTGCATTTACTGAATGAACTTTGTTAAGTATATCAATACGCTCCATAATATTCTTCAAGGCTGTAGAACCTTCTTTATTTTTATAGTCCGGAGAAAAACCCGTTCCATTATCCTTTACGCTAAAAAGGATATAATTATCGTCTTTGGGGATAATATTTATAGAAAGCTTCGCTTTATGGCCCTCATTGATTAAAGGGAACAGAGCATGTTTAAATGCATTTTCTACAAGTGGTTGCACAAACATTGCAGGTATGTAACTCCCATTGAAACTCTGATCCGGTTTGAGAAAATCTATTTCGACCTGATTATTCATTCTGAGATTTTCCAGTTGAAGGTACATTTCAATACTCTCTATTTCCTCACCCAGAGTAATGTATAATTCTCTGGAATGATCAAGGTATTTCCTTATCAGGTTAGCAAATAAAACCAGGTATTTGTTGGCTTTGCGCTTATCTTCTTTAATTACAAACTGCTGAATGGAATTAAGTGTATTGAACAGGAAATGAGGATTCATCTGATTTCTAAGGGCAGTCTGTTCTAATTGAAGCGCCCTGAGCTTCCTTTTCTGTGTATGTTTGTAGTTAATAAACCATAGATAAATGAGAAAGAACAAACCTGCAATAGCAAGAGAAATAATCAATGAATTAAACCAGATGGAATCAGTAAAGTGGGCTTTTATGGTAAACGTTTGCTCAGCAGTCTGTTTGCTGGTTTTGCCATGTTTTGAAATGGTCCTGACTTTAAATGTATATCTTCCTGGTTTTAGTCCGCTATAAAAAACCTCATTATTAGTCGCATTAAGCCAGGTTTTGTCAATACCTTCAAGCATGTATTGATAAGTCATGTCCCCAAGACTGGAAATAGAGATTCCTGAAAAGCCAAAAGTTATATTATTCTGATTCCAGTCAAGAATGATTTTTTTGCCAAAAATATATGGCTGATTGTTAACCTCAAGAGATGTGATAAAAGCCTTAGGTCTGACTTCTGAGACAGATGCCTGTGATGGTATGAAATAAGATATACCTCTTTGAGAGGCTACAAATATAGTATCCTGTTTAAGACAGAAGGAGCTTAGTTGTAATGGCAACAAACCTTCAGAACCAGAATATGAAATGATGTTCATGTTTCGGATATCCAAATAGTTCAAGCCGCGGTTGGTGAGTAGCCAGATATTTTTTTTCTCATCAGTATGTAATTCTAAGATAATATCGCCATGAAGGCCTTTGGATTCAGTAATCTGAATAGTACTGTCCTTGCGAAGGATAAATAAACCATGACCATATGTTGCAATAGCAGGAGAGCCAGCCAGGTTCTTTATTGCAGTTATCCTTTTGCCTTGAAGAAAATTTCCGGAAAACTTAAGTATGTTTGAAGAGTCCAAATAGGTTTTTATACCCCCTAAGGTCCCCACGTAAATGATGTTTTCTATGTATTCAGCCTCTGTTGTTCTGTAATCATACAGCTTTTTTATTTCCTGGTCTATACTGAAAAGCCCCACATTAGAGGCAACTAATACTATACCGTTATTAAAGCTTAGATCTTTAACGGCTATATCTGATATTATTTTTGTAATAGTACCTGAATATTTGTATAATCCAAGGTCACTTCCAATCCAGATAATCCCTTTGTCATCTTTTACAAATTTTTTGACACGGTTATAAATTTTTCCTTTTTCTATTTGAATTTTTTTTGTTGAATTACTTTTCCTGTTTATGATGTAAAAGGAACCATGATCGGTACCGGCATAGATGATTTCTTCATCAGTATATAAGGATATGATAGGGGGTAATAATCGGTCTTGTTCATCACGAAGTTCAAAAAAAGGTAACGAAGGAGCCATGTAAATCCCTTTTCCCAATGTGCTGATCCATACATTTCCTTCAGTGTCTTCAATCAAAGATGTAATGATTGTTCCTGCAAGGTATTGCTGAGATTCTCCATTGTTGATATGATATAAGCCATTGTCAGTACCAATCCAGGAATGCTCCTTAGAGTCTTTTAAATAACATAAAACTTTTTCTGAAGGCACTTTGATGGTAAAGTTATTTCCTTCAATTAAATTTTTTTGTTCATTAAACTTAAATAAGTCGGGCTTTCTATACGATCTGGAATAAAAATAAGTAGCACTCTCTTTTTTAAGGAGTGCAGAGCTTGTAAATATAAGAGTGTGATTCTGAGCGACTGCAATAATGGTATCATTCTTTTGTACAAAAACATTTACTGCATCGAACGTACCCTTTTTATCAGAATAGATCTTTATTCTATTGTCTGGTAATAAAACCTTTATCCCTTCTTCTTTTGAGGAAAACCATATGTTCCCTTTACTGTCAGGGTAAGCTTCTTTGACAAAATATGTAAAACTGAGTTTTTTCAGGAAAGGAGTGTTTCCTGAATGATGGATGAAGCCTTTATAGTAATAGGATAGTTGTCCATTATAACTTAAGAACCAGATTCTGCCTTTTTTATCTTCAACTATTTTAAATATTTCATTGTCTGCAAGACCGTTTTGAGTAGTATAGTTTTTGAAGTCTTTACCATCAAAACGGCTGACTCCATTTTCTGAAGCAATCCAGATATAGCCTTCCCTGTCTTGTATGATGTCATAGCAAACGTTACTGGGCAAGCCATTGCTTGAAGTAATATTTTTTAAAACCAGTTTTTGAGAATATACCGGAAAGACGAAAAATATTAAAAGGATAAATAACAGGAAAAATAACTTTCTACTGAACATGAAATAAAAATATCCAATTTCATTCAGGAAAAAAAATACAATTATCAGTATGAATTAAAAGTTAACCAAAGGTATTTTCAATATTATAATTTCGGGAGAAATAACTTATCAAAAGATTATACATATGGATGAATCTCATATGTTTAGGGATGTATTTGACCTTTTTTATCTATTATAAAGATTTTGAACTGAAATCGTTCTGACATTAAACCAGGATAGGATTAGCGGCTTTGAGAGATCGAGTCCTGTCCTACAGCTCCTGTTCCTCTTCCTTGTCCAGAATTTTTATTTTGTTCCACAGAATCACCTTCTTTTCTTTCCCTCTCACGAGCTACTTCAACGGCTGTTGAGTCGTCCTTAATATTTTTATTTGAACTCCTTTCATCTCCATTGCAACTACTCACTGAAAGTGCCAATCCGATTATTGAAGCAAATAGTGTTCATCTTTCCATATTGTCTCTTTGTTTGTTGAATAGTTCAATTATTAGAAGTAATTCTTTTTATTCAAAAAAGTTTAGGTGAATGAATTTGCTTTAATACAGTGTGGCAATCCCTATAGTCTTTTAGTTTATTTGTCATAAGATCTGATAAGAGTATAACTTCATTGGGGAAACTGTGTTATTATAATACTCTGCCTAAAATTACTGTTTAACAAATTGTTTTAGTAAATGGTATTAACACCCAGTTTAAGTTTATTCCGGATTGTAAGATTTACCTGGAAGGTTGATCTATTGATAATCGTAACCTGCATTGCTACCTATTATGTTCATGAGCATGTAATACCGCAGGCTATACTATTGCCCCCCATGTTACCGACATTATTAGGAACTGCTCTAGCATTCTTCGTGGGTTTTAGTAATAATCAGGCTTATGACAGGTGGTGGGAAGCCCGCATTATCTGGGGCGCTTTGGTAAATGATTCCCGCAGTTGGGCACGTAATATATTGCAATATACCAATCCAGGAAATTTAAGTGTGGAAGAACTGGACCTTATCAGAAGCAAGATGATTCTTCGTCAGATAGGATTTGTGTATGCACTGAAGGAATCACTACGGAAAAAAAAGGATGATTATTATAAGCAGTTCTTTACGAATCAGGAGCTTGAACAAATAAGTAAAGAAGACAATATTCCCAATGCAATTCTTTCGCTTAATGCCAGGGATTTAGAGTATTTGACAAAGCAAAATTGCCTAAGCGAATTTCGCTTCATGCAGTTCAATGGATTTCTTACATTGTTTACTGATCATATGGGAAAATCAGAACGGATCAGTAATACCGTGTTTCCTACTTCGTATATTTATTTCACCAAACTTTTTATTTGGGTACTGGTGATTTTTATAACCATTATCCTAGCGGATAATGTAGGTGCCTGGTCAATAATCCTAGGCTGGATTGTGGGTTTTGTATTTCATGTGTCCCATCAAAATGGAATGGCATTGATGGAGCCGTTTCAGGAAGTTCCTTCCGGTATGCCATTAAATCAGATATCAAGAGTAATTGAAATTAATCTTCTTCAGATGTTAGGGGAGAAGAAGGTACCTGAACAAGTAGTGGCTGTAAACGGGGAATATATTCTTTGATTTTTTTGTGAAAGTTTTGATTCAGGCAAATTTGAATATTCCGTCTTTGGGTAATGTTTTTTTCCTTTAAAATAAATTGTGCTGGTTATTTTTAATCTTCTTAAGCAGATAATTTTTATTGTAAAAGTGAGGAACAAATCTTTTTTGGTCTCGTAAATTAACTCTCTAAATTGAATGGTTTGAGCTTTAGCACCAAAATTTTTGTATAAGCTGAATTGGTTCGCAAAAACATCAGTAAAAGGCAATAGGTAAAAAAAACAACATAAGCAACAGGAGTGATTGATGAGTGATCATAATCTGGAGAGCTTTATTTCTCGTATATTTTTCTTTCTTTTTATAGAAGTGTGGCGATGCTAAAGGCGGAAAGTTTCGCGCTCTATTTCTCGCAATGTCTGCTATTTTAAATATTGATAGTTCGCGGATGATAAAAATAATAATGAGTATTACATTCAAAAAGAACAGACATCGTCTTTTTCATGTTCTTCTGTCGACCTTTGTTTCGTTGCAACTTTTTGGACAAGATACTTCAAAAATAGTAAATGATGTTACTCAGTTAAACCCAATCAAAGTAAATGCAATCATTTCTCCTACCACAACGATGGAAATAGTCACAGCCATAAAAATTCATAATGGAGCTGTTTCAATTGGTGGTGGGCGCTATAGCATGGGTGGGCAGACAGCGACCGAACAAGCATTGCAAATAGATATGAGGAACTTTGACAGTATTATTTGCTTTTCCAAGGAGAAGAAAGAAATTACAGTTCAGACAGGAATAACCTGGAGAAAAATTCAAGAGTTTATCGATCCATATGACTTGTCAGTACAAATAATGCAAACCTATGCCAACTTTACAGTTGGGGGCTCATTAAGTGTTAATGTTCATGGAAGATACATTGGAGGAGGACCTATCGTTTTATCAGTCAAAGAAATAAAAATAATCTTAGCTAATGGCGATTTAGTAACGGCAACTCCCACAGAGAATAAGGATGTATTTTATGGAGCAATTGGGGGCTATGGTGGACTAGGAGTGATTGTTCAGGCAACATTATTTTTAACTGAGAACGATAAAGTTGAACGGACAGACAATGTACTTTTAATTAAAAAATACAAACAGTATTTTGTGGACAAAATAAGAAGTGATTCATTAGTTGTTTTTCATAATGCTGATATCTATCCTAATAGATATAGAAAAGTAAGAGAAATTTCATATCGCAAAACATCAAGAGATGTTACGGTAAGTTATAGATTGAAACCAAATGATAAAAAATATAGATTTAACAAATTCGCTTTCAAAATAGTCTCTGAGTTCCCGGGAGGAAAATGGTTGAGACAGTATTTGATGGAACCCTTTTTATATATAGGTAAACCTGTTGAGTGGAGAAATTACGAAGCGAGTTATGATGTTTTTGAATTAGAGCCTAAGTCAAGGGAAAGATCAACTTATGTTCTTCAGGAATACTTTGTGCCGATCGAGAAGTTTGATGCTTTTTATCCTTTAATGTCAGACATCTTAAGAAAGAATAAGGTAAATGTGATAAATATATCTATCCGGCATGCGAAACAAGACCCAGGTACAATGCTTGCCTGGGCAAGGACAGAAGTATTTGCTTTTGTACTTTATTACAAACAAGGAACAAAACCGGCAGACAAAGAAGAGGTAAAAAAATGGACGAAACAATTGATTGACGCAGCTATTTCATGTAACGGTGCATATTACCTTCCTTATCAAATCCATGCAACAAATGAACAATTTTTAAAAGCATATCCAAACGCTGAAAATTTTTTCAAACTTAAAAATCAATTTGATCCTACATATAAATTCAGAAATAAGTTATGGGACACATACTACAGATGATATTCGAGACAGATTATCATCAATCAATATGTCTTCTCTGGCAGGATGTATTAAAAAAAGTATAGGAGTGAAAAGTTAAACGGATTAAGTTTAATTTTCACTCCTGGTTAACATTTCTCTTTTCTCTTAAGAGAAAGTATTTTACCTCTCTATTATTTCACTATTAATTTTTTCACTTGCTTCTGATCACCTATTCTTGCTGCTAAAATATACATTCCTGGAGTTGCTTTGGTCGCATCCCACATTAACTCAAGGGATTGACCGATTTCAACATTGCCTTGGTAAATTGTTTCCTGAAGTATTCCTTTCATATCATATATCTCGAGCAGAGCTTCACCTGCTTGAATCACATTAGTCTTTATGTTAACAAAGTCCGAAGTCGGATTCGGGAAACAGTCGGCAATGACAGCTGCTTCAGAATTGTTACTCATCCTGGCAGCACTGTTTATTATTGTCAGGTGCAAGGTCATTGGCAAACCAGCAGTCCCTGTAGCATTTGGACCGGAATATGGGATTGCATTCAGTGTATAGGTTCCAGGTGATAGGGTTCCTGCATTCAATTCACCATTATTGTCTCCAAATAAAGTATATGGAGCTACATTTTCTATATTTACAATACTACCATAAGTTAGTTTTACACTACCTACATTTCCTTCTGTACTGGCGTAAATATTCCAGTAAGGATATGAATATGTTGCCAGATCCAAGGTATAAGTATCTATGGCACCAATAAAAGACATTCCACCTCCAGAACCAAAATTTGCCAGTACGAAACTTGATACGGAAATTCCTGAGAACTCAATAGCAACTTCATCATAACCTTTATTCCCGAGATTATCCGTTGCGGTCAGTCTGAACCAATAGGTGCCAGGTACGGTAATATTTGTAACCTGTGCTGTCAGAGAATTTGGATTTGTTACCAACGCAGAACTTGGTCCTGAGATCCAGGTCCATTGAACACCTGTTATGCTTCCATCAGGATCTGAAGCTGATCCACTAAGTGTTGCAGTATTGGTAGGGAAAACAAAGCTCTTATTTGTGCCTGCATTGACCACTGGTATTTTTGGAAGGTTTACATTATAAACTGAAAACTGAACTGTATCTGAAGCTAAAAGAGCCCCCCCGCCATTGGTTCCTGAATATTGCCTTGCTATCAATGTATAGTTGCCTGATGAAGCGGTCCAAATATTGTAATCACCTGAGTTGTCTCCGGCAAGAGCAAAAGGCACTGTATTTTCTACTCTATAAGGACTTCCATTAAGCAGGAATTGCACACTTGCCGGATTGACCAATGAATTAAAGCGGATGTTTATGGGTTGACCTTCGATAATCGATACAATATCTCCATTTTTCAACAAGCTTCTGTCTTTGTTTGTAGTTGCATTTACTAAAGAAAAGTAAGGAACTGATGTTGCTGGTGCGTTAGGATTATATTTATACAGATTGGTTTGGCTTCCCTGCTTTGACATAAAGAACAATATCTCGTTTACATTCTCTAAATTTTTGGTAAAGGGAAATGAGGTGCCGGGAAATATATTCTGAACTGTTTTGGTGTTAAAACTAGTGAGATCAGATTGCCATAACTGATAAATTTGATAATCTTCAACGGAAGTGTAATCGTAGGTAGTGTGATTTGCATAGAAGATGTGATTACCTGCTACTGTAATATCTAGAGGATCAACAAAACTAGGCATATCATGAACCTTAAATGTGCCCGCTGTTGTTCCATCACTTCTCCATAAGTCAGTTGGAGGTCCCTGCTGATCAACATTAAAATACAGTTGATCATTTACAATTCCAAAGTTGAAAACGGTTACATCTAATCCAATATTTTCTTTTAGAATTGTTGTTCCGTTAGCAGTCCCATTACTGATATAAATTTCATATCGGTCATTGAATGCTAAGTACAATTTGTCCTTAAGCACTCCAATCGGACCAATTGTCCCATCCTGAAAATCTCTCACGATTACAGTGCCTTCAGTAGTTCCATCGCTTTTCCAGAAGGCAGATCCGGATGTGAAATAGAGATTGGTGTTAAGCGTTTGCATGTTTCCCAGGCTGACATTTTTTAGAAGTACTGTTCCTGCAGTCGTTCCGTTTGTTTTCCATAAAGCTCCTGATGTTGGTGTTACCACACTTAGGAAGATTATGCCTCCTGCTATCCTTGCTTCAAGAGCATGAATGTTTTTAATCACTGCAGGTGAACCGGTAGAAACTTTAAACAACTTCCATACTCCCGACTGCGAAGCACTATAGTATAATTCATTGTTAAATACACCAAGAATTTCAAGACCGGCATAACTGCCTACTATGGTTGTGCCGCTGGAAGTGCCATTACTTTTCCATAATCGATGTGTACTACCATTTATGGTCTTAAAATAGAAGGAAGAATTAAGAACGTGTGTTTTAATTTTTTCGTAAGGGTCAGGTTTACTTCCAAGATCTTTGATTACATATGTTCCAACGGCAGTTCCATTGGATCTCCATAAACTGTCATTGTGAAAGAAATAATAATTACCCAGAGCATTAAATGCTCCATAGCTAGTTTCTGGAACACTTTTGATTAAAACCGGTTGGGCATATAAATTTAGCGTCAGCATTGTTATAAAAAAAATGCTGAAAATTGTGCTCTTTTTTTTCATAGTTTTAAAGTGTGTTAAGTGAAAGAATATATTTGAGGGGCCTTATGCAGACTTATCAAGCCTGGATAGGTACTAGTATTACTTTCATGCTGGAATAAAAAATACCAAATGTATTTTGGGAACATCCAGTTAAGGTGGTAAATAGATAATTAGTTTTTCCATAGTTCTCTAATTAAATTATTGAAGAATAAATTATCCGGAGATAAACTTGAAATGTATTCCGGATTATATCAGATAATTGATATTAAAAGTAAGCGACTATAATTGTAATCTGGTTTATAATGGTAATCGAGTTGTTGGTTGAAAACAATAAAGACCTAAAGAGGCTCGCTCCATTTAATTGAACTGCAATAGTTCCGGGATATATTGATTCTTAATTTTGGGTTAATATAATACATTGAAAATTAAGATACTCGTTGATTGCTAAAAAAAGTATTTATATTATAAGCATAAAATCATTACGAACTACCATTTTTTAAAAGTGCACTAGAATGTCTAATTTTGAAATGATCCAGAGGGCAAATTTTTATTTTGTTTGCGTCTATTCGGGATGTCACGGGTCAACTAATGAATCAGAATCAATTGATATGCATCTTAACACCAGTAAATAAATACTTCATTGAAAGTAAAGCCGGATTTTTCAACCAGAACCAGTAGTTTGGTGCATGAGAGGCAGATTTTAAATATTATATAAATCAAAACTATCAATGGATTTGTAAAGTCATTAAATAAAATATGTTTAATTATTTAAATTCAATCTTTAAAATATAAGGATATGGCAAAAACAGATTTTAAGACAATTAATGAATATCAGGCAGGTTTTCCTTCAGAGATTCAGGAACGGATGCAAACTATTCGTAAAATAATTCATGAGGTCGTTCCTGAGGTTGAAGAAGCGATCAGTTATCAGATTCCGTGTTTTAAGTATAATGGATATTTGATCTATTATGCTGCATTTCCAAACCATATTTCACTTTCCAATCCTTTTAGCGCTGAATTTTTAAAAGAATTTGAAAGCGATCTGAAAAATTATAAAGTATCCAAGTCCGTAATTCAACTACCCAATAAAGACAGTCTTCCTGTTGATATGATTACAAGGATGATTAAATTCAGAAAACAGGAAAACGAACAGAATATGAAATCAAAATCAAAAAGTAAGAAGTAAAAAGTAAGTAGATATTTAAACGTTTGACGGATGAATAATACAAGAGTTTTTAAAATGTCTTTTGCAAGTGTGTATCCGCATTATGTTACTAAAGCAGAGAAAAAAGGACGCACAAAAGCTGAGGTAGATGAAATTATTTTCTGGCTTACAGGTTATGATCAGCAAGGGTTGCAAGTAATAATCGATAAGAAAATTGATTTCGAAACCTTTTTTGCTGAAGCGCCACAAATAAATCCCAATGTTTCAAAAATTACAGGCGTAATCTGTGGATATAGAATAGAAGAAATTGAAGACGCTTTGATGCAGAAGATCCGTTATTTAGATAAGCTAATTGATGAATTGGCAAAAGGAAAGGCTATGGAAAAGATTTTAAGAAAATAGGGAATGTGTTTTATAAAATATGAAATTCGTCACTATCTCTGATTCTCATGGTCAGCATCGAAAGCTGGAACTCCCCAAAGGAGACGTGATCATACATGCTGGTGATATTAGCCGACGTGGTAAGGAAGATGAAATAACAGATTTTCTGGAATGGTTCAGAGGTCTTGATTTTGAACATAAAATATTCATCGCTGGAAATCATGATTTCTTTTTCGAAAAAAATTCTGATAAATATATCACAAACATAGTTCCTCCAGAGGTTACATATTTGTGCGATAGCGGCATTACAATTAATGGTATAAAAATCTGGGGATCTCCTGTTACCCCCTGGTTTCATGACTGGGCTTTTAACCGTCATCGTGGAAAATCTATTATCAGACACTGGGACTTGATCCCATCTGATGCAGATATTTTAGTTACTCATGGTCCTGCGTTTGGATTGCTTGACCAAACAATAAGAGGGCAAAATGTGGGTTGTGAAGACCTTTTAGATAAAGTATTTGCTGTGGGGCCAAAAGTACATATATGTGGGCATATTCATGAAGCTTATGGAGAGATCGTTTCATCAGGGATCAAATTTATTAATGCGTCTGTGATAGATGAAAATTATCTTTTGAAAAATGAGCCTATAATTTTTGATTTATAAGCAACCTTGGGCTAAGATTACGATAGTAGAAAGCAAAAAATAATTAAAATGGATTCACTAATATTTAAATATGTAACAAGAGAAGGAAAAACAAACACTGATAATATATCAAGGAAAGAAAGACGTTACCTATATTTTGTTGTATCGGGACAATCGCTTGGAGAATTATTAGGATTGCCAGGTGAAGATTTAATTGGAGTATTCGCATTCCTTTCTATTAGTAATTTTTCGATTATACGTAAGTTAAGAGGTGGATTAAGTTTCCCGGATGGTGTCATTCCATTTTACCTAAAAAGATTTAAAACCATAAAATAAGATCAGTAAAAAGAGTTTTGTAAATGGTGATTCAACGTTCGTAAATCCGCAACCTATAATGATTAAATGCTCTGAGTGTGAATGATATTTTTCTTTATTTATGTGAGAAAAATATAACAACACATGGTAAAAACTTTAAAGAAAGGACTTGCGGCAGCACTAATGGTCTCCGCTTCCATCATGGCTCATGGCCAGGCAACAAGACTCCAGTTTCCGAATCCAGTCGGTATCAAAGAATGGGGTTTTTCAGTAACAGAATACAATGGATATTCTTTAATTGGATCTGAATTCTGGAGCGGATTGAATGTATTCAAAAACAATCAGCTTTTGTTCCAGACTCAAGGGCCGGGAACAGGACTATTTGGCTATTCTCATAGCATGAACGGTTCCTGGATTGCAGCAGGTGCACCACAGACTGGTAATGTCAATCAAGGCGCGGTTTATCTTTCAAAGCATTTGAACGGTAATCCTCAGAATAATTTTAACACAGTTATTTCTGCATTGAATCCCGGAGCCCATGACCAGTTTGGACGTGCGGTGGATATTCATGATAACTGGATGGTAATCGGAGCTCCTAATGTAAATAATTCTCATCATGGAGGATATATAGAAATCTGGAATTTTGTTAACAATGCCTGGGTAAGAAACACAGTAATTGCCAACGGTTCCGGTAATACTGATGCAGACTTTGGTATTTCGGTAGCCATTAGAGGAAACAAAATAGTAGTAGGCGCTCCTGGTGACCACTCAATTTACATCTACAAATATCAGAACAATGTCTGGAGTCTTGAGCAAGGATATGCTCCAAATCCTGCAACATGGGGAATCCCATTATATGACCCGTATTCAGGTTATACCTATATGACAAATTTTGGTTATGATGTAGACATAACAGATAACCATGTAATTGTAGGAGATCCATCAGCAAGAAAAGCAGCTGTGCTTGTTTTTCAAAACAATCTATGGAGTTTGAAAAGTACATTGGTGCCTTCTGTAACATCGGGAACTGGTACAGGAGATAGATTTGGACATTCAGTAGCAATCCAATACAACAGAGCAGTGGTTGGTGCACCAAGAGGAGCCAGCGCAGGCCCCAATCCTGAGCAAGGTAAGGTATATCTGTATACAGATGAAGGAGGTTATAAATACAAAGGGATTATGAATGTTGGCAATCCTTCTAATCTCGTAGTAAGAGCTTTGGGATATTCAGTTGCAATTGACAGTGATAATGTGCTTGCTGGAGCGTCCAATTCTGATAATCTCCTGACAATTGGTAATGAAGGAGCTGCCTTCAGAATGCCATTCTATCAGTATTCTCCATACAGATCAGCTCATGATTTTGAGTTTACATCAGAAACCGCTAACAAAGCCGTAATGTATCCTAATCCGGTTTCAGGAGAAGAGGTTAAATTGAATAACAACCTATCAGTGGTTTCAGCAGAAGCTGTATCTATTCTGGGTGAAACAATTCCTCTTTCTGTTACTGAAGGAACAATCAATGTAAGTTCTCTGAAAAAAGGTATATACAATATCAAGATCAAGACGGATACTGAAATTTTAACAGAGAAGCTGGTGGTTGAATAATACAATTGCTTTATAGGATATACATTCTACTTCCTTTATATAATATAGCCGTCAACTTAAGATTGTTTGATATAAATTAGAATGCTTCTTTGTCCTCCGAGCTCTGTAAAGGACGATAGTGTAGACAACTAATTCAATTTATATCAAACTCTGCCAGCTGAAATTTCTTATATTTGAACATTCAGATAATTCAGAGTTTCAGAAAAGTCAGAGATAAAATCATTTGGTTGACGGCTATTAAAGTTTATGTTCTTTAGGTAAGTGAAATTAATTTACCTGAATGATTACATTTCCCTTTTTATGTCCTGATTCAACATATCTATGAGCTTCTGCAATTTGTTCCAATGGATAACAGCGATCAATAACAGATTCAAATTTTCCTATTTCGGACAATTTTTTCAATAACAGTAACCCTTCTATTGTAAATGCAGGCCTTCCATCATCAATTGAAATGTATTTGCCATTTGTAGTAAGACTTTTCAAGCATTTTGATTTTAACTTTTTTCTATCAATCATACCTCCGGGAACGGCATCGAATATAATGTCATATAATTCTCCCAGGTTTGTGAAATCTTCTTTAGTATAATCAATAACAACATCTGTCCCCAGAGATTTCACTAAGTCCAGATTTGAGGTACTGCAGATTCCCGTAACACAAGCTCCATAGTATTTTGCTAGTTGCACGAGTGATGTTCCGATAGCCCCGGAAGCACCATATACCAAAATTTTTTGGCCAGGTAGTATCCTGGCTTTTTTAAGAAAATGCAAAGCAATGCCACCTCCAAATGGTATAGCTGCACTTTCCTCAAAAGTTTTATTTGATGGTTTATGTACAATAAAACTATCTTCCGGAAGACATTTAAATTCGGCATAGGTTCCCATGTTTGGCTTCATTGGAGACTTGATGGTTACTCCAAAAATTTGTTCTCCCTTTTTAAATCTTTTGACGTCATCTCCAATCGACTCTATTTCTCCAGCCAAAACTAAACCAAGTATCGGGTTCCTTGGTTTGGAAAAACCAATTGCCAGTTTCATCATTAACTTCATAATCCCGGGTACTTTGCAACCTCTTATTATAATGTCACTACCTGTTATTGAGGTGGCTTTGATTCTTATACAAACTTCATTTTTTTTCGGTACGGGTTTTTCTATTTCCTGAAGTTGAAGAACATCAGGATTTCCATATTGGGTGCATACTATGGCTTTCATTTTTTCTGGTTTTTTTAATGCCCTACATTAGAATAAATTTTGACTCTTTGAATCCCAGTGTTTTATGAAGGTAATTTAATCGTTTATTCCCTGATTTTATATTTTACTGAAAAAATAGATGATTTTTAATTTCAGGTTATGCTTCAGGTTTTAACCTTCTAATGATTATATGTTTTTTAATATGGGTTGTCGGATTTTTTTAGAAATGGATTTTTTTAAAGCTACTGACATAATGCTGTCACTTGCCCCTCTTTTCTTTGAGTCATCATTTAAACATTTAACATCTAAAACTTTAAATACATGGAAAATACAGTGGTTAAAAATCAGGTTGTAATCAGTGCCAACCAGCTTTTAGGGCAGTGGCAAGGTCATCGCAGATTGACACGTCGAGTTATCGAAGCCTTTTCGGAAGACAAATTGTTTAATTATTCCATTGGAGGAATGCGTACTTTTTCCACTCTGGTAATGGAAATGATTGAAATTGCTTATCCGGGAGTACAGGGGATGATCGATGGTAACTGGAAAGATGAAGTAAAGGAACATCCTAAAACCAAGGAAGAGCTCCTCCAACTGTGGGATGTTGTAACAGAAAGAATTGACAGATTATGGCCACTTATTCCTATTGAAAGATTTCAGACAGTAGAGGCTGCCTTCGGACTGTATGAAGATGCTTTATATTCTACAGTTCTCTATTTTATCGACAATGAAATCCATCACAGAGGGCAGGGGTATGTTTACCTTAGATCATTGGGAATTGAGCCTCCTGCATTTTATGAAAGATAGTTTGTAAGAAAATATGAAAGATATCCTAATATCCATTTCTTTAGGATATCTTTATATCATTGATGTGAAAAAACAATTTATTATTGTTTATATAACCTTGATAGGATATGGCAAAAACTAAAGTTGTCGGAGAGACAAAAGATGCAGGGTTTCAGTTTGGCCTGAGAAAGACATTCTATATTTCTTTTGAAGAAGTATGGAATTTTATGTTTTCGTTAAATGGACTTAAAATATGGCTTGGTTCTCTTGCTATTGAGTTATCAGAGAAACAGGACTATAAAACTAAAGAAGGAATTGAAGGGGAGAAAGACTTCTAAAAGTTCATTCACATATAAGACTTACCTGGAAGAAAAAAGGATGGGATAATGTTTCTCAACTTCAGGTCAGGGTGATGGACAATAAAGGAAAGACAGTCATAAGTTTTCATCATGATCATTTATCAGATGTCAATCGAAGAAATGAAGTGAAAGCTCATTGGAATAAAGTGATGGAAAAAATCTCAAAGGAATTAGAAAAGAAATCTTAGTATATGATTGTTGTTAAAGTTACTTATGCTGTAAAGCCAGAATTTGCAGGCAAAAACAGGGAAAACATTGCATTGTTTTTAGAGGATTTCAGTCACTTGAATGCTGAAGACTTTCGGTATAATGTATATGAAAGCGAAGACGGGAAAACGTTTATGCATTTATCACACTATAAAAATGAAGCGATTCAGAAAGAACTATTAAATGTGTCATCATTTAAATCATTTCAGAAGCAAAGGGACGAAAGTGGTTTAGAGATGGAGCCGAAGATAGAAGTTTTGAATATGGTGGGGGCTGCTCATCTTATGTTTAACTAAATTCGCTTGATCATACATTGATGGAACTTTATACAGAAGAAATCAAGCTTGGTGAATTTTCAAATATCAGTTTTTATACCGCATTGGAAGCCTATTATAATATGGGGTTTGGAATAGTAGAGGTAAAGGATATAGAAAATATTGAGATAAGCGAAGATAATATTTTCCTGGGTAGTATACAGTTTATACATAAAGCACTAAAAAAACTTAAAATGCCGATTCCAGAACCCCTTGATTATCCAACGAGTTTGTCAAAATATTTGGGGAGAAGAATCTGGGAATCAACCATGGATGAAATCGCTAATAATCCTGATCAATGGAATGTATTCGTGAAGCCTAAAGGGTATGCGAAAAAATTTACCGGCAGGCTTGTCAGGTCAACAAAAGATCTGGTAGGTTGTGGAGATTTCAATATGAACACTCCAATATGGGTTTCTGAGCCAGTTAGATTTGTTACTGAATGGAGGGTTTTTGTCAGGTACGGCAAAGTTTTAGGAGTGAAAATGTATAAAGGAGACTGGAAGAATCATTTCAATGCGGAGGTTATCGAAAGTGCCATTTCTGACTTTGAGGGTGCTCCGGCAGGCTATGCACTTGATTTTGGATTAACCAGTGATAATAGATTTTTGTTGATAGAAGCAAACGATGGTTTTTCTTTAGGAAATTATGGCTTGTTCTATGTTGACTATGCCAAACTGTTGTCTGCAAGATGGTCTCAATTAACAGGCACCAATGACCTTTGTAATTTTTAGAAGATAAAAGTTATACTAGTTTTATATATAGGAAGATTTAGAGAAAAAAAATAATTGTTAGTATTGATAAATAAGTTTTAACTAAAAGGTAATCAGGTGATACCAGGTCCTAATGGATATGCCGGTTATTCTTTTGTCATATTACAATTAAATTGTATATTTTTACATAATGCAATGCAATTTTTGCATAATAGATTACAAATTTTACTTTTTACTTTTATTACATGCAGATGAAACGAATCTTTTTCTTTTTGCTCTTACTGTTTCCACTTTTGTCTAATGCTCAGATGAATACCTGGGAGCGTGTTCATGGCGCTGAAATAAAACATCCATTTAAGGACTTTATACTTCCGGATCCTTATATAGATAGTCTTGGAAATAAGTGGGTTCTTAATGATCATAATGGAAAAAGTCTTTGGAAGATAAATGGAACAGACACCACCAGATTTGAGAATTTTCCAGATGGAAGTTTTACTTTAGGTGTGATACTCAATGGTACTGCCGTTCTTTATGGACGTTCCGGATCGGCAGTTAATGGATATACCAACTATCTGGGCTATTGCGACGGGACAACTTTGAAGTTTTATTCGGAATCTGTGATGAGAGATGTATTGACATCTGCATCTACCTTTACCGGAGTATTTTGGACCGACAATTATATATGGATAAGAAAGCCGGACAGGTTAATTCGCTTTGATAAAGTAAATTCTTTTAAAGAATTCACTTTAGCCGAATATCTTCCAGGTGATAAAATGGAGCAAATTATACAAGGGAATGATTACCTCATCATTTTTATGGACAGAGTGCCATACATTTATAGAGATGCTGAAGAAGTATGGGAAAAGTTATTGCCTGATGATCCGATTACCGGCTATGTACTTACAACTTCCAATGCAGTATACTTGATAGGAACCCAGAATTCCTACAGATATATGTTACATTCAGATAGTCTGGAGACATACGATTTCGGCCCCACGCCTGAACTAGGGGCGCTTTCATCTATAGATGAATTTAATAGGGACTTTTTTGCATATAGTTATACAAGAGGCCTGGTCGTGACATACAAAGGGCAAGTGTCAATTCATAAATTTGCTGATTATGTAGGTGGTTATACTCTGGACTATTACAACGAGTATGACTCTTGGAGTAAAACGCTTGATAATGGTATATCTATGCTGACTGTTTCAGGAGGCGATGAAAATCGCAGTGAAGAATTGCACTTCAGTTTTTATAATGGAGAGGTGAAGTTTGAAGGCAAAACAGGTATACATAACTCCTTCATTTACAAACAGCATAATGGAGATAAATTTTACTATTACACCACCTATGTTAAGCCAGATGAAAGCTATGTGACAATGGTAAAAAATGAACAGGATACGACAAAGGTGCGTTTACCGGAGGAGTTCCATGGCTTCGTTCTTCTTGCAGATTCCGCTTATTTGTATCTGCCTGCGGATTATCCATATATCTGGCGTATGAACAGAAACCAGTATTTTATGAAAGGTATTTTGTTCTATGATACAAACCGGAATGGTATTAAAGATCCGGGAGAGGAGGGGATTAATAAGTATGCAATGGAGATAAAACCTGCAGGTATAAAAGTGTTTGCTGATCGCAATGGCTTCTTTAGTTTTGCTGCGGAGCCAGGAGAACAATACATTCTTGAGATTCCAGCAGATTCTTTATTTGACTATGTGTCTAAAGAATTCCCCTATACCCTTTCAGGGTCAGAGACTAATATGATAGGTTTTACAGTTCGGGACTTTAAACCGGAAGTGAAAACAAATTTTTATCTTCCATGGCCTCGTTGCAGTACTACTGAAGTTGCGAGGCTTAAAGTGGAAAATCCGGGAATACTATCTATTGAAAAGGTAAGGCTTACCCTTGTAGGAGATCCTCTTGCTGAAATTACATCAGCAGAAGCAGTTGAAGCAAAAACGGATACGCTTATTTTTGAGATAGAAAATTTTGAATCATTCAATAATAAAACACTTTCTTATGATATCACTTTTCCTGATTTTAACAGTGTAAATGCGATCTTAACCTTTAAATTATTTGCTGAAATATACTCATCAGGATCAGTGGTAAATACCTCTGTAGACAGTTTGAGTACAATGGTACGATGCGCTGTTGACCCTAATGATAAAGCTGTAACTCCGATAGGGCTATGGGATAATCACTATACGTTGTTCAATACTACACTTGATTATTTAATACGTTTTGAAAATACCGGAAACGATACAGCGTATACTGTTGCTATTCATGATACACTTGATGTGAATCTGGATGCTTCAACCCTTGAGGTTAAAGGATCATCTCATGATGTAATTACGGAAGTTGGTAAAGATGGGAAAGTGATTTTTCACTTCGAGAATATCATGCTTCCTGATAGTACCACTAATAAAGAAAAAGCTCAGGGATTTGTACGTTTTACCATAAAACCTAAAAAGAATATTTCAGAGATGACAATAATCAGGAATAAAGCGGGAATTGTCTTTGATAAAAATCCACCGGTTATTACCAATGAAGTATTTAATACTTTTGTGAGCCAGTATCCGATTGTATCTTCTGTGGAAGGTCCTAAAGAAAGCAAGCAGCTGATTTATCCTAATCCTGCAAGTACACTCATCAATATTAGAGGTGCAGAGGGGACTTATGTTGATATATATGACTTTACAGGAAAGCTTGTGTCTCAGTCAAAAGAATCAACTATTAATACTTCAGATTGGAAAAATGGACTTTACATTTTCAGGGTATTTGATTCTAATGGAAAAGCTATAAGTATTGAGAAGGTACTTGTTGTGAAATAAGAATGAATATTATTTAAGCTTTTCAGATAATAAAAAAAGAACCATTTTACGATATAGGAAAATGGTTCTTTTTTTATCTGATTTGTTATTTAGTTCCGTATCAAAGATGATGCCTCGTCCCTAACCCTCTCCTGATTGAGATGGTAACAGTGACGAAAAAAATATAGAATTAAAAGTGATATAACTAATAACATGCACATTAAAGTCCCTCTCCTTCAGGAGAGGGATTTAGGGTGAGGTCTTTTAGAGTTTTATCAATGTGTTTATTATTGTCAACGGGACTTAAATAGCTAATCCATTTTTTTATAAGAGAATTAACTTCACGCCTCCATAACCTGAAAATATTGATTTTATTTCATACTGCCTGGAAGATGTATATAACCAAACTTCCATAAGATAAAGAATAAAATTCCCGCTAAAATAGATAGTATCAATACCATTGATAAGTATGGACGTTTCTTTTTAGTAAACGGATCATTCAGGTTAACCTTTGCTCCTTTAGGCAAGTTGGCAAGGCTGGTTAGGGTATTTCCAAAAGGAATATTGACATTTGCTCTCGCGTTTACTGCCCAACCATTGGCGTCTAGCAGAGGTGCAAGGTTTCGTTTCCTTAATTTCAGATAGGCCATCACCATCGGAGGGCCGGATATTACCAATATAAGTCCGATAAATGCCAAAGGCATTTTCCACCATACCAGACCCATGAATCCGGCAACTATAGAAACCGCTGCAGATCCAATTGCTCCGAGAGCTAAGCCAATGGCAGCAAAAATTCCGACAAACTTTCCAACATCAAAAGGCTGTGCAGGAGGTTTTGGTGTTGGTGCTGTTGCGGTTGTGATTTCAGCAGATGTATCTTCTATGCTTTTGGTAGATTTTGTATCTATGTTAGCTTCTTGTTCTGCTGCAATCTTATTGATCTGCGTTTCTACAAATCTATAAACCTTTTTATATGGAGACCAGAATGCCTGGGCTATACTGATAGGATTGTCAACGATTTTAATGATTGTTGCATCCCAGTCCTGACCATTTCTGTCATAGAATAAAGCATTTCTTCCAACTACTAAATTATCTATATCTCCATTGGTCAATGCTGCTACAATTGTCATCTTTTCACTACTGATCCTGGAGACACATTCGCAATAAAGCAGAAACATTCCACTGTAGGCACTCATAGTATTGTGTTTGGGAAGATCTATAACTCTGATACAAAGGTCACAGCTCCTTTGATCTATGTATAATGTTCCTGCCTGAAATATTGCTTTTGCATCGGGGGAATAAAAATCGTAGAAGGTAACAAAATTCTTTAGCAGTGTATATAAATCACGGTAATAACGAACAAGCTGGTCAACTAAAATTATATTATTGGCCTCATGCTCCAGGGCGATATCTTCAGATATCAGAGCTTTCAATTCTTCAGGATGTTTACTGGTTAGAATTTCGCGTACACGGTTAACTCCTAATGGAGCAACCAAAGTTCCGACTGCTTCTGATTTCCATTGAACGTATGCTGTAAATATATCAGAGATGACATTCCAGTCAGCTTCGCTCAGCGTTTTTTGATTCGGGAACAGTTTATTTGCAATGAACTTATTAAAGGAGTTCATGGTAGTTTCCCAAGCGGGATTAATCCCTGTATCTAATGGTAAATCTTTTTTAGCCTCAATTTTTGCTAGAGGATAACTTGCAATTTCTTCTATGCAGGTTGAAAGATCTTTTGTACTGATTGCTTCAACACGGGCAACCAGCAAATTCAAAACATCAGTTGAGCGAGGATCAAATGCTGATAATTTACAACGCAGAAAATAATCATCAATCTTGGATTTTATTGCTGTATAGCATTGATACGCTTCTTCAGTCTGCTCACCGAAAGGAAAAATGGAAGCAGTATAAGCATCCGCTTTTTCATGCCAGCTTGCATACAGTTTACATTGTTCCAGAAAGGATGTAAGATGCTCCAGAGAAATACCTTGCTTTCCACCTCTGTCAGCTGAAGAGCCAATGCAGGATATCACTTCATTGAGGAGTTGGATAAGTTTAGGATCACTTGTGCTGTCCTCCGTAATAATGCCATCTCCATTGAATTTTGATGAAGCGAATATCTTTGTAATATCTGAAGTCTCTTCAACAGTAAGTATTTCAGAATCTTCCTTGTTGATATTCTTCAGAATGACTTTAGCAGAAGATAAAAGTTTGAGTCCTGCTTCGGTTTGATCATTGATGGCTGATATCGGAAAGCTTGCTTCCTGTTTTAATAAATCATCTGGATTTTTAATGACAGATGTAACCCAGTTGACAGCTGCAACAATTTCAGGAACACGAATTTTTCCGTCTTTGTCGATATCAATAAGCTCCAGTGTCTTTGGGTCAATTTCAAGATCATGAACAGGGCAACTCAATGCTGTCCATAACTTTTGATCCAGCGTACCTAAATGTATCAGGTCCTGACCAGATTCGATGTTAACCCGTTTTATGCCTCCAACGGTAGAGAAATTCCAGATATGATTAGTCTTCACTATGAAAAAACGCTTATGAAAATATTATATTTTGATTTAATGGAAGTCAAAATAGTAAATTATTTACACTGTTAAAAATGTTGATGTCCTCCTACACTTCTCGTTTAGTCGTATAAAAGCTGTAAAGTGAATCATTTTCTTTAAATTAGTCTTACTATATTAGTCTCAGAAAAATGTTTTAGTAGAGAAAAAAGAGATTATTTAAGTGATATAAATAAGATGGAAGGAAGACTATAGACCCTAACGAAATAATAGGGAAAATGGGGAAAAAGAATCGATATTTGAAATAAATCGCAAGAAATGATGGATCAAACCATATAAAAGTAGCAAGCTTGATAATGTGTTGTTTTGTGTAACCTTAAACTATTGTAACTAATTGTAAATGTACGTTTATTGAATATTTAACAATAATCCGAATGAATCGAGTAGCAAAAACTGGCAGGATAAGGACAATCCTAATTTCACTCAGCATTTTGATGGTTTCATTGCATATTATATATAATTATAATTCAGTTTTTGTAGATGTAGAAGCTAAAAAGGTCGGACAGCAAATAGTGCGGTTTGTACTAACTATCGGAATTTTAATAATGGTTTATAAAGGGAAAAACTGGGCAAGAATTACTTTATTAGTACTTTTTTCTGTGGTAAATATACTCGCTCTTATAAGTCTTTTTACCATTGAATATGAGATATTAGCAAGAACTCCGATCATTGTGATGATAATCGTTTATTCAGTAGCTATATATCATTTTGGATTTTCAAGAAGTTTTAAAGCTTTTTCTTTATATCAAAACAAAATTTTTATAAAATAAGAAGCTTTTGCAACAGCAGTTTTCGGGATTATGGAAATGGTTTTATTTAAAAGGAAATTACTTTTATTCGGAAAAAATAGGAGACGTGAGAAAGAAAACAAATATGGAACCGAAAAACGGACTGTTAACAGAACGTATGGATGTTAATTCTTCCGATTTTTCTCAATTTCGAGAGATTTTATTGAATCAATCTAATGCCCAAACTAAATGGCAAAAAATTAATATTGAATTAGCTGCAATTAAAATCCAGATGGAGGATTATATTAAATCTAATGATAACAGGGAACCTAAATTATTAGGTGATTTTTTAAAGCTGCTCTTAGATACTTTACATATTCGACAAAACAAGTTTGCTCGCTATATCAACGTTGAACCGTCTAATCTAAATAAAGTCATTAAAGGTGAAAGACATATTAATACAGAGATTGCTTTAAAAATTGCAATAATCTTTGAAATTGATCCTTTACTATTGTTGGAAATTCAAGTAAAAAATGACCTTTTAAAAATTGTCAATACGAAGAGTAAACAAATGGAAAAGTATTCTTTAAAAGATTTAATACAAGAAAACGGTAGGTAATATCAGGTTGTCATGGCGGGTAATCATTTGTAAAATTTAAGTGTGGAGCTTCTGTCTCCCACACTTTTTTTATTATATATGCTGTGTGGGTTTCGTCTCGGTGGATCAGGATATTCTCTCTAAACCTCGCCTGTTCCCCTCAGATCAAATGGAAGAATGTAATTGATAGCTTTTTGGGGCTTTTTTATACACTCAATTTTCCTTTACAGAATGGATCTATTGGAAATTCCTGCTGTGAGATAAAGGTCGGGGGGAAATGAAATAATGATTATTACAACTTAAATTAATAGAATAGAATGAGAACGTTATTATTACTTTTTTTACTGATGAATTTTTTCATTGTAAGTGCACAGAAAAAAACTGACTGGAATATAAACTATGTCGCTATAAAGGACACTGTTAAAGTGGGAGAAATGTATACCGCTTATATCACTGTGAAAAATAAGTCAGTTAAAGAATCGGATATCAGACTTGAAGGAAATGGAAGAGCATTAAACAAAGATGAGCAGGGTAGGTTTGTGATCAAGAAAATCGGCAAAGCCAGCAGTTCGGAAACCTATTCAAAGGTAGATCAGGTGTTTAATATTAAATGTACGGGACAAAACGGAAATGTGCATTCTTTTGTCCGATCATATTATGTTAGCTTAGATATGTCTGATGGCGAGCCAGAACAAGGAGACATGGTGTTAAATTATGTTCTCCAGATGCCTGAATTTATAGCAACTGAAAAGTATCCTACATTTGATGATTATCTGGAAAGTAAAATTAAAGCAAAACAAGTGATTGCTTTAGGTAAAGTGTTCGTTGAGGTCATTATAGATAAGGGTGGATCAGTAATTTTCTTGGAAAAGATTAGAGGAGAAATCGATAAGGAGAATTTGGATAAACTTATTACAATAATAGAAGATTCTCCTAAATGGAAGCCAGGAGTGGAAGGAAATTCGCCCGTCAAAATTAAGAGGATAATTGCAATAAAGTTTAATTAAAGGTAGGCAAGGGAAGATCAGAAGTTTAAGTCAGCTATAAAATAAATATGAATTTAACTTGTTTAGAAAAAGAAAAAGCCATTTTACTATTTAGTAAAATGGCTTTTCCTTATATTAATGAAATCATTTTTTTATTCACCATCCGCCCCCTAATGCCTGGTAAATATTGACCATTGCATTCATCTGAGCTTTTTTGGTTTCAATCAAATCAAACTTTGCATCCAGTGCATCACGTTGGGTCATCAATACCTCCATGTAATCCGCACGGGCTGAGTTGAAAAGGCCTGTTGATATATCAATGGACCTGGTAAGAGCCTCTACTTCTTTTACTTTCAGGTTATAGCTGTTTTTCATGTTGCTGATATTCGCTACCTGATTGGAAACTTCCATGTAAGCTCTTAAGACAGTACGTTCGTAGTTATATACCGCCTGAATCTGCTTTGCATTGGCCGAATTATAAGAAGCCTTTATACCATTTCTGTTTATAAGAGGCTGCACCAGTTCGCCGGCCAGCGTATACAAAATAGACTCAGGTGATTTTATCAAGTAATTGGGATTATAAGCATTATATCCAACAATTCCTGTGATTCTGAAAGAAGGGTAGAAGTTAGCTTTTGCCACCTTTACATCCAGTTTGGCAGCTTCGAGATCCTGTTCAGCTTGCTTAATATCAGGCCTGTTTTGTAACAACTGGGATGGAATACCAACATGTATTGAATCAGAAGCCAGCTTCGTGAAGTTCTGAGCATTCCTTGCTATAGGTTGAGGAAATCTACCTACAAGAAAATTAATCCAGTTCTCTGTTTCCGTGATTCTCTGCAGAATAGCATACTGGCGGCTTTGATTTTTCAGAACTTCAGCTTCAAACTTCCTGACAGGTAATTCTGTAACCTTAGCCGCTTCTTTCTCCAATCTTACAATATGAAGGGCATTCTGCTGAATCTCTATGTTCTTCTTAAGGATCTCCAGCTGATTGTCTAATGCCAGCAGCTCATAATACGAATTGGCTATTTCCGCTATTAGTTTTGTAATCATAAAGTTCCTTCCTTCGGAAGATGCCAGATACCTATGCACAGCAGATTTTTTTGCATTACGCAGCTTTTTCCAGATATCCACTTCCCATGAGGCTCTGGCTGCAACAATAAGGTCTGTGAGAGGCTCAGGAAAACGTTTCCCAGGTGCAATCTCTAAATTTTCATCCACTGCTCCAGGTCTTGTATATCTTCCCATTTTGTCCAGTCCTGCGCCAACGCCAATGTCTATGTTGGGCAGGTAGTCACCTTTTCGGGCTCTGATTTCATTTCTGGCTATATTGATCTCCTGTGCGATAATATTCAGCTCCTGATTATTTTTAAGAGCAGTATCTATCAGGACATTCAGGTAAGGATCATGAAAGAAATCTTTCCAGTTAACTTTCGCTGTATTTGTTGAATCCTCCGGACTATTATACTTTGCAGGTACTGTTTTATTTTCGGTTTTATGTACAACTGATGGTATACATGCAGTACATAAGATTGAAATACTAACAGTCCTGAAGTATTTAAAAATTTTACTTTTATGCATTGTGTTCGATTTCAACGTGTTCAATTTCTTCAGTTAATGGGCTTTCGTGTTCGTCCTTAATAAGCTTGCGTCCTTCAGCCAGAGAGCCGAATATGTAATACAGACCTGGTACTATAATAACTCCGAAGATTGTTCCGAAAAGCATACCACCAAGAGCAGATGTACCTATGGTACGGTTACCGATTGCCCCAGCGCCATGTGCAAGGACAAGAGGAATCAATCCTGCGATAAATGCAAATGAAGTCATAAGGATGGGACGGAAGCGGACTTTAGCTCCTTCTATTGCTGCTTCAAGTACAGTAGCTCCCTGCTGCTGTTTTTGAACAGCAAACTCTACAATCAACACAGCATTTTTACCAAGTAAACCAACAAGCATTACAAGACCTACCTGAGCATAAATATCATTTGCAAGACCCATTATCTTTAGCAACATAAATGAACCGAATACCCCAGCCGGCAGTGAAAATATTACAGATAGCGGAATGATAAAGCTTTCATATTGTGCTGCTAGAACAAGGTACACAAAACCCAAAACGATAAGGAATATATAGAGCGCTTCGTTTCCACGCATTACTTCGTCTTTTGAAAGACCACCCCAGTCTATGTCATAACCACGGGGTAATGTCTTTTGGGCCACTTCCTGCACAGCCTGAATGGCTTCACCGCTACTGTATCCTTTTGCAGAACCACCTCTGATGGAAGCTGTCGTATACATGTTATACCTGTTTATCTCGTTAGCACCCTGAGTCTTCTTAATTTTCATGAAGGCTGAAAAAGGAACCATTTCTCCATGATCATTTTTAACCCACATGTTTAGAACATCTTCCGGAAGCTTTCTATATTCAGGTGATGACTGCACGAATACTTTGAAGAAACGTTGGTATTTGATGAAGCCAAGTTCATAGGTACTTCCTATTAAAATGGACAGCGTATTCATAGCATTACCGATGGATACACCTTTTTGCATGGCCAATTGGTTATCGATTTCCAGCTCATACTGTGGATAGTTGGCGCTGAAGAATGTAAACAAACCTGTTAATTCTTTGCGTTTTCTAAGTTCCGCCATGAATTCATCATTCACTTTTTCCAGAGCTTTATAGTCACCGGAGTTTGTTTTGTCAAGCAACTGTAATTGAAAACCACCTGCAGCTCCATAGCCTGGCACTGCTGGTGGATCAAAGAACTCAATAGTTGCTCCAGGGATTACCTTAGCTTTTTCTTCTAATTCATAGATAATTTCGTTTACAGTATGTTCTCTTTCTGCCCAAGGCTTTAGATTGATAAGACAAGTTCCGGCATTGGATCCTCTACCCTCAGTAAGTACCTCATATCCTGCAAGAGCTGATACAGATTGTATTCCTTCAACTTCTTTGGTTATTTCCTGAAGTTTGCGGGCAATGTCATTGGTTCTTTCAAGTGTAGATCCCGGAGGTGTCTGAATAATGGCATAGATCATCCCCTGATCTTCACTGGGAATAAAGCCTGAAGGCAGGGTTCTGGTAATTCCGAAGATTCCGATACAAAATGCGATCAATAAGCCGAAAGTAACTAATCTTCTGTTGGCTATAATATTTAACAGCCCGACGTATCTTCCTGTAAGCTTTTCAAAACCTCTGTTAAACCAGTCAATAAATCTGTTGACAGGCGTCTTCTTTCTTGGTTGTCCGTGATTATTCTTCAGAATCATGGCACAAAGAACAGGAGTAAGGGTAAGCGCTACAATACCTGAAATTATAATAGAGGAAGCAATTGTAATGGAAAACTGTCTGTAGAAAATCCCCACAGGTCCTGTCATAAATGCAACAGGAACAAATACAGCAGTCATCAGTAGGGTAATGGCAATAACGGCTCCACTGATTTCACCAATCACTTTTCTTACCGCATTGTATGGAGATAAGTGTTCTTCTTCCATCTTGGCATGGACGGCCTCCACAACCACTATCGCATCGTCGACAACTATACCGATTGCCAATACAAGTGCAAATAGAGTAATCATGTTGATGGTAAGTCCGAATAACTGCATACACATGAATGCTCCGATAAGAGATACTGGTACTGCAAGAGTTGGAATAAGCGTAGAACGCCAGTCGCCAAGAAATAAGAAAACAACGATGGCCACTAATATAAAGGCATCTCTTAATGTATGAATGACGTTCTCCGTAGATGCATCAAGGAAGTTGGAAACATCGTAGCTGATTTCATAGCTCATTCCCGGAGGGAAGTTTTTTTTCATTTCCTCCAATTGGGCTTTTACATCCTTGATTACATCTGTTGCATTGCTACCATAGGTCTGTTTTAATACAATAGCTGCAGAAGGATATTCATTAAGATTGGAATAAAGGTCATAATATTCACTTCCCAGCTCCACAGTCGCTACGTCTTTCAATCTAAGGATTTCTCCGTTAGCATTGGCTTTGATGATTACATTGTTATATTCTTCCGGATCATTAAACCTTCCCTTATATGTGAGCACGTATTCAAGGGCTTCTGCTCGTTTACCATCGCTTCGGCCAATTCTTCCGGGAGATCCGATAACGCTTTGATCACCCAATGCTTCCATTACCTCATCAGCGGAGATATTGTAGGCACGCATTCTATCTGGTTTTAACCAGACACGCATAGCATACTGACGACTACCAAGAATGCTGGCCTGACCAATACCGTTAATCCTTTGCAATTCAGGTATCATATTCACACCTGCATAGTTGAAAAGGAATTTCATATCGGAGTTTTTATCCGTACTGTATAGGTTAACATACATCAGCATGTTAGGCACAATACGGTTAACGATTACGCCTTCCCTTTGCACCAGTATAGGCAGCCTGTTCAATACCTGAGCAATTCTGGTATTGACATTTACTACGGCCTGATCAGGATTGGTACCAAGGTTAAACACGATCTGTATATTGGCCTCACCTGCACTGGTTGCATCTGAAGTCATGTATTTCATTCCTGGCACCCCGTTTACAGCTTGCTCAAGAGGAATTAGAACTGATTCAGTTAATACCTTAGCACTGGCACCAGGATAAGATGCCCTTACTATAACCATCGGTGGGGAAATTTCAGGAAACTGGGAAGTGGGCAGGCTACTGATGGCCAGCATACCCATGAAGATAATGACAAGTGATATCACTATCGCAAATACTGGCCTGTGAATGAATTTACTAAACATCTTCTTCTAATTTGAATAAGTGAACACTATTCGGTATATACTTTCAATTGAGGTATTACAACCTTAGGGTCTTCATATTTATAGCTTATCTTATCATTATCTTTCACCTTGCGGATACCTTCAAGAAGTATTTTTTCATCGGGAGCCAGACCATCCTGTATTACATACAGATCAGGCATTTCAGCTGCTATAGTAATTTCTCTTTGTTTTACTACATTATCTTTATCAACCACAAATACATATTTCTTTTCAAGAATTTCGAAGGAGGCTTTCTGAGGAATAATCAATGCATCATTAAGCGGGACTACCATTTGTATATTCCCCGTTTCTCCATGTCTTAACAGGCCTTCAGGATTCGGGAATGTTGCCCTGAATGCGATATTCCCTGTTTCATTGTTAAAGTCAGCTTCAATTGTTTCAACCACACCCTGATGTCCGAATAGCTGATTATTAGCCATTAACAGGTTGACGTTCATTTTTTTACTCTTATTTTCTTTTAATTTGTAGTCAAGGTATTCAGCTTCAGGTACATTAAAGTAGACCCACATTTTGCTGTTGTCAGATAAAGTTGTAAGCAAATCCCCGTCAGTGACCAGACTTCCCAGCCTTACCTGAAAGCGATCCATGATACCGTCAAATGGAGCTCTGATTTCTGTAAATCCTAAATGGACTGCTGCTAATGATAATTCTGCCTTTGCTTTATCCAGTTTGGCTTTAGACATTGCAAGCTCATTGCGGGATACAACATTGCTGTCTGCAAGTCTTTTGGTGTTTTGGTATTCAATCTCTGCGAAATTGGCCTCTGCCTGAGCCTTTTGTAGCTCTGCATTATAGAGCAAGGGCATAATTTTAAACATTAGTTGCCCTTTTTTTACAAAGCTCCCTTCGTCAACAAAAATATTCTGAAGATAGCCCTTCTCAAGAGCTCTCAGTTCGATATGCTGTATAGAGCGGATCTGGCAAACATATTCTCTGGTAACGGTGGTGTCCTTTTTTAAAAGGCTGGTGACCAGGAATTTAATTTCATGTTCCTTTTCTTCTTTGTGTGATGAGCAGCTTGCAAAGAACAAGGTACTGATACTAATAAGTATGAGAAATTTCTTCATCATTAATTTGTCTTGATTTCAAAGTGAAAAAATAGGGGAACATCCTGAAGGAAATTTGAAGACAGTAAGAACCATTAAGAAATTTTACCTAGAATTACATGTGGATTACCCCTAAAATGAAGAGTGTTGATTGGAAAAATAATGGTGTTTTTTAGATAAAGCCCAATTGCTGATGGATAAAGGCATCACAGCTGTAATGGTTAAAAAAATAATAGATTAAATAATCTGCCTTTATTAAAAAATAACTAGGAGAACAGCCTGAAGGAAATTTTAAGACAGTAAAAACCATTAAAGAAAAAGTCAGAATTATTCCTCCGATGAAAGAGAAATTTACTTTTAATGACGCAAGGGTTTGGAAATCAATTGTAGCTTAAATTAAAAAATATCAAATATTGAAATTTTTAAATAGGATTACCCATTTAGATCGCTTGCTTTATTATTTGAGAATATGTAATTGGAGATCCTTCCACCATTCTTTTAAGAATATTCTCAAGGATATTCTTTCTAAAGTTTCTTCTGTTAAATCTGTAGAAATATTCCTGTAGGTACTTATTCATGTACTCTTTGTTGCAATACGAATGAACTCCCCGTATCCAGTTTTTAAAATTCCTTATTTGGATATGTAGCATCTTAAAATTCTCTCCTTTTTCTGACAGTTTCTGTTTTAGATTTGGATATTCTGTTTTAAGGGGTTTATATCCACTCCATCCATCTGTTTCCACTTTGCATCCCTTGCAATATGTTGATCAAATATAGGTTTTAATGAGCTACAGGAATAATCCGTAATTACTTGTGCATATCCTCTTCCGGCAGTTCCATTGCGATGTTCGATGGCTATTACTACTCTGATCTTTTCTTCACTGGCACTTCTTCCTTGCTGCCCTTTTTTCGGAGTGCCTATTTCAAATTCATCTACGTGAACTTCATCTTCCAAAGGATGCTCTAGGCTACTTTTCATAGCTTCCTGTACTTTTTGCCTGAACAACCATGTTGTTTTTTGCTGCAATTGAAATCTTTCCGCCAGCCAAACACTATTTTGCAGGTAACTATTTCATACAACATCTCAAAAGCTAATGATATAGAAAATTTTATCTTGTGAAAAAGGGTACCTGATGTTGCGGACTCATCATATTGACACTTGGTACATCTTCTACTATATGGTTGCTTACCTCTGGAATAGGTCGTACTCTTACAACCTTTACATTCATAACCATCCGCCCATTTTAACTCGGCTAAATATTGTAAACATGATGAATTATCAGGATATTTCTCTTTAAATTCTTTACGGCTAAGCCCCTTATCTATTTTCATACTTCTTTTTTGGGTAAAAATAGATAGCCTCAACGCAACCAGTCTGCGTTCAGATATTTAAATGGGTAATCCTATTTTTAAAATAAGCAGAAGCGAGAGTTGTTTTTTTAATAAAAGAAATTGAACCCCTTTTGCTTCTGCTTTATCTGGCTTATTATTAATTGAAAAAATTAAAGATACTAGGTAGTTTTACTCTGATAAAATGTTCCCCCGACTGTAATTTTATTTTTATTCTCGGATCATCGCTTGTACGGTAATATTCTGCTTTTATTTCTTTTGATCCTGACCCATCATTTTTGACCAGGTAAACTTTCTCAAGCCCAGAGTAATTAATCGGTAAAATAACTTCAGCATCACCTGGGACTGAAATTTTGTATTCCTGCACAAGGTTTTCAGGATTTTCCAAAGGAAGTTTCTCAAATTTGTTTGGACCTGCGCTAATTATTTCAACTCCTCTTGCTCCTAAAGCATTAAAGTACAGCCAGGCACCACCAGGCATTTCATCAACATTAGGCATGTATTCTCCCATGCCAAATGTTCCCGTATTTGTGAATGATTCCACCTCCTCTTTAGGGAACCATTGATAAGTAACTGGTGGGTTTTTAATTAAAGGATATGAGGCTAAAGTACCTAAAAAGAAAAACCCTGTAATCCAAGGTACTATAATGAGATTTTGCTTTGTGAAATATTTTAAAATCAGTAAGCCAAGAATAAGAAGCAATAATACTTGAAGATAAGTAAGTAATCTCCAAGGAAATTGGATAAATAAAGCTCCGGGAAATTTATTGTAGAACGGTATTGTAAAATTTAATTGAAGAAGAGCAAATAGAACAAATAAAATGACAATAAATAGACCAGCATACTTTCTGTTGGGATTTGAAGTATCTGAAAGTTCAGGTTTATTTCTGAACATAGAAGAAATAATTAAACCTATGAAAACCAGAATGGATACAGTTAACATAGGACTAAATTGCACAGAATAGCCATCAAAATGATGCCATGTATAATCTCTGTCCCAAAAATAACTGATAGTTGGTTTGAAGGTCCACCCCATGTCCCATGTGATTTTACTAGGATCATAGTATTTTCTAATTAAAAACATAGGGATAAGGTAAGGGAGTATGAATCCTAAAAATATTAACAATGAAGTAACAATTTTTTTTAGTATAGGAGAGAGCTCTTTAATCCCAGGACGCGTGCGAGATATATGAATAACAAAGGAGATTATAATAGCAAAGACTCCGTAATACGCAATTATATTATGACTGAAATAGGTAAAGGCCAGAATGATTCCTATTGAAATCGAAAATTTTCCTGTCGATAATAAATTTAAGCACCACCATATTAGCCATGGCGCTATCATTAATGCAGTGTATTCTGCCAGAGCACCTCTTATAAACCAATCTGTGAGAGTATAATACTGGAGGGGTAAGGTAGCAGCCAGGAAAAGGGATGGCCATGATTCCATTCCAATTGCCTTAAGACATTTTTGCATTCCTATTACACCTATACCTGCAAATATAATCATTGCCAAAGTTGCAGCATCTTTTATTACGGGATGTAAAACATATAAAAATGAACTTACCCAATAAAAAAGTTTATGATAATAAATAGGTAGGGGCCCCCCTAGACCAGCGCCGTCACCTGCTGACCAATAGGGAAGAAAGTCCCATTGATAAAAATGGGATACGTATATTACCATTCTATTTCTCCATGCCATATACTCGTGATTATGAGGCCAGTATTGAGCAAAATAAAAATGTAAAAAGGGCAGTGTGATACAAATAATGAAAAATAGCATTTTCAGAAGGTGACTTCTGTCCTTTAATATCTTCCCTATCAGGGTGTAAAATAGTATAAAAAGACAGCCGGATGCTATAAGTGAAAAAAATATATATAAGGATTGATTGCCATCAGGTATTTTTAGTAAAAGCACAGAGAGCATTAATAATGAAATAAATATTGAAGAGACAAAAGGCAAATTTAAAAAGTGTTTCATGAATTGGTTTTTGAAAAATAATCGTCAATTAAATGACAAATTTAATTGATTGATGATATCAGACAATTGTTTAATATTTTTATTTTAATTCTCTATTCAAATTTTTTGTAAAGAAATAGTAACATATAATATAAAAATGTATTGTACAGATGTTTGGAGAAATAATTTGAGCTTAATAGATGAAATGAACAGAAATAAAAAAGGCGGAAGTGAATGCTTCCGCCTTTTTTATGTAAAAATGATTGAGTGTTTTATAATGAATATCTTAACGTAACTCCGTAAGTTCTTGGATCGCCAATTACACCTGCATAGTGGCCGGCATTACCAGCAGCTGGTAACAGTTGCTCAAAGTAATCTTTATCCAGGATGTTACGTCCCCATACAAAGACAGACAATCCGTTTGCTGCTCTGAAACCTAGTCTTGCATTAAGCAAAGAGTAACCATCTACGTTCAGATATTTTGAAGGAGATGCGCTTGAAGAAAATTCAGAACGGAAGTAAGAGTCAACACCAAGGAAGAACTTTCCTTTTGATCCCAAAAATTTGCCTTCGTTTGTATTGACTTCACCACCAATAGAACCGGCCCATTTTGAGATACCTGGAAGTCTGCCTCCTGAAATATCTTTGAAAGCACTTGCACCGCCTGTTTCTTCAAGAGGTACAGGAGCATTTTTGAATGAAACATATTTACCGTCAGTATATGCTACAGCAGCATTGATAGCAAGATTTCTGCTTACTCTGATACTACCATCCAACTCAATACCCTGAACTCTTACTTTTTCAGCATTAGAGAGGTATCCACGGTTTACACCAACTTCTGCAGTTTGTACCTGAGTCTGGTAATCTTTAATAGATGTATTAAACACAATCAAATTCAAAGTAGTATTTGAAGTAGGGTTTGTTTTGATACCAAACTCCACATGTGTTACGTATTCAGGTTTTACCTTTGCAAGGTCTGTTAATACGTCACCATTAGCAGTAGGTAATCCTCCTAGGTTTACACCTACAGGCTTATAACTGTTAGAATAGGTGGCAAAAGTATTAATTTGTTTAATAGGCTTGTAGGCAAGGGTTACCTGTCCTGAAAAGTTAGTGTTTTCAGCTTTTGCATGATAATACTGATCAGTATAAACAGCACGTTTAAGCGCGATTAAAGCAGGATCATTTGTCTCCAATCCACCATATGTCTGACGGTTAAAGTCAACTTCTTTAAAGTCGTAGTTGTAACGAAGACCTGGTAACAAGTGAAGGTTTTTAGTGATAGCCCAGTCAAGCTGACCAAATACGGCTCCACTGAAGGAATTTAACCATGATTTTGATTTGATTCCGTATCCGTCAAGTAGCCCTGGAGTCTGCCAAAGTGGGCTGGTTGAATTTTGAGAAAATCTCCACTGTGCTGCTCCTGACTCTTCAATATGCACAGGATCAGTTTTTAGATTTTGACCAAGAGCAAATACTCCAACTACACCGCTAAGACGAGATGAGAATTCACCTGCATAACGAACTTCCTGTGACCATTGTTGGTGTTTGGAAGTAGCCTGAGATAATCTTAACACCGGGAGACCTGTGAAATCTCTGTCATTTGACGGATCCCAGTTCCAATAACGCCAAGCAGATGTTGAAGTCAAAGTTCCTTTCCCAAGTTTTATATCAGCATTTAGAGATAATCCACCTAGCTCATTGCCTGATCTCCATGGTGTATCCTGATCCACTTTTCTGTCAAATGCGTTTTGGCTTGGAAGTGTATAATTCAGGTCAGATATGATCTGATTGAACTGACGATATGCTGCACGTTGAGTAGGTGCAACCCCTGCTATAACCTGTGCATAACCTTCCGGTTTTTGTCTGGACACATCACCTGCAAGAGTTAATCTGATATTATCAGTAAGGTTATAAAGTAATTGAACTCTACCTCCTATGTTATTAAGGTCATTGATGTATTTTGATGATCTTACATTGTAAATCAATCCATCGCGCTGAGTTCCTGAAAATGAAACGCGGGCAGCAAGATTTTTGGTAAGAGGACCTGTTACAGAAGCTTTTGCCTGTATGTAACCATAGTTACCATAACTTACTTCGAAGTTTGCACCTGGCTGGAATCTTGGAGCACGGGTAGTAATGTTAAATGCTCCTGCAGTTGTATTTTTACCGAAAAGTGTTCCTTGTGGTCCACGAGATACTTCAATTTGCTCAATGTCAATAAAGTCAAGCGTGGTTGCAGCCGGACGAGCATAATACACACCATCTACATAAAATCCAACTCCTGGGTCAATACCATCATTGGTAAGCCCAAATGTAGAACCCAATCCACGGATATTAAGCGTTGTATTTCTAGGGTTAGAGGAATAAAGTTGAACAGTAGGCACAAGTTCCTTTACTCTGTTAACATTAAAAGAACCAGAATTTTCAACCTGAGAACCACCTACTACTGAAATCGGAATTGGAATTTCCTGAGCAACCTCTTTTCTTCTTCTAGATGTTACCACAACCTCATCCAGAAGCTCATCTACAGCAAGGGATAAAAGAAGAGGAGTAGGAGTTTCCGCAGTGATTTGAAGTTCCTGAGTTTTAAAGCCAGTTGCAGTTATTTGTACATAGTATGGAAAGTCTTTAGGGGCTTCTATGGAAAAATTTCCATCTGCATCAGAAGCTGCTGTTGCACTCGTACCTTTTATTAAAATAATAGCACCTGGTAAAGGTAAGCCTTGATTATCTTTTACAGTTCCTTTAAGGTCATTTTGCGCATATGCAAAACTTCCAATAAGGAGGAAGGCAATAATAATTTGTAGTGTTTTAGTCATTATTAGTTCAAGTTTAAATGTGAAAGTTTCGAAGGTCTTAAAATTTAGTCTGTTAAAAGTCGGCTGAGTAAATATTTTAAATATAACATATATACTATATAGAACTAGTAGACAAATATAGCTATTTTTTCATTTTCACTTAATTTGTTCGGATAAAATTTTTGTATAAAATGAAACCTTTTTGCAAATGTTTGATTATTAGGTGTTTATTTTTGGTCGGTTTTGATTTGACAAGTTCTTTATATGAAAAGAGTTTTAAAGATTTTATCTATTCTGAGACAAGTTCCATCTGAGATCTTTGAAATGTTGGTTCGTTCCTTATAACCTTAAGTATCAGTTTTACAATTATCTTTATTGTTATTTGTAAAGATTCTAAATAATACTTAATCTTGCGCCTTTATTTAAATTTAGTCTAAATAGTTGACTCATGTGTTTATTTATTAAAATGTTGCAAAAGGGAGTATTTTTTAATCTTCTTATGGTATTAGGGATAATGTCTTTCCCCCGTCTGAGTGTAGGACAAGGAGTTTTCGGAAGTATTTCCGGTATAGTACAGGATTCTGAAGGAAAAAAGCTGGAGCATGCGGCTGTTACAGTAAAAGGTACTAACCTTTCTGCTATTTCCGATTCAAAAGGTACTTTTATTATAGATAATGTTCCTGCTGGTACCAATGTTCTGGCTATCCTAAAAGTTGGTTTCAAACCTCTTGAGAAATCAATAGAAGTAGTCGGAGGTGAAACAAACTTCGTCACTGGTCTTGTCCTTTCTGAAGATGTTCATGAACTGGATGAAGTAGAAATTCTAATTAGAAGACAAAAATTTGCGAAAGCCGAAAGCGAGCAGGTTGCCAGAATGCCGCTGAAGAACATGGAAAATCCGCAGGTATATAATGTTGTGGGAAAAGAGCTGATGAAAGAACAGTTGGTAATGGAAAGATCTGACATGTATAGAAATATTCCGGGAGCTGTTCCGAACTTTTCAGCCGGTGGATCTCAGGGGTTAAACATCAGAGGTTTTTCTAATACCAATGGATTGAGAAATGGCATGGTAACAAGTGCAATCTTTCTTCTGAACCCGATTATTCTTGAGCGTGTAGAGGTAATGAGAGGACCTTCAGGAACTCTGTTCGGTAGTAATAGGAATACTTCTTTCGGAGGAGTCTATAATTATGTAACTAAGAACCCTTATGATATACAAGGCGGAGAGTTAACAATGACAATGGGTAGCTATAATCTTTCAAGAGTTACTGCAGATATAAATGCGCCTCTTAATGAGAAAAAGAATGTGCTGTTCAGATTAAATACTGCCTGGCAATCCGAAGGATCTTTCCAGGATCAGGGGTTTGCAAAGATTTATACCATTGCACCAAGCTTTATCTATAAAGTAAATGATAAACTGAAATTTACGGTTGACGCTGATTTTACAAGAGGGAACTATACAAACCTGAGCACAGCCATTGGGAGTATGTCGAATGTGAAAGTAAGGAACTTCAAGGATTTGAAACTTCCATATAATCGTTCATTGATAAATAACAGCGCTGACATTAATAACGGAGTTAACAATGTACAGGGGCAAATGGAATATAAGTTTTCTGATAAATGGAAGTCCCAGACTAATTTCTTATATTCTGAAGGTTATTATAAAGATTTTATCTGGACAACGTTATCTTATAGAACTGATTCAACATTGTATAGACAATTCAGAAATCAGACTCCGGAAACCTTCGGTAATATTCAGGCTCAGCAAAATTTCATAGGTGATTTTAACGTAGGACCATTCAGAAACAGGGTAGTAATAGGATTGGATTACAATAAAAACTACAACTCCCTTAACAGGACTGCAATGACGACTTATGATACCATAAATATTAATCAGCAGGTTAAAGATTATAGTGCAGATAAGATTAACGAAATTTCTTCAAAAAATAAATTCAGTGCATCTACCTTTAAGTCTGAAAGCTTTGGTGCTTACGTTTCTGATGTGCTGAACTTTACTTCTAATCTTATGGTAATGTTGAGCCTGCGTATAGATAAGTATTCAACTAAAGGTAACTATGACCTGAATACAGCTACTTATTCAGGCACATATGAGCAGGTTTCCCTGTCTCCGAAATTAGGTCTGGTATATCAGCCTGTAAGAGATAAAGTTTCTTTATTTGCAAACTATATGAATGGTTTCGTAAACCTTGCTCCTGCAGATCAACCGGATGGTACTAAATTAAATTTAAAACCACAATATGCGGATCAGTGGGAAGTTGGAGTAAAGTTGGACATCATAAAAAATAAGTTATGTGGTAGTATCAGCTATTATGATATTTCTGTTAAAAATTCAACCCGTTTGCAAAACATTGCTGGGCTGAATTATACCGTGCAGGACGGAACTCAAAGAAGTAAAGGTTACGAGCTAGAATTGATAGCCAATCCTGTTAAAGGATTAAACATTATAGCAGGATATGCCAATAATGAAAATAAATATACCAAAGCTTCTACTGCTATAGAAAACAAGTATGTTACAGCTAGCCCTAAACATATAGGTAACCTTTGGGTAAGTTATACTATATTTAATGGTGTTCTTGATGGAGTTGGTCTGGGTGTTGGTGGTAACTATGTAGGCGAGTCATGGTTTGAAAGCTCTAATTCTTTTGTACTGCCATCTTATACGCTTTTGAACGCATCAATATTTTATGACCGTACGAAATACAGAATTACGCTTAAAGGTAATAACCTGTTAAATGAACACTATTGGAATCCTACCGGAACTCCTCAGAAACCAATTAACTTCCTGGCAAGTGTTGCATATAAATTTTAAAATCAGCATAAAAAAAATCATAGGTCAAATACACCTCTGGCTCGGACTATTGTCAGGGCTAGTGGTGTTTATATTAGGCATTACCGGGTGTATTTATGCATTTCAATCAGAACTAAAGGAACTGTTTTATGCTGACAGGTACTTTGTGAAAAGCAAAGGTATTAAACCATTACCGATAAGTGTTCTTAAAGAAAGTGCACAAAAGGCAATAGGAGATGAATATCCGATTACCTTTCTTCACTATATTCCGGAAACTTTTTATTCCTACCGTTTCAGAGCATCAAAGACGGAAAAAGAAGCTTTAACTTACAACAGTAAAGTGATCTATAATAAAATGGCATTTGTAGATCCATATACTGCAAAGGTTTTGTTTGTGGAAGATACAAAGTGGGAATTTTTTAATGTTGTATTGCAAATTCATTACGACCTACTTTTGAATAAAATAGGTCATCAGATTGTCGGATGGAGTACAATAGTTTTTATTGTAATGCTTATCTCAGGTTTAGTGCTGTGGTGGCCCAGGAACAAACCAGCCTTAAAACAACGTCTTTATTTCAAATGGAAACTTACTACTAAATGGAAACGCAAGAATTATGACCTTCATAATATCCCTGGCTTTTATTCATTGATGTTTGCCTTAATAATATCTCTTACAGGTCTCTGGTTTGCCTTTGAGTGGTTCAGACCTCCTGTTAAATGGATAGCTAATGGAGGAAAGCCCGTGATTGAAGAAAAGAAGGTTTTTTCGGATACTACTCGGGCAACTTCTCCTGACCTGGTAGATATTATAGAAGGGAATATCAGAGAAAGGAATATAAAAGGAGCGTTTTTTTATATGACATTTTCTGAAGCTAAAAAAGCTCCCGTTATAGTTACGGCTATGCATAACAAAGATAATTTTGTTAAAAGAAGTCAGTATTTTTTTGATAAGAATACCGGGCTGGAGCTAAAAAGCAGTCCTTACGAAAGTAAGAGCAGCGCTGATAAATTTGGATTTATGATATATGACATCCATGTGGGGAAAATAATAGGCTTACCGGGTCAGATATTAGCATTTCTCGCAGCCCTGATTATAGCCTCCCTACCTCTTACCGGAGTAATAATATGGATAGGGAGAAAAGGCAAGAAGACAGATTCTAAGCCAGCAAAAAAATCAAAAATAACTGTTGTGCCTGTGTAGTCTCAAATTAATTTGAGGAAGAGAGTCTAGGTCTGGTCACAATGACTTTTGTTGTTTTGGTAAGAAAAGCTTCAATGGCATTATCCCAGGAGTCAATCTTTGTAGTGACCAATTCAGGATTTAGTTTTTTTGCCGTTATTAGTTCTAAAACCTTTTCAGCATCAGTTCTGGCATTAACAAGTCCATTTTTGAATGTGACACCTTTGCTATATATTTCTATTAAAGGCATTTTTATTTTCTTTAAATAGATGCCAGAGCTGGATATTAATCCATTTGGCCTGACATATTTTATCGCTTTAAATAATCCCTGTTTATCGGAATTTGCTTCTACTACTATATCATATTGTTCATTGCTGTGGGAAGAGAATTCAAGAACATTGTCTGCTCCGCATCGTTTAGCCAACTCTAATCTTTCACTACTCTAATCTTTCACTACTATAGTCCATATAGTCGATCCTTGATGCTCCCATAGCTTTTGCAATCAATACTGTATAAAGACCAATGCTTTTTACTTTTCCTCCGATTACAAGAATGCTTTTATCAGGATTTTTTTCAAGTTCAGGACCGACATTTCTATAGGCATCCGGGATATTGTCGCTAAGACTTGACAGTTGAATTGGATCAATATGGGCAGGTATTTTTAAAAGCATTGCATCGGCATAAGGGACTTTTATCAGATCAGACATAGCTCCGCCAAATTGAAGATGAGTTCCGAATCCATATGTTGACACAGAAGGTGTTTTGCTGCATGATCCTGTAACTCCACCACTACAATTGATACAGCTGCCACAGGAGATTTGAAATGGAACTGAGACTACATCCCCGGGCTTTATTGTTTTTACCTGGTCCCCTGTTTCTATTACTTCTGCAACACATTCATGTCCGAATGGAAAAGGACCCTTGAAAAAGTTTTTTCCAAACATCTGTGAAAATCCTTATCTACTATTCCCAATACTGAACCTATCTTAAGTTTGGTACTCATATTGTTAAAAAGATAAACGTCATCCAGATCACACTTAGCAGCACCAAAGGGCCTCACAATGGCTTGTAAGTTGTCATTGATAACAGGAACAGTTGTTTCCCTCCATTCCAGCTTTTCTTTTTTTATATAATATAGTTGATTCATGGGATGATCAGAGTAAAAGTTTGTAAGTATATATAAACACTCTGATTAATAATAGATTTCTGTAAACATAGTGCATAAAAAATATCAGCGCAGTTTTTCTGCGTAATAGTGAAATATTATTTTTTAATATTTTTTAAAAAAAAAATATTTGTACGCAAAATGGTTGCGTAGTTTAATCTCACCTTTGAATTGTCAATCGGGGATAACAATAAATACCGATAAAGTAATAAAACGATACTACGATGCGATTCAATTTTTTAAAAGGAAAAAATGTAGTGACAAACTACGAAGGTGCTAAAGCTTATACAATGACTCCTGAGATGGAGCTTTATTCTGCAGTTGTAACTGCCGGGCTTAGCGATTCATTTTATGAAAGCGGACATGAACGTTTGAAAAGAATTCAAAGTCTCATGATAAGCGTTGATGCAGAGTTTGTCGCTAAGCTTGCTGTGTTTGCGCGAGCATCTATGCATATGAGAAGTGTTCCATTGGTCCTTGCGGTTGAACTTGCAAAATATTGTTCAGGTACAGACCTTGTAAGCAGAACTGTAAAAGGGGTAGTACAACGTGCGGATGAAATAACTGAACTTTTGGCTTACTATCAGTTGTCAAATGGCAGAACAGGAACCAAAAAGCTGAATAAGCTCTCAAAGCAAGTGCAGAAAGGACTGTCCGGAGCATTTAACAGTTTTGATGAGTATCAGTTTGCCAAGTATAACAGAGATGGGGAAGTAAAGCTTAGAGATGCTTTGTTTCTGGTACATCCAAAAGCTAAAGATGATGAGCAACAGAATATTTTCAATAAGATTGTTTCCCAGTCACTTGAAGTACCATATACCTGGGAAACAGAACTATCTGCTTTGGGACAAACAAAGTTTTCTGATGAAAAGGAGAAAGCAATTGCCTTCAAAGCTAAGTGGGAAAAATTGATTGAAAGTGAAAAGCTGGGATATATGGCTTTGCTTCGAAACCTTCGAAATATCATTCAGGCAGATGTGGATTATGTTTACATGCAAAAAGTGTGCTCCAGACTGAGTAATGCTCATGCTGTTGCAAAATCCAAACAGTTTCCGTTTCGATTTCTTGCAGCTTACAGAGAAGTAAAAGAGTTGAAGTCTGATTATGTTGCAATGGTCCTTAATGCCCTGGAAGATGCTGTTGTGGCAAGCGCTCAGAATATAAAAGGTTTTGATGAAACGACAAAGGTGGTAGTAGCCTGTGATGTTTCCGGTTCAATGCAAAAGCCTGTATCTGCTAGGAGTAAAGTATTACTTTATGATATAGGGTTGATGTTGGCAATGCTTATGCAGTCAAAATCCAAAAGAGTAATATCAGGAATGTTTGGGGATAAATGGAAAATCATCAACATGCCAAATAATGGAGTGCTTTCCAATGTAGGAGAATTTTATCGAAGAGAAGGAGAAGTTGGATATTCAACCAATGGACACCTTGTTATAGATGACTTGTATCTGAGAAAAATCGTGATGGATAAAATAATGATTTTCACTGATTGTCAACTATGGAACAGTTCAGGAGGAGGAGGTTCATTAGCACGTTCCTGGAAAGATTATAAAAAAATAGCTCCTCAGGCAAAGCTTTATCTCTTCGATTTGGCCGGATATGGAAATACTCCATTGCGTATAGAGGATAACGATGTCTTTCTTATTGCAGGTTGGTCAGATAAAGTGTTTGATGTACTTGAAGCGATAGAGGATGGAGCGTCTGCTATCAGCAAAATTAAAGAGATGGAGTTGCATAGGTAACCTTTGTTTCTTGTCATGCTGAACTTGTGAAGCATCTGAACTTTCAAGCAGAATGAAATTTGCCTATCTGACAGATTGTCGATTGAAATTGCAAATTATTTTTGTAACTATCAGATTCTTCGCAGGGCTCAGAATGACAATATCGCTGATCGAAGTGCCATTGAATAACAGGAAGTTGACGGCTATGGCCTTAAGAGAATGCTCAAGTTTGGGAGATAAAAATTGAAATGCCGTAGAATCGGGATACTTCGCTTACTTTGGGGTAGGGTCCTGACATATGTCAGGAAGAGGTGCAAATCCTCAATAGCGATCCCCGCCCTGATTCGCTTTTTGCTTCCGGTTTTTAATAAAAAATTAAGATGTCGTAAATGGGAGATACTTCTTGGTTGACTTTATGGTTAGCAGGTTCGACCCCTGCCTCAGCAGCAATGCTGAATTTGACTCCCATTGAATATTGCTCTTATTAATGAACAGTGCCGTAAGACAGAGATACTTCGAACGATCAATGAAAATCTCTCTGCCTATATTATCGCCTGTTTATTTTAATTGATTGAATTCAGAATACTTTAAGCTTAGTGCTTTCTGCTTTAAGCTTATAAAAATGGTGTCGTAGAGAAGAGTTACTTCGGCTTTTAACCGGTAGGACGTGGGTTCGAATCCCACCAGAGTGACAAGAAATTAAACTCACTCTGTAGCTTAGTGGTAGAGCAACTTTGTACTCTTTTCGAATTGTTACCCATTTTTATTAAAGAATTGGTTAGTAGGAAAGTAAAATTATTTGTAGAAGCACTATGTGATTGAGTTATTCTGATAATACTTTAAGCTTTCAACTTTCAACTTAAAAAGACTGATGCCGTAGAAAAGAGTTACTTCGGATTTTCACCCGGTAGGACGTGGATTCGATTCCCATCAAAGAGAATTTTAATTTAATATAAATTTCTTTGTAGCTCAGTGGTAGAGCAACTTTGTACTCTTTTCGAATTGTTGCTCATTCTTTGTTCTTATGGAAAAGGATAATTAAAATCAACTATTCAATGGTTACATTTGAATTAGTTAATATACTTTAAGCTTTGTGCTTTCAGCCATTACTGTCCGGTAAAAAATGAAAAGTCATAAAAAAGAGTCCCTATTTGAATAATAGGGCACTTTTTTTTATATCAATAAAAGAGGCCTACCCTGAAAAGACAATTTTAATTTGCCT
>JAEYZG010000054.1 GCA_023428135.1 Bacteroidota bacterium | reverse complement strand
TTGGTGTATCTATGATCATTAGCTCCGCCGGAGCCACCTGACTTTGGAGGTTTTAGATAACTGAATTTACACCAGGTAACAGATATATAGTCAGAAGCTGTTTTGATATCAAAATTTCCATCCATTCCATCTCTGAAATCACAATGGTCTACCCAGAAATTCTGACAGTTATCAAGAGTGAGGTTATCATTGCCGTCTGTATCATAGGCTCCCGGACCTTCAAAAGTCAGGTTACGCATGATAAAGTTTGTACATCTCTTTATGTAAAAAATTCCTGATCCGCTTGAGGTCATGTCTACTGAAACCATTTTTGAATTTGGCAGACCGATGATGGTTTTCCCGCTCTGGTCCTGAATGGTGATGCGACCATTCGTCGGAAAAGTGATTGTACCTTGTACATGTACAACTTTTACAGAAGCTGTAGTTAGTGCAGATTTTAAATCAGCATAAGTGCTTACAACTTTTGGTGTTGCGGAACCTCCTCCTGTTACGCTTCCATTCTGGGTGGCCCAGCCTACTACTTTGCACTGATCCTGAGAGTGAGCAATAGTGGAAGTGAATAAAACAATTGAGGCTAAGAGTAATCGTATACTTCTTCTCATGTTATATGTATTAATTGTTTTCGTTTAAGGATGTGTTCAATTGTATTGCTAATACCATTGAATATTCCGGAGGTAACGTTTTTTAAATTTTTATTTTAAAAAATTGAAAGATGTCCTGTTTGGGGTATTTATATTTTGAAATTCAGATTTTTAGGGCCTTGGAGGTGTTGGAGATGTCGAGAGTGTTTATTGTAATCCTCCACTTAGAAAGTGTCTTGATGGCCACAATATTTAAATAATCTTTGGCTTTTCTCTTTTGTAAAGAAACGAAAACCAGAATAGTCAAAATGATCATTTGGGTAAGTCACTTTTGCTTCATTGTTATGACCACTTATATCGATAAAATACACACCGACAGTTTCTTATGTTTCAAATGATCCTTAGTTGTAGTATTTTTTTTGCTTTTGAATGAATTTATCTTTTTGTAATCAATTGGGTATTGGTTTTTTATAAAAAAAATCATGTTTGCATTATTTAATTGTTTACTTATTGCCCTTTCATACATACCCTCTATAAGTCAAATAATATATTCTTTGGTTTTGGGATTTGATTCTTGGATGTAATGAGTTGATTAAAAGTTTCTTGACTTTGGGTGGGTTTCGCCTCAGACTATTAAATAGCGCAACTGAATAAAAAGGTCATTAATAAAAAAACAACAAATAAAATATGATTTTAAAATTTACCAGATCGTTAATTATCTTTTCTGTCCTCTTTTTGGCAGGACAAACTTATGGTCAGAAGTTTGAAGCAGAAAATGCTACCCTCGCACCGGCAACCAGTAATCCTGCTATTGTTCAGGCCTGCGACAGCTGCTCAAATGGCGCTGTGGTATCTACCAGAGAGTCTGGGTTTACACTGCCTCTTATAGTTGCCAAAGAGGCAAAGTACAACCTATATATCAAAGTCAGTGCAGCATATGGTCCGAAAATCAATACCATCAAACTTGATGATCTTTCTACCTCACTTGATTTGGCTGAAAATTCAGCTTTTCTAAGAGTGAAAGTAATGAGTAATCTTAAACTCACTGCAGGAACTCATACTTTCGTTTTTGAGAAAAGTTGGGGTTGGGTAAATGTAGACTACATTGAGCTGGAAGAAGTGCAGGCAGAGTTTTCTGCTAAGCTGGAAGCTGAAGATGGAACTCTTATACCTTTGGCAAATGGGGCAGAAGTAATTACATGCGCTTCTTGTTCTGGAGGTAAGGCTGTATCTACTAAAGATAGTGGATTTAAAGTTGATGCAGTGATCAACAAAGCTGCGAATTACAATATTTATTTAATGGTAGCCTCTCCAAATGGCAATAAAACCAATGTTTTAACTATAGATCCGGGTACTCCCAATGCGCTATCTGTTGATTTCAGCACTACAGAGGCAGGATATGTAAAAATAAAAGTGGTTTCAAATCAAAAACTTACCGCGGGTACACATGTGGTTGAAATTAGCAAAAGCTGGGGCTGGGTAGATATTGATTATATCGAACTGGAAGAAGTAGCAAGTGCCAGATTCAACCTGACACAAACTTTGTCTACTCCAAATCCTACTGATGAAGCGGCATGTCTTTATAATTATCTGCTTCAGAATTATGGCCAGAAAATTATTTCCGGAGTAATGACGCTAAACAGCTTTGATGAAACCAACAAATTAAAGACTCAGACTGGCAAGGAGCCTGGCCTTATGGGGCTTGACTTTATGCATAATAACAGGGGATATACCTGGTATGATGAGCAGTTAAATCTTAAGGATGCGAAAACATGGACTGCAAAAAATGGTATTGTAGCAATTACTTGGCACTGGAGAGACCCTCTTAGAAAGACAGAAGGTTTTTATGTGCCAGATGGGAAAAAGCCTGCTAACGAAGTGACTAACTTTGATATATCCAAAGTGAATGACCCTTCTTCTGCTGAGTATAAAGCAATGGTGAGCGATATTGATGTCATATCTGCAAGACTTCAGGAGTTCCAGAATAATAATATCCCTGTATTATGGAGGCCTTTGCACGAAGCTGCTGGTGGCTGGTTCTGGTGGGGTGCAAAATCTGGTTCAGATCTTCAAAAACTGTGGAAGCTTATGTATGACAGAATGGTGAATGTTCACAGTTTGAGAAACCTGATCTGGGTATGGACAAACAACGGTAATGATGAGCAATGGTATCCAGGAGATGCTTATGTGGATATGGTTGGTGTAGATTTATATAATGTAAACGGAGATCATGGTTCTCAGATATTGAAGTTTAATGCCTTAAATGACAGGTATCAGGGTAAGAAGATGTTGGCTCTTACTGAAGTGGAGGCAAGTCCTGATGCAGATTTGCTGATAAGAGATGAAGCCGCATGGTCATATTACATGCCCTGGTATGGCGATTTTGCAAGTGGAAACATTACTGCATATACCGACTGGAATTTGTGGAAGAAAAACTTTGCACATGACTATGTTCTTACTCTTAATGAATTACCTGCTATGAATGATGTTTGTACCATTACCAGTGTTGAAGGAAAGAGTAAAACTGAATCTGTATTTGAAGTTTATCCTACTCTGATTGAAGATCATTTAATCATAAAAGCATCTGAGGGGGTAAGCTCTATCGCAGTTTACAATGCTATGGGAGATCTGGTAAGCAAATTTGAAGGCAGCAGAGATAATTTGGTAATACCTTTTTCAGAGCAAAGACCAGGAATGTATTTTGTAATACTAAATGAAACTAAAACATTCAAGGTGATTAAAAAGTAAGTTTTAACAATTAAATTAGGTAAAAGGGCTGTTGTGTTTGCAATAGCCCTTTTGTTTTTTATAAGTCGGACAAATGGACTCAAATACTAATATCTATCTTCTGTCTGAATATGTTGTTCGTGTAAGTGGTTGAATATCTTGGTGATTACTTTTTAATTTAAAATTCATTAAATTGTATGGCTAAATCAGAATGACTTTAATGAAACCATTACTTTTTACTGCCGCATTCTTATTGTTTTCCTTAAGCCTTTTTGGACAAACTTCGGATATAAGAAACTTCAGACATGGGAAATTCAGGGTTCCCTCAGATACTGATGGAGATTATGTTATCATTCGAAAAGGAAACCGTCAGATTGAGTTTATGGAAAAAATCGGTGTGCAAGCTGTGTTTATTGTAAACTGGAAGAGTGACAGCATCTATACACTACGTCCCGCAAAAAACTCTGTCAGGTTATTTCCGAGGTTTCCTAAAAATGCCCTGATAACAGTAAGAATACTTCAGGTAAAAGAACATTCTTATATACAGTTGACAAGTTCTAATTTTGACGAGTATAAATATACTTCTGAAATTTTTAAGGTTGAAGACTATCGGTGATCAATTAATATTTTGGATTTTTTAAATGAATTAAAGTTCTTTTCCTGAAAGATATGTCTCTCTTCTTCGTTTGCACCCATAATATAGCAACGTCTCGCTTGGAGGAAATTCCTAAAGGATTCGTACGTGGTCTTTTTTTAAAACTTTCAAAAAAAGCCCAGAATTAGACAGATCCAGGCTCTTTGTATAACTTGTTTGATGTGGTTGCAAAGTAATTCCCAGATTCAATTTTTACTTTTTATATCTGTAATGTCCTATAATTTTGTAGCTGAATAAACAATCTTCCATAACCTGTCCTTCTCCAATGTTATGAACTACGAGATGCCTTTGTCCATCTGCTGATTTGTTTTTAACCACAACACCTATATGCGTTACAGCATCATATAGGTTCCAGCAGACTATATCTCCCGGAAGATAATCTTTCGGGTTTTGAGAAATTGGTTGTGTGCTGTTATGTCTTGAAAAAAACACCATGAGATTAGGTACGCGCCTGTGGTCTATGTTTTTATCTGGCTTGGTAAGTCCCCATTTGTTGGGGTATTTGCTGAAGTTGACTTTCATGTCTTCATGCACTTCTTTCTGAAGGTCAATACCCATCTTTCTGTATGCACGAATCACAACATCTGTACAAACACCTTTGTCATTGGGGACATCTCCATTAGGATATTTAATTGCGAAATAAGTCGGGTCGTATACGACTTTTTGTTTGGTTAAAACTAGGGTAGAGTCGGCTAATCGATCATGAAAGTTTGTTTGAGCAAAGACAGAACACAAAGTAAGTGAGAGAAAAAGGAAAATTAAAAGATTGGTCTTCATAGGTAGAGCATCAAAAAGGTCTTATGAATATTGGCAAAAGTTCAACAAAAGAAGTGCCAGCTTTAGGGGGATAATTATGTATAGAGAGGAGGAATGGGTAAGGTGTTGATAATTATGGTTGTAGTTTAGCCTGTGAGAATAGAAAATAATCTCATCTATGGCATTGTCTTTACTTTTCAACTCTTGGCAAATTCGCACGTATGTGTTTCGAAAAGTCCGGAGAATGTTCCGCTTCCCCTGCCTGGGCCACATCGTTAATCTTTGAAAGTTTACGCAGTTCTTCAAAAGGCATTGTGGTATTAATAAAACCAGCAGCATAAAGATACTGATCAATAAATCCATTCAGGAAATGATATAAATTAAAGCGACCTTTCCGTCCAGCCTTATTTGCATAACGAACTATATTAATTGTGCAGTTATTGCTCAGTAAGTGATAAAATTCAGGGTGATCAGCCAGTTGATTAACTCTTGATAGGTAGATCAGTAAAAGCTTTCTGGCATTTTCAGGTGAGATCCTTATAGGGTAAAGATATACTTCTTCATGTCTGTGATTGGTGCGGACTCCCACAATATCTCTTTCATCACCGACTACATAAATCAGTTCAAATTGTTTAAAGAGAGAAGCTATTGGAGAGAAGCCTTCTCCAACTTCCGGGCGTGTTTCAATAGATATACAAAGCGGTGGAGCATTGTCAAAATTAAAACTGACAAACGTATGACCTACTGGTCCTACATGCCAATAAGAGATGAAAAAGTCAACTGATGTCAGATGAGAAAGTAAATAGTCACGTTCTTCCAGACTAACGGTAAAGTCATTATAAGATTTATATATAAAGTTTCTATATCCTGATATGTGAATGGTATCTCCATTGATTGTTGCCCTGGGCATCACGGCAACGTCCGCACGCCATTCTCTTTTATGAGAAGGTTTAATTGTAAACCACCAGACAATGAGTCCCACATAAGCCATTGCAAAAATAAAGATCCACTTGGGTTGCCTGTTAATCCAAATGGCCCAGATTCCAAATGCCAGGAAAAGTATAGCGAGGACAGCGCGTAAGACAAATATTGGAAGATTGGAAAAGTATATCGCTAGTGTTCCCCATAATAAGAGAAAGAAGATCAGAACCGAAGAAAGTATAGATCCTAAAATTCCTAACAAGTTTTTCATATACTGGTAATATCAGATGATAACTTATATTATGGATGGAAGTTATCTTTTCTGATAAATAGATAAGTGTATAAGTCTGACTATAAAATGTGATTATTTATTTAGTTAGCTTCTTTCAAGGCAAAATACCTAATCCTATTACGAAAATCACTTCTAAACCTCTACTAAGGGAACATTATTGAGAGTTAAGACTGTAATTAGCTGTGAAATCAGTTAAATGTCAGATTAAATCTTTGTTAAAAAAGAAATAATAAAAATTGAAACTTATAAGACTGTATTTGATACTCAATGATTCGCCGGTTATGTTTCCTGCTGTTTTAAATTGATGAAAACCTCCTAAAGAATATTGGTATTGAAGCCCATATTCAACCCTGCCGTACCTTTTGCCTTCTGTGCCCATTCTCAGGCCAATAAGGAAATTGGAAATGAACATGGTGTTGTACTTCTGATGCTTATATTCAGCTTCCAGCCAATCAAGTGATATTCCTGAAGTAATTTTAAAGTGTTGATATGGATTAGTAGGATGATTCATTTTATAGAACAGCTGAATCGGAATCTGTCGATTGATAATCCCAATAGAAGAATCAAGACTTAGCAGACTTTTAAACGAGTTCTTCAAATCCTTGCGGGAGTATTGTTGATAGTTACTTGCAATTCCTGTTTCAATTCCCAGACGGTCGCCCAGAATATACTGGCCTAATAGCCCTATGGAGTAAGATGCATTACCTCTTAACTCGTAGGTTATACCATTTATACTTTTTAAGGCTGAAAGCGTAGGGATACTAGTTCCCAATCCTCCTTTTGCTCCTAAACTTATGCTATTCTGTCCATGAACAGGTTTGACCAGATAGGGAAATAACATTATACAAAAAAGAGTAAATAAATACTTCATAAAAATATAATTATTCATTTAACAGTTTAGACTTGTTATTTATTGTTCGTTCCTTCTTAGTCAGTGCATTAAAGGTGTTTTTAGTTGGTAATATTCATACAATAATACATTGGAATTGTTCCTTTATTAATCCAAAAGGCCCTTATGTAAATCGGACGATAAGCTCTTGAATTCATGGTCTATATTCGCTGGAAACTAAATATAATTTATGAGATTACTAAAATTTACTCTAATGAACCTGATGGTGGGAGCGATGTCGCTTTCTGCTATTTCTCAAACCCACATGATAAACTCATCTGATGTGCCTTATGCGCACATGGGAGAGAGTGTGGCACAATATGGTGGATACTCCTTGTTCGGAGCATACGAAGATGGCGTAATGACTCCATCAGGTAAAACCTATGCAGGTGCTGCTTATCTTTATAACAACAATGGTGTTCTCGAAAGAAGCTACATGCTTACTGCAGATTCGCTACGTTATGCAAACGTTGGTCGTTCTGTTGCATTAAATAGTAATTTTATTGCCGCAACTGCTACAGGAATTATTATTACTCAAGGTTCAAGACCATGTGTATATATCGCAGGTAAAACCAACGGTGTATGGAACAATAACTTCAGCTATAGCATAACTGACCCTGAGGTAGCAATCACTACTGAATTACAGGTGGCTTTGGATGGTTATGGAACACTTGCAATCGGATCGCCTGGAACGGAAATCAATGGCGTTAGGACAGGAGCGGTTTTTATCTATGAATTTGTAGGTTCACAGTGGATCAAAAAACAGACACTTACACCTCCTAACCAGGTTGTTGATGGCAAATTCGGAAGAGCCATTGCTTTTCATAATAATATGTTGATAGTGGGAGCTCCGCAGAGTGGTGGTGGCCGAGTATATACTTATTCTAAAAACGGAACATGGAACCAATTGAATGTATTCCCTACAGGTGGGATTACTTATGCAGGTGCTAACCTGGGTCATAAAGTGGATATCTCTGACAATACTGCTATTGTAAGTGCTCCAGGACATAACGGTACAGGAAGTGTTTTCTTTTTAGAGTTGAGTAATAATCAGTGGGTCGTTTCTTCTCAGATTTCGAATCTAAAGGGTGCTTCTGTTGCTATTGAAAATGTAAAAGCTGTGGTTGGAGTTGATCAGGCTGAATATTCTGGAAATGCAACAGCTGTTCAGTTCTACTTTAAAGAGTGGAATGGCTGGAACCTGAAGAAAACCAGAACAAGCACTGAAGCTGGAGATAACTTCGGGTATGATGTGGATATCGAAGGTAGCAAAGTATTGGTGTCAAGAAAATATGCTGATAAAGGCAGTATTCCAAATGTTGGAGCTGGTGTATCTTATGACTACTGGAGCACTATCTACAGC
>JAEYZG010000049.1 GCA_023428135.1 Bacteroidota bacterium | reverse complement strand
AGCTTTTGTACCTGTTAAGCACCCATTTCATCAAATGAAAATGAAACCTTTTTATGATCCTGCCTAATTTAGATCTACGAAATTTGCCATAATAGTTTATCCACCCTCTTATACGAGGATTAAATAGCTCAGCGATTCTTTCTATTGGAATATCTGTCCATCTTTAAAAGTTACTCGCTTTTATAGCTTTTACTATACGCTTTTCCGAATCTAAACTTATAACACCATCATAGACAAGAAACATTCCACCATGTTGAGAACGTGCAGGCCTTGGTTGAAAACAGAAGCCAAGGAAATTAAACTTCACCTGATAATCCTTCTTTTCCCTGCGATGATTCTGATAATATACAATCTTTGTCTTCTTCTCATTCGAGGACAGATCACATTGCTGAAGACGTTCTCTTACTTTAGCCAACACTTCCTTCGCTTGTTCTTCACTATAGCAATGTATTACAACATCATCTGCATAGCGGACAAAACTTAACTCCGGATATGTTATCTCCAACCATTTATCAAGTGTATAGTGCAGAAACAAATTGATTCTGCTCTGGAAGAAGAATTTCCAGAAGAATGAATAAGAAAGGACTTTTATGAATGGTTAGATTTTAGATCATCTGAAGAAGAGATTAAAGATGGTAATTATGAAGTAATAGCTTTTGATAGAAATTGGATGAATAAAAAAATAATCTTTATCCGGGAATGAAATAATTACAACTTTATCCATTTCATATACAAAAGCTTATCAGCAAATTATTATGGCTCCCTTAATAATTCGCATTGCCTTTATTAAATTTAAGCCTGCAATAAATGGAATCTATAAGGTTGAAAGATGCGAAGATTCACTTTATTACAATGAAAATGGTGAAATTGGTTGATGTTGAATTTTTTCATGACCCATTATTTACAATGTAGATAGTACAACTGAATCTACTTTCTATGAAAAGCTTGTCCAGCTGGGCTTTCAGACAAGAATAACATTGTGCTGTCTGGTTGATACCATTGTGAACGGTAATATCTCATAAGGACAAGAAGCAAACAGAAGAAAAAATCATAAGTAAAAAAATCATAACTTAGTTTAATTTAAAAAGTAAAGGAAACATAAATAATGAAAATCAATATCTGGGTAATTGTATTATTATTTTTCACTATAAAAGGATACGCTCAGAAAAAAACAACAAAGGCTGATTTTTTCAGAGAAGAAGGAAAGAAATTTTACTCTGAACATAAATATAATGAAGCTATAACTAGTTTTTCGAAGGCCATTCAAAAATCCCCATCAAATAGGAGCTTATACTTTGATCGGGCGAATAGTTATTATAACTCAGGGCAATATAACTTTGCTCTGACTGATTGTGATAAAACTATTCGATTGAGCAAGAGTTGCGATTCAGTGTGTATCAATGCCCATACATTAAAAGGGAATTCTTACAGCATTCTAAACCTACCAGACTCTGCAAAGATTCATTTTAATCATGTGTTGAAAGAAAGACCTAAAGATCTGTACAATCTTTCTTCAATGGGTGAATTTTATGCAAACTTCAACCATTACGATAGCTCAATGTATTTTTTTTCAAAAATGCGTGAGATTGATAGTAATTCTATTGGGCCCATTGTAAACATGGTTTTTTATAGTAATGAATTAGGTCATTATAAAGAAGCAATAGATATTGGTGAAAAATATGCCTATAAGTTTCAGGATTCAATATGGATGGCAGTAAATCTGAATAATATAGCCTATTCTAAATTAATGCTCAGTGAGGATGAGGAGGGGATATTATTAATAAATAAATCAATGAGCCTCTTTCCTGGAAATTCCTTTGCTTATAAAAACAGAGCATTGTACTACATAAAAAAGAATGATTTAGTAAATGCTTGTTCAGATTTAAATGTAGCAAAAGAGCTTGGAGGATATTTCATTACTAAAGATTTGATAGAGAAGTACTGCAAAGATTAAACTGGCAAAGCATTTTTATAACTATCAGATCCTTCGCAGGCTCAGGATGACCAAAAGAAATTATGCTTTCAGTATTATACTTTGTTTCTGTTCATGATGAGCTTGCGAAACATCTGAAAAATGTTGCTCATTATATTGAAAGATTTTAATACAATAAAATAAGGCCTGTTCAGGAGAACAGGCCATTGGGTGATATAACTTTAAGCTTTAATCTTTTAACTTTCAACTTTAAAAAGCATTATAAGCAAGGCTAAACTCACTCGCAAAGTTTTCAAGCTTGGCCGGACTAAGAGAGGGTTGATGTTTATACAGGTCTTCAAACATTTTACCTGTTCTCATTGCTATTCCCATCTCCGTAAAGGCATCGGCATGACTGGCAGAGAGGCCTGCTTTCAGAAGTCCCTCTTTCTGCTGATCATCTGTAAATTCCACCCATGAGAACTTTTTTCCTATTGCCTTACTCAGGACTTGTACAATCTCTTTTGTTGTTCTGAAATCACTCACTACATATCTAAATGAACTCCCCTGGAAATTGAGATGTAGCAATTCTTCCGTTGCAGCTGCGGCGATATCATTGGTATGTACAAGTGGAAGCCTCAAATTACTGTTTCCAAAATTTCCTCCTGCAATCCCCATATTTTTTATCAAACTTATCTGATTAAACAGATTATAGAAAAAGTAGGAGGGTCTGAGATGCTTTACATTTAATCCAGGTATCTTATCCAGCATCTTTTCATAAGCCGACAAAGCATCTACCGGTCCGCAGCCATTTCCCATATGCGCACCAATACTGCTCAGTGTAACCACATATGGTATTTTATTCTCACGAATAGACTCAGCGTAATTGGATGCAATTTTAAGTTGAGTTCCTCTCAGATCATTGGTGTTCATCAACGGAGGAATCATGGCATACACTACCTCCGCATTCTTGAAGGCATCTTTTAAAAACTGGCTATCCTCAAGAGAACCAGTCAGTGCTTTAGCTCCAAGAGCTTCAATCTGGCTTACTTTATTGGCGTCGCTTGTGATAACCGTTACATTTTTGCCAGCTTCAATAAGGAGCTCCGCAATTGGTTTGCTGATATGTCCGATAGAACCGGTTATTACATAATTTTTCATAGTAGTCTGTGTTTGAATTGGAAGGTTGTCCCCTTGTTGTAAAGAAACTTTCGACCTGACTCCGGATCCTTGTCAGTATATACATTGCAATTCTAGCTTTTTAGTCCTTATATTGTAAGTAGTTATATTAATCTGATATAGTCTTCAAAATCATACTTTTATTGTAAATCAGTATTTTATGGATAATGCCAAACTCAAAAAAGTTGAAAATTGCTCTGTTTCTGTTGCCTTAAGCGTAATAGGAGGAAAGTGGAAAATGCTCATTGTCTACCTGATCATGAACGATATCAATCGTTTTGGGAAGTTAAATATGATGCTAAAGGATATCAGCAAACAAATGCTTACTACTCAATTGAGGGAATTGGAACAGGATGGTTTGATTGATAGGGTGATTTACCCTGAAATTCCTCCCCGTGTAGAATATTTTTTGACCCAAAAAGGAAAAGCTTTGATTCCCATCATGGATGCATTAAAATTATGGGCCGATGATTTTTTGATAAAAGATGTTTCTACCAGTGAATCAGTCTAACTGGGAATCAGGGAATATTTGTCTGAACTGGGACTGGGATCCATGGGATTAAAGGATAGACAGGATTATCTCCGACTTTAAGGTGAACAAAATCCAAATCATCCATTTATCCTATTAATCCCGATTCAAAAATAAATTGTCTGAACTGGGATTGATTGGATTAAAGGATAGGTAGGATTATCTCCGAACAGATAATTCACCGCTGGCTTATCCTTGACTGACTATAGAATGGAATCCTATATTTCTAAAGTCCTGAAAATGCTGATTAAGACAATTTTACATAGCAAAGTTTTCCTCAAGCCCCTTGAGGGGGTGGTATTATGTCAGCATAGGGTGGAGCCCTATGCTGTGGACAGTCCTCTGACAGGCCATGGAAGGGTAATTATTTGAATTGTGGCTTATCGGGGAATGTGCCACTGCGCAGCCAACCAAATTTTGTCTATCCATTAATCCCTGAATTTCTGTTACTCTTTTAGTTCTGTAAATCCTGGTAAAAAAACTTTCCAATTAGCTTTATTAGCTGTTTACTTTTGACCCCTCTGGGAGTATTACGTTGTATGGGTATATTACGCAATTTAAAAATTGCATTTTTCCAATAACAAACAAGAGTAAATTTAAGTAGATGTCTATAGTAAATAAGTTTAATGCAATTTGTAACAAAAAGATATTATTCATGGATAGGCTATTCAATGCATTGAATTACATCATAAGTACAATTTTTCTATTTCTTGTTTTATCAAAAGCAGCTAATGCTCAGACCTGGCCCGGAGATACCATTCATGCTGAAATTAATACGCATAATCCAGCTTTTCCGTTTCCTCAGTTTTTGGAGTACAAAGAAGGTAAGACCCTGGCAGCCAACAATGCTGTAGGTGTTACACACGCTGATATGGAAAAAGCTATGCGTGAGGCGTATACGATTATGATGAGAAGAGCGCTGAAGGTGCCGGGAAAAACGCTGGGTACAGGAGCAAATGCAACACCTTATATTGTTTATAATCATCCGACTGTTCCTCAAGGGTATGGTACTTTCGTTTCGGAAGGGGATGGATATGCTATGTTGGCAGCAGCACATTTTGCTGATAAAAAGACTTTTGACGGATTGTGGCTTTGGGTGCATGACAACCGCTTAAGTGGTGTGAAGAAGTATTATGATTGTGCACCACTAAGGCCTGGGTATACTTTTGGAGCTGGTTTTCCAGGATGGGAATGTGATGAAAACACAGATATCAGTTCTACTACTATCAACTCTGCAGCAGATGGGGATTTGGATATTGCCATGGCATTATTAATGGCTCATAAACAATGGGGTGATAACATGGGAATAACTGATGCTTGTGGCAATGAGATCAGTTATAAAGGGGAAGCGTTAAAAATGATCAAGCTTCTGGTTGATACTCTATATTATTCCGTAAGTCCTCTTGGTGCAGAGGCGGGAATGAAAGGTTATTTAACAGGTATTGTCGGTGTTGACGGATATCTGAAAAGTGGTAATACCTGGGGTGAACTTACCAACTGGAGGTATTCAGCAGCCAATACAGCATATCCATGGGCAAAGGTGAAGCCGGATCCTATTCAGGTAACCAGTAAATATGTAGATTATAATGCACCTGCATACTTCAGAGAATTTGCAAAGTTTTTGGAGGAAAACGGAGGGACTGAATGGCAGATCAGCCAGTGTAAACGGTGTGAGGCCTCGGCGGACTGGACGATAAAGCAAATGTATGATAAAGGATATATTGCCAGTGCTGGTAACTATACGGTAAATGACGATGGATCTGTAACAACATTTGGCCCTTTTGCTGCAGGAGAAGACTTCAGGTGTTCCTGGCGGACAATATTGAATTATGTCTGGCATGGTAATCCGGACTCCACCTGGAATCCTGTTACCCATCAGGTGGAGCCGGGAGGCAATACCTATGAATATGATATGGCTTTAAGGCACAAGGAATTTCTGAAATTCCCGGGCTCTATTCCAAGCAGTTCGGAGAGTGCTTTTTGTAGTAAACTGGGTGCTTCACCCGATCCTGGTCAGCCTAACTGGAAAGGAGTAGCGCAAATAAAGCAGCAATATCTTCCAAACGGAAATGTATTAGCAAATTATGGCGTAAACTGGATGGCAGGAACAGGTACTCCTGCGGCAGTTGCTTCAGGTGATTTGGATTTAACTGCTGAATTGTACAGGCAATGTGAATTGGCGTGGGATGACCAGAGTGGCTCTGCAAAATTGACACCCTACGAACGTTATATTGGAAGTACCCCAAAATACTTTCACGGTTTCTTCAGGATATTAGGTATGTTAACGGCATCCGGTAACCTGCATGCACCAGAAGACATGAAAGCGGGCGCCAATGTTAAGGTTTATATGGATGTAGATAAAACCTTTGCATATGAAGGAGATATTCTGAATTATGAAGTAAGCTACAGAAATTTTGGAGTCATTGATGCGACTGGTGTTGTAATTACAACAACTCTTGACCCTAATTATGAAGTGGTTTCTGTGAGTGGTGGAGGAACAGCTTCAGGATCTACCATTACATGGAATATCGGAACAGTTCCTGGTTTTAAAACCGGTGGGCTGGAACAAACAAAGGGTGTCAGAAAATTTGTAGTAAGGGTAAGACCGATTGATATGGCTACTACAGTATGTCTGACAAGCACCATTACTGCATCCAACGCACCTACCTGGACGAGCAACGAATATCCAAACAACGCGACTTACACAATGGAGCGAAACTGCGTGGATCTTTTGAAAGACAGAGTGCTGGCCATCAAAAAAACGACCGATAGAAGTGTGATGAATCCCGGAGATGTTGTCAATTTTACTTTGGACTTTGAAAATAAAACGGGTTCTAATCTCTGGTTGAGCGGTGGACGTCCACGTGTAGTTGTTTCTTATGCCAACTATGCACAAGCCAGTGGTTTTGCTGAAAGAAGTTTTTATCAGTTTTACAGAATCTGGCATACCGCACATGAGGCGTATATCAATCTGGGTAATTACAGGGTTTCTTACTTTATGAATGATGGTGCGGCAATTGGCGAATACAATGCAGCAACAAACCCGACTGGTTGGACTGCAGGAATTGACAACCAAAATGATCTTGATAAATACGGATACAATCCTCCTTCAGATCCCATGAAATTTATTTATCAGAAAATTCCATGGGGACAGGATGCAAAGGGGGCCTGGAACCAGCGTATCGTAACGCAGTTTGCAAATGTATTAACGGCTACTACCATGCATGTGTACGATAAACTGGATAGTGAATACCTGATACATAAAGGTGTAGTAGGGCCAAGTATTATACGTACCGTGCTCAAATCCAATCCATCATCTCTTTTAATGCCCAGATTAATAGATGACTGGTCATACGATCCGAACATCAGTACCACAGACCAGGATGGGCAGGAGGATAGTTATTTTCCTGTCAGTCCGGGTTTTACAAACTTTTATTCAGTACCCAAATACGAACCTGAAGTGGTTGACAACTACAGCAAAGATGCCTGCGGTGGACCTGTTAAAAATTTCTCCAAAGTATTAGTGGAGGAATTTGATGGATATACATGGAGAAGAGTCGCCGGGGATGGTCCGCTTCCAGGACGTGAAACCTATAATGTAGTGGTGACAGACTCAATTCCCATCGAGCTGGAATGGAGTGCATTTACAGATGACCTTGCAGTTGATGTTAAAGCTACCTATACACCTTTACCAGGTAATTCTAAATTTTCAGGATATGTGAAATGGACGATACCTATAATGCTCACAGGGGAAAAAGCTAATTTATCCTATAGAACGATAGCTAAGTCTCCTTGTTCAGAGAAGACATTCATCAATGCAGGCTGGATCTGGTCAGATGTAGACTCACCGGATTCTTCAGCAGTAATTCTGAAACTTACCTGTAATCCTGTACCACCGACACCACCTAAAGAGACTTCTTTGGTGAAAACAGCCAATACAACTTCAGTAGTTGTCGGCGATGTTATCAATTATACACTAACCTTTACAAACAAAGACGGATCAACAGCCTCATGGGCAGGAGCAGGCACACAGCTTACTGACTGGCAGACATTAGGGACAGGCGTTACCATGCCTAAGTTAAACGGGACAGTTATTTCATTGGATCAAAACGGAGGTAACAATACTCCCGGCGCCAATGGTTATGCCTTTGGACCTAAAAAAGCACATGGAGTAAATGGTTGGGTTGAATCTACTATTGCACCAACCAATTCCAGTTCATTCTCTTTTCTATACCGTTACCAGTCAGGTACACCTGGCTTAGCGGATTTTAAAGGTTTACGACTTGAGATTGCTCCTAATATTAATGGCAATAATTTTATTGAAATCAGGCTTTATCAAAATGGCAGTAATACACCTATAGCTGCGTTTACAGGTTTGACATTTCCGGGGAGCTTTAGTTCTGTAAAGGTTAGAACTGAGTTGCAGGATGATAAATTATATATCTGGATTAATGACTTTACCGGGGCTCCTCTTAAAGTAATAACAGGAATAACGGAACTGGGAGCCGGTTATGCAGGAATTTTCGCAAAAGGTTCACAGCAGGCCCTTTCAGCTTATACCGCTCATTTTGATTCAGCATTTGATTTAATAATCAGCGACCCTGTACCTGCAGAATTAAATAATATTACAAATATATCAGATAATGGAGATTTGACAGGTTCTACAATTACCTGGCCAACAATTCCTGGGCCAATTTTGGCCAATGCTGTTATTGAGCGTACTTTCGATGCAACAGTAAATACCTGCGCAGATTTTATCACAAACATTGGTTATGCTACTGTTTATGGTGTAACCAATATCCAATCTCAGTATGTGGTAAACTGCGGTGCAATTAACGGCTGTATTCCACCAACAACAGTTACTACATCTGTTTCTACGGCGGATATTTGTTTAGGTGCACCTCTAAGTATATCTGGTGCAGCTACTCCTGCAAATCCAAACTACTACTATACCTGGTATAAAAATGGCGTGGCTGTAACAACAGCAAGCAATACTTATGCACCCTATACAGTATCTGCCACAACTATGGCTGATACTGGTACATACGTACTACGTGTAGAAGATGGAAACGATGGAATTGCAACTTGTTATAAAGAGTCAGCTAAATTGGTGATCAGAATTACTGCTCCTACGGTAGCAGGTACGATTTCTTCAGCTCAGAATCTTTGTTCAGGTTCAACTCCGGAAGTGCTCACTGGCACAGCCAGCACAGGAGGAGATACAGAAAAGAATTACAAATGGCAGAGTTCGGCTACGAATGCCGGTCCCTGGACAGATATAGAACCATATAGCACAACGGCAATAGATTATGCTCCCGGAGTATTGACCAGCACTACCTATTACAGAAGAATAGATTCTTCAGGATACTGCCCGGCCGTGCCAACCAAAAGCATTGCGATTACAGTAACACCGACTACAGTAGCAGGTACCATTTCTTCTGATCAGTCTATTTGTTCGGGAGAAACTCCGGACCCACTTACCGGTACAGCAAGTACAGGGGGAGTGGCTGATAAGTATTACAAGTGGCAGAGTTCTACAACAAACGGCACTACAGGCCCGTGGACAGATATAAATGCGTATAGCACAACGGCATCGGGTTATGCACCTGGAGCATTGACCAGTACCACTTATTACAGAAGGATAGATTCATCCGGTTATTGCCTGGGTGTGCCTACGGAAAGCGTCGAAATTACAGTTACTCCTACAGTTGTGGCTTCTGTTGTGATTTCGACTCCTTCAACCACCACTTGTGCTAATGCTGCTGTTACGTTTACAGCTGTAGAAACAAATGGAGGTACTCCAACTTATCAATGGTATAAGGGGGCAGTTGGCTCCGGTGCCGCGATTCCATTAGCTACAGGAGCTACCTATACAACACCGGCCTCCGGAGCAGGAGCTATAAGTGATGGTGACAGCTATTATGTGGAAATGACAAGCTCCTTAATCTGTGCAAAACCTAATCCTGCTGTCTCAGATGCAATTGTGATGACAGTCACAACTCAGGTTGCTCCTGCAGTAACAGTAACAGCTGATCCGGGCACTACCATCTGTGAAAATACCAGCGTAACATTTACAGCAGCTCCTGGCAATGGTGGTTCCAACCCGACTTATGAATGGTTTGTACAGAAAGCAACAGATTTGACTCCTGCAAGTCAGGGACCTGCGAGCTCAGCAGTAGATTCGGAAAAGTTTACCATCAATACATTAGCAGACGGAGACAGAGTTTTTGTTAAAATGGTGAGCAATTCTGATTGCGCAAGCCCATCAGATGCAACCTCAACAGAAATTATCATGACGGTAAAGCCGACGGTAATACCGGAAGTAGTGGTAACAGCGGATAAGTCAAGTATATGTCCGAATGAGAGCGTAACCTTCACAGCAGTAGCAACCAACGGAGGTTCTATTCCGGTTTACGAATGGAAAAACGGTACTACAACAGTAGGAGGCACAGGAGCAACCTATACAACAAGCAGTCTTCTCCCGGGTAATTCGATCACAGTAACCATGACCAGTTCAGAGTTGTGTGCAAGTCCATTATCAGATGTATCAATACCAGTAAGTGTTACCATCAAATCTATACCAGTGCCTTCAGTGAGTATCACAGCAGATGTTCTGGATGTTTGTGAAGGAAATGCAGTAAACTTTACAGCAACTCCGACAGATGGAGGACCATCACCACAATACCAATGGTATATCGGCACAACGAAACAAGGAGCTGCAACTTCCTCCAATACCTTTACGACCAGTGACCTGACCGTTTCCACATCAAGTCCTGGCAATACGGTAAAAGTTGAACTTGTAAGTAATGAAGAATGTGCAAGTGCTACACCTGTGGCATCGAATGCAATTACGATTACAGTAAATCCGGGAATAAAACCAGGTAAACTCAGTGATGATCAAACAATTTGCTATAATACATCTGCAGCTAAGCTGGAAGAAACAGCAGCTTCGGATGCCGTCACTGCGGTGTATAGCTGGCAACAATCACAAACTCCTACAGTGGAGGCAAGCTGGGTTCCTGCAATAGGTACACCAAGTAATGGTGGCAAAGATTTTACCCCGACAGCAACATTAACTGCCACTACCTATTACCGACGGAGAGTGGATGATGCAGCTGCTCCTGCACCGTGTAATAAAGCTTTTACCACTCCTGTTAAGATCACAGTGAACCCTGTTCTTACTGAAGGAGCCATCGGAGGTATTCAGACAATTTGTTCAGGAGACGCTCCTGACCCGTTTACCAGTGTAACCATCCCTACAGGTGGAACAGGAACTTACACCTATCAGTGGCAATATACAGACGCAGCACATCCGACTATGACGGATATCAGTGGTGCAACTGGTGCTGCTTACACTCCAGGAGTCCTGACCTCTACAACACAATTCAGGAGGGTAGAAACCTCTGGTAATTGCGGTTCGGTCATCAGCAATGTGATAACGGTAACTGTAACTACTCCGGAAGTAGTAACGGCAAGTATAAATGATCCGGGCCAGGTATGTTCCGGTTCAGCAGCATTTACATTCAATGCTACTGCCAATACAACAGGTACAGGAACATTAAGCTACGAGTGGTACCTGGGTTCAGGCATCACACCTGTAAGCACAGCGCAGACGTATTCTTACAATCCTGTTAGTGGAGATCATGGCAAAACAGTAAAAGTTGTCGTATCGACCTCTAATACATGTAATGCAGGAGATGCAACTTCCAATATCGTCACCTTAAATATTGTAGATGCTGAGGCTGCAGCTGTATCGATTGAAGCGAATCCTAACTGCGAAGGTCTATTAAGTACGTTCAGTGTTAAGTCGTCAAGTGGTACAGGCTCTTCACCGATTTATAATTGGTATGTGAATAACTCGACGGTTCCTGTGGCAACCGGAACGACATTCAGCAGTTCCACTTTGGTGACAGGAGATCAGGTTTGGGTAGGAATGACTTCTAACCTGGCCTGTGTGATAGGTTCAAGCTATGTGGAATCTTCTAAAATTACTATGGATATCAAACCGATTCCTAATCCTGTGATCAATGAAGGAGATCACACGGTTTGTTCTCCTGACAAGGTAACGTATACTGTTCCTGTAACTCTGGGAGCTACTTACCAGTGGCTGCGTGATGGGGTTGTGATTGCAGGAGCTACCAGTCCAAATTACACAGCTACTCAGAGCGGTTTGTATACAGTTATTGAAGACAATGGAACGTGTAGTCAGACTTCAACAGGAAGAACACTAACTGTGATTCAGACTCCTGTAGCGGATGCCGGATCAGATATCTATATTAAGGATGGTGAAACAGGCCGATTGAATGGAGCAGGGGGAGCTTTGTATACCTGGTCACCGGCGACAGGCCTGAGCGATACGACCGCGAGCAACCCGACATTTATTGCGGATCGGACAATCGTATACACCTTAACGGTAGCGGATGCAACGAATATGTGTAAGAGTAAGGATTCGGTAACAGTATATGTTGAAAGACCGATCAGGATACCAAATGCGATTACTGTAAACGGGGATGGCCACAATGATACCTGGGTGATAGGGAATATAGAAAGTTTCCCGAATGCAGAGTTTTTAATTTACAACCGCTGGGGAACTCTGGTTTGGAAGAGTACAGGTTATCTGAAGAATTGGGATGGAACAAATTACAGAAACGGGGAAGTATTGCCGGACGGAACCTACTTCTACGTCATTAACCTGAACAGTCAGATCTACAAAGAGCCCTATAATGGTTATGTACAAGTCATCAAATAAAATTGATAAACTAGTAGAGCTGGATGCTAAGGAATTTATGGAAAGACAGGAGCATGTCCTTAATAAAGGTCATTCGCGTATATAATGTGAGCATCTGAGAAAAGATTTAAGAATAGCCAGTTTTTTTAAGCTGGCTATTTTTATTTTGAGATAAAAAGATAAAAACACCTGTCCGACAGCTTAGTGCGAGGGAACGAGAAAAATTGTCTGAATCAGGATTTATAGGATTATTGAATTGACAGGATTGCCACGTCTGCCTCGTCCTAAAATAGGTTTACAGTTTTTAGTTTAAATACTGGATAGAGTTATAAAGATAAGACATCCATCAACCTCACAAATTGTTGCTTGAATCAAAGATAATCCTGTCTATCCGTTAATCCTTTAGCATCCCGGTTCAGACAAAGTAAGGCTCCAGTCACTGTCTCCCACTATACATTACTATCCTATAAACCAACTATGGGCAACACTTAATATCGATCAGCTGGCTACTGAAGAGGACAGGCTAACGCTGTTTTTACGCAAAATCAAATATATGTATAGCTGAGGAAGATGAACATCCGTCAGTGCAGGAGGGGAAACCAGATTACCTGTGATATAAGATCGTTAGTCTCTATATTTGGGTATTATTATAGCAAAATGGAAAAGTCAGAATTTCTTGTTCGTAAAATGGACTGTCCTTCAGAAGAAAGCATGATCCGAATGAAACTGGATAATATACAGGAAATTAAATCTTTGGATTTTGATATACCAAATAGAAAATTAACTGTATATCATGTTGGAAACCTTCGTGGGATAGAAAAATCAATTGATGACCTGAATTTTAACTCCTCCCTTCTCAAAAGTGAAAGCGTTGAAAGTGTTTCTTTTGTAGATTCTTCAAAGGAGCAATCTAAATTATTATGGACCGTTCTATTAATTAATTTTATTTTCTTTTTAGTTGAAATCATTTCAGGCTTTTTATCCCGCTCAATGGGCCTTGTATCTGATAGTTTGGATATGCTCGCAGACGCCTTGGTTTATGGGCTTAGTTTATATGCTGTTGGCAGTGCTGTATCTAAAAAGAAAAATGTAGCGAAAATAAGTGGATACTTTCAGTTGGTATTGGCTTTATTCGGATTTGCAGAAGTGGTGAGAAGATTTTTTGGATATGAACAAGTTCCGGATTTTGGCACAATGATTATCATATCTGTTTTGGCACTGCTAGCGAATGTGATTTGCCTTTACTTACTTCAAAAATCAAATGACAAAGAAGCACATATGCAGGCAAGCATGATTTTTACTTCTAATGATATAGTAATCAACTTAGGTGTAATAGCTGCTGGTTTTTTGGTTTATATCCTGAATTCAAAATATCCGGATTTAATCATTGGGACTGCAGTTTTTATAATTGTTGCCAGAGGGGCATTTAGAATTCTTAACCTGGCAAAATAATTAACAGGTAGTGGATATAGTTGCGTTAGAATGCTGGCATTTCTGCATATGTGGATGTATTATTAACTGTTCAATCATTAATGTTGGTATCCAATGAATGTTATTTTTAAGGTACTGATCCATATTTAATCGAAAATTTTAAAGGAGATTCAGCTGCCCTATTATTTTGCCAAAATCAATATGAGGCAACTTTGGCTATTCAGAGGTTAGCAACTATAATAAATATAGTAATGAAGATACCTCTGTTAATTTATTAAGTCTTCCTTATGTAAAGGAAATAGTCCACTATTGTTTTTAGATGATTAGTTGCCAATGCTAACCTTGCTGATTTAGTTAAAAATGCAGCTTCACGTTTGCTCAATACATCAATGGTTCTGAAACTTTTGAAAGAATACTCATGAGTAGAGAGTCTGAAGAAAATCGTTGTTTAGATTAAAATTGAGGGAAGCTAATATCAAAGATTTCGTGCAGTACAAGCACCTGCAGGGGAGAACTAATATCACCTCCTAAACATTTTATTTTTTTTTGGGTTGGGAGACTATGTTTAATCTTATATTTTACTGTACTCATGAAGAAAAATTTACTTTTCGTCGCCTTTTTTTTACTAAGTGGTCTGCTGATGGCTCAACCACAACTGGTCTCTGAATTGCCAGACCGTCCAAATCATTTTACTCCATTTAGAGAAGGCGAAGATCTTTACTTTGCTATAAAAGATCAATTGTGGCATTCTAACGGTAACCCGGCAAATACTCAAATGATAATCGATCTGAATAAACTAATTATTTCAATTCAAACAGATAATGAGAAAATCTATATTGTTACTCAAGGTCCTTCATCTAAATATTATATATCAGATGGCACAGCTGTCGGAACTGTTCTTCAACCCAATGGTGATGATTTTCCCTCTCCTCAGGAAAGTCCACAAAACACACTAAATGGATACACTTATTATATTTCTGGTGATTCTTTGCTTCGTACCAGTGGTCCGGGAGCTACGCCAGAAGTATTTCTGATAGATGATGATTTTGCCGATAATGAAGACGGAGTGAGGGAAAACAATTTTACATTTGTGAAGATACTGGGAGTGCTTGAAGATAAACTGCTTTTTGCAACTGGTTTTCATGAATATGCTACAGGAGAGGACGTCCTTAATATATATACAACCAAGGGATCTGTAGGGGATACTACTTTAATACAAAGAATTGAGCATGGTTATCAATTTAGCCTTATAGAATATTACAAAGGTAAGATGTTATTTGTAGTGGATAATTATATGGCACTGAATTACCCTGTCTTTATTACGGATGGAACAGTTGATGGTACTATACAGTTGACAGAACCTATTGGACTTGATCCACATTACGTGAAATTTAAAGAAGTTGGCGATAAGGCAGTTCTGATCATAGAGAGTCAATCCGGAATGTATTTCTGGCAAACAGATGGTACTCCGGAAAATACTTTTCATTTCTTATTCATTGAAGCTTATTATTCAGAGTACAGAGGAATTGAAAGTATTGGCTCTACTTTATTTTACATTGGCCAGACAGATGAAGATGATTATAGTGATTTTACAAGTGACTATGGCCTTTTTCAAATGGATATAAACGATACCGTTCCGTACCAGGTGAATAAATTGACTGCGGACCCGACAGATAGTTATATTGGGACTTATAATCTAACTAACGTAAATGGAGTATTATACTTTGTTACTGGATATTTAAATGCCGGAGTTTTTAGTACAGACCAGACTCCCAGATTATGGAAGTATAGTCCTCCATTCCTGACAGAAGTTGTTACCTCGATAGTTGAGAAACCTGAAACAAAAATGACAGCTTCCCCCAATCCTTTTTATGATAATTTACAACTGAAAAATTGTGATGGAAAATCTGTTACCATAACAAATACATTAGGCACTATTATACATCAGGAAAAACACATTTCCGGATCTGTTAACCTATCACATTTGCCAGACGGGATTTATTTTGTGTATGTGGAAGGTCAGGAGGAAATAATGAAAGTTGTTAAAAAATAGATTATATATCATTAGCGTTTTGATGTTCAAAATAAAAGTTCTTTGAAAGTATTGTCATTATTGAGTTATAGAAGATTTTAAGTTGGAAACGATTTGAATTTTTGAAAATTACGAATTTTACAATTCGCTGATTGTCAATAATCATGAATCGAGGTAGATATATTTTCTCACAAATTATAGAGATTGTTTCTCATAAACAGTTTCAGACCCTTGTAAAACGCTATGATGGTGATTATAAGGTTAAAGATTTTAGTTGTTGGAAACAATTTCTTTGCATGGCATTTGGTCAGCTTACTCATCGTGAAAGTTTAAGTGATACGATGATGTGTTTAAGGGCAAATGCCGATAAAATGTATCACTTAGGTATTGGAGATGTTGTTGCTAAAAGTACACTTTCTAAAGCGAATGAAAATCGCTCCTATAAAATTTATGAAGGTTTGGCTATGATATTAATAAAACAAGCCAAACATTTATATTTAGGAGATACTGAATTGGATGTACCGCTTAAAAACAACGTATTTGCTATAGATTCTACGACCATTGATTTGTGTTTATCTACCTTTTATTGGGCTACTTTTCGATCTACAAAAAGTGGTATCAAACTGCATACTCAACTGGATTTAAAAACATCTATTCCTGAGTTCATTCTTTTTTCTACAGCTTCTGTCCACGATGTAAATGTATTGGATCTTATTCCATTTGAAGCTAATAGCTTTTATATTATGGATCGAGGATATGTAGATTACAAAAGGCTTTACAAGATTTGTTTGTCAGATGCATTCTATGTTACAAGAGCAAAAGATAATATGGACTATCGAAGGTTGTATTCACATCCAGTAGATAAAACAAAAGGTGTGCTATGTGATCAAACTATTATGCTCAATGGATATTATGCATCAAAAGATTACCCGCAAAAGATGCGTAGGATAAAATTTTATGATCAAGAATCTGGAAAAATATTAATTTTCCTTTCCAATAATTTTCATCTAAAAGCCTTTGAAATTGCGCAGCTTTACAAGCATAGATGGAAAATAGAACTCTTCTTTAAATGGATCAAACAACATTTGAAAATAAAATCTTTTTGGGGACATTCAGAAAATGCCGTAAAGACTCAAGTATGGATTGCGGTATCTGTTTATGTTTTGGTTGCCATCGCAAAAAAGAAATTTATGCTAAAACAATCGCTTTACGAAATTCTACAGATTTTAAGCATTTCCATTTTTGAGAAAATGCCCATAAATCAGCTCTTTCAGCAAACTCAATTACAATATTTCAATGAACAAAACTATAATCAACTGAATATCTTTGACTAATATCAAAACGCTAATGATTATATATTAACTTTCATTAACAAATAATTGAAATGGAAGGTTGTATTTTTAATAAAAATACGAAGCCTCGATATTTCGGGGCTTTTTGTTTTATGGTAGATCTGAATAAAAAGAGTATTTTATGAATATTTAGTCAGCAGAGCATATCATATCATTATCAAAGATTCCGTCGGAAGCAGATATTGGCAGGAGGAGAGGTGCAATTGTTTGATCAACAGCAAGAGATATAGGCAACTTTCTTTTAAAAAAATTGAAGTAGCGATGCAATCGCTATTCTAGCCATTATGAGGTATATTTAAAGTGGGTTACAGGTAAAGGTGTTATACTTCAGTGTTTTTTCATAAAAAAGCAGGATATTAAATATTACAATTTATGATAATGAAGATCGATTCATAAGTATGTTAAAGGGTGTAAGTTTATGATTGCCAATTTTTTTTTTTTTTTTTCTATGAGCAATCAATAGTTTGGTTTAAATCACTTTTCAATGTCGAAAGCTATATAAGAATTTATCTATTACAAACTTACCTTTCCTGCAGGTAATTCGAGTATCTTTGTAAAATATTATCGTCTTCTTAATTGCTATAATGAAAAAAAGTATTGTTTTTTTAACCTATCTAATTTCAGTTTTTGCGTATTCGCAAACTTATTCACCCACTGGTTCATTAAATATTGCACGTTGGAACCATCAGTCTCAATTACTTCATAATAGAAAAGTATTAGTATTTGGAGGGGATCATGGTTATTTGATTCCAGCAATGGTACATAATTCCGCAGAGTTGTACGAGCCTATTAATGGAACATGGTCTTATACAGGTAGTATGAATAAAAAAAGGACAAACTTTTCTTCTGTAATTCTTCCTAACGGAAATATATTAGCTATAGGAGGAACAATGCATTGGGATGGTAGTGAAACTTATTCTACCTCTTCCTGCGAGATTTATAATGTGGCTACAGGTACCTGGACCTATACAGATAGTATGAAGGTGTCACGTGAGAATCATAAGGCGGTTCTTTTAAAGACAGGAAAGGTACTGGTAGTTGGAGACAGAGAGGGTAAATGCGAATTGTATGATCCTTCTATTAATAAATGGGAATATACCGGAAGCAATGTGGCTTTTGTTGGAGGTGGGATGGATCTAATTATGCTTCAGGATGGAAAGGTACTTGTTACTCTTAACAACAGTGCACAACTGTATGATCCTGCTTCAGGAACATGGTCACTTCTTAGTAATCTGTTAGGAGATCGTGTATTCCATAGTACGGTTTTGTTGCCAGATGGACGTGTATTGATTGCTGGTTCCTCCAGTTTTTCAGATCAAAATTCTGCAGAGATATTTGATCCATCCCTAAATAAATTTACTGCCACAGGAAGTATGTCAGAGTATAGAGCTAGCAGCCCCATGGTTTTAATGGATAATGGGAAAGTACTGGCCTATGGTTTAGGAGATCCTTTTAATGCTGGCTATACAAAGACTATTGAAATTTACAATCCCTCTTCCGGAATATGGACCAGCAATATTTACAATCAGATAGGAACGCAAGGATATACTATTCACAAACTTACTGATGGAAAAATCCTTGTAGTAGGAGGTTCCTTTACAACATTAAATGGTGCAAGCAGAGGTTGTGTTCTAATCAATCAAAATATATCAGGATGTGTAATGCCGGACTTATCGGTTCAGGTGAGCGGAGGGAATACCTGTGTTGGCAATCCTTCTACTGTGACGTTAGCCAATTCACAGGCAGGTGTAAACTATAATCTATTCCTTGGAACCACTGAACTGTCGACTGCCAGCGGTAATGGAGCTAATTTAATTTTTACTATTCCAGCTTCAGGAATTAATAGTGGTAGTAATGTTTATAGCATCCGTACTGCAAAAACAGGATGCGTTTCTTATATGATTCAGGATACAGCGATAGTTACAGCCCGGTTTAGTGTGTCTAAACCTACTATAACACCAGCCGGATCTACGTCCATTTGCAATGGAGATAGTGTATTACTGACAGCTCCTGCAGGTTATTCTCATTATATTTGGTCAAATAATAAGACTACTCAAACGATCTATGCAAAAAGTGAAGGGGATTATTCGGTAAGTGTTATGGAAGCAAATGGATGTGTGAGTATGTTTTCAAATCCTTCCAGAATCAATGCAAATCCGCTGCTTCCTACTTCTGTAATTATAGCTGCGGATGCTAATCCTGTAGATTCGGGTACAGTGGTTACTTTTACAGCTTCTCCAACTAATCCGGGCAATTCACCGGTTTATCAATGGAAAGTAAATGGAGAAGATGTTGGGACAAATTCTCTTCAGTATGCTTCTAACGAGTTGCTTACATCAGATGAAATCATTTGCATGATGACATCCAGTGTCGTTTGTCCTACCTCTTTGATATCAATTTCTAATAGCATCAGAATGATTGTAAATACGGTCATTCACAGGCCTCAAATTGTATCCGCGAATCCGGAGATGAACAGCATATCAGCTCTTTCAGATGCAGATATCGGTATTACATTCAACCAGTCAATGAATTCAGCAATTTCTTCAAAGATGCATGTATTTGGTGAATATACAGGAAAAATTCATGGCAATTATTTAGTATCCGGAAAAACTGGAGTTGTTTTCAATCCGGAATTAAATTATAAGCCAGGAGAGAAAATAACGGTAATCGTAGATTCATCTTCTAAAAATATCAATGACATCAGCATAAGTCAGGGATATGTACACCAATTTAAAGTTGCACCTACACCATCTTCCGGAATATTTATTCAAGGAACCAATGTTGAAAAACTTACAGGTGCTTTCCTGATGCGTATGGCTGATTTTAATGTGGATGGAATTTTAGATTTAGTAGTATCGATACCAAATTCTTATTTATTAAAAATATTTTTCGGTAAGGGAGATGGTACATTTTACAAGGGGCCGGAAATTGAGAACGTAGGAAGTGGTCAGGATCTGACAATAGCAGATTTTAATAATGATGGGGCCTCTGATTTATTGGTTTTTAGCTCCAGTCAACGTGTGAATGTTTTAATGAATAATGGATTAGGCGGGTTCTCAAACAATGCAATAGATGTTTCTACAAGCAAAGTAAAAGCTTCCACAGGTGATTATGATGGAGATGGAGATATTGATTTTGCTATCGCTTCTTCATACCCGACGGCCCATATAGACATCAGATGGAACGATGGCCTGGGAAATTTTTCTGGAAACTCATCTGTTAATCTACCAGGTCCACCTTTAACTTTGTATTCCGGAGATCTGGACAATGACGGAGATTTGGACATGGTATCCTCCTATAATACCGCTTTGGTTATTTTAAGAAATGATGGGAAAGGAAATTTTGCTCAGGAACCAACTGTTTATCAATCAATCCAATTTGTACTTCCACAAGGAATTGAAGATTATAATGGAGATGGTCACCTTGATATCCTGGCAGTTACCTATTATACTTCTACTAGTCAACGAACTTTCAATATCCTTTATAACCTGGGTAATGGAATCTTTTCAGACATTTCAAACATTCTATCTCCTGAAGGAGGATCACCTTCAATTAATTCTAACGATTTCGATGGAGATGGTGATTTGGATTTGGGCATTATAAACTATGGAAATGGTTCTACGTCTGATTCAGTCAGGATCTGGAAGAATAATGGCTTAGGAGTATTTTCTTTTAGTAACAGTTTAAAACTTGGAAATAATACTTATTCAAGATCTATAACTTCCGGGGATATTGATGGTGATGGGGATATAGATATTGCGGTTACCAACAATAATACTAATTATATTTCCATTTTGCTCAACGATGGGACAAGGCCGTCAATCAATATTTCAGGCTTAATAGAAAAAGAGATATGTGCAGGTTCTACGTTTAGTGTTCCATTTACAAAATCAGGAACCTTCAACAGTGGAAATATATTTACACTTCAGTTGTCTGATGCAAATGGAAGTTTTTCAAATCCAGTTACATTGGGAACATACACTGGGTCTACTTCAGTTATTATTAAAGGATTGGTTCCAACGTCGCTTCCCGCCAGCCCTGATTATAAAATCCGTGTGATTAGTTCAAACCCTTCTGTTATCAGTACCGATAACGGAATGAAGATCTTAATCAAGACTGGTTGTCCTTTTATTTCTTCGGTGCTCCCTGCACCGGGAGATATTAGTGCTTCCATAGAGAACTTAAGTATAGCATTCTCACAAGAGATGTTAGCATCTACAGCTAGTGCTTCTGTTATAGGGATTCAGGGAAATATGGCAGGGAACTATACACTTCCTTCAAGAGGAAGTTTCATGCATCATCTGGACACTGTCTCATTTATTCCTATGACTGAATTTGCAGCAGGAGAAAAGATTAGTGTGACCATCGATACGAATGCCCGTTCAATATCCGGACAGCGTTTGTCGAAACCTTATGTTTATTCCTTTCTTACGAGAGCAGCTCCTTCACCGGCCCTTTTCACTCCGGTAATACCCAAATTAGAAGTAGTTTCAGAATATGTACTATGCGCCGGAGATTTCAACAATGATGGAGTTGCAGATATTGTAACGAAAACGTCCAGTGCAATCATTGTCTATAAAAACAACGGAAAGGGTGTGTTTACTAAATTAGAAGAACTGGATCTTTCTGGTTTTCTTTTTAGTGGATGCAATTCAGCAGATTTTGATAATGACGGAGACCGTGATCTTGTAATAAGTATTTATGATTCACAATTAAAGGTGAATAAACTTCAAATTATTCAGAATGATGGTAACGGTCATTTCACTTTTGAAAAATCCTTTATTACGTCCTCTGAAGTACGAAACCTTCAGATTGAAGATATCAATGGAGACAGGCTCCCAGACATTGTGTGCATTGAACCGGTTTTGTTTAAGACTAGTATCTACCTTAATCAGGGAGGAACAAATTTTGTAGCTACCTTTTCGGAGATCAATACCTTTGCTGTGGATTTTGCACTAGCTGATTTTGATATGGATGGTGATATTGATATTTCCACGGTCAATCTGGATCCGCGTGGAACGCACGAATCAATTTCAATCCTCTTCAATGATGGTACAGGTCGTTTTTTCGGGAAAAAAGATCTAGCTGTAGAAATTTCAAATCTAAGTAAAATACTGGCTTCTGATTTCAATGGTGATCATATCAGTGATATAGCCTTTTATTCGACTTCTCCTACTACGGTTTTTGTATGGATTAATGATGGTTCCGGAAACTTTCCCATATCTAAATCCATGCGTCCTTCCAAGTATACCGAACTCCTTACTTCCGCAGACTTAGACGGAGATCAGGATTTGGATTTAATATTTACCTATTGGGGTGGATTGGTTTCTATCAGTAAAAATGATGGGGAAGGAAATTTTTCTGATCCTGAAGTAGTCAATTCCGGAGAAGAATTAGGTGGTTCCCTTATAGGTCTGGTAGTTGCAGATTTTGACTCTGATGGGGACATGGATATTGTCAATACGAGCTCTTTATACATTACCTGCTTTATAAATGACCTTTCTATTACCACAGGTTCGGTATCTTCTGCTTTCTGTAAGGGAGATAAAATAAAGGTACCGTTTACTTTCAGAGGGATTCCCGAAGGAAGTAATTTCAGTGTGGAAATGAGCGATGCTTCTGGAGATTTTACCAATAGTATCGTTATCGGTACAGGCAAAAGTCCTTACATATTTTGTACAATACCTTCAAGTGTTTCAACGGGAACAGATTTCAGGGTAAGAGTTAAATGTGATAGCTTGAATCTTGTTGGCTCTGATAATGGTTTAAACCTCACTGTGACCTCAGGTTGTCCTGGTCTGGATACATTGTTACCTTATCCTAATGAATATGGGGTAAATACAGCTGCCAACATTGTAGCCGTATATAGTGCCCCTCTTGAGTCTGCCACTATCAATTCTACTAATATAAAAGTATTTGGAAATTCTTCCGGCCTGATTTCCGGAAGCGGAGTATTTTCAGTACAGGGGACGGATTCATTAGTTTATGATCCTGCTAATAATTTTTTCGCAGGAGAAACTGTTTCTGTTACAATAAAGAAAGAAGTAAAAGGCACTGAAGATAAACCTTTGGTAAAGCCTTTTGTATATGACTTTAAAGTAGGAGCAGCCCCTTCTACTGGTAATTTTGAAACAAAAGAAATTACTTATATACCAAATATTGGAATATCTGATATGACTCATGGCGATCTGGATAAGGATGGAGATTTGGATGTGGTCTTAATTGAAAATACTACCAGCCAAATAGTTGTAAGATATAATAATGATGGAATATTTGAATCCTACGCATATTTTGCTACAGGAGAATTTCCGGTAGCTATTAAACTGGCCGATCTGGATGGAGATTCAGATTTGGATATAGTAACGGCTAATACTAGCGGAGATCATTTATCTTTGTTGAAAAATGATGGTTCAGGTTCTTTTTCTTTGCCTACAACTATCAAGGCATCATACGTTCCATGGGATTTATGTATAGCGGACTTTGATGGCGATGGGGATCTGGACATTGCATCTGTTAGTTACTACTATGGGATATCCCTTATAAAAAATGACGGAGCTGGAAATTTTACTCATGAGAAAGTTTTACCTATAAAAAATAATTTTTCTATTTGTGCGGTAGAAATTGATTCTGATGGAGATATGGATCTCGTAGTTGGTACTTCTACAGGAATTGCAATCTTTCTTAATGACGGTGACGCTGATTTTAGATTTTTAAAATATAGCAATACAGATCTTGAATTTCGTAAAATTTATCCAGCAGATTTTAATCTGGATGGAAAAATGGATTTTGCAGCAACCAACACAAACTCATCTGATATAATTTCAATTTTAATTAATCAGGGTAATTATCAATTTTCTAAACTTAATATACCAATCTATGCCACTATACATGATGTAAGTTTAGCGGACATCGATGGAGACAAGGACGTAGATCTACTTGTAGGTATACCAGGCTATATCGTTAACATTAATAACGATGGGAAAGGGGCATTTCCGTATATTAACAGAACTTCTATAGTAGGATCGCCAAATGCAATGACGGTTTTTGATATTGATGGCGATAATGACCTGGACATAGCTACCGTAAACGCAATTTCTCCAAGAAGATTTACGACTCTTATTAATGGAACTTATGTTTCCATTACAAACAGCACAGCTTTGAAGTTCTGCGTTGGAAGTTCTGTTGCCATAGAATATAAAACTAATACGATCTTCAACTCTGGCAATTTTGTCGAAGTTCAATTAAGCGATAGAAATGGAAGCTTTGATTTCCCTGTGAGTTTATCAAAAACTGTTACAAATTTCAGTACAGGAATTATAAATACAGTTATTCCTGACACAATTACTCCTGGAGCCAATTACAAGGTCAGACTAGTTACAAGTGCTCCTGAAATGATTGGAACAGCCACGACAGTAGCAGTAAACATACCACCTGTGATTCATGCAGGTGCTGATCAGGAAGTATGTGCAGGAACATACGTTACTTTAAACGCATCAGGAATATACTCATATACGTGGGATAACGGTGTGTTTAATGGAGTTCCTTTCATTGCAACTTCTTCCAAAACTTATACTGTCAGGGGAACAGATTCAAATGGTTGTTCTGGAACAAGTAAACTAGTGCTTACGGTTCATCCATTACCTAAAGTGACAGCTGGAGAAGACCAGACTATATGTTATGGTCAACAAGTAACCTTAACTGCAACTGGGGCAAATAATTTGAGTTGGGATAAGGGAGTCATCAACGGAACCCCTTTTACTCCATTAAATTCTGAAAAATATACTGTAGTAGGGACAGAGAATGAACATAACTGCTCTGCCACCGATCATGTTTATGTAACAGTTGATGCCTGCACTGGATTAGACGGGCAAGATAATATTACAAATGCATTAGTCAAAGTTTATCCGAATCCCGTTTCCGATGTTCTTTATATAGATACAAAAACAACTCCTGATATGTTAATATTATTCAACATGCAAGGTGTGGAAGCTGTCAGTGAAATAAAAGCAACTAAGATCAACACTAAAGGATTAGAACAAGGTGTTTATATACTCAAAATAGTAAGTGGAGACCTTACTGTTATAAAAAAAGTAAATATACAACATTAGTGAACAATAGAATTTTATCAGTCATATTTCCTATATAAATAAGAGAATTAGTCTTTTTATTTATATAGGAAATTTAATTTCTTCTGTAGATACTTAATGTGAATCTCCTTATTGAGGAAATTTTAGAAGAAATATTTTTGACCTTAGTGATTCTTTAGATTGATCTATCTTTGCAATCGCTATTTAACCTGTCCCCATTTACCTTATTTCTTTTAATTAAGCAAATCGAAGGGGTGAGGCATCAGCGCTACAACTCTACAACTCTCTCCTATAAATATTCAATCCCTTCAGGACTGTAAAATGAGCAACAGTGGGAACAACAGCAAGAGGCTTAGGGAAATTTCTTTAAAAATTTGAGTAGCGATGCAATCTGAAGAAAATCCCCAAAAAAACGCTTATCTGATTGCGTTGATTAACTTTTTGATTTTCTTTATTTTGTACTTTATATTAGGCCTGAATTTTTATCAGAATTTAATATTCACCTATGAGCAATTATTTATTTTCTTATCGCAGCAGAAGGTCTTTGTCAATGATCACATTGCTGACTATCTCTTTGACTTTACAAAGCTGCATGACTACAAGGATTGTGGCAAAGTATGACAGTGATACAATGGTTAACAATCCCGCTAACAGGAAAACGGCCTGGACCTATGCCTGGGGACTCGTGCAGACTAAAGATATCAATCCCAAATGTGAATCCGGGGCAATGACCAGCGTAACCGTAAAGACCAATATCGGCTTTATAATTATATCAGCAGCAACACTTGGCATAGCAGTTCCACTTAAGGTCGAATGGACCTGTAATCCTAAATCCATACCAACCGAACAGTTGGGGAATTAATTTTTTAACCAAAACATTGATCCAAGATGAATCTACCAGAAGGAATTGAGCCTCTAGAGCTGGGAAAGTGGGAAAATATACATCAGAACTTTACCCATACTTTTAAAGAGCATACAAGTTTTAAACTACGTTTGCCCGAATCTGCACCGGATGGTACTGCCAAATACAGGGCTACTACGGCAAATTTTCAATGGCTTATCAAATATGCGTTGGAGCATAACATTCAGCTGAGAGCTATGGGGAGCGGATGGTCGTTCTCCGATGTGGCCGTCTCAGAAGGAGGAGTAATAGATACCAAGTCACTGCGGCTTACATTCAATATGGGAAAATCATTCATTGATGAGGCATGGCTTGATCAGGGAAATAAACCGGAGAACCTCTTTTTTACCCAATGTGGAGTGAGTATACTTGATCTGAATGAAAAGCTGGAAAAAGAAAGTAACCCGAAACGTTCGCTCAAAGCTTCTGGAAACAGTAATGGTCAGACCGTTGCCGGCGCCACGTCTACAGGCACTCACGGAGGTGCTTTTAATCTGGGGGCTGTACATGATACTATAGTAGGGCTTCATATCATTACTGGGCCAGACTCTCATGTGTGGCTGGAAAGAAGTTCAAATCCTATTGCTTCTGAAAATTTTATTCAATGGCTTGGAGCAGAACTTATACGGGATGATGATGCATTTAATGCTGCAGTTGTGAGTTTCGGAAGTTTTGGATTTATACATGGTGTATTGCTTGAAGTCGAACCTATTTTTCTTCTTGAGCAACACAAGATTCCTAATGTACCTTATGCTGATGCCGTTAAAAACCTAATCAATCAAAGAGATTTTTCAGGTATTGCTTCACGGTTGCCCTATCCACAGAGCCCGGATCAGCCTCAGATATACCATCTCGACGTTGTGGTAAATCCTCATAGCTTTGAACATAATAATGATAAGAAAGGCGTATACCTTCGTTTGATGTATAAATTGCCATACAGGGAAAACTATACTAAAATTCCAAGAGATGAAAATGGCTTTTTTTATGGTGACGATACGTTGGGACTCATACAAAAAGTACTTGATGCTGCCGGGCCTTTAGCAGATCATATAATTCCTCCTCTTGTCAATAAATTGTTTCCGCTCGCCTATGCTGTTACAGATACGCTCACGGGCACAGTAGGAGAAACATTCCGAAATACAGCATTTAGAGGAAAACTTGCAAGCTTTGCATTTTGTATAGATTCAGCGCATACTTCCAAAGTACTCGAAGCAATTATCGAAATCAATAAGGAGAACCCTTTTAGTGGAGCCATAGGCTTTAGATTTGTAAAAGGCACAAAAGCATTATTAGGTTTTACAAAATTTGAAAAGAGCTGTGTGATGGAGTTAGACGGCATGGATTCTAAAATAACCAGAGCCTTTTTTATATCCACTTGCCAGAAACTGGAAGAACTGGGGGTGCCGTTTACTTTGCACTGGGGAAAGCTTAACTACAATATGACACCTCAGATGGTCAGAAAGATGTATGGAGAGGAGAGGATTAATAAATGGCTAAAGATTAGAAAATTTATTTTAGGGGGATCAATGAGGGTTTTTAATAATAAGTTTCTTGAAAGAATAGGGCTGGATAAAGATCTTGATGTGATGGCTTAAACTTGAGTTGTATTTTCATCTGAGATAAGGTTATATTGTAAATACCACCATATATTTTAGATTTCTGATTGGCAAGTCTTGCGATAGTATGCCAGTAGGGTGATGAGAAGAGATGGTAACTTTGAAGCAGGGGGAGAAGGAGGTTCTCTTATTTTAGATTTGAAGTAGCGATGCGATCTTTATTCTAGAGAATCCTCGTTAATCTTATTTTGACTAGCCAAATTTGATTTATATCAAACGAGGACTATAAAGCTCTGAAAGGCTATTTAAAATACTCTCTCTAGGACATTGTTTGGATAATAAAAACATTAATAAAAAATTAATTTCTTACAATATTAAATGGGAATAATCTATTAGTCTCTCAGGGGTTATCTTAAATATTGAGAAATTAGGGTTATATTGTAAGGTGGTCTATTGTGACTGCCTTTTTTAATTTTTTATCATAGCTTAGACAGGTTTGCAGATATTTTTTCTTTAGCTTGTTTTAAGTCACAGGAGACTCAATTGAAAATGAATTAGAGATAAAATCTTAGTACCCTTTTTATTATTGTATGACTTACTCCAGACCAAGCCATAAAACTTATATACAGCATTACAAAGAAGCGGTAAGGATATTTACCTGTTATGTGCCGGAACACATGTTGATCTCCGAAAATAAAAGCAATCTGGCAAGTATTATAGAGCTTACTCAGCTGATGAAAGAATTTCATGGGGTGGTGAGTGTATTAGATTTTTCAACTCAAGGTTACATTTACATGAGTGAAAATGTGAAAAGTATGCTAGGTTATTCATGCGATGATTTTTATGAGCAAGGAATTCAGAAAACAATCTCTCTTTTCCCGGAGGAACAACTTCAAATTATTCATAATGATATTTTTCCTATCATGTTCGATTTTTTTGATAGATGTACAACGCTGGACGAGATCAAAGATTTACGTGTAACATTTAATTATAATCTGTTTCGAATAGACGGCTCCCTCGGCAGTTATCTCCAGCAATTATCCGTAATTCATGGTGATGAATGTAAAAAGGCTCGTATCGCCCTTATGACGGTTACAGATATCAGTGATATTAAGCAGGACAGAGGTATAACTCTTGGTATTTCTAAGAAAGATGCAGAAGGAGTATACTATCCTATCTTTACAAAAAACTATCTTGCAGATTCTGGGCTGAATATTCTTTCCATTAGAGAGAGGGAAATTCTGAACTTGATAAAACAAGGGAAATCGAGCACTGAAATCAGCAGTATGCTTAATATTAGTGAACATACAGTTTATAATCACCGGAAGAATATGCTAAAGAAGATGGATGCAAAGAATATCGTGGAATTGCTTTCCAAATCGATAGCTTCCGGATTGTTGTGAATTACGGTTTATAAACGTCAACTTAAGGGATAGACTATTCCATTATAGGCTGTTCCTTTACGTGATCAGGATGACACAGCTGACTGTGGTTAACAAAATAATGTTAAAATGACTGCGCCAGAATGAATCTTTGAATCACTTTTTAACCAATATAAATGCGAATACACTATCAACATAATTCTTAATTGCGTTAATAAATCCCTGTCATAAATTGCCCGCTTTACAAAAGTGTTCCGGTCTTCGAGCAGAATTAAGATAATACTTTTCATAACATTATACTTTTTTTTATATAACAAATGTTGTATATAATAGTTATGCTTCTGATTAGGCTTAATAAGCCAGAAGATTTGAAATCCAACAAATACTTAACTAGTGATCAACGGTTTGTATAACATGTCATCTGGCACTTGACAACTTCAGCTTATTCCTCCTTTCACTTCATAAAGCATTAAAGATGTGGATAACTATATGAATTTTACTAATACATTTCTGTTGATGCATATCAATTGGCCATTTTTGCATCAATTATTCATCATAAAAATGAATTTGAAATAGTATATTTTCTTTCACCATTAAAGGTTATTCAATAAGAATAATTCAGTTTTTATTAATGAATCAGTTAACAAATCCAATTAAACCTTATGAAAAAATTTGGACTAACATTAATAAGTTTGCTAGCTGTAGTTATGCATCAGATTGCAGCTGCGCAACCGGTTGTAGTGAAAAACATTCCGGGCAATAGTTATGGTTTTTTTGAAGCTTTGGACTATTTATACTTCTTTCATAATGATAGCTTATGGAAGTCAAATGGTGCAGCAGGGGGAACAGTATTTGTAAAAGATCTTGGAGGAAAGGGTATTGTGTATTCAACACACCCTTACGGGCAAGATCGTTATAGACAAAAACCTTTTGCTATCAACAAAGCCTTTTTTTTTACTACAGAGAACGGTGCCAATGTTTCTTTATGGAGAAGTAATGGGACCTCAGGAGGTACAGTAGCTATAGCTACTTACAATAATATTAAACCTTTAGGTGTACTTAATAATGAATTCTATTTTGGTGCACAATCCGGAGGTACATCTAATTTATATAAAGTAAGCACAGGAAATCCAGTACTTTTAAAAACAATAAATCTTTCTCCCTACCCTCAGTTGGTACCTTCTTTTCCTTCATTCGAAAATTTTTGGTTTATTTCAGATGACCATGAAGTGGTGAACGGGCTATTAATGTTCCAGGTTATGGGTAACTCTGGGCCGGAGTTATGGAAGACAAACGGAACTATTGCCGGAACAGTTAAGGTAAAAGGTTTCCAGACTCCCTATAATTTAAACCAGTTTACTAATGTTGATGGGTTGTTATATTTTCAGTTTAGAGTTTCAAATAGTCAGTATCCTGGTGCTGAGGATGTGGAACTTTGGAAAAGCAATGCTACTGCTGCAGGTACAGAACGTGTTACTTCCTTTCAATTAGATTATGACGATTTGAACGATTTAACAAGTTATCAGGGGAAATTATATTTTATAGTTAATTCATACAGCAGATATATGTTTTATGTAACGAATGGAACTGCTCAGGGTACTCAGCTGGTGACGGATTTTGGACCTGAAAACGAGACGCATATTATAGGTGAAGTAAATAATTTACTTGCTATTAATACTTTGTTTGAAAGTGTCTCTGGCTCGATATATAGAAGCAATGGTACTATTGTTGGTACAGAAAGGGTTAGCTTTACTACAGGTTCGAATTTTACTATAGTTGGCAATACTTTACTTTTTACTGATCATATTAACCATGATCCTGGAGGAGGACCGGAGACTCCAGAAGATAGAAATCAATTATGGCAATCAGATTTGACTTCAGTAAACACAAAACCCGTGAAGAATATATTTCCAGGTACTTCTTTCCGTGATTCAGATAATCTCACCAATGTAAATGGGGTGCTGTTCTTTACAACACCTGATAATTTACAACTAAAACTATTAAAATATAATCCTCTTGCCCCTTCTGCTAACAAAGCATTTTTCACCGTGGTAAATGCAGTTACAGATGAAGACAGAGCATGGTTGAGGAAAGGTGATACTATTGTAGTGATTCCCGGTGAAGGTATTAATATTCGATTTAATCCTGTAAAGAATCCTAAGAGTGTTCGATTTTTTCTTAATGGTTCTGCTTTTATAACAGAAAATACAGTTCCTTTTGCTTTAGCTGGAGATAATAGTGGAAATTACAATATATGGAATGCCAGTAAGGGGCATTATACTTTAATTGCCAGACAGTATTCTGGCACCAATGCTTCTGGCAAATTGATAGCATCTGATACCGTTCAGTTTTTTCTGGATAAATTACCTCTTCCTCCCTTAGTGAATGCAGGCCCAGATCAGACCTTAAACTCTGTTGCTACAACGACGCTTAGCGGTACTGCAATTTCACAGGAAGGAAGTATTTCTTCTGTTTTCTGGTCTATTCAATCAAGCCCCGGAGGCTTTGTCAGCCCTGTTATTACAAATCCTAATTCACTAAGCACTACTGTTTCTGAATTAATCCTTCCAGGGACGTATATCTTCAGATTAACTGTTACAAGCAGTGAAGGGGCCGTGAATATAGATGAAGTTTCCGTTACAGTATCAGGACAAGCCATAGGTTCCATTAGTTTGATAAACGCCGATACCGATCAATCTGTTTTTAACAATTTTCAGGAAGGACATATATTTTATTTATCACATTATTCGACCAGTAATTTTAATATTGTAGCTTCAACCATACCTGGAACAGTAGGAAGCGTACGGTTCGAATATGATGGAAAGGTGAGTATAGAAAATAGTACACCTTATGCCTTATATGGAGATGTCAATGGAAATTTTAATCCGGGCCCATTAACATTAGGTACTCATATTATTTCAGCTACACCTTATTCTGGCCCCAATGCGACTGGAGTAAAAGGTCTTACAAGAACTGTGAAATTTCACGTTATGATTTCTTTCCCTCCATATGCAAATGCAGGTCATGATAAAGAAATTGTATTGCCAAATAATTCTGTTGTATTGGATGGTGACGCTTATGATCGGGATGGGACAATTCAATCTGTGCAATGGAGCTTCATTTCAGGACCTGCTACTAACTTTACTATGAGTAATAGTAATTCACTTAATTTATCTTTATCAGGTTTTACTGTTCCCGGCACATATCAGTTCAGACTCACAGTTTTGGATAATACGGATCTGACTTATTCAGACAATGTTATAGTGGATGTAATCGCATCGGCCACCCAAGCGGTAGTTAGTCTCACACTTATCAATGCCGATAATGATACGGATATTATGACAATCACGAATGGAACTATGATTGATCGGACAATGCTGCCTACTCTTAATTTAAATGTAAGAGCTAATACTAATCCTGCTACCATAGGGAGTGTTCGATTTCAAATGGACGGTACTTTTAACCGGGTAGAAAGTACTGTTCCTTATGCTATGTTTGGCGATAATAACGGGAATTATAATTCAGGAAATTTTACATTAGGAAGCCATACCCTTACAGCTACACCTTATGCAGGAGCCAGCGGTTCAGGAACAGTTGGTACACCATTAACAGTCAATTTCTCTGTCATCAACAGCGCAGCTAGAATTTCCAATGAATATGCAATCCGAACAGTTTGTTACCCTAATCCTTCATCTGATATTTTTCATATATCTATACCAGCTACTGAATCTGTTGAAGCAATGGTAGATATATATGATAATAGAGGAAAATTTTTGACAAACTTGTTTACAGGTGAGGTTCAAATGGGAGAAGATCTTAGTATTTCCTGGAATGCGTCTGATCAAAAGCCTGGGGTTTATTTAATGAAAGTAATTATGGGAGATAAAGTGTTTACTGAAAAATTAGTAGTTAAGTAATCGCTTATTCTATTAATAATCTATTAAGGGAGTCTTTGGTAGTATGTTATCGGAGACTCCTTATAACAAGTTGTTACCGGTCGGAGAGAAGACACCATCTTAATTTTGAAAGCAACGAACATTATTCTTCTATATGTGTTTTTCTTCAATTGTACTTCATAATAACAACTTTGTAAGTAATATTTATGGAAGAAATAGTTTCGTCCTTAAAATCCATGTTTGGAAATGATGAACATCTATCGATATTGCAGGTCCTGTTAAGGAGCTTTGTGATATATATTACAGGAATCGCTTTGGTACGCTTCGGAAAAAAGCGTTTTATTGGGAAAATGTCAGCTTTTGATATGATCATTGCGATTATTCTTGGTTCTTTATTGAGCAGAGCAATTACAAATTCTGATGAATTTGTTGAAATTTTAGCCTCCTGTTTATTTTTAATGTTTTTGCATAGAATTTTTTCTCTCATTGCTGTCTATTCCGATAGATTTGGTGATTGGATAAAGGGTCACGAAAGACTTTTAATTAAGGATGGAGAAATATTATGGGACGAAGTGAGAAAAAGTAATTTAAGTAAGCATGATTTAATGCAGACAATCCGTCTGAACGCAAAAACATCTGATGTAAGCAAGATCAAAGCAGCTCGACTTGAAAGGAATGGAGATATAAGTGTGCTTATGAAAGATTAACAGCTTTGAATCAATTATTCTACAGTCTGCATAAATTCACTTATTTAAATTCTTCTAAAAAATACATCGGTAAAAATTATATTACTCTCCCAGTCCGGTGTGTGCACCATAGTCAACTTAAAGAATCTTTCCTTTTTCATGCTGAACTTGTGAAGCACCTGAACTATCAGAATGAATAGAATTAAGCTATATGGCAGAATGGTGGTTTAGATATCAAATTATTTTAAAATTATCAGATCCTTCGCAGGGTCAGGATGAACACAACAGTTGATTGTGGTTTACTAAACAAGGTTAATTAGAAGGCTATGGTGCGTGTGTAGGACGGAATCTTTCCATCTCTGTCTAACCAAAATATCTCTGTAGTCTGTGATAAAAGAATATCTTTTTTTACCTTTCAAATAAAACGACACAGGGGATCATTGATATACTTTTAACTATAGATTGATAATAATTTCTTCTCCTCATGGATAGCGCCATCTGACTCACCTTGGAATGTTAGGCAAACCAAACTAGGACTATAGGAGGAATGATAAATATAAAAAATGACTTGGTATTATTTAATTCAGCACTTTTAGGAAAATTCCGGTCCGTCGACCAACATACTTATTATTAAAACTTAGTTATTTTTTTGGCCTTCCGCTTTTAGCTTTAAACTTTAATTTTTCTCTAATTCATGCGAAAATGCTTTATGCGTAGACCTTTATTGCACAATAAGCGAAAAGTCAAATAAAATTTTATCTAATGAATGAAAAGGTATAGTGTCATTTATGTAATATTCTGACCATAACAAGCTTTTCTTATTTCTTAAAAATTAAGTAATTTAGATGCCTAAATGCTTTTCTATGCGATTGATTATTACGATTTTTTCTATTCTAATTTTCTTACAAGGTTATTCCCAGAATATTGATTCCCTACTTTATAATTCTAAATATGAAAAGGATATATTTTATTCATATTCGGTTGGTAAAGTTGATACATTGGGGATCTTTTTAATATCTTCTCAAAATCAAGATATCATGTCTGTAAAAGCTGCTAATCAGAAAATTTCAGCTTTGTATAAGAAACTAGATGGTTTAGGTATTTCCGGTTTACAGCAAGCAAGAAAAGTTAAATTAATATTCAAAACTGTTCATGCAGATTTCCTGAAAAACTACAAAGAATTCACCTCACTGAGTGAAATATTTGATAACGGAACCTATAACTGTGTCTCGGGATCCGCCTTATATGCTCTGGTTTTTTCCCATTACGGCATTCCATTTCAGATAAAGGAAAAACCAACTCATGTTTACCTTGTAGCATATCCTGATAATCTTAATATTTTAGTTGAGTCTACACTACCTAATATAGGTTATATTCTTCCTACAAAGGAAGAGAAAAAGGAGTACGTGAATCAACTGGTTACATTAAAGTTTCTTAGCCGTGATTATGTAAATCAAGTAGGGATAGACAAAGCATACAATGAGTTTTTTTATAGGCAGGATGAATCAATCACTATTCAAAACCTGGCCGGCATACAATACTATAATAAAGCCGTTGAATCGATCGATAATAAAGAATATGAAAAAGCATATTTGTATACCTATAAAGCAGATATTCTTTATCCTTCTAAAAAGAATAAATTTCTTAAGGTTAGCCTATTAGGCGATATCCTGAACAATGGTAGTTTTACTCAGAATATTCATTTTTATTATCTCGCAGAGTATGCCAACAATGCCAATATGGAAGGGGCTAACAGAGAAGCCAAAGGAATATTTGGTTCGAAGATGTATAAATACCTGGTAGAACAACAAGATACCACTTTTTTAAGAAAAGCTTATGAAGTGTTCTCGCAAAGTATCTCTGATACTGTATTCAAAAGTGAAATCACTCAGTTTTATTATGCTGAACTAGGTAAATATTTCTATAATCTCGGCTATTTTGACCAATCAATAGATTGTGCAAGGAAAGTGTATTTGTTGAATGCTGACCATTCTGATGCTCAGATGTTAATTTCAAATAGTCTTTTAAGAGGCTTCGTTAATGGGACAGGTGGAATTAAAGAAATAAAACTACTCGATGAGAATACCAAGGCATATCCCTTTTTGAAAGAGAACTCTATGATTCTTTCTGTTTACCTTCATAATTATTGTTATGTTTCAATTAATAGCTTTGAAAAAGGAGATCGCACAGAGGGAATGAAGCATCTGAAAAGTGCACAAGAGATTCTGAAGTTAAACAATAAAAATTTAAGGATAGATAATCTTATCATAGCAAATATGTTCGGAGCTGCAGCTGATAGTTATATGAATAAAAACGATAAAAAAATGGCTATGGAGCTTTTAAACAAAGGACTTGAACAATCTCCGGATAATAGTAATTTATTAAAATTAAAAAAGTACATTGAAAGTCGTTAAGGTTACAGTGTGAGGAATTTTCAATACTGATTATACTTTCCCTTCAGATCCACTAACTTTATGATTAAATTTTTAATTCCTTCAGTTGTGTTATTATTAATTAGCTGCACTTCTGAATTTTCAGCAAACCACGCAGAAACGAACAACATTACTGCAAACCAACAAAGTGTTATGAAGATCAGTATCATCCAGGATACTGTTTATGTAAAAAAATGGCTGACAAAAGTTATTAAGGACTATATAAACAATGATGATTTAAATGTATCTCATGAGCATATACGGAAAACATTGACTGAAGACTACTATAACTATAAGCTGGATGCAATTACTTTAGAATATAGTGAAATGACAGAAGAAGATTTTCATCAGAAATGGAAAGCAAAGTATGATACCAGGTATGTTGGCAGTGGTGGTTTCTTTACTTCAGTTATGGACAACGGAAATGTAGAGATACCCACTTGCACATATTTAAAGTCTCTGGGAGACACTGCTCAAATTTTCCATATGGTGGTTCGAGACCTTCGTTGGGAAATTGATTATGTGCATGATATTACAGTGGTCATTAAGAACAATAAACTTCTTATTGATGATGTAAAGGAGTATAAATAAATACAGCAGCCAAGTCTTGACGCAGAAAACCTCTTTTTTGTCGTTTTCATACCTTGTTCATTTTGTTGATAAGCTGTACATTTAAACAGTAAAAAATACAAATCATGGCAGTTATCAATCCCCATATTAACTTCAACGGAAATGCAGAAGAAGCATTTACATTTTATAAATCTGTATTTGGCGGAGAGTTTACAAAAATTATACGATTCAAAGATATAGCAAGCGCCGAATATCCAGTGCCAGAAAATGAGGCAAATAAATTAATGCACATTGCTTTAGCAATTGGCCTAAACGTCTTAATTGGCAATGATGTCCCCGAGTTTATGGGAAAAGTTAATGAAAACGAAAACAGATCTAAGATATCTGTAAGTGCCGATAGTCGTGAAGAAGCTGACCAATTATATAATGGACTTTCAGCAGGTGGTACTATTGAAGTTCCTCTTGAAGACAGTTTTGGAAGTTCTTATTTTGGGATGTTCAGAGACAAATATGGTATTGAATGGATTGTGGAATTTGACCCAAATAAAGGAAAAGCATAAACGAAAAATAAAGAACGTTTAACATAGATTGCGGCAAAAGATTTCTTCAAGTATAGACATCAAAGTCACAAACATCTATACTGTCATTCTGATCCCCTGCGAGAATCTGATAGTTACTAAATAACTTGCAACTTCAAACACTAATCTGCCAGATAGGTCAGTAAAAAGGAATTGTAAATTGTATCTGGTAAGAGAGGAAAATACACCGACTCTTACCAGAAATTGGATTATTTTTTCTTTATGGAAAGTAAATGAATCCCATCGATCTTTTGAAGATCAGGGTTGAGCCCACAAGTATAACCAATGGGAGAGCTTAATACTTTGTATTGAATTAATACCTGTGTTTTTATTCCCATATTTTGAAAGGAATTATCAATAATTGATTCATTATCTGCTTTATATTGATGGTTATTTATAGTGAAAAAATAACCGCAACCATCATAAGAATAATCTCCCTGATATGATAAAGTTGCTTCTTGATAAAGAATTACCGGGTGATCTTTTTTGCAATTAAAAAATGTAAGCATTAAAAGCAGGCAAAGTAAAAAGTTATTTTTTTTCATATTTCGTGTATTAATTGATGACTTACTTCTTGTTAGACAATAGTATTATGTAAAAAAGTTACAGGTTTATATGAATGTTAATAAAATATTTTGATAAAAAACCTGGACATTGGTCTGGATGCTCCCAAAATTGAACAGGTAATGTTTGAAAACATAACAGCTAAAAAAGACTCGCTATTCAATATTTCATGTTTTAATAAATTAAAGTTTAAATAAGTCTGAAAATAGGTTTGGATGAAAGACAAAAAATCATTTCACAAAACATCGTTATAAAGCTATATGTTACAATATTACTCATTTTTTACTCATAAGTAAAATATTATTTTACGGTATTGTTAACAACCCATAGTATTGTCAACGGGTAAAATTGAAGGTTTACAATGAACAAAGATTCCAATGGCTGACACCTGCCGAGGAGCAGAAATAATCTGAATTGTATATTTTTTGATTAAATGATCTAAGATTACGTAACAAGAGAACCACTACAATTCCCCAATTGGCAAAACACTTCCATCCTTTTTATTGATTCGTACCTTCAAGCCAAGTTCAAATGAATCTACCCAGAGTGGACTTAGAGTAAATAAAGAAGAATTATATGCCATACTGAGTGCCAGGGGATATTTTTCACCTGGAAGGCCATAGACCAATTGAAAAGTGATACCACGTCTTTGATAATATACAAAGCCTGCCTCATACAAATCCTGATAGATAATGCTGACGCCACCGATAAGCTGAGTGGTTACCTCTGGCAAAACTCTTACCAACAAATATTCTTTAACTGACCAGTCGGGTCTGACATCATGCTTATACATACCATACATATGATAGAAACTTTTCGCCTGTTGGGTCAACTGTAACGGAGTTTCTTTAGAATTGGTGGCCTGCATCACTGAACCACCTATCTCCAATTCTTTGTAGTTGATAGTTAATCCAATATTTCCATCAGGAAGAAAAAAACTACCCTGATTGGATGAAGAAGGAGTCATATAGATCCTGTTCACAAACCCCAGAGACATTCCTGCAGTCATATGGAGATCATGGCTCAACGCCAATTTATAGGCATAGTTTGCAGATGCCCGGGATGTACTGATATACGGGCCTTCTTTTTCGTTGGAAAAGTTTATTCGGATCAATTGTTTGTTCTGACTTTTACCGTCAAAGACTATGGCGGCATTCACATCAAAAATGGCCAGATTGGATTCTTTTAGTTTAAATTTATAAATGCTACCCAGTATATACTTACCTTCCACCGGTATATAAGCAGGTGTAACCAAAGGCATGTTAAAAGAGTAAGTAGCTGGGATATCAGGATATAAAGGAGCTATCTGTGCTTTGCATGTTACAAATTTCACAAATAAAATCCCCCAAACCCATAGACTACGAGCCATTTACTAGTATAAAAATTAAATTACACATTATTTTTCTGACTTTCGTTACTATTTCAAAGCCTGAGATGTTTCAATATTGCAGATGAAAATAACAGAAAAAGAGATACCTTATTTGATTAGGACCGGTCAGGATCAACAGGTAATTTCCCTGCTATATAAAACAATTTTCCCGAAAGTAAAAAAATATGTAGTGTCACACGGTGGAATTGGTGATGATGCTTCAGATGTATTTCAGGATTCCATCATGTACCTCTATTCGCAGATTATGAGTGGAAAGTACGATGAAGAAAAGTACACCATCCATGGATATTTATTCACTCTTTCAAAAAACAGATGGTTGAATAAATTAAAGAGAAACAAACGATTTACATCTGTTGAAAACCATGATGAATTGCTTGATGAATCCATTTCTGATCCTGATTTTCAATTGGTAGATGAGATTAATAAAGGCGAAAATCTGATCAGATCTATCTTTTCAGGAATAAGCGAAAAATGTATAGAGCTGCTATCCTATGACATATTCTACAATATGCTGATGGAAGATATAGCCCTAAGAATGGGATTTTCAACTGTAAGTGCAGCCAAAATGCAGTTGAAACGATGCAAAGACAAATTGGATCTTGAATTGGAACAAAAACCGGAAATAAAAAGCCGATTGCTTAATGAGTTATCCTAAAGACATATATAACAATCTCGATGCCTTTGTCAAAGGAAATCTGCAAGGTTCAGACCTTCAAGAATTTGAAGCGGCATTGCTACATGACCCGGAACTGGCAGAGAAGGTTGAAAATGCGCGTTTTCTTCAAAAACTTATTTTTAAGAACAGACTTCTTACTATCAAAGATTTAGCTAAACAGGAAGAAGCAAGATTAGGACAAAACAATCAGTTTATTAAAAAGGGCATAATTGGCGCTGCGCTCCTTATTTTGATTTTAGTCACAATAGGTGTACTTCAATATAATAAAAAAGAAGACAAGGCTTCTAAACGTTCTGTAGAAAGCCTTGGTAAAGAGCCAGAAGTGCTATCGAATAGCGCTTTGGGCAAATCAAATTCAGAAAAGAAAACAAATCCTGAATTGCCGAATGCTCATTCCGGGAATAGCAAAATTCTAAAAAGTAATAATAACGGCATACCACATTCTGAAAGCCATAATGTTATAGTAGATACGATTTTGCCTGAAATACCTATTGACAATGCATTTGTCACACCGGACGTTTCCAAATCCGAGGATTCCAAAGATATAAGTGGATCTGTCACAATGGTCAAAGTTGAAAATAGCCAGCCATGCGACCTTGTGCAGATGAAGGCCAAAATTAGTACCACACCTTCATGCATTGGCAGTACTAATGGTAAAATTGAAGCAATCAACATTTCAGGTGGGGCCAAGCCATATACTCAGAGTCTGTATTTAGATGGAAAAGAGGTTTACAGCAATTCAGGACTTAAAGCCGGAAATTATGAGTTGGTCATCACAGATAGCAAAAACTGTCAACAGCGTTTTACTGCGCTGGTAAGCGAAATAAGCTGTCCGATCAATGATTATTTCAATCCGTCTTTCGGAGAAGTCTGGAATATTCCGGTGACTGATAAAGCTGGAAAATTGACCATCTATACAAAGTCCGGAACACCCATTTATCAAATGGATTTAAAGCGCAATACAGCTGCCACCTGGAACGGAATAGATAAATATGAAAGATTGGAAGCAGGATATTTTATATTTGTAATTGAGTACGAAGATGGAGAAGTTTTAAAAGGAAGTGTGACCATTACATTATGAGTTCTATAAAAAAACATATTGCCTATTGTTTGTTGATATTGATGGTTCCGCTGACAGGCTTAGCTCAGACCTACTATATCAAAGATGATGGGTTCAGTCAATGTCTCACTGATCTTCAGCCGACATTAGTAAACATTCAGAAGGAGTTAGATATTAATGCAGCTGTAAATTTTACAGGAGATATTATCTGTATCAATTATAAAATGAGCAATGTCGACGGAATACAATATTTTACCAATACAAAACGTCTGAGTCTTACTCATAACCAACTCTCATCGCTTGAAGAAATATCGGGATTAACCAAACTGGAGGAGATCACTATCAATGAAAATAAAATCACTCTACTTCCGGATCTAAGTAATTTCAATAACCTGAAATCAATAGATGCAAGTAATAATGCTTTGTCTAATACTCCAAACCTGCCTGTAACAAGTTCTTTAATGTATTTGAATCTTAGTCAGAACAATCTTTCTTCTTTTCCTGATCTGAGCAATCATCAGAATTTAACCTATTTAAATCTGGCAGGTAATATCAATATCAAAGTTATTCCAAAACTACCTGCATTATTAAAGTTGGAAGAGATACATCTTTATTACTGCGGATTAAATGAGGCACCTGTTATAAGCAATCTATCAAATCTGAAAATTTTAAACATAGGCTATAATTATCTCAAAACATTGCCGGACTTTAGTGCAAACCAGCAATTGAAAAGCATATTTGCCAATGATAACATGCTTGAATCATTTGCAACTATGAACAGTCTGCCCAATCTTGAAAGGGTAGGATTGTTCAATAATTATCTGAGTTATGAAGACCTCAAACCCTTGTTGAATACTCCGACATATAGAGACATCTATAAAATTACACCACAAAAAGCTTTCCCCAATCCTTTATCTTCCAATTACCTGGAATACGATACCATTAATTTGAAAACTCGTATTGCCAATCAGGTTGCAGGAGTAAATTACTCCTGGTATTATAACAACAACCGCATCTGGAGCGGAAATGCAGATACATTGTCTTTTTCCAATGCAACCATAAGCCAAAGTGGAGCTTATTATTTCATTCTTACTCATCCTGATTTTCCGGAATTGACCATTACTTCTGAGGTGAAAAATGTAACTATTTCTGAGTGTCTTATTCCTTCTCTAATAACCAAGGAAGTCACAGGAGCTACCTGTGTAAAACCTGGATCTATAAGAGTATATCCGGGCTTACAGCCAAGAAATAATTTGTCTTATATACTTGAAAGTAAATCTACCAAAATACAATTAAGCTCTGCGGATGGAAATTTTAGTAATCTGAATAATCCTGAATACCGCTTATATGCCAAATCCGGTGGCCAATGCATAAAACTGATAGACGATAAAATTACACTTCCAATAGAAGGCTGTAAAGAGGCCTTCTTTTCTCCCAATAATGACGGCATCAGTGATACATATTATTTCACTCAACAAGGCAAGGCAAAGGTATTTAATAAATGGGGACAAGTTATTCAGGAACTATCCATTCCTCTGGAATGGGATGGGCGGTTAAAGGATAACTCAATTATTCAAACAGGTTATTATACCATTGAAATCAATAATGGGGAGGAGAAGTTTCATTTGTCGGTGGTTTATTGATTTTTTACTTTGTTGCTAAAGTGTTATAGTCCTCGTTTCCAACGAGGATTTCCGAGAGTTGCGATTGTATCGCAAATTATTCACTCATGAAATGGATTAGTTAAAGTTGGAATTTTAACTCTTAATTTGACAGGTTTTACCTCCCGGTATCTGCATCGGACGGGGAGGTAAAACGATCACATAGGCGCTTAATACTGGATACTTGATCCTCAAGCGGTATTAATAAACTCATTTAACGATCCTCAATTCCTAACCTCATTTTGTAAAGTATTATTATCATTTCAATCAAGGAATGATTAACTTACTTTGATTAAAGTAACAAAACTATATTAACTTATTATTTAAAATACTGATGGACAACAAATACCACTTTAGATTTAAATTTATAATGAAAAAACACATTTTATTTATTGCTGGCTTCTTATTAATAACATTAAACGCACTTGCACAGGATGTAATATTTACTAAATCGGGATCATATATAGTTCCTGCGGGAGTAACAAAAATCTTTGCAGAGGCATTGGGTGCCGGTGGAATGGGGTTATCAAATGGCCTTTCAGGTGGTGGCGGTGGTGGCTATGCCAGTGGGATTTATGAAGTTACACCAGGGCAGGCTATTGAAATAACAATAGATACTTCAGATTATTCTAGTAAGATAAAAAAGACTTCTGTTGGGAACTTTATAGTTGCAACCGGAGGCAGCAATGCAAGTTTTAATAGAGATAATGATGGTTTCGGAATTGTTGGCACTGGTGGCCAGGGCTCAGGTGGAAATATTGCAAACTATAAAGGCGGTGATGGTGGCAAGGGATACTGGACCTACTACGGAGGTGGTGGAGGTGGTGCTGCCGGAAGAAAAGGTGATGGTCAAAATGGTGGAGACACTAAAAAATATGTATCCTCGGAATGTTCACATCCAGGTGGTGCTGGCGGATTATCAGGTGGATTTCCCGGTGGCAATGGAAGTAAAGGCGCAGGATATTTAAATTGTGGGCATGGGTCTGTTAATGAGAATCCGGCTACTCCTGCAGGTTTATATGGTGCTGGCGGAGGTGGCGGAAATGGTAGCGGTTCACCATCCACAGCAGGAAGTTCCGGTTATGTAAGAATTTCTACTTGCTTAATCCAGACAGATGTTACCCAAATTGGTTTAACTCTTCATGCAACTGAAGAGAACTTGATCTACCAATGGGTAGATTCTAATTACACCAATATCGAGGGGCAAACCCAAAGAAGTTTTCAGGTGATGCAGCCTGGGAAATATGCAGTAAAGCTATCCAATGGATCATGTACTGTTACTTCAGATTTTGTTGAGTTTGATATAAATGATATTGTAAAAAATACCTATGAATATGGAGCTCACATATTTACAACATCCGATCAGTATGTTCATGAGAATAAAATAACCAATAAGGCTTTTATAGAAGTTGTAGGTGCTGGTGGAAACGGGTTTTCAAATGGCTTATCCGGTGGCGGTGGCGGTGGCTATGCAAGTGGTATTTATAATTTAACAAATGGGCAGCTGCTTAATATCGTGATTGAAAAACCGGAATACAGTACTGGTGTATTTAAAACTGCTGTAGGAGATTTGTTATATGCAACCGCAGGCACGGTTCCAGGTTACAGCAGAGATGCCGATGGTTTTGGACTTGTTGGAACTGGTGGACAAGGGTATGGAGGAAATATTGCGAACTATAAAGGTGGTAATGGTGGCAAAGGATACTGGACCTACTACGGCGGTGGCGGCGGTGGTGCTGCAGGTAGAAATGGGGACGGCCAGGATGGTGGAGACACAAAAAAATATGTGCCATCGGAATGTTCTCATCCAGGTGGTGCTGGCGGATTATCAGGTGGATTTCCTGGTGGCAATGGAAGTAAAGGTGCTGGATATTTAAATTGTGGGCATGGGTCTGTTAATGAGAATCCGGCTACTCCTGCAGGTTTATATGGTGCCGGCGGAGGTAGCGGAAATGGAAGCGGTTCTCCATCCACAGCAGGAAGTTCCGGGTGGGCCAGAATTAGTTATTGCACAATGGATTTTGATGTGATAAAAGCAGGAGATTTGCTAACCGTAAAACAAGATGGGTTAACTTATCAATGGGTAAAGATAACAAATGGAAGTACTATCGAAATAATTGAAGGAGCAATTGAAAAGTCATATGAAATTAAGCCCGGAGATACGAATGTTGCTGTTTATCTTTCCGATGGTATCTGCTCTGGTATTTCAGAAATGTTTTCTCATGAAGTGGTTACCAATATACATGAAAGGCCTATCATCGCTAATACGAATGTTTCAGTGTTTCCAAACCCCGCAAAAGATAACATTACCATTAACTGCATAGGAAATCACACATTTAGGATCTTTAATAATTTAGGTCAACTGATGATTACTGAAGATATCGTTGAAAATAAAGATGTAAATATTACAGCTCTGGAAAGAGGAATTTATTTCTATCAGATTGGAAATACAAAAGGTAAACTTGTAGTAGAATAAGGGCTAAAGGTTTGGTGCTTAGTTGGACTGTTAAGTTTAATTAATTTTTTCAGTGGGTGTGGTGCATTGATGTGATGGTATCTTGCGAAAAGTCTAGTTAAACCAAACCTTTGCTATACTGAGGAGCGAAGGATCTGAGATTGTTTAAATCTTAGATCCTTTGCAGAACTCAGAATGAAAAAGGAAATACATCCTTTAATAAATTATTGATCGTTCCACTTTACAGAACTCGTTAAGTGGACGCTATGGTGCGACATGGGCCAGGGTGAAGATAAAGTTCTCATTACCTTGTTCAATTATTTTTATTAAATTTAACCATTAGATTTTTAATACTTTGAAGACCAGCACAGAACATTTGCCTGAACATAAAAGAGAAGAGTTAAAACTCCTTATCAATCTTATTGTCGAAAAAATGACTCCGGATTTTGTGATTCTTTTCGGCTCTTATGCTCGTGGTAATTGGGTAGAAGACCAGTATTCAGACGATGGAATCATATATGAATACAAGAGTGATTATGATATTTTGGTGGTTACTGAAACTAAACTTACTCCTTCACTAGCAGATAAATGGAGAGAGACTGAAAAGCTAGCAGCCGCTATGCGGATTTCAGTTTCTGTTAATTTAATTCAACATAGTTACGGCTATCTTAAAAGTGAATTAGGTTATGGAAATTACTTCTTCACCGATATTATAAAAGAAGGTATAATGCTTTATGACAATGGAAGAAATGCAAACTTCCCATTAGCCATACCAGAAACTATTGATCCTGAAAAAGTAAAAGCACGAGCGAAGGAAGAATATGATTTGTGGTTTGAGAGTGCTAGTGAATTTTTACTCGATTTTAAAAATGCTTTTGAAAGAGGTAGTTTAAAGAATGCCGCTTTTCATCTTCATCAAGCTACTGAAAGGTATTATACTGCTTTGCTTTTAGTCTTCACAGGATACAAGGCTAAGATACACGACATCGAAGAACTCGGCAGCCAGGCGGAAGCTATTAATGAGGAATTTAAAAAGGTTTTTCCTCATGATACTCCTGAAAAGGAAGAACGCTTTAAACTTCTAAAGAAGGCCTATATTGATGCTCGATATAAGAAGAATTATTCTATCTCTAAAGAAGATTTAGAGTATTTGAGTGAAAGGATAGAGGTGTTAAAAGAATTAGTCGAAAATGTTTGTAAAAATAAGATAAAATAAAATTTAGTTGGATATGACGGTGATTTATATTCTCAGCAAAACATTTTGTAGTCATTGCCAAACTAACAAAATAAAAAATAAAGCAAACATCTGTTATAGCTATAAGGAGGAATGGAAGGAAAATAATTAAATTCATTAGAACTAAAGACTACAAATTCATTGAGGAAATTGGACAAGGAGGTATAGGTGGAACCGTATTACTAGAGGACCTTTTCCGTGGCCTGTCCCCCTTTTTTTAATCAATTCGTAATTCCAGGATGAATCTTAAAGAAGATTATTACTGGACAAATACGATAAAGGATTGGAGACACCTTTAAAAGAAGACAAATTTAAACTGATAATCCTGGAAGATATACGTGGCTTGTAGATAACAAGAAGATAGTAGTTTACGCATTTGTAATAATGCCCAATCACATGCATTTGGTCTGGGAACTACTTGAATTCAATGGGAAGGAAAGTCCGCATGCATCATTTAACAAATGGACAAGCAGTCAATTTTTAAAGAATCTTCGAAAAGAGTTTATAATGAACTGGCAATTTTGTTTTATTTTTTAGTCAAAACCAGCTCTGTCAGTACGGATTTAGAAATGATCAACAATGAATCTTTAACTAGCCTGTACCAATTTTAAAATGTATTTTTTAATCGAGTCTACTGTATTTCATATATTTAAGTATATTGCGATAAGTCCCTAGTTGTTAATTCCTAACCTACCTCTTATCTCATGGAAAAAGTAAACGATCAAAGACAGAAGACCGAAAATAAGAAAACGGAAGATGTTCATTTTTCCGAAGCGGGAGAAAAACTGACTTCTTTTAGTTCTCCTTCCATTCAACGGCAAAGAGATTTGCAGGAGACGGCCAATACGAGCGAGGAAGTGGGTAAAGGTGCACGACTTCAATCCATCATCAATTCCAGTGAGAAGGTCAGGAGAGGTGCCACGACTCAGGCAATGATAGATGGGAGCAAGCATATGCAGAAGGCTGGAGCGAATATAACTGGAATAACACAAAGCCCTTTGGTATCAATACAGCGGAAGCGACAAGATGAATTGTTTGGAGCAGAGACAAGGCAACTAAAAACGGAAGATGATCGTGTGCTTTTACAAAAGAAAGACAAACAATCAAACGAGCATGCAACCGGAATGCCTGGAGGATTGAAGAATGGCGTAGAAAATCTTTCTGGTATTTCCATGGATGATGTTAAGGTACATTACAACTCTCAAAAACCTGCTGATATAAGTGCGCATGCATATGCTCAGGGTACAGATATACACGTTGCACCCGGACAAGAAAAACATTTACCCCACGAGGCATGGCATGTGGTGCAGCAGAAGCAGGGACGGGTGAAGCCTACTATACAGACAAAAAGTGATATTAATATTAATGACGACGAAGGCCTGGAAAAGGAAGCTGACGAAATGGGTCAGATTGCGTTGAATAACTCCTCCGTAATTCAGGAAAAGGCGGAACATAAGGAAATAGCAACAGATTCATCACGTCAACCGGTACAGGCTAAGTTTAATCTTACAACATCTGAACGCGTTCGCCTGGAAGCCGTGGAGAAAGATAAGGCTGCTGCTGTAGAAGCTTTGTTTAATGCACTACAGGAAGAAAGACATATGTTGGAGTATTACGAGGATGAAGGAAGTGAAGGAAATGTGGCGCTCGTTCTTGATCATGATGAATTGAAGGACAAGATAGAGGCGATGTTTGATAGTGATATAGATTTTGGAGAAATTGATGTGAATAACGGGCAACAACTTGCTTTCTTTTATTTCAGGCTGCAACGTGAACTGCTTACGGTGAAAGAGGATGATAATGAAGATGAAGAGGAGAGTGAGGCGAAAGCGAAAAAGGAAGAAGACGATAGGAAGTGGGAAGCTTATGAAAATAATGTGCGCTTAAGTATCAACGAAATGGAGAACAGGGATGGGGGAAATGAAGATGTTTATAAACTTGCTATTCTTGGGTCTGGCGCCAGTGTTGCAGACTATATCGTAAATAATTTTCACTCTATTGATCAGGAAAATACTATCATGATAGGAAAGACGCAGCCCTGGGAAAGTGAACGGGGTTCAGAAGGTGTTATCAACCATCCTATGAATATGATACATCCGGAATATCAGGGGAGTGAGTTGATGGATAAAGAAGGTGGTCTGGCTCCCCGTAAAGATTTTTCGGAGGAATTAGAAACCATCATGAATAAGATTACTATTAGAAGGAATGGTGCAATATCCTCTGTAACGAAGACAGGCAAAGGGGTAAAATATTATTGTATCGGAACAGAAGAAGGAAATGTCTATGCCCAGAATGTTGTTGTTGGAATGGGGATAGGAAAGCATGCATTACCTGATGATTTGGAGAAGAGTGAAGAAAAACGTAACAATATTGCCAGAGTGGAGAATATGATTGAGGGGAAAATTCCTCGTGTTATGAATATGGATGAGTTTCAGAGATATATTATTGACGGGACTTTGAAACCGAGAGTTAATTTTAACAGTATGGTGATCTCTGGTCCGAATGCAGCAATTGACGTAGCAACGACTGCAATAAGGAGAGGTATTAATCCTGTTCACTGGATCGTGGGAAATTCTGGTCCTGCCTTTCTTCCTGGTACAGACAATGTTTATGCAGAAAGGGCCTATGAGGAAGCAAGGGGAAATAACGAAAGGCTATCTAACGGCATTACTTTTCTGAACTACAGATACATAGGTTCGAATGTCGGTTCTACAAATGTAACAGTAGAATATGGTGTAGAAAGTGATAAAAAAACGATCACGGCAGATATTATGGTTTATGGCCTGGGACCTGATGTGAGAGAACTGAAGAATATGTTTAAATCGGAGGGAGAGGATAAAAAAGTAAATCCACTTTCAATGGAAGCTATTTACGATATAAACCAACGCTTCAACTTTGCTCAGGAAGATGTGAAGGGTGGAGTGATATCGTACCTGGTTGGAAAGCTCAACTTCAATGAGGAAAAGGTCATAAAAGCACTTAATGATGCAAACAGCATAGTTCCTATTGAAAAGATTGTGCGTGATCCTAAGGTTCAGGAAAAAATGTTCAAGACTGGGGTATCGAAAAAGCTTCCTGGGGTTACAGGAGTGAAAGCTTCGAAAGAGGATGAAAACGATGAGTCATCTCTTACTGTGATTGGAGGAACGGCTTATCGTCTTGCAGACAAGATGAAATATACTTATGTATCGGGCCTTTATGATGATCTGGTGAAAAATGATTATCCCGGTCTTCAGAAAAGTCTGGACGATTTGAATATGAAGAAATATCCTCAACGTCTGGTTAGTCAATACATGGGTAATTTACACTACTACATAAATGAAGCTTTCCGGAGGGTTGATAATCTGGAGAGCCTTGAAAAGAATGTTGAAGAAATCGCAAAAAAAGAAGAGCTAAGGAAGACGGGAAGGGTAGGAGGATTTTCACCCCAGCAAATGGCTGAAGTTAAAAAAGAAAAGGGCGATCGGATGTTAAAAGGTATGCTTGCTAAGAATCCTGCTGAACTGGAGCATAGTTTCAGTTATCTGAACAGCTTTTTCGGGACTATAAAAAATAACATACCGAGAGGCGCAATAGACCTAATAACGACAAATCTAGGCTATCTTAAAAATTGTCACGATATGCTGATGGAGTATCATGAGGCGAGAAAGCAAATGAATGGAGATGAAAATGTTACCAATCATATGCTTAAAGTTCCTAAAACACTTCCTCAGAATATTTTACTCAGCGACCAGCTCACGCCTATACGGAGCTCTGTTGAAGCGATGTCCAATGCCATACCTTCCAATGTAGAAGATGGTGTAAATTTCGTGACAAGTGACAGTACAGTAATTTCGGCGTTTATTGCGAGTGCCTGTTCGGATATTCCACCAGCACTATCAGATTACCTTGTGGCAAGGATAGTGTATGACAGACGTTACCTGCCTCTGGAAGAAGCCCCATTGCCTGCTCCTAATGATGACAATAATCCTCAAAGTACTTTTCATATTAAAAAACAAAATCTGTTTCAGAACGAATGGAACAGAAAGATTGCAACAATAAACACCTTGTTTAACCCGGAAGGGCTTATGGATGATTAGTTATTTACTTTGTAAAAGAGAAGATCTGCTTGGAAAGTTATTCCAAATGTCATAAAGTTCTTCGACTTCTGTTTCAGTGAAGTACTTGCCCCAAAGTTTGCAATTGTTTAAGTAAGCCATACACTCTCCAAATTTTAAATATTGGGACTGTGGAATTTCTTTTTTGCTTAAACACTTCTTCAAAATTTCAAATCTTTGTTTTTCGTCTTTTGAAATGATACTTTCAATTTGTTCAATTTCTGCTTTAGTAAATCGTTGTTGAATTTCTTTAAGATTTCTTAATTCAGTCCAATGTTTTCTCGCGTCCATTCCTTGTTCAACTCGTCTGAATCGATTTTTTTCAAGAGCAAATCTTAAAGGTTCTTTTCTTTTGTAATCAACCCCGATTCTTTTTAACTCTGTCCAAAACTTTTCTGTGTCAAGATTTATGCTTTCGTTCCAGTAGGTCAAAAGTTCATTTTTCAATGAGTTTAACCCATAGGAATTTATATGAGGTTCATTTTCTAAAAAGTCTCTCGTGTATTTTGACAAGTTCTTAAAAGCATCTTTGGTTTTCTTGTCCATAAAAATTGAACTTTCAACAACTATGTAATTGATTTCCGTTGTCAAAATAAGTTTTTCTACATTCCCCAATGTTGTCATTACTTCTTTCTGTATTGTCTTTAAAATGCTTATAACTAGTTAATAAAATTTATCAGTAATTCCAAAATCGCCCAAAGAAGCATTTACCCTCCCTCTAAAGTTTTACTCCCCGGCCGGTGTCTGCACCATAGCCGTCAACCTAAGGAATTAACAAAGCCATTTTACATGGCTTTATTTTATTGTGCGTCAGGCATGTTTAAATTTCTCTAGGGTGAAAGTCCCGAATGTGGGTTGTAGTGCCTAACATTAGCTAAGAGCAAGGGTGTCGCAAGTGATTGTGAATCTGAAGGAAGCTTACGGCAAACATTTGAGCCTACGAACAGAAACTGTATATGAGGCAGTATTGCATGGATGATGTTGCAATAGAAACAAAAGTCCTACACTACACAGAATGCAATAATGTAAATACAGAGGCTACATGAATGGAAAGAAATTAGACTTACCCTGAGAGATCTTACAATACGTTGACAAAGGGAGAAGCGCATCCCGAAAGTGACAACCGTCAATAGAAATATTGATGGATACTGTAAGAAGTCAGCAGAGGTCATATTAGTGAAGGCAACGAGTTCCACAGCAAGAAGAAAAGTGGAGAGGTCTCACAGACATCATGAAGGACCAAATGTTAAAACCGGATTAACATCGAAGAACTTATTAAGCGAAAAAAAAAAGTAGAGCCGAAACACTTAAGAGAACTACTTGTATGAGGATAGATCGGAAATCGAAAGTAAAATACAAGAGGAGCTTAGCCCAGATAAGAAGAAAAGATGCGATATCCAGATAGTGTAAAATGAGTAAAATAGATGCTGGAACAGATACTAAGTACAAAAAAATCTGGAAAAAGCCCTTAAGGCAGTAGAACGCAATAAAGGAGCCAGTGGAGTAGATAATCAGCAGTTCGATAATCTTCGACCTTTTATTTACACCCACTACCAGAAAGTATGTATAAGTATTTTAGAAGGCAGCTATCAACCCAGTCCTGTTAGAAAGATAGAACTCCCCAAAACAGGAGGAGGAGTAAGAATGCTTGGAATTCCCACCGTTTTAGACAGAATGCTTCAACAAGGTATTCAACAGATTTTAAGTTCAATATACGATCGACAATTTCACAGTAACAATTATGGATTCCGACCAGGGAAGAATGCCCATCAAGCAGTTAAGAAAGCACAGGAATATATCCAGGCAGGATATAGCTGGATAATCGAACTGGATCTTGAGAAATTCTTTGACAGGGTAAACCATCAAAAACTGATGGCGTTGCTATCATCAACTGTAGAGGATAAACGTGTATTAAAACTGATAAGCCAATACCTAAAGAGCGGAATAATGGAAGGCGGAGTAGTAAGCCCTCGCACAGAAGGGACCCCTCAAGGCAGCCCTCTAAGTCCATTACTGTCCAATATCATGTTGCATGAACTGGATAAAGAGTTGACAAAAAGGGGTCTTAAATTCGTGAGATACGCAGATGATGGTGCGCCAAGAACAGATATCTATAGAGGGTATTTGATGCTATAATAATGATGAGGGAAGGCCCCTCGAAACCAGCTTGCAGGAGAAGGTTTCAAATCACCGTATGCTGCTTCATTTAAGAGGTGAGG
>JAEYZG010000045.1 GCA_023428135.1 Bacteroidota bacterium | reverse complement strand
ATCATAATTGTCAATACAATACCATTTCCGTTTCCCTGATGTTTGCCTTCATAATAATGCTCTTTCAGTAATTCAATATTTCTTTTATTTGCCTTAAATCTGAAATCAAATAAAGTACCCACAAATGGCACACTACCAATCATTGCATCTACCAAGATATTAAGGCTCATGATGATCACTACTTTTCTGCTGGCTCCATATCTGGTCATATAAAGCATCAGAATTGCCGATATGACAAAGCCTGCGAAATCGCCTATTCCGGGAATAAGGCCTATCAATGGATCCCAGCCAAATCGTAGATTAGTTCCAGGTATTCTGAATTTACTATCAAGAAAATTTGATATTTTTTCTACCCAGGCAAGATTGGGAGCTTCTGCTAAATTTTGATTTTGAATCATTTATTGATTTAATAATTTTTTAATAGTCAGGCAATCACTGAATTATTTTGTTGCCTTAGTTTTACATTAATTATATAATTAATCAAACTATATACCAATGTCTCTTCCTTTATCTTTATCCGATCCTCATTCAGGAAGGATAAAAAAAAATATACGGATTAAGTTCATTTTTTCCTGGATTGTCTTATTTCTCACTTTCGTTTTTTGCTGGGAAATGCTAATTTTTTATACCCTTAGACCATGTACCATTATGCTTGGGTGCATTTCATTCGGATTAATTTATAATTTTAAGGGAAGTGGATCAATTTTTTTTATCGCTTTATTGTCTGGCATTTTGGCAATTGCCGGATATTTATTTGCCATGTATACCTACTGCGCAGTAGTACATCCTCCAGATATTTTTCATGTCGATAATTTTTATCTTTTATTTGTTCAAGAACACTTTTCATCTATAGAATATTGCCTGTTGCTAGCTGGTACATACTTAGCATATTCATTAAAAAAATAGCTGGTTCTTCCTATGCGAAAAGACCAGCTATCATTTGGAAAGAATCAATATCTGAAGACAGCAACCATAGGTTGACCAGCTTCCGGCATTTCTTCCGGACTTACCTCATATACAAAGCCACCATTCTCAATAGTAAATGCGGCAGCTCTAGTAGTTAATGAAGTACTGTCTTTATCTGAAGCTTTACCCATTTTGGTTTCCTTTGATTGTTCATCATAGGTTCCCCATAAATGATTGTTTTTTTCTATAAAGAGGGTGTCTACTCTTCCGGCCTGAGCTTCTCTGACGATTTCATCTATAGCATAAGATGTTTTACCTGTGCCTGCAAAGGCATTATAAGTTTCAATTTTCTTTTTAAGTGGTTTGAGCATTTCAGCTCTCATTATATTCAAAGATTTTTCGAAAATCTCTTGATCGAGAAGGTGATCAGGGTTTCCATTAACACCTTCTTTGAAAAGGTTTGGATATGAATTGGCCTTCTCATATACTGAATGCATTGAATCAACGGCATAAAGCACTAAAGGAAGTTTTTCTTCATCCCTTAAAGCTTCGTTGATCCCTATATTGACCTGTCTGAAGAATTCCAGAGTATACTGGTCATTGTAAAAGCTGTCTGTATGAGAATGATAAATAGTACCACCTCCCACATTTTTACCCTGCATGGTTCTTTTGGTAAATTCGTATTGGGATAATATTTCATCTATGTTTTGTGGGACAGAAGAGGGAAGTGGGATCTCCTCAAAGTGATATCTGCTATTCCGGAATAATTTCACTTTTTTCTGACTTAATGCCATTGTATAAAATTTTCCTTCTTCTCTGAAGAAGATAAATAAAGGATCAAGTACAAATGCGTTTCCTACATAATTTTCAGCTTCAAAGGAAACCGGTAAACGGAAGTACCTGATGTTCTCATCATTCATAAATACCGCCAGTCCTTTATCCTGGAGATGCCAAAAGCCGGTATCATTCAGAAGATTAAAACCCGGAGCTAATAGTTCTGTAACATATTTTTCCTGATAATTCTTTTTCAGAAGTTTGTCTCTTACCTCTGTCAGTTGGTTCTTAAACTGCAGCCAGTCCAGGCCTTCATTTACCTCCATTCCTTTATGATGGGTTGGTATAAATATTGAAATACAGTTTTGGCTTTTAATACCTGCAAGTCTTTCGAAATCTTCCCTAGTTAATCTATCCATATCCGTCCTCATTCAACCATGTTACATCATCAAAACAACATGCACCTTTCAATTAGTTTGATTATTGATGAAGCAAAAATAGTTCAGCGAATGTTGAATTTTTGTGGATAAAATCACTTGGGAAGCAAAGAAACAATTTTATTTTTATAATGTTAAAATCAAACATTTACCGCCCGAGTTGAATAAAACAGCGAGAAGATAGAGTGAGAGCCAACGTGCCTGCTCCTAACTCTTCGTTCGTTCTTTCTATCTTTACTATTAATTTGTTTATAGACTTCCTAATCTCAGGCTTTATGGAAAGAAAAGAATTAGTAATGGTTTTCTGGAATGACCTAAAACTCTCCTTTGAACAGCTTGAAGCTATTATCAGGTTGTTGAAGCCAGTGGTATCAGAAATATTCGTATTTTCTAAAACAGAGGAAGGACGTCTTGCTGCTCAATGTCTATGCAATGGCAGCTATGTACAATTTGGAGATACATTTCCTGAGAAGGTACATAATGCTTTCCTTAAAGCGTACATGAAAAATTTTGACTATACTATATTCCTTGATTTTACGGAGGTTTCACTTTCTTTAAATCCTCGAGTAATCAGAGAGGTTTTTAGTTTTCTTGATGAGAAAAAACTTGTAGTTGGACGAAATGAAGTAAATAGAATGGTTCTCTTAGGTATGGCGGGTTTTCTGCCACATGTCTTTGAAGAGAAATTTTATTTCGAAATATTAGGTGAACCAATGCTGGAAGAAAGATCTTTCAACAAAAAGAACATTATAGAATTAGGAATCTCGACTAATAAACGTTCTTCAGTCGTTTATACAATAAAAAAATAATATGCTCAATAAAGGATTATAACGATAAGTACGGAAAAGTGCAGCTTAAACTCCTTTGTATCCTTCGAATATTTCAATCTGAACTTTAATAATTCCATTGCTGTGAAACAATAGCCCTATCTTACTTTGTTCTTTTCAAAATGGGAAGGAATAATGAGAGAGATGAAGGGTTGGCTGGCAGGAGCGTTGATATTCTTTTCAGCAAATTTAATGGCACAAACTAATCAAAATTACAAACAGCAATTTTCTCCTTCAACCAAAAAAGAAACTGTTGAACAACAGAAGTATTACGGGACTGTTGAAGACGAAAATCATTACCGTTCAAGTCACAATTATAAAAATACTTTTGCAAAACCCAATGAAAGTATTATTATTTATAAAGATTGTGATGAGGACATGGAGAGGAATTCGTCTTCTCAGAAAATCGAGTGTGATTTGTCTGGAGGAGGATACATAGAACATAATTATAAAAGATCTTTTCCTGCAAGGAAAAAATGACTTGATATAGATATTCTATAAATCAAAAGAACTCATTGAATAATTAAAAATCAATGAGTTCTTTTAATCTTTTGTTCTTGTATTCTTATTCTTTCAGAATAGTAATTTCAGATTTGTTTTCTTTTTTCTTGTCTCCATATCCCACTGGTTTTATTCTTGCACTTGCAATTCCTTTTTGGGTAAGATAGGTTGCTATGGCATCAGCCTGTTTCGGTGTAACATCATTATGATAAATCTTGCGGATATATGCCGTAGTGTCCTGCGTTACAGTTTCCTCTTTTACTTCAGTGAGTTCAGGTGCTTGAACTGTATCAGACTTTACTTCAGAAATAGATGTGCCTATTTCAATTGCTGCTGTCGGATTTTCCTGAAGCCATTTTACCAGTTTATCAAGATTCATAGTTGAGGATGGAGATAGAGTACTTCCCTCAAACTGAATATCGGAAAGATCAATAGCGGCGTTTAGTTTTACTGCGGGCAGTTTGAAATCCTGCTCTTTGTAAACAGATTTGGTAAGTGTATCAAGTGGAATGCTGCTACCATTATAGAACCATCCTTTAGTACCTCCATAAGCTGTAACATCAAATGTTTTTCCTTTTGGAAGTATGATCAGGTATGGTTCGTCTGGTTTCAGATTTAAAACAGAAATAAGTTTTTTGGAAGGAAGTTCTGTGACTATAATTTTTCCGGCAACCGTTTTTCCAGTTTCTTCTTTTATTTTTCCAGCAAGCATAAATACTCTGTCAGGCTGGAACTCCTGAGAAAGTTTACCTCTATAGATGTCTTTTGATTTGCCGTTAATGGCAGTATAATAAATCATTTCAGCATTGGCAGGAATGGCTGGATAAATTTCATCTTCTTTAGAATTGATAAAGGCAAGAGGGATGGGAGCAGACCAGCTGCCATCGTCTTTACGATGCGTTTTATAAAAGTCAAATCCTCCTTTGCCTCCGGTTCTTTCTGAGCTGAATATTAATGTTTTTCCGTCTGATAGAATTCTTGGAGAACATTCACAACCAGAATTAACGGGAGAAGGGAGGTCTGCAGGCTCTCTGAAACCTTCTTTACTTGTTCTTTGAGAAACAACTATTTTACCACAAGGCAATCCTGTAGATGATTTTTTATCTGTCCATTTTACATAATACAGTTGCTTGCCATCAGGGGATAAACTTGGATCGGCTTCTCCTTGTGCAGAATTTAAAGGTTTTCCAGGGTTTTTAGGGGATGACCATCCCGTAGCGGTTTTTTCAACGAACCAGATATCATTGCTCCCGATACTGCCATATCTGTTGCTTGAAAAGAATATCTCATTCCCCATTGGGCTTAAATTATATCCAAGATTGTTGTTAAGCTTAGTAGAGGGGGTATTAAGTGCAGTTACTTCATCTGGCCTGGTCCATACACCGGATTTAAGATAGCTTATTACCGGATATGCTTTTTCCTCACCATAGTTGGAAAGAAATAGTAAGGTTTTGCCATCTGCGCTAACACTGGGGTTTAATTCATCTCCTAGCGGTGAATTGATCGGCTGGCTGAGGCTAGTGCCTTGAGAGTAAGCCTTTTTTGTTGTGCTGAAACAAATAATGAAAAAAAGTAAGAATGAAAGTTTTTTCATAGAATTTTAATACTTGTTTGTGGTAATAAAGTAAAATCCGAAGACAGGTCCAAACTTTAACGGGGAAAATAGAAAGATAGATAATCTTTGGAGCAGTTTATATAAAATTTATATAGGGAGGATGGAAGATGTTGTGAAATAGGTTGTATTAAAATCAAAGGAATGAGGTTAAAGCACACTGAGGTGGTGTGCTTTTCTAAAATTGGGTTGAAAAACAGTCAGGAAGTTTTTTTCTTTGAAGCTGCTACCGGAGCTGCTGTTGCAGCAGGTTTAACATCTGCTTTTTCTACTTTCCTTTTTCTGGAGTTTCCAAAACTCCCTTTAAAGAGCTTTCCTTTTGTAGACTTTTTATCTCCTTTTCCCATAGTAATAAGTTTAAATGGTTTATGAAAACTGAGAAGCTAAAGTGAAAAAATCGTTAAAATGTTTAAGAATATTAGAAATTTTTTGATTTGGAAAATACAAAAGTTTGGTTTTTTATTGCAAGTATCTGTTAATGAGTGATATGTTTTTGTTTGTGCTGTTTTTTTGCAATTTTTTATGAGGATATTTAAATTTTGCTGGGAACGAATGGATCATTTTATCGTCTATTTATATAGATTTTGATCATTAAGTTAAAAGCATGTATAACTAAGATATTTTTAATATGAAGAAAACTATGAAAAAATTTTTACCTGCATTACTGATATTTTCCTCTCTAAGCTCATTTGCTCAGTTTAAGACAATTCATTCTGACAAGAAAAGTTTTTACCAGTACAAGGCCCAGAGTACAGATCAAAGCAGGCTAGGAATATATGGACCTTCGGGAGATTTTATTCCGGTCTCAATAGAACGAAATGAGATCATTGGGGCAGATACAATTTATCATAACTACAGTGTTTTCAGACGAAACGAGAACACAGAATCTGGAGATCCTTGTTATCTGACAAATAAAGGATGGGCATGGACAGGAAAAAAAATTCTGATGACTGAAGATCAGAGAGAAGTTTATATCAATATAAATGATGACTCTTTAGTATTTAGAAAGTACGCAGATTTGAATGATACATGGATATTTTTTAATACAAGTGAGAATCATTTTTTCGCCACTGTTACCAAAAAGGAGCCGGAAACCTTTAGTATTGATGGAACGCCTGTTACCGATTCTGTCATGACTATTTCAATTTCATATAGAAAGAATTCTGATAACAGTTCACTTGAGCATCCTTTTGATGGAAAGGAATGGAAAGTCAGTAAAAGTTATGGCTTTATTAAAGCATATGATTTATTGAATTTTCCTCTTGATACAAATACCCTGACTCTAGCCGGGGTTGAAAATATCGGAGTTAAGAATTTAACACTAGCAGATGTTTATAATTTTGAAGTGGGGGATATCTTACATGTCCGTGACTATATAGAGGGTTATTATTTTAAGGAAAGAAAGGTGGTTCAGCGGATTCTGTCTAAAAGTTTAAATAGTGACAACGTTACATATAAAGTTGAAATCAGCTATAACGAATCTCAAAGAATTCCGGAAGGGGAAATATTTTCAGCTGGCGTAGATACTGTTACGCGGCAATTTTCTTTTCAATCGGATTATGAATCCTTAAACGAATTGCCTTGTAAAGCAGTGTGGAGAAATGGAGGAGTGTTTAGTCATGAAGCGAAATACAATTATCAGTATATAGATAGCAGGACTTCTTTTATGTCCAAGACATTGGCCAGTTTAAATTTTTATTCACCGGAAAACGATTCATGCTATGAGGAAATAGTTGATGGAATACCTATGTTTATGGAGTTTATAGAAGGTTTAGGAGGACCATATTATTCAGTTTATAAGGAGAACTTCCCATTTTCTACCACAGAAGGAGAGCAATTGGTTTATTATAAAAAGGGATCTAAAGAATGGGGAACTCCATACAACCTTGTATTAGGAGTTTATGCAAATAAGCTAAACATGGCCATAAGTCTCTCACCAAACCCAACAACAGACAGACTTAAAGTTTTAAGCGAAGGTATTCAGAATACAATCTACAAGGTATATAACATCGAAGGTAGAGAGATGCTCACAGGGAACTTATTCAATACAGAAGAGAGCATTGATGTAAACAGCCTTAAAACCGGCATCTATTCTTTAATGATTATGAAAGAAGGAGGAGTTGTCTATACTTCAAGGTTTGTGAAGAATTAATTTCAAGTTTATAAGGCCTTAAGGAATATAACTTAAGGCTTTTTTATGCACTAGAGCTATAGATCATTTTATTTTTTATTAATACTATTTATGAGAAAATTATTGCTACTGATTTGTTTAATCTTTTCTTTAAACTCATTTGCTCAGTTTAAAACTATTCATGCAGATGGCACTTATTTTTATAAGTATCAAGGAATACCAAGCTGGCAATGGGAGAGTCCAACTAGTATTTTTATCCCCATTAGAATTGAATCTACCTCAGTGGTTAATGAAGATACACTGTATGATAATTACCGGGTATTCGAAGATGCAGATGGATGTGTACCGACAAATGGTTATGCATGGACCGGTAAGAAGATAATTATGACTAAAGATCATCGAGAAATTTTTATTAACCGAGATGGGGACTCAATTATATTTAAGAAATATGCTGACATAAATGACTCCTGGATCTTTTTTAAAGGTAAACAGAATCATTTTGTAGCTACTGTCACCAATAAGAGGGTTGAAGCTTTTTCTATATATGAAGATCTGGTGACTGACTCCGTTTTGACTATATCAATATCTTTGAAGAGAAATAATGACAATATTTCGTTAAGTCATCCTTTCAATGGAAAAGAATGGAAGATTAGTAAAAAATATGGATTTGTAAAAACATACGATCTTCTATGGTTCCCTCGTGATACTACAGGTCACATATTATCTGGAATAGATAAAATTGATATAGGCGTAAAGAATTTAACCGAGAAAGACTTTTTTGATTTTGAAGTTGGAGATGAGCTGCATATCCGTGAATTTGAATATCAAAAAGATAAAAAGAAAATTATACAGAAAGTTCTTGAAAAATCTATAACAACAGCAGGGGATACTGTTATATATGAAATTTCCATTGTTGAGAATGTCTTACCTTTTCGGAATGAAGTTATTGTAAAGTTCGATACCTTATTTTTAAAAGTTCCTTTATATCCGGAATTCACATGGGTTAATGAAATATCCAATAAGGTAAATGAGAGGAAATATGCGGAAGATAGATATGAACTTCTATCTAACTTTCAGCTTTTAAGTGTTTCACCTCCAGTAATGACAAAATCTATATATGAACATCTTTATTACCTTGCAAGCGATAAAGATTCATGTTATGCGCCTATTTTATCAGTTTATATATATTATAAAAAACCATTGGAATATATGCAAGGACTCGGTGGCCCGTATTATATACAAACAACTTTAGGAATGTTGGGAGAGTATGGAAGAGAACTGGTCTATTACAAAAAATCCCATGGAGAATGGGGCACTCCAATGGATTTAGTATTGAGTACTTATCCCAATAAAATCAGTGCTGCTGTTAGTCTTTCTCCCAATCCTGCAACAGACAGGCTCTTTGTTTCAAGCGAAGGTATTCAGAATACATCCTATAAGGTCTTTAATGTGGAGGGAAGGGAAGTATTGTATGGAAATTTTATTGGTACAGAAGAAACGGTTGATGTTAATAGTCTCAAAGCAGGAATCTATTCTTTAATGATTCTCAATGAAGGTGGAGTTATATATACATCAAGATTTGTGAAGAATTAGTTAGATGTTGGGGCTTATACAAAAAGTGAAGTTATCGTTTATGTTTGATTTAATTTTTATAAAACTATGAGAGGGTTTTTATTATTAATTTTTTTACTACTGTCTATACACGGATTTGCTCAGTATAAGACTGTTTATCCCGACAGGACTACATTTTATAAGTACAAAGGATATCAAAGTCTAGGGATGGTTGGGAATACTGGAGAGTACATCCCTTTAAAAATTGAAAGTTCAAGTTTGAAAGGGAAAGACACTATATATTCTAATTATAGAATTTTTGGAAACTCTCCATATGAACCAAATGATTGCCCCATGTCTCATAAAGCTTTTGCCTGGTCAGGAAGAGAAATACTAATGCTGGAAGATCAAAGAGAAGTTTTTATAAGCAAGGAAAATGATTCTATTATCTTTCATAAGTATGCCGATATAAATGATTCCTGGATTTTTTATTCCAAAGACGATGCTTATTTTGAAGCTACTATAGTCAAAAAGGAGATAGAGAATATAAAGATTCAGGATGTCGAAGTGAGTGATTCTGTGATGACGATATCAATATATTTTAAGAAAAGAAGTGATAATAGTATAGTACCTCATGGATTTAATGGAAAGCAATGGAAAATTAGCAAAATGTTTGGGTTTGTGAAGACATATGATTTACTTAATTTTCCTAAAGATACATCTTCACTCAGTATTGTTGGGGTTGATAAGTTAAATATTGGAGTTAACAATTTGACTGAGAAAGATATTTATGATTTCGAAATTGGAGATGAATTGCATATTCGGGAGTATGGTGGGACCAGCAATAAAAAGGTAATTCAAAAAGTGCTTGATAAATCATTCAATAAAGATGAGGATTCTCTCATATACAAAATTTTCGTCGTAGAAAATTTCATGCTTAAAGGAGACTTGATAGTAAAGTTGGATACAATATTTTTGAAAGTTTCATTAGATCCAGATCTAAAAGGAATAAGTCAAATTCCAGGCAAAGGTTACAATTTTGAATACGATTCCTGGGTTTTTCCAACATATAACTATCAATTTTTACAAGTTGAACCACCGTCAGTAATGGTCAAGGCGCTGGATTTTACAAATAATTATACTCAGTATGATGATTCATGTTTTGGAATAGCGTTATCTGGAAGTTTTAGACTTGATAAATATGAATTCTGGAAAGGTTTAGGTGGTCCGTATTTTTACTCAGTAAGAGACCTTAGCATTTCTGAACCTGTAGGCAGGGAACTGGTCTACTATAAAAAATCTTATGGGGAATGGGGTGCTCCAATGAATTTGGTATTGAGTACTTATCCCAATAAAATCAATGCTACTGTTAGCCTTTCTCCCAATCCTGCAACAGACAGGCTCTTCATCTCAAGCGAAGGTATTCAGAATACATTCTATAAGGTTTTTAATGTGGAGGGAAGAGAAGTATTAAATGGAAATTTTATTGGTACAGAAGAAACCGTTGATGTTAACAATCTCAAAGCAGGAATTTATTCAATGATGATCCTCAAGGAAGGAGGAGTTATTTATACTTCAAGGTTTGTGAAGAATTGATTTTTAAAATTCTTAATGCATAAATAATGACCTTAGGTGTACAGACTTAAGGCCATTATTATTTTAGGGATATTTTTAATTTGCTAATTGCTTAAGAAAAAGGGAACATTTTTAGAATATAAGGTCTACTCTTTTAGAGGATAATTAAGCCTTAAAATTTACTATGACAATCTTCATAGTTTTGAGGAGCTTTAACTCCCCGTGATACTTTATTCTCTGAAAATTTGTATTTACATTTTTAACTCAATTTATAATATGAAAAAAATTACATTATTTCTTCTGCTTTTGGTGATTTCTAATTTAAGCTACTCACAGACAAATGTATCAGGAAGTATTTTTACAAGTACAAAATGGACTACTGCCGGTAGCCCTTACATTGTTTCCGGGAAGCTGGTGGTATTTGAAGACGCTTTGCTTACAATTGAACCCGGCGTAGTAGTAAAATTTAATTCAGAAGCTAGTATAGAATTACGAGGTACATTAAGGGCAATTGGAAATGCTTCTGATAGTATCATATTTACTTCAAATCTCGAAACCCCTGCAATGAATTCCTGGAACGGGATCAGAGTAATTGGAACAACAGAACCGATTGGTGATGGAGGGCAGGTATTAATGGAGTATTGTAAAGGGATGTATGCTTATAGATTTATTAATCTCGAAACAGCTTACCATGGGCCTTATATCTTCAGACATTGTTACTTTAGTAATAATTTTCAGGTAAATGTGGATGGAGGTATGGGGATAATCTTTGAATATTGTAAATTTGAATCCAATCGCACAGCCTTAAATTGGAGTCTGTATTCCAGAGTGAGTAATAGTTCATTTATTAATAATGTTGATGGTGTAAGGGGATTCAGAACTATTGATACCTGTTATTTCTATGGAAATACAGGAATTGCATTAGAACCATATGGATCTACCATAGGATGTGTAATAGAAAATAACAATGTCGGGGTAAGCGCAACATTTAATGGTGACAATAAAATTTTTGTAGATAATAAAATCTCAAATAATTCCGTAGGGGTAGAGGTAATAACCTTTTTTAATGGCATAATTAATTTTACCGGGAATAAAATTTGTGATAATATGTCATATAATCTTAAATATCTACACTATAATAATGCCGATCTCTCTCATAATGATTGGTGTTCTGAGGACTCAAGTTATATTCGTTCAAAAATATATGATGGATATGTTGATAATTCCTATGGATTAGTTAAATATTTGCCAGTGGATACTAATGAAGTACCAGTAGTAGCAGGAATAGATCCATTGTCAGGCGAGCATATTTCTGCAGTGACAGTTTTTCCAAATCCGTTTGATAATAAAATAGAAATCAAAACAGATCATTTTAGCCAGTCAGAAATAGTATTATATAGCATGGAATCCAAAAGAGTATTTCAGCAAAAGTTTACGGGATCAATAATAATTAATACGGAAGACCTTACTAATGGTATTTATTTTTATGAACTGTCAAGTGACAGGGGGATCATTAAAAAGGGAAAAGTTGTTAAAGAATAAGGAGATATTGGTCTTTCCTAAAATATTCTAAGATCAAAAAGAGGCTGTCTAAAAAGGGCAGCCTCTTATTTTTTAGTGCAATAGATAACCAGTAAAAGGCCGTTTTTCTAAATATAATACAATGATTTTTTTAGGAAATTTACTTTTTAGACAGCCTCTTTTTTAAATATTGAGCATTTCCCATCTATTCAAAGCATCCCCCGAATCAAGCTTTTCTTTCAATACAGAAACCAAATTGTTTTGTTGTATCAGGTTAAACTTTGTGATAATAACAGCTGCCTGATATATGATAGCTTCCCTTGCATAATTTTTCTTTCCTTCAAGGGCTGCCAATCCTTCCGATAGTACATCTTCCGGTCTGATGCTTTTATCCTGTTTACTTTCCACCAATGGAAGCCCAAAGTCTTCGGGGGAAACCTGTGATTCATGGATACCATTACCATCATAAAAAATGGCCGTAGAACCTCTGCTAAGTGTTAATTGAGTAGATCCCTCAAGTCCCTTAAAGATAAGCGCCATTTTACATTCCCCCTGCTCCTTAAGCTGTTTCACAACTTCTTCTTTATAGTGTGGATGTGTGTATCCGGACACAAGATAATTTCCCTGAGTGCTTTGGATAGGTTGTAAAAGTTTTTCGAAGGTTGCCAGGAACGGACGTTTAACCATTTCCTTTCTCATTCTCTTAAGGATGAAAAGATCTTTGAAGAATACCTGTTGGTCTAGATAGCAAAATCCTATAGACTTATTTTCTAAAGCTTGTTTAGCTTCGGAAACAGAGATGAGTGGATTTTTACCTGCCAGCTTTAAAAGCTGATGGGAAGTATAGCCTTCCTTAGGGGCAACTTTATCGATAGAGTGTACAATACAGGGAAAATCTAATGATGCCAGCACTGCTGCGGTAAACAATGAAAAGCTGGCAGTCCGGTTAAAGCCATCATAGCTATCTGCAATGTCAATCACTATAGGGAGGTCAGTTTTTACCCGTTCCACTTTTTTCCATAGTCCTGAAAAGAAAGCTTTGTTTTCAATGAATGTCTCACGCTTTAACCTTTGTGATTCAAGGAAAGCTCCTTTAAGATATTCGGGTGTCTGGCTATTGAATAATTGCTCTATTCCACTTTCAGCTTCCTCCCTTGATAAGTCGTCATGTTTTATGACTTTAAGAATAAGCCGATAAAATTCATCCTTAGTATTGCCTGTAAAAAATGGTATTATTTCATCTGGAAGAAAATCTGAAGGGGCAGCTTTTGCCTTTTCTATCCATTCTTTTTCCTGAATATTAGGTTCAAGGGTAAGCAAAGCCGTAACCATTGTAGCGATAGTGGTAAGGCTTGCATTGGGAGATTTAAATAAATGTTGAAGCTCATTCAGCTCCTCTTTTATAAGACTTTTGCTGCCTTCAGGTCCTATACCTTTTTTCTTTAGCAATTCCGCTAATCTCTCCTGCGCCATAATATTTTATTTGTCATTAAATCTATAGAAATGTTTTTTAAAGTGAAAGATAAAATTGACTGGATGTTTAGTTTTTTGATTGGATTGTTTTAATCGATTGAGACTGAGGGTGCAAAAGCGGGAAGTGTTGCAAAATACTGGCAGAGCCTCCAACCCCTGTATTTGGACTGAACAAATAATATGCTGTTGAGTTGAAATTATGTAAGCAGCACACAAAGTTGCTGAATAATCCAATTAGAATTTATTATTAGATACGAGGCAGAAGGCGATAATATTTATTTTGTATGGAAATAATGGAAAAGGCATTGCCAAAAGTTGAAAAACTTGTGGCAGAGAAGGGGAAAACTATTCTTGCAATTGATGACGTTGAGTCAACTTTAGATATAATTAATTGCACATTGTGTAAAAAATATAATGTAGTAAAAAAAGCAAACGGAAAAGACGCCTTTGAGTGGATGCATGAGGGAAATATACCGGATTTGATCATTTGTGATTTGCGTATGCCCGAGATGGACGGTTTTGAGTTTATTAAACATATCCGGTCCAGTGGATTTTTCAGAGAGGTACCACTCCTAATTCTATCAAGCTATGAATCAAGCAGTGTTAGGATTCAGTGTCTTAAATGTGGCGCTGATGATTTTATGATGAAACCATTCAATCCTGAAGAACTTGAAATAAGAGTAGAAAATATTTTCAAAAGAATTTATAAGTAAAAAAAACAGTATGGAGCTTATTACACAGAAGAAGCTGGCTTATATAGACAATCAGGCAGATCGGCAACATTCGTTTTCAAGTCGAATGGCAGATGGGTTTGATGTTATTCATTTTGAAAACGGATTTAAGTTTTTCGAATGGCATTCTAAAGGTAATAAAGTTGATGCTATAGTTTCTGCAGGACAATTACACAGCCCAAACGGGCTGTTATTGTTGCAGCACTTAAAACAATCGGATGTAGAGCCGGTTCCTTTTGTTTTTCTTGTTGACAGCATTACAGGACAGGTCCGTTCTGAAATGCTTAAACATAGTGTGTCAGAAATTTTCGAACAAGATGTTTCGAAAGATCCATTTGCATTAAGATTAAATTATCTGATTGAAAATAAAATTCATTATAAGCGTGCTTTTAAAGAAGGGCATGTAAGACATCCTGAATATAAGCTTCCTTTAATAAAGAGGATATTTGATATTGTGTTTGCTATACTTGCACTCATCTTTCTGAGTCCTTTCTTTCTTTTACTTGCAATATTAATCAGGCTGGAATCAAAAGGCCCTGTTTTTTATGCTGCAAAAAGGGTTGGTACAGGATATAAGATTTTTGATTTTTATAAGTTCCGCTCCATGGGGGCCGATGCAGATAAAAAGTTAAAGGATCTAGCCCATTTGAATCAATATAATAAAAATAAAAATGAATCTGAAAATGACAATAAAAATGAAACTCCAATAGAGGTTGAAGAAATGACTCATCATTCAAAACTTTGTGAAGAGTGTGAAAGGGGAAACAGAGTTTGTCAGTCTATGCTTTTTCTCGATGGAAAAGAAATTTGTGAAAAGAGATTTCTTTTGGAAAAGAAAGAAAAAGATGCAGCTGCATTTATTAAAATAAGTAATGATCCAAGAATTACAAAGATTGGTAAGTTTATTAGAAATACAAGTATTGATGAGCTGCCTCAACTTTTCAATGTATTGAAAGGTGATATGTCTATTGTTGGTAATCGTCCGCTTCCGCTTTATGAAGCTGAAAAGATTACAGTGGATCAGTTTACCCTAAGATTCCTTGCACCTGCTGGTATTACAGGTCTTTGGCAGGTAACAAAAAGAGGAACCAAGGAAATGTCCGAGGCTGAAAGAATTCAGTTAGATAATGACTATGCCAGGAATTATTCATTCTTGAGAGATCTGAAAATTATTGCGAAAACCATTCCTGCATTATTACAGAAAGAAAATGTATAGTATGAATACCCTTTGGAATAAAAGGCATTCCGCTCATGGTATGCTTCTTTTGATATTCACTTTGTTTTCGGTTGCATCCTTCGGGCAAGTAAATAAGGATAGCGTTATTGTGTTACAGGATCTTGAAACTCAATTGCCATCATTGGACAATATCATTTTAGTTGCAATTGAAACATCTCCTTATATAAAGGTAGAGGATGCTAGTATAAAAGCTCGTAAGCAGGAAATTCACTTAGCCAGGAAGGACTGGCAAAAAGACATCCAGGCCTTTGGTAACTATGCTACGGGTGATCAAAAGTTTGGTGTAACATATGGAGACTTTAATCGTCAGACTAATTTCCTTAATGGATACAGAGTTGGAATAAACGTGAGTGTCCCATTGTTTGATATAACGGCCAGACATAATAGAATAAGGTTTAGTAAGGCCGAGCTGGAAATGGCTGAAAGGAACAGAGATAGAGTAATAATAGAATTAAAAAGACAAATAGCAGCTGAATATAACAATCTGCTTGCAGCTCAGACGCTTCTTAAAATAAGGAGCGAAGGACTTCAGAATGCACAACTCGTATATCAGATGGCTGAGAAGCAATTTAAAGAAGGAACAATCTCTTTGGAAGATTATTCCTCAGTAAGTAATAATCTTTTTATGGCTGAGTCAAATTTTGAGATTGCAAGAAAAGATTATAATACAGTTTACAAACAATTCGAATATTTAATAGGGGTAAGTATTGGTTCTTTAATTAAACAAAAATGACCTTTGGTGATATATTTAGGATACTCAGAAAGCACTTGATGCTTCTGATACTTTTTCCTGTTGCAGTGGCTTCACTGGTATACATGAAAACAAGGAAGAAAGAAAAGGAATATGCTTCTACATGTCTGATTTATACAGGAGTTGCCAGCGGATACAATGTGACCACAGAAGAGCATCCAAGGCTTGATCACAATGCAGTTAGTAATGCTTTCGATAATCTTTTGAATACCTTAAAGTCCAGAGAAACAATTCAGGAAGTTTCTTTAAGACTGGTGGCATCTCATATTACTTTAGATAAACCGGATTTGAGGTACATCTCTCCTGAGAAATATAGTGAAATAAGAGCTATTGTGCCAGACTCTGTTTTGCATCAGGTAAAAGGAGCCACAGCAGAAGCTACTTATGAGAAGATGCAAGCTTATATAGGTAAAAACAAGTTCAACCTGTTCTCTGCTCTTGTAGCATCTCAAAATGGCATATACGGAGTAGATAAAATCCGGGAAAGAGTAAATGCTATAAGAAAGGAAAACAGTGATATGCTTGACGTGTCTTATAGTGCTAATGATGCAGCTATTTGTCAGCAGACACTTTTATTGCTTGCTCAAGTCTTTATCAGAAAATTCAGCGAGATAAAAGAATCGGAAGTCAAGAATGTGGTATCGTACTATTCCGATCAGACAGACAAAGCAAGGGCAAGACTTAATGACGCAGAGCTTAAGCTTAAGGATTTCCAGGTAAAAAATAAGATTATCAATTTTGATGAACAGGCTAAAGTATTGTCAGAGTCAAGACAAACATATGCCGACGAGATTGAAAAAGAAAAAATGATTCTTGCTTCGGCTCAGGCAAGTCTGGTAAGTCTGGAAGAAAGGCTAAAGGGAAGAAAGAATATTATGGAGAGTAACGATAGGGTATTGGCTAAAAGACAAGAGCTGTCAGATATCAATTATAAGATTGCAAATGCAAAAAATTTTGATGAAACAAAGGAAAATTTAAGAGAATTAACTGAAAAAGCAGAGTCAATAAAAAAAGAGCTTAAAGATCTTGTTAATAACCTTTACTCCATTAATAACAGTCAGGAGGGAATTCCAAGTGATAATATCCTTCAGCAGTGGTTAAGCAATGTTTTGATTATAGAGGAAAGTGGGGCAAGACTTAAGATTATGCAAGAACGTTTTAATTCCTTTAATACTACATATAACGATTTTACTCCACTTGGTTCTTTGTTACTTACTCTAAAAAGAGAGGTGCAGGTTGCAGAGAAAGAATATATGAATAAGCTTGAGGCCCTTAATATGAACCAGCAGAGGTATCAGAATGTAAAAATGTCAAGTAATATTAAACTTCTGGATCAGCCTTTTTATCCGGTGACGCCTATCGCTTCAAAAGACTTTGTAATGATTCCGCTTTCAATGATAGCGTCGTTTTTGCTGCTGTTAAGTATTTATCTGGCGATAGAGTTGTTAGACTCCTCAGTTAAAAACTCTGCAAGAGCAGAGCGTCTGACAGGGTTTGAAGTAGCAGGTATACTGCCTAAAGTAACTCAGAGAAACAGGATTACAGAATATTTTGAAGATTCTCTTATAGAGCAGGCAGTTAACAGAATAGTACTGGAAACAGAAAAGACTGCTCCGGAAAAGAAAACTAAAATTGTCCTTGTTGCCGGTACACAGATTTCAGAAGGAAAAACCTGGATGATCTATAAAATGGCAAAACGTATTTCAGATCTTGGATATGTTTCTGAAATATTTACTCCAGGTTCAGAGAAAGGGTATCGTCCTGAAACTATAGATAAAAGGGAAGTTGTAGATATTTCAAAAGTGAAAGTTAGATATTATGAAATTCTAGAAAGGATGGTTCCTGCTACTAAGATCAGTGAAATACTTAAGACAATAGATAAAGCAGATTTTGTTTTTCTTGAAATTCCTTCACTTCAGGAATATCAACTGCCACTGCAATTGGTTAAAGAAGCTGATCTCTGCCTGTTGGTACTCAGAGCTGACAGGCCTTGGAAGGAGTCTGACAACTATCTCTCTGGTTTGATTACAAAGGTGTTGAAGTCAAAACCTTTATTGGTCCTTAATAAGGTTACTACAGACAGATTGATACAGATTTATGGAAAGGTTCCTAAGTGGTTTTCTGCTAAACTTGTCAGTAAGAATGATCAGGATAAAGATGTGGCTAAGAAAAATAAGGTATCATATGATCAGGAATAAAAATATACTGTGCATGGCGCTTACTACATGGGATAAAGACTTTGTGAATACTGTCGTGAAGATGATGAGTATTTTAAGTAAGCAAAACAGAATTCTTTTTGTAGATTATGAGTATACCGTAAAAGACATAATAGCTGCTTTATCCGGAAAACAAAAGGTGCCTGTAACCAGGATTATAGGACTTGAAAATCGTTTGAGGACTGTCAATACAGTTTATGGCAGCGAGATACATGTGTTGACTCCACCGCCGGTATTGCCTATTAACTGGATTAAAAATGATAATCCCTACAGAGTATTGCTGAAGCTTAATGGAAATCTGGTAAGGGGAGCAATCCAACGTGCACTCAAGGCATTAAAGATGGAAAATCCTATAGTGGTGAATGGATACAATCCCTTCTTTGGCCTTCCTTTAGTGGGCGATTTTAACGAGCTCTTAAATATCTATTATTGCTATGATGAGATAAAAGGCGATCAATGGTATCATTTTCATGGTCCGGAAATAGAAAAGGAATATATAAAGAAAACAGATGCAGTAATTACAACATCTGATGCCTTATTCAAATCCAAGAGTCCTCTGCATCAGAATTGTTTTGTTGTTAAAAATGGAGTGGACTTTGATCATTTCAATTCAATAGCAGATGTTAAGTTAAAATCTCCTCATGCACCAAGAATTGTAGGTTACACAGGAAGTATAGATGAACGGTTTGATTATGAACTTTTATCATATTCGATAAAAATGCTTCCTGAAGTACAATTCCATTTCATTGGAAGGGTCACCAACGAAATGGCAAGAATGGCATTGAAGAAATATCCCAACGCCAGGTTTATGGGGAGCAGGAAGCCTTATGAAATTCCATCTCTTCTTAAAGATATGGATGTAGGTATCATTCCATATCTGAAGAACGAGGTCACAGGTGGCGTTTATCCTCTTAAGATTAATGAATACATGGCGGCAGGAAAGCCTGTTGTGATGTCGGATTTTGCAAAAATTCCTGAATTTGAAAATCTTGTGTGGGTAGCTAATAACAAAGAAGCTTTTCTTAATAGTCTCAGAGACGCTTTGTACAATGACTCTGTAGAAAAGATGAAAGCCAGAATAGAGTTTTCAAAACATAATTCGTGGGAAAACAGAGTTGAGCAGTTCTCTTCAATAGTAGAGAGAATGCTGGAGTTGAAAAAAGAAAGAGTTATATGAAGTTTTTAAAAAAGATTTTGTCCAATAATAATATTCTTTCTTTAACAGGTAATATCATTGCGGCTGGTTTTGGTTTTATAAGTTTTGCCTTGCTCGCAAGAATATTTTCAAAGGAAGATTTCGGTAATTGGATATTGTTCGTTACTGTTTATGTTTTTATTGAATTATTAAGGGTGGGTTTCTTGCAGACACCACTGGTCAAGTTTTGTTCTGGTGTTAATGAAAAGGAGAAAGAGAAGGTGATTGGAAGTGCATGGTTGTTTGCGATTCTGATTACCATTTCTTTTGTGGTTTTAAGCTTTTTGCTTAAACAGATAATGCTCATTTATATTAATTCAGAAGGAGCAATTTATTTTTTTAATTATTTCTGGATATTAATAATTATTACACTTCCTTATAATTTTTCATCCTGGATCCTTCAGGTAGATATGAAGTTTAGCAAAATTATTTATATACGTCTGATTAGTATCGGAGTATTTATAGTTCTGTTATGTGCTGAAATGTTCCTTCGTAGAGGTAAAGAATTTATTGTGCAGTCTTACCTGATATCCCATTTTTTTGGAAGTCTATTTTGTCTTATTGCCGGATGGACGAATATCAAAAGTATAAGATTCGCTGAATGGAAGAAGGTTAAAGATTTATTTAATTTCGGAAAGTTTAGTATGGGCACTATGGTAGGCGCTAATTTATTGAGGAGCTCTGATACTTTCCTGATCGGTGCTTTATTGGGAGGAGAAGCGGTAGCTATTTTTAATATTCCTCTTAAATTATTTGAATTGGTTGAAATTCCTTTGAGAAGCTTTGCAGCAACAGCCTTACCTTCTTTTTCAAGATTGGTAAACAGCAAGAACTTACAGGGCCTTAGTGAAAAGCTTGAACGGACTGCAGGCATGTTTAGTATTATGTTGCTTCCAATAGTAGTATTTTGTATCATATTTGCTGAATACTTGGTGGTTTTATTGGGAGGTGAGGGTTATGAAGAATCCGCCAATATTCTAAGGATATTCGCGCTTCATGCTGCTTTAATGCCGATTGACAGATATTCCGGTCTAGCTTTGGATGTTCTTAGCAGACCTCAGCAAAATATGCTTAAAGTCATTGTAATGGTATGTATCAATTCCCTTGGTGTATTCATTGTAATTAAGTCCTTTGGTATGTTATGGCCAGTTGCGATTGTTTCAATACTTACCTTTTCTGCAGGAGTCATTATGGGAATATTCTTCTTAAAAAGGGATATTAAGATGGTTCCTTCCAAATTATTTTCAGAAGGATTTAAAGAAATCAAAAGTTCTGTTAAAAAGTTGAAGAGTAAACTAAATTTCAGTGTTGACTGATGCTTAACCGTGATGTCTTATTCGAAAATGTGAAAAAATATGGTCAATGGCCTTTATTGTTGCTCTTTGCCTATTTTTTGGGTTTGCTGTTTGCCAAAGGTGGCATTGTTATTACTGCAGCAGCAGCTGCTCTTCCATTGGTTCTTGTGATTTTTTCCATTATATTCTCATTTCCCATATCCGGTATGATTATGGCCATGGTAGTTGGCTTGATTGTAAATGGTATCACTAGATATGTGTCAGCTCCTTTGGGGACATCTCTCGATATTGTGCTTGTTATTAGTATATTCTCCGCATTGTTCAATGTATCTTATGATAATGTCAAAAAATTGAATAATAGCTTAATTTGGGTGTTGTTATTGTGGACAGGGTTTACAATACTCGAAATACTTAATCCTGAAGCTGTAAGCTTTGAAGCCTGGTTCTATGCAGTAAGAGCGATATCCTTTTATATTATTTTTCTTATTATACTGACATTTCTGGTGATTAAATCAGAGAAACTTATTGATGTGTTTATTAATTTATGGATGATTGGGGCTTTGGTTTGTGCTCTATATGGAATGAAGCAAATGTATATTGGTCTTGATCATGTGGAGAAGGCTTGGCTGGAAACAGCTTCAGATACGCACATTCTGTTTGGTAAAATAAGATATTTTTCATTTTGTTCTGATGCAGGGCAGTTTGGTGCCTTTATGTCTTTTTCTTCATTGGTAGCAATTATATTATCACTGAAATCTAACTCTACTTTTAAGTCGGTATTTTATTTTATTGTAGCTGTACTATGTTTTTGGGGTATGGCTATATCCGGAACAAGAGGGGCTATGTTTGTGTTTGTTGGCGGTTTGTTTTATCTCTTGCTTACCAGGAACTTTAGAGTATTTACACTAGGATTCATTGCGATGGCGATAGTATTCTGTTTTTTACGGTTTACTTTCATTGGCCAGTCTAATTATCAGATTCAAAGGATGAGAAGTGCAGTCAACCCCCAAAGTGATCCTTCTTTCAAAGTAAGGCTTGAAAACCAGAAAAAGTTGAAAGTTTATCTTGCATCTAGGCCTATAGGGGGAGGAATAGGAACAATTGGCTACTGGGGCAACCGTTTCAGTCCTGGAACATTTTTAGCTGAAACTCCTCCGGATAGTCACTATGTCAGGATTTGGGCCGAAACTGGAATTGTGGGATTGGCGGTTCACGTACTTACTTTGTTGTTTATTCTCGCAAGAGGTTTCTATCTGGTTTATAATCTTCGGGATCCATTCCTGAAACAGAAGATGATGGCTTTGTATGCTGGTGTATTTGGAATTCTTGTAGCTAGTTACGGTAATCAGGTGTTGGCTCAATTTCCTACAGTTGTGTTTTGGAGCATTTCCATTGGTGTTATTTTTATTACTCCATCTTTGGACGCTGATAAAACTTCTATTAACATCAAGTCTGTATAGTCTTGATAGATATTGGGTTGTAGACTCTTGTTAACAATCGGTATTTTTTGAAAGTTCTTTTTAAAAGAACTCATTGACTGATGATGTAATAAGAGAATAGTTTGGACGGCGGACAGGAAAATTTTTTATAGTAATCTGATTCTTTATTCCTAACTGATTCTATTCATGAACATCAAAAGATTGTGGGTTGGTATTATTAAATTTCATTTTGATATGAGAAATGTGAGAGAGGATATTTACCCGTTGGTCTCAATCGTAACAATAAATTATAATGGAGCTGATGTGACATGCGCACTTCTTGAGTCTTTAAGGAAAATTACGTATCCTAATGTTGAAATCATTGTAGTAGATAATCATTCCAAAGAAGATCCAGGTGTTATAAAGGAAAGATATCCGGAAATAAGGCTGATCAGAAATAAAGTTAACACAGGGTTTGCAGGAGGCAATAATGTTGGCTTTAAAGCAGCTAAAGGGAAGTATTTCCTTATGCTGAATAATGATACGGAAGTAGCGCCTGATTTTATGGAACCTCTTGTTTCAAAATTGGAGTCTGACCCGGGCGCTGGAGCAGCAACTGCAAAGCTGATATATTATCACAGTGACGGAAGGATTCAGTTTGCAGGAAGTACTGCGATCAATCCTATATCGGGAAGAAATAAGTATATCGGCCAGCATGAAAAAGATAATGGACAGTATAACCATTGTTGCTGTACTCCTTATGGCCATGGGGCAGCCATGATGATTCCCAAAAAAGTAATTCAGGAGGTGGGCTTAATGCCTGAAATGTATTTTCTTTATTATGAAGAACTAGATTTTTGTGAAAGAATAAAAGATGCCGGATATACGATCTGGTTTGTTGGTAATTCAAATGTGTTTCATAAAGAGTCTGCGACAGTAGGTAAACTTAATCCTATGAAAATTTATTATCTAACAAGAAACAGATTGCTGTTTATGCGCAGGAATGTAAAAGGGATAAAGCTTTATCTAAGCATGGTTTACTTTACTTTTGTAGCATTGCCCAAAAATTTATTGACTTATTTGTTATCAAAAAAGGTAGATTTTGCAAAGGCATTTATGAAAGGTTATTTATGGAATTTTAAGAACAAAGCTTTATTGGAGAATAAAAGGATTAAACTTGAAGCCGCATGATTGCTATTAAAATTATACTATTAATTCTATTTGTTTATTTGTCGGTCTGTGTATTTTATGGATTTCTATTCTCTTTTGCCGGAAGACTTGGTGGACTCAGAAAATATAAATTACGGGAACCGTCAGGAAAATTCGCAGTATTTATCCCATCATATAAAGAAGATGAGGTAATCCTTAATTCTGCAAAGGAAGCATTGAAGCAAGACTATCCTGAACATCTGTATGATGTAATTGTGATAGCTGATTCATTGCAAAACAGCACCTTGGATATGTTGAAATCGATGCCCATTAAAGTGATTGAAGTTTCCTTTGATATAAGTACTAAGGCTAAATCTCTTAATGAGGCATTAAATCAGCTTGATGACAGCGAGTATGACTATGCGCTCGTGTTGGATGCAGATAACATTATGAAAGTGGATTTTATAAGGAAGTTAAATTCTGTGATATCTGTAAAAGGCATAGGTGCAGTTCAAGGACACAGAATAGCAAAGAATATGAATACAAACTTTGCTATACTGGATGCCGTAAGCGAAGAAATTAACAACCACATCTACAGAAGAGGCCATCGGGTATTAGGACTTTCTTCCGGTCTTATTGGTTCCGGAATGGCTTTTCATTATAAGTATTTTAAAAAGATAATGGCTACCAATAATGCTATTGGAGGTTTTGATAAAGAGCTTGAACATAAACTGCTGAGAGATAAAGTTAAAATCGAGTATGTTGAAGATGCCTATATTCTGGATGAAAAGGTGGAAAGCGCTGAGGTATTCCGCAATCAACGGAGGAGATGGATATCAGCACAGTTGCATTATTTCAGAAAATATTTCTTTCAAGGGCTTTGGCATCTTTTAACTAAAGGAAATATGGATTTCTTTGATAAAGCTTTTCAACAGTTCTTAGCGCCAAGGGTGTTGCTTTTGGGAGTAACTGGTGTTTCAGCAGTATTATCTGCTTTAATTGAATTTACTTCAGGTATAACGGCCTTTCCTGGAGCTTTTTACTGGATAAGCTTATTCCTTATTCAGACTCTTGGGTTGATTATTGCGGTACCTTCAGAGTTTTTTACCATGAAAAATCTGAAGGCGATTGCTCAGCTGCCTAAGGCTTTTATAGTTATGGTTTTGGTACTGTTTAAATTAAAAGGAGCTAATAAAAAATTTATTCATACGCCTCACTCAGGAAGTTCAAAGGTATAGGATCAAACATCCGAAATTTTAAATAATCCTTCTTAAATGTGAAGGATTATTTTTTTAAATTCTTAATTTCTTGTTTTAAGTGTATAATAGGTTCCGTAGGATTTTGCTTTTTGAAATTATATATAATTCCAGCTATCAGTATTGTAGCTCCCAATAGCAGTACTCTGATTTGTATGAAGTCATAAAGTATCCCGGCAAGCAGACCACCAAGAAAGAAAAAGGATATAATGGTAAACCTAAGTTTAATGGAACTATATAGCTTTTGCCTTTGCTCGTATTCTTTGTAAAAGAATAATTGTGATAATTCAATTCCCAAATCGGTAAAGAGTCCTGTTAAATGGGTCGTTCTCACTGTAGCATTGCTGATTTTTGTTACCAGGGAATTTTGCAAGCCCATTGTAAAAAGTAATATGGTAGCAATCAGGTTTTCATGATTGTGAATAAAGGTATAGCTCAGTATACCCGCTGAAGTCAGAATAAAACTTTCAAGAATGATCGGAACTACAAACACAAATCTTGCACTTTTTCTTGAAAAAATTTCTATCAGAAAACCTGATGTAAATGAGCCTGTAAAAAAAGCTACTATATAAAGAAGGTAAAGAAATGTCTGGGTGATATTCAGCTTGAATGCTTCGTCAATAAAAAAGGCAAAGTGACCTGTGATATTGGTAGTCAGTTTTGCCACCGACAAAAAACCTGCGACATTAACTATTCCTGCCACAAAGGATAGCAGAGATGCAATCTGAAGATTATGTTTGAAAGTTCTTTCTCTTCCATGATGAATAAACATTGCAAGTTAATTTTCAAGGTTATGAATTACTAGTATTGGTCATTTTATGCAATTTATTAAAAAATAAAAGGAAAGAAAAATATGGAGGTTATTGTATTATTGACATAAAAAAAACTGAATAACTATGTAAGTGTTCATTTACATAGTTATTCAGTGTTGATAGTTTAGATAATATGAAAACCGCCAAGGAGAGAGAACATTGCAAAAGAAATAAAGATGAGATTTTTCAAAGAAGGTCTCATCTTTATCTAAATCAGATTTAATTACTTTTAATAAATTTGACAGTTACTGATTGTTCCTGGACTTCATTAATTAATTGAAAATAATAAATGCCATTTGGAAAATTTTCTACTTTAATCTTATGATCATCGTTTCCAGGGACATATTTAATTTGGCTTTCATCAATTAACTGACACAAGCTGTTAAATATTTTTAGAGTATATTTTTGAGATGATTCTTCATTAATATTCATATTAACGAAATCATTTGAAGGGTTTGGATACAAGTTTATATTTTTTGATTTGGCTCCATTATGCCAGAAGTTTATAGATGTGATGCTCCCTGGAGTGACTTCTATATAATCCCAGGTAGCGCTGAATCTACTCCCGGATCCTCTTGATGTTGCAATAAGGCCAACAGCTAAAGCTGTTTCTTCATTCTGTATAGTAGTTGCAATTTTTCCCGTCGCCTGAATTGGATCAAAGCTATACATTGCATCCTCTATTTTATATTTAGGATAAATTGTTCCTGTTTCAGGGTCAATGGTGAGATAGAAGACGATGTTGGTTTTAGGAATATCTCCCGGCAATGGGTTTTGAATACTGCTAGCTACACCATCCGTTTCAGTCATCAATTCAATTCCTCCTGCACCTCCATTGGCATTTAATGAAAGTTTAATGTAATTGTCCTGATCACCTGTTCCTATAAACATTCCATGGGATTGATAATTTTGAGGTGTTACAGAGCTAAAGTAGTTGGGTAATATTCCTATTTTGACAGTGAAGATACCTGTATTTTTGTTAGTATTGATACCTACCTGAAAGGCATATTGCTGATTGTTATTAGTTTGATACGCATCGCCATCTGGAACTTCTTCAACAGTAATTGCTCCAATTGCTCCACCTGCAATAATGTTATCATTATTGTAGAGGTCTTGATAATCGCTGGTTCCATTGCTCATTAAGCCTGTTAATCCAACACCAAAGAAGCCTGTACCAGGATCTGCATTGGTAAGATTAAAGATTTTGGGAATATGGTTTTGTAATCCATTTTGATTATCCAATGGAAAGAAATCTTGGTTGTCCGGAATTTCATCATTATCATCATCAATATCCCATTTATCGCTTATCATATCTTTGTCATTGTCTGCCGGAGAATCGGCAGGATTGCAAGGGTCTGTCTGGTTATCATTTTCTTCTTCATTTGAATATCCATCGTTATCGTCATCGGCGGTAGGGGAGGAATTACTGCATATGATAGTAGCAGGTTCAAATACTTTTATCAGATTTTTTTGATATACAGCAACCCATATAGTACCTTCAAAGGCCTCTCCATCTCCTTGTGAGGTTACATCCAGTGCTTTTCCTTCAAGATCGCTTCCTAAAGGGTTATCTAAGTTCAATCTGTTGGCATCTTTATTGTTGAGTACAACATCACCTGTTTCATTGAGTTTTATTCTATAAAGATTTCCATCGAAGCCAGCTGCAAGAATATCACCATAAAGTGGGTTTCCTGAATATCTGTACTCACATAATCCATTTGTTGAATTTTTAAAGTACAGCAAGGATTTGTCTGAGTCAGTTCCAGCCTTTTTATATTCGCTTTGTTTTGGATCAGCAACAGGCACGGGTGGCCAGTCTTGGGGCAAAGGTAGAGTAGCGCTGTTTTTATCATAACGCCAGCCTGTCCCTGAGGGAGAATCTGTATAGAGTCCTGCGCTCTCAGGGTTTGCTCTTATAGGATTTGGATGACCACCATAAAAAGATCCAGGAGTATAATTGTCCATATCACCTATGAGTTCAAGTCCGTCAAAGTTTCCAACATCCTGTGATCCTGGTTCTGATGATGAATATTTGTTTGAAGATTTTCCATCATCACCATTAATTGGAGTTCCCCCCCAGTTTTTGTTTGGACCATTGTCTATGGTGAAAATTTTTCCAGCTTTGGATGGATGCTTTAATATTAAAACATCATATGGATTTCGAAAGCCTGAAGCAAATACCTGAACAGGCCCGTTTGTCACTATTTTAGCCTGGTTTAATCCGTCATTCCCTCCCCATGGATCATTTTGGTCAGAACCATCAGGATTATTAGGCCTGGTGGGATCATCCAGGGTAGGAATATCATATTTGTATGGATGCTTCCCAGTTGGGTCTTGCTTGTCCGGAAGGTTTTCAACTACATTTAAGTCTACAGAAAGGATAGCAGCAGAAAGAGCGTACTCACATATATAAGCAAATACGTTTGAGGGGGAACCTGCATTTGTCTGGCCTCCTACGGCTATTAGCATTGTTTTTTTACCATTCCCTTCGTATAAGTATAGACCATTGCAGGAATGTGTTTCTTCTGATTTTGGAAGACCTCTGACCAGGTCTGTTTTTGTCCATTTGTTTCCTACTTTTGTTAGTTTGGATAATACTCCGGAATTGGTACAGAGATCGAGATCACCATTGCTGGCCCCTCCAATTCTGAAGTCACTGGAGGTAGCATATAGTACAGGATTTTCAGGTGTTCCGGCAACAGCTATACCTGTCAGAAGTCTCTTAGTTGAAGTCTGGATTAATAAACTTCCATCATCATTATGATTTGGTATTTCTTTTACAAGGGTTATTGTTTCGGATCCTGTAACTGTGTAGTTATTTGCTGAAGTCCTATTGATGGTCAATACTTTTATAGCCCCATCCTGTTGACCAACATACAATTTACCATCCGGTCCGAATTGGAGAGATGTAGGTGTAAGAACTCCTGCGTTCTGAAGAGTGCTTGATATAAAACTCTGACTAAAAGCAAAAGTTTTGTTTAGAACGAGGAACAGTAGAACAATAACGTTTTTTTTCGAAAATGGGTATAAGGTTTTCATGTCAGATAACGATGAATTTCAATAGTAAACTGCTATATCTAACCAGTGTTTAAGTATTAAAAAAAAGAATAGGGAGAAAATATAAATAATTATTCTTTCTCCCTATTCTTTTAAATTGGTAATGGAAAGCCATCTAAATCCTGATAATTTTTATTGAGATTTTCTCATTATTTTTTTCTGATACAATATGTATAATATAAATGCCCTTGGGTAGTTTGCTAAGTCTATGCACTTGGAGTATTCGGGGTAGGAGGCAAGGTTGTTCCTTTTACCAAGTCTTTAGTTAAGATAAAATTTTCCATCTCATTCAACATAACTACATTCATGTCTATGTATTAGATCGGGATCTTCGGATTCCGTCTCCCAGTATACTGAATCCGGCAAAATGAATTGTTGTAGAATAAAAGTATGTAAATGCTAAAAAATAAAAGTAAATTATTTCTCATAAGAATGAATTAAATTTTATATAAAAATGTTTCTTCTGTGATTGTTCTGAATAAATTTAAAAAGCCCTGAGTACTTAAGGCCTCTTAGTATATTTAGTGTCAGACTAATCAAAATTTTTTTGCTTTTTCTTCCTCTATATTTATTTCTCCCTTTGGGGTAAAGTAAATTCCTATTCTGGATATTTCTGTTTTAGCTCTATTATAAAGTGCTTTTCCTATTGATCCATCATCCATTAATCTTCTGTCGCTGGTCCAAACCCTTGCATGGGGAGATTCTACCAATTGGAGCTCTCCTTTTTTAGTAAGGCACATAGCCATCCAACCATCTTCACTTCTTTTAGTTACCTTACGGTTAAGCTGATGATAAAAACCTCCGACTTCAAGTGCATCGGCTTTACGATAGGCAAAATTAAAGCCCATAACGTTTACACACTCTCTTTGCATTCTTTTTAGTGCAAAGAATGCATTAGCAGCTGTTTCATATAATGCTAGTGTTAATCTGTTATTCTCTTCTCCGGGAATAAATGAATATGTGCCATAACTACAGGAAATCGAAGAGTTGTGAAGTGGTTCAATAATTGTGTCTAACCACTCAATAGGATAAATAGAATCTGCATCTGCATTGGCAATGATTGGGGCTTTTGCTGCTTCCAGACCTCCTTGTCTTGCATAGCTGATTCCTTGGTCTTTGACAAAGACAGATCGTACACCACATCTGTCTAATATTTCCTGTGTCTTGTCTTTAGAATTATTGTTAGCAACAATCAATTCAGTACGATAGCTGGTCTTTAATTCAGAAATAGATGACAATGTTCTCAGGATATTCTTCTCTTCATTATATGCCGGAATTACAATCGTTACTTCCGGATCGTCTTGGTGGAACCTTTTTAACTTTTCTTTGATTTTATCTACTATCTGAAGGGAATATAGATCATTCTCTTTAAACTGTATATTATTATGCCTGTACACCCAAGCAGGCATGCTAAATCTTGACATATCTATTTTATGAATTTTAATAAAATAAAAGGAAAATTAAATCTCCCATTAAAAATAGAACTGATTCAGAAGTGATAGTGTTTAGACGTGAACAAATATAAAAAGGCCAACAGCCATTAATGAATTAAAAACCAGCTTATAGGAATAAACTCTACTTTTATGGAAGTCCGGAGATAATCATACAATCAGCAATCGGGCTTCATAAATAAATCTCTAATATCTAACCAAATAAATTTCAAATGAGACGATCCAGTATTTTGATGGCATTGTGTGCCATAGGTATTTCTTTTGCCTCTTGTAAAAAGGAACATGACATTGAAAATGTTAAGCCTTCTATGGCTGTAGGAGACAGCGCGGGAGTCGAAGGATATGCTTGTACCTATACCATAAAGGCTAATCAACCTATTGTAGATGGAAGTACCCTTAATATTCCGGCAGGAAGTGTAGTTTGTATAGAAGCAGGTACCAGAGGGCCACTTGTGCTTAAGAACTTTTCCGGTCAGCCCGGAAAGCCAATTACTTTTGTCAATGGGAATGGAAAAGTAACAATACAATGTTCTCCCAGCAATGGATATGGACTAAAACTAGCCAATTGTAAATATGTAAAAGTTGCCGGTAATGGTTCTTCTGATCAATACGGAATTCATGTAACCGGATCTCATATAGGTGTTAGCTTTGAGGCATTGTCTACAAATTGGGAAATTTCCAATGTGGAAATAAGTAAGATAGGATTTGCAGGCTTGATGGGAAAAACCGATCCTTCATGTGATCCTGCTACATGGAGAGGAAATTTTACAATGAGAGATGTATCTGCTCATGATAACTACGTTCACGATGTGACCGGAGAAGGCTTCTATGTGGGAAACTCATTCTATGAAGGTGGAAGAAACCTGTCGTGTGGAAATATTGCTCCTCATAGCATAGAGGGAGTTAAAATCTATAATAACAGAGTATTAAACAGCGGTTGTGAAGGTATTCAGGTCGGATGTGCTATTAAGGGCTGTGAAATTTATGGTAACACTATAGAAAACTTTGGTAAAGATCCTTTCGCTGCAAACCAGAATAATGGTCTTCAGATAGGAGAAGGAACAGGCGGTTTGTGCTATAATAACATCATTAAAAACGGCCCTGGTAATGGTATCATCTGCCTTGGTTATGGAGACAATGTTGTTTATAACAATTTAATTATAAATGCAGGGGCATTTGGTATTTTCTCTGATTCGAGATATACCCCAGGACAGTTTTTTAAATTAGCTAATAATACTATTGTTAATAGTGGGAAAGATGGTATAATGGTGTATTCTGAAAAAATTCCGATGAACTATGTTGTCAATAACATTATTGCAGCACCTAAAAATGGTAAGTTCATTTCAACGAGAAGTAGTAATGTAAAACTTACATCATCCAATAACCTTAATGCAGCTACTATTGGCGAAGTTAAATTCGTGAATCCTTCAGGTAATGATTACAGAATTGCTTCTGGTTCTCCTGCCATTGATAAAGGGATGAATACAGCATCTTATGGAATTGCTTCTGATTTTGGTGGAGGAAGAAGACCAAGCGGCGTAGCATATGATATCGGAGCATTTGAAGGAAGCAGTTCTTCGCTTTCAAATAATACTCCAGGTTCTTCAGATGCACCTGCTAGTTCGACCGGAACGGCTCAGATTACCAGCTTAACTCTTGTAAATGCAACTACAGGAAAGGATGTTATGACAATATCCAATGGTGCAAAAATAAGCTTTAGTGCACTCGGCACTAGTAAAATAAATGTTCGTGCAAATACATCTGCAGGAACGAAAAGTGTGATTTTTAAGTTTGATGGGGTAAATGTTAGAACTGAAAGCGGTGTTCCATTTTCCATGTATGGCGATGCAGGGGTAGGCAATTACAATCCATGGACACCTGCATTGGGAGTACATTCTATCACTACGATTCCATATACTAAAGAAGGTGCTTCAGGTACAGCAGGACCTTTATACACAGTGTCAATTAATGTAGTAAGCTGATATATAAATCATAATCAGTAAGAGGTGTTCGGAAGCCTCTATTTAAGGGGCTTCCGGATATTTCATTAAAAAGATATTTAGAAATATAATTTTCATATAATTTTAAAGTTTTTAAATAGTATGAAATGGTGCTCTCAACATAAAGACAATATGATATTTGATACTCCGTTCCATAGCTAAACAAAGCAAAGTTTGTCAAAAATTATTTTCCAATAAATCTCAAGTACCTATAAGTTAGACCTCTACTTTTTATCGTGTTCAAGGCAGTTAAATTCTGCGCAGAAACAATAAGCAATTACGCCCGTGCTGGAAAAGCACCTTATTAAACAATCGATTGGCCTTTGATTGCGGTAAAAATTCAAACAAATCTTTTGTACTCTTAACAAAAACACATTAAAATGAGAAGATCTAGTATTTTGATGGCCTTATGTGTCATGGGTATTTCTATCACCTCTTGTAAAAAAGAACATGAAGTCACCAAAAATAATGCAGCTGAAAGTAGTTTAGCAGCTGCTCAGGGTTATTCGTGCGTCTATACCATTAAAACAAGTCAAACAGTGGTTGACGGAAGTACGCTTAATCTTCCTGCGGGAAGCGTTGTATGTATCGAAGCTGGTACCAGAGGTCCGCTTTGGTTGAAAAATTTTGAAGGCCAGGCTGGCAAACCAATTACCTTTGTAAATTCAAATGGTAAAGTGACTATCAGTGCGTCCAGCAGCAACGGCTATGGTTTGAAATTTTCAAATTGTAAATATGTAAAATTGGCTGGTAATGGATCGAATGATCAGTATGGTATTCACGTAAAAGGTTCACATATCGGTGTTACTTTTGAAAGCTTGTCTACCAACTGGGAGGTCTCTAATGTAGAAATCAGCAACATTGGCTTCGCAGGCTTAATGGGAAAGACAGATCCAACTTGTGATCCGGCTACATGGAATGGAAACTTTACTATGAGAGATATTTCTATTCATGATAACTATGTTCACGATGTTACTGGTGAAGGTTTTTATATTGGTAACTCATTCTACGCTTCAGGTAGAAGCCTTTCGTGTGGAACTATCACGCCTCACACTGTAGAAGGCCTTCGTCTGTTCAAAAACAAAGTTGTTAATACCGGCTGCGAAGGTATTCAGGTTGGTTGTGCAACAAAAGGTTGTGAGATCTTTGATAACACGATTGAAAACTATGGTAGAGATCCATTTGCAGCACACCAGAATAATGGTCTTCAGTTAGGTGAAGGTACTGGTGGAAAATGTTATAACAATATTATCAAAAATGGTCCGGGTAATGGTATTATCTGCCTTGGATATGGTGATAATGTAGTGTATAACAACTTGATACTTGGTGCAGGTGCATATGGAGTATATGTCGATACCAGATATACTCCAGGACAAGCATTCAGCTTCATCAACAACACAGTTGTTAATAGTGGATCTGATGGTTTCATGATTGCTGCTGGAAAGATTCCGATGAATAATGTTATCAATAACATCATCGTAAATCCTAAAACAGGCAAGTTTATCAATACCAGAAACAGTGCTAAAGTAACAGACAAAAATAACTATACAACAATGAACGTTGCTGATGTTAAGTTTGTGAATGCGTCTGGTGGAGATTATCGCCTTGCTTCAGGTTCTCCTGCGATCGACAAAGGTGCTGATGTTTCATCTTTCGGTGTTACTTATGATTTCTCCAGCACAGCAAGACCTACAGGTAATGGGTATGATATCGGAGCTTACGAAGGTACTTCTTCAGGAACTTCTGTAACTCCAAATCCAAATCCAGGTACAGGAACTGGTGGTGGTTCAGGACCGACACCAACTCCAACACCAACACCAACTCCGGGTGCAACAAAAGTAACAAGCATTACTCTTGTTAACGCTGATACAGACAAAGATATCATGACTCTATCTAATGGTGCAGTAATTGATTATTCTAAAATAGGTACAAAGAATATCAATGTCAGAGCTAATGTGGCATCAGGATTTGCAGGAAGTGTGCAGTTTAAATTAAACGGTGCAGTTGTTAATACTGAAAGCTATGCTCCTATAACCATGTTTGGTGATGAAGGTTCTGATTATAAGCCTGGTACATTTGTGGCAGGAAGTCACAAGTTAGCTGTAACAGATTACGCGAGTGCAAATGCACAGGGAACAGTAGGAGGAACTACTGAGATTTCTTTCACTGTAACAAACGGTGGAACTACCACTCCGACTCCCGGAGCAACTAAAGTAACGAGTGTTACTCTTGTTAATGCTGACACCGATAAAGATATCATGACATTGACAAATGGCGCTGTTATTGACTATTCTAAAATAGGTACAAAGAATATCAATGTCAGAGCTAATGTGGCTTCTGGCTTTGCAGGAAGTGTGCAGTTTAAATTAGATGGTGCTGTTGTTAATACAGAAAGCTATGCTCCTATAACAATGTTTGGAGATGCAGGAAGTGATTATAAGCCTGGTACGTTTGCAGAAGGAAGTCGCAAATTATCCGTAACAGATTATTCTGGCGCTAATGCACAAGGAACTGCTGGTGGAACTACTGAAATATCTTTCACTGTAACGAACGGAGTAGTAACAACTCCAACACCTTCAGCTGGTAATACTGTTGTTAGTTTCACACTAGTAAATTCTGAAACCAATAGAGATATAGCAACGATTACTAATGGAGCTACCATCAGCCTTTCTGCACTTAAAGCAAACAAGATCAATATCAGGGCTAATACAGGAAACGAAGTGAAAAGTGTTGCCTTCAAAATGGATGGTAAATCAGGCAGAATCGAAAGCGAAGCTCCCTATGCTATAGGAGGTGATAATAATGGAAATTATGGATCTTATTACCTTTCCTTTGGAAATCACACTGTATCCGCAACTCCTTATACCCAGGCAGGAACTAAAGGAACTGCAGGAAATACATTATCAGTGAACTTTAATCTTGTAAGATAATCAACTAAAAAAAGTTAAACTTAAATACCCGGCCTTGCCGGGTATTTTTTTTATTAATATTTTTAAACAAATGTTTTTATAATTCTTTTTTATCTAAAAATTTTGTTGATGATAATCAGACTGTTTCTTCCCTTATCCTTTTTATTCTTTTTTGGGAATTTTAATTTTGAGGAGCCCTCATGTCAGTGCGATTTTAGATTATCGCCGGAAACTGAACAACTTAACGGATTTAAAACTCTTATAAGGCCAGGAGACGTTATTTGTATTATGGCTGGAAAAAGGAAAAACCTTCAACTTGTTAATATTGAAGGTGATTCACTCAATCCTGTAAAGGTCATTAACTGTGGAGGAAGAGTCGAGATTTCTAATCAGGTATTAGGCTATGGAATAAAATTAGACAACTGTCATTACATAAAGCTTACAGGTACGGGAGATGAAAACTTTGAATATGGTTTTTTAATTGACTCCACCAAAAAAGGAGCGAGTGGTATCATGGTCGGTAAAGGGAGCTCGGATTTTGAAATAGACCATATGGAAATAAAAAATAGCGGTTTTGCGGGTATTATGGCTAAAACAGACCCTGAATGTGATGGTAATTACAATAGAGGCACCTTTGTTCAAAAAAACGTATCTATTCATCATAACTACATTCATCATGTAAAAGGTGAAGCACTTTATGTCGGTAACTCTTTTTACAGTGGTTGGAATGGAAATAAGAAATGTCCGGATACATTACTGTATCCACATGAATTGAAGAATATTAAAATTTTTAACAATAAAATTTCGAGTACTCAATGGGATGGTTTGCAACTGGGATGTGCTGTAAGTAATGCTGAAATATTTAATAACAGTATTGATAGTTTTGGTCTCGCTAATATAGGTTCTCAGAGAAATGGTATTCAGGTAGGGCTTGGCACTACGGGGCTTGTGTATAACAACCGGGTGTCAAACGGAATGGGTAATGGTATTATCGTTCTTGGAATCGGGGATAATATTATTTATAACAACCTTATTTCAGATTGCGGTGAGTTTGGGATCTTTTGTGACAATAGAGAAGTAAGAGATTCTTCGAAGATAATTTTAGTTAACAATTCTATTTTAAATCCTAAAAAGCAGGGAATTAAAATGTCTAATGAATTAACAGATAACTATATTCTTAATAATGTAATAGTAAGGACAGGAGAGCCTGGCGAGAAAAAGGATTATTACATTTCATTTAGCGATGGAGCTGAAGCCAGAACGGAAGGAAACTTTACTTCAAATAAAAAATCATTAATAAAACCTTTGCTTCAAAACGACTTTGTTTCTGAAATTGCTCAAAAAGGGAAACAGCAGGATGTTTTTGCTGTAAACGAAGATATAAACGGAAAAGCAAGAAGAAAATCAAGAACGCCCGATCCAGGTTGTAAGGAATTCTGATTTTTTATAATTCAAAAATTATTAGTATCCCTTGTCTATAAAGGCTTACGGAAGTTTTAAAAACAAATAAAGTGAAGTTGAGATTTTTTTAATATGGAAAAGCTCAACCGCACTTTATCATATTTATTTAACGCAGTATTTTTTTTGTTTGCCTGTTCAGGCCTTTGCTACGGTGCATCCGGATGTAACTGCGACGTTACAATTGAAGAAAATATTCTTTATGTAGATGGGAACGCATTAAAAATTACTCCCGGATCTACAGTCTGTATCAAATCATCTGTAAAAAAATATTTAGGTTTCGCCAATATAAATGGGACTGCGGAAAATCCGGTAATAATTATTAATTGTGGAGGAAAGGTAACTGTCAAAAATAATGACTGGTATTATGGCATAAGGATTAATAACTGTTCCCATTTCAGACTTACAGGTACAGGTGAACCTAAATTGACTTATGGTTTTGCTGTGATGCAAACTGGTGATCAGATTCCAGGTGTTTCTATAGGAATGATGTCAAGCGATATGGAAATTGATCATATTGAAATCGCCAATACCGGCTTCGCCGGTATACTGGCAAAGACAGATCCTGATTGCAGCGGTATTCCTAACAGAGGTAATTTCGTTCAGAAAAATACTTTCATTCACGATAATTATATTCATAATACTAAAGGAGAAGGTGTTTATCTCGGTTTTCCTCATTACCGGGGTGTCTTTAAAGATTGTAATGGGATATCTATAAGGGTTTTGCCGCATGATCTTGTAGGAGTGAGGGTTTATAATAATCTTCTCGAAAACATAGGCAGAGAAGGTCTACAAGTAGGATGTGCAACAAGCGATGTTAAGATTTATTCAAACAAGATTGAAAATTACGGAAGGAACAATGATAAATATCAATCTGCGGGAGTACATCTCAGTACAGGTACTACAGGAGAGTTGTATAACAATATGATAGCTGATGGCAGTGGCCCTGGTTTGTGGCTCAATGGAGCCGGAGCTAATTTTGTATATAACAATGTCTTTACAGGGATAGCTAAAAACGGAGATATGGCAATTTTGTTGGAAGACAGCATGGTAGCTCCAGGTAAAGGTTATCATATCATTAATAATACAATTCTTTCGGAAGCCTCTTCAGGGGTTGTCCTGAATAATAATTTCAATAGTTCAGGAAATGAATTTATCAATAATATTCTTGTAACAGCAAGAGGAGATAATTTTTTCAGTGTCGCAAATCCTGATTCATGGAGGGAGGTAGCCAATATAAGTGCTGAGCATACAGAAGGGCTTTATCTGGATGGTTTCATGCTATCTGATAAATCTCCCATGATTGATAATGGAATAGAAGTTCCAGGCCTGCCAGTTCCTGATGATTATGTGGGTAATAAAAGACCTAGGGGGAATGGTATAGATATAGGCGCAATAGAATCGCCGTATGTCAAGGAGTTCGATGATTTTTTAGTTTACCCATCACCCTTTGCAGGAGAAGCAAAGATAGTTTTTTTCCTTAAAGAAGATACCGAAGTTAGTCTTGGACTTTATGATGCAAGGGGCGTGTTGGTTAAGGAAATTATACCTGCTAAGAAAATGTATTCTATGTCTTATAATTATTCATTAAGTGATACGGATCTCAGTTCGGGAGTTTACTTCTGTCGTTTGCAAAGAGGTAAAAAGTTTAAAGCTAAAAAAGTGGTAGTGCAGAAGTAAGTAATAATTTTAATGTTAATTTTAAATATGAAAACAATTGACACATTTATAAAAAGAATAAAATCTGATCCTGTACTTAAGAAGATAATCCATAGATTACTTATTCCTAAAAATCAGGCAAGGCCAAGGGCTTGGGTAAAATGGCTGATTAATCCTTTGGTGCATAAAAAAGGATCAGGTAGCATTATTCGTCCCATAACAAGAATGGATGTAGTTCCTTTTAGTCCGTTTGTCATGGGGAAAAATTCTACCATAGAAGACTTTTCTACAGTCAACAATGGAATGGGACCTGTTGTGATAGGTGACCATGTAAGGGTTGGGATGTCAAATGTTATCATTGGACCAGTGAGTATTGGGAATTATGTTATTCTCGCACAGAATATTGTTGTATCTGGATTAAATCACGGGTATGAAGATATATCTACACCTATTTGTTTGCAGAAATGTACTGTTGCAGATATTATAATAGAGGATGAAGTATGGATTGGTGCAAATTCCGTTATTACCGCAGGTATTAAAATAGGCAAACACTCTGTTGTCGCCGGGGGCAGTGTGGTTACTAAAGATGTGCCTCCATATTCTGTCGTTGGAGGCAATCCTGCTAAAATTATTAAACAATATGATTTTGGTACACAGAAATGGGAAAGGGTTAAGGAACTCGTGAAGCAAAACGGAGTTAGTTAAATAAATAATTTTGATTTATGGATGGGATGATTCTTTATTCAAAGATAATTTTCTGGACAGGCTTGTTTGTAGTATTCTATACCTATATGGGATATGGTATTGTTATGTTTTTCTCTGTTAAGGTTAAGAGGTTAGTTAAAGGTAGAAGAAAAACAAGTGATACAGATTATCAACCGGAGGTGAGTTTTGTAGTGCCATGTTATAACGAAGCAGAAGTAATAGAATCCAAAATAAAAAATTCTATTGAACTGGATTATCCTAAAGATAAACTGAAGATAATTTTTATAAGTGATGGATCTAATGACGGCACTCCGGAAATAGTAAAGCAATATGAAGATATACTTCTTCTACACGAAGATCAAAGAGATGGTAAGTCTGCTGCTGAAAACAGAGCTATGAAGCATGTTACTTCTCCTATTGTAGTATTTTCTGATGCAAATACTATTTTGCCTAAGGAGACAATTAAAGAAATTGTTAAGCATTATGCAGATCCCCTTACCGGTGCAGTGAGTGGAGAAAAAAGAATAATGTCAAAGGAGGTAACAACTGCTTCCAGTGCAGGAGAAGGAGTTTACTGGAAATATGAATCTTTTCTTAAGCGCATGGATTCGGAAATGTCTACTATTGTTGGAGCGGCAGGTGAATTGTTCTCTTTCAGAAAGGAATTATTTACTGACCTGGAAACTGATACTATACTGGATGATTTTATGCTTTCCATGAGAATAGCTGAAAAGGGCTATAGGGTTGTTTACGAGCCTAATGCCTATGCTTTGGAAACGGCATCTGCATCAGTCAGGGAAGAGCTTAAGAGAAAAGTAAGGATTTGTGCGGGTGGATGGCAGTCCATGAGCAGACTGATTTCAGCAATGAATCCATTTAAGAATTTCTGGTTGGCATTTCAATTTATATCCCACAGAGTTTTGAGATGGAGTATTACACCTGTATTACTGCTTCTGATGCTTCCGGCAAATGGTCTATTGTTTTTCGAGCATTATGTATATCAGGTAATATTTTCAGCGCAGGTACTTTTTTATATTTCTGCAATGATCGGCTGGTACCTTGCGAATAGAGAGTTGAGAGTAAAATTGTTGTTTGTACCATATTATTTCTTTATAATGAATTATGCGGTATTCGCAGGATTTATAAGGTATGTGAAAGGGAGCCAGTCAGCCGCTTGGGAAAGATCTAAGAGAGGCGCTGTGATCTCCTGATTTATATAAATGTTTAAAACTCTAATGGCAGCCTTTGATCGCGGTAAAGGCTGCTTTTTTATTTTAATTTTTAAAGTTGGACATCCTGTCAATTTGTTAAGGAAACTTATTCGCAATTGTTCTCCTTCTCTTCATGAAAGTGCTAGGGATGAAGAGGCCAATATATTTTTGTAAACACCGAGCATCATTATAAGTTTTTAATTAGTCTCTGATCTTAATCTTTCATAAATATGATTAATTTCTTGATGATTTCTTTAGGGAAGGTTGATGTAATGGATTTTTTATCATATTCAATACCTTCATGTTTATGACCCTAAAAATGATTTGATTTTGGAGGTATATTATAAAGCATATTTGAAATTGAAACAGTCATTCAAACTTCCATTTAGGATATGAAATTTAAAGTCTGCTGTTTGCTTATTGGTCTTCCTTTGGCATCGCTTGCGCAGACGATCATTCCCGCTATCGCATCTTATAAATTCTCAGGTTTGACGTCCTTTTATCATCCGGCATTTCTAAATGAAAACGGAGCCCAATTTGAAATTTATTTTCCACTAAATGGTTATGCAGGAATTGGTAATGATTTTATAAAGCACAAAAAACTAGTTTCTGCATTGAATGGTAATAAGAATGTTCAAAACGATATTCTTGATCATCCCGAAAATTTTAAGTATTCAAACAGAATCGGTATGAGTGCGATAGCGTTTACTTTTTTAGCATATTATGTTCCTGACAGACTGCGTGGCAACTGGGCTTTCAATGCTGGAATTGCAGAGCGGGCAGATGCTGAAGTAGTATTTCCCGGAGACCTTATGAAGCTTGTTCTTAAAACAGATCAAACTTTTGCTGGTCAAAACCGAAAAATTAGTAATATTAAGCTCAATGGTATTTATTACAGAGAATTTTTTATTGGGGGAGCGAGGAAAATTTTTAAAAGAAAAAACTTTTCGATTTCAGCAGGAGGAAGGGTGAAATTTCTTTGTGGAATGGCATCTGTTTTAACCAAAGATGCTTCGGTTGATTTTTATATGGATAAAAGCGCAAAGTATATTGATGTTAATTCGGGTTTTGACCTCTATACTTCAAACATTCTGAACAGTTCTTTGAATCCATTTAATACTAACGGTACGGGTATGGCTTTTGATGCGGGAGTTTCTTTTAGTTTGAAAGATTATTCGGCATCTCTTTCTGTGGTCGATATTGGAGGTATAAAATTCAACAAATCTCTTGAACACCTTAAGCATAGTTCGTCAATTCATTTTGATGGGTTCAATCCTGATGAAGGTTTCAAAGGGATTAAAGACGATACCGTATTTAATGATTTGACAGTAAATAGAACTAAGGATCGTTATAAACATTATTTGAATAAAAGATTGAATATTCTCTTTTCCTGGAAAAGTAAGGAGGATGATAAAATTTTGTTTAACCGAACGCTTGTGCAATATAGCAAACACAGGGCTTATATTTCTTTCTCAGGTAATTTGGATGAATTCAGGATTAAGGAATTTTCAAATCAGTTGTCCCTGGGGTATACTTACAACTGGAAAGATTTTTTTGAAATAGGTCCTGGCTTTTTTGCAGGCGGAAACGCAAGGATCGGATTAGGATGCATGGCTTCCATAAAATACAGATGTTTTACCATAGGTGCTGCAACTTCAAACTTATTTCCTTTGGTTTCTAAATGGGGAAAGGGAACAGATTTTTCAATCAGTTCTCTGTTTTTCTTTTGAGTTTTATTATGTTCTTTTTCATTCTAAATTCAAGGCAATTGAGGATTCGTATTGGTTTTGAAATTTTAGGTGTAATTGTAAATGTTTGTAGTTCAGTTTTTTGAATTTGATATGTTTAATTTGAATCAATAAAGAAGTAAGCAGAATCAAAGGTTGTTCAATACGTTTTTTAATGGAAAAATAATCTTCCATATGCGAACTAATACTTAAAAATCACCTTTTTAATATTATTCTGTAAGATTTCAATCTAAAACCTGTCAGGAAATTGACGGAATCTTTATAGATTTGTCCTCTCATTGGAATAATATTATGCAATTAAGTGAACAGGAACTAATTAGAAGAGAAGAAAGGGAAACTTTGATGAAAATGGGGATAAATCCTTATCCATCAGAGACTTTTCATGTAAATGTATCAGCAAAAGACATCCATCAGCATTACGAGCAGCGAAAGACGGATTATAAAAATGTTTCCATTGCAGGAAGGATCATGAGCAGAAGGATCATGGGAAACGCGTCTTTTGTGGAGCTTCAGGATAGTTCCGGTAGAATTCAGCTATATGTAAGAAGAGATGATCTTTGTCCTGAAGAGGATAAAACTTATTATAATACATTCTTCAAAAAGCTTCTGGGAATAGGAGATTTCATCGGGGTTACAGGATATGTATTTACCACTCAGACCGGAGAAATTTCAATTCACGTTACAAGCCTTACATTGCTTACAAAAGCCTTGAAACCGCTGCCAATCGTGAAGGAAGCAGAAGATGAAGAAGGTAACAAGAAAATATTTGATGCATTTTCAGATCCTGAGCAGAGATACCGTCAGAGGTATGTGGATCTTATTGTAAATCCGGATGTTAAGGATACTTTTATTAAGAGAACAGCTCTTGTAAATACTATGAGAGATTATCTTAACAACAAAGGTTATCTTGAAGTAGAAACTCCGATTCTGCAACCTCTTTATGGAGGTGCTGCAGCTAGGCCGTTTAAGACACATCATAATACTCTCGATATGACTCTTTACCTCAGAATCGCAAACGAGCTATACCTGAAAAGGCTTATCGTTGGCGGATTCGATGGTGTTTATGAGTTTTCAAAAGATTTCAGAAACGAAGGGATGTCCCGTTTTCACAATCCTGAGTTTACCCAGATAGAATTGTATGTTGCCTACAAAGACTATAACTGGATGGCAGAGCTTGTGGAGGAAATGGTTGAAAAAATCGCTTTAAAACTTCATGGTACCACTGAAGTACAGGTAGGTAACAATGTGATCAGCTTCCAGAGACCATGGAAGAGATTCACGATGTTTGAGGCAATTAAGCATTTCACCGGAATCACCATTGATGACATGGATGAGACAGAGCTTAGAAATGTAGCTAAGAGTCTTGATATAAACGTGGATGATACAATGGGTAAAGGAAAGCTGATAGATGAGATATTCGGAGCTAAATGCGAGCCTAATCTTATCCAGCCTACATTTATCACTGATTATCCAGTAGAAATGTCTCCCCTTGCCAAAAGACACAGAACGAAAGAAGGCTTGGTAGAACGTTTCGAAGCTATTTGTAATGGTAAAGAAATATGCAACTCATTCTCGGAATTAAATGATCCTGTGGATCAGAGAGCCAGATTTGAAGAGCAGTTGGAGTTAGGGAAAAGAGGAGATACAGAGGCTATGGTTCTTGATGAGGACTTCTTAAGATCTCTTGAATATGGTATGCCACCAACTGCTGGTCTGGGTATTGGTATAGATCGTCTTGCAATGATCATGACCAATTCAAATTCTATTCAGGATGTTATCTTCTTCCCTCAGATGAAACCTGAGAAGCAGATACAGCAGACTCCAGATGCTGAGTACCTTGCCAGAGGAATTCAGAAAGAATGGATTCCATTGATGCAGAAAGCCGGAATTAACAACATCGAACAGTTGAAGTCCGCAAACGCCAACAAGCTGTTTAACGACCTTTGCGGAATGAGAAAAAAGATGAAGCTTGAAATCAAAGCTCCAACAATTGATGAAGTGAAATCCTGGATTGAAGCTTAGTTTAAAAATTATATTTATTAAAAGTGTAGGTATCGAAAGGTGCTTACACTTTATGTTTTTAATAGAATAGAGATTTTCATATAATTCCTTTAACCTCCTTTAACATAATGAAATTACTTACTCCTGAAAATTGGAAAAGCTATGAACTGATAGATTCGGGAAATTATAAAAAACTGGAGAAGTTCGGTGAATTCATTCTTTCCAGACCAGAGCCTCAGGCAGTCTGGGATCCTTCTATGAGAGAAGATGAATGGAGTAAAATGAACAACGCTGCTTTCGTTAAGAAAAAAGAAGAAGGTAATAAAAACTTTGACAGCGAAAGAGGAGAGTGGGTGCTGAAGAAAGGAATGAAAGAGCAGTGGTTAATGCCATATTCCTACAAAGGAATGGAGTTGAATTTCAGGCTTGGTCTTTCAAGCTTTAAGCATGTGGGAATTTTTCCAGAACAGGCTTCCAATTGGGACTATATTTATGATACTGTTAAAGCCATGTCAGGAAAACCAAAGGTGCTGAATCTTTTTGCTTATACAGGCGGAGCTTCAATTGCAGCGAAAGCAGCCGGAGCAGATGTAACACATGTTGATTCGGTAAAGCAGGTCATTACCTGGTCAAGAGAAAATATGGAAGCATCTCAACTGACCGATATCCGTTGGGTGGTAGAGGATGCTATGAAGTTTGTACAAAGAGAGGTGAAGAGGGGAAATAAATATCAGGGAATTATTCTTGATCCGCCAGCCTATGGAAGAGGCCCTACAGGAGAGAAGTGGATCATAGAGGAACACCTGAATCAAATGTTAAAATACTGCGCAGAGCTGCTGGATAATGAAAATTATTTCTTTATCATCAATCTTTATTCAATAGGGTTTTCAGCGCTTATCCTGGAGACATTTACCAAACAACTTTTTGGCGATAGAAAAAATCTGGAAATAGGAGAGTTATTCCTTCAGGATAGATTTAAAAAGAAATTACCTTTAGGTGTATTTTCAAGGTTTAGCTCTGTGAAAGGTTAATTCTGTTATATAGATGCCATCGCTTCATGCGACGGCATCTATCAGGTTGTATATTTTTTTTGATTATACCTTAAATACTACAATCCTTTCTGCATTTTTACAATTTGTCTTAATCCCCGTTTTAGCCTGTAAATCCGCTTAATAGATTTTCGAATAACTATTGTTATTCGCAGACAGTTGAATAAATAAACAAGCAAATGACATCAGTATAGCTGTCTTTGCCGAAAGATAGACGCGTATGAGAAGTTGGACGAAATTAATGATGGCTATGGTTCTATCCTTTACAGGAGTGAATCATTTTATTTATGCAGGTCTGCAGGCTCCTGCTCCAAAAGACACTAATCTTGTTGTTCCGGAGCGGATGAATTTCACCTATGCCGCTGAAAGATCCAGGCCTGCTGTGGTTTTTATTCAGACATATTCGAAATCACCCCAAGGTTCTGCTTCTCTTGAAAATCCACTTCAGGAGCTATTGGAAGAATTATATGGTGGCCAGGCAGAAACTCCTCAAGGAGATCAAAGTACGGAAAAAGAGCAGAGACCAGAGGAGTATCCCATTGCATCGGCATCAGGGGTAATCATTTCAGGAGAAGGCTATATTGTGAGTAACAACCACGTGATTGAAGGTGCTGATAGAATTGAAATTGTGCTGAATGATAAAAGAAGTTACACGGCAAAGGTAATAGGCATAGATCCTGAAACAGATTTAAGTCTTCTGAAAATTGAAAGCGGTGAATTAACTCCTATCATTTATGGCAATTCAGACATCATAAAAATAGGTGAATGGGTGCTGGCAGTTGGAAATCCGTTTAACCTGACTTCCACAGTAACTGCAGGTATTGTAAGCGCCAAAGGCCGTAACGTAGGTGTGCTGGCAGAACAAAGCAATATGGCAATTGAATCATTCATTCAGACCGATGCTGTTGTAAACGTTGGAAATAGTGGGGGGGCTTTGGTCAATACTAAAGGTGAACTGATAGGAATCAATACTGCTATTGCCAGTCCGACAGGTTCATATGCTGGTTATTCATTTGCAGTACCTTCTAATATTGTTTTTAAGGTAGTAGAAGATCTGAAAAAGTACGGTCAGGTTCAAAGGGCAATTCTGGGCATTACGATTCAAGACTTGGATGCAGCTCTGGTAAAAGCTAAGAAGATCCCGGATTTCCACGGTGTCTATGTAGACTCTGTTGTAAAAGGAAGTTCTGCAGCTGAAGCGGGAATTCAAAAGGGGGACATTATTAAAATGGTTGAAGGTCATATTGTCGACTCGCCTGCTGAGCTTCAGGAAATAGTAGCCATTCACAGACCAGGGGATAAGATCAAATTGTCTTATTCTCGAGAAGGTAAAGTTCGTGAAACTGAAGTGATCCTTAAAAACAGCACTGGAGGAACCAAGCTTAGCAAAAAAGATCCTAATGAATTGGGCGGTCTTGTTGGAGCTCAGTTGAAGGACCTTTCAAAAGAAGAAGCAAAAAAATTAAAGGTTAAAGGTGGAGTTAAAATTGAAAAAGTATTACCAGGGAAATTTAAAAGTGCCGGTATGGCTGACGGATTTATCATCACACATATTGACAAAATACCAGTGAAATCCATTGAAGATGCAACTAAGATCATTAATAAGAATAAACAAAATGGTGTGTTGGTACAGGGTATTTACCCAAATGGGGAAAAAGCATTTTATGCCATAGCTTTCTAAATTAAGTTGTTTAAGGGGAAAATAAGCAGTTGGGAGTTATGCTCACTCTGCTTATTTTTTTAAAACTACGAAATACGATTATTGTCCGTTTTGCACTTTTAAAGTTTTTGATAATTAGCAAGATGAATCTTGTTTGAAAATAAAGTTCCTTTTGTTTGTTGTTAAGTGAATGAACATTCATTTATATTTGCTGGTAAATCAGGGAATGAGAGCAAGAGACGAAAATAAGGAAATAGCAATAAGGCAAAAGGCTGTCGAGATGATAGTGAAGGAAGGGCTGGACGGCCTCAGTATGCAGAAGCTGGCCAGAGCTGCCGGAGTTTCTCCCGCTACAATTTACATTTACTACAAGGATAGAGAAGACCTTATCATTCAACTTGCATTATATGCCAGTGAGAAGCTTACCTGTACAAGCCTTGAAAACTTTAATCCGGAAATGAGTTTTGAAGAGGGGATGAAATTACAATGGAGAAACAGAGCCAGATTTTTTACAGAAAACCCTACAGAAATGCTTTTTGTAGAACAGATCAAACATTCCCAACATTATGAGCGCTTTGTAGAAGCTAATAAGGAGCATTTCAGGGATGTCATGAGAAAATTTACGCGAAATGCCATTAAAAACAATGAATTAATAGAATTACCTTTTGAAGCTTACTGGTCTGTGGCATTCGGCCCTTTATATCAATTAATCAAATTTCACTCCCAAGGTTATAGTTACGCCAATAAAGAATTTCATCTGACCGATGAATTGATGATGCAAACGCTACAGTTAGTTCTAAAGGCTTTAAAGCCATAATTTTTATTTTGTTTAGCCTAAATGAATATTCATTCTAAAAAGATCACTATGGAAACTAATACTACAGTGCTGGTCTTCAGGACTAATATCAACCATAAGAAGGACCTGAAGCTAATCGAACTTCTCTTCAAGAATGTAAAAGAAATTTCTACCTGGAGTGTCGATCTGGAAGATCATGATAAAGTACTAAGACTAGAATCTTCTACAATTGATATAGAGACAATTATAAAGATGATTAACGAAGCGGGCTTCTTTTGCGAGGAGCTTTTGGATTAGATTAAAAAAAATGACAACTACAATACAGAAGGAAAAACTCTTCACAGGATATCAGATCTTCATGATTGCTATGCTGGCGATTCTGCAGTTTACAGTTATACTTGATTTTATGGTTTTATCTCCCCTTGGAGTAATACTATTAAAAGAACTTAATATGAAAACTTCGCAGTTTGGTCTGGTTGTTTCCGGTTATGCTATTAGCGCAGGTATTGCAGGAATCATTGCTGCGGGTTTTGCGGATAAATATGACAGAAAAAAAATGCTGATGTTTTTTTATGTTGGCTTTATTGTGGGGACTGTTTTTTGTGCTTTAGCCACGGACTTTCTGTCACTGCTGGTTGCTCGTATTGTCACTGGTTTATTCGGAGGTGTATTATCATCAATAGGCTTTGCGATTATCACAGACTTATTTAAAATGGAAGTAAGAGGCAGGGTGATGGGCTTTGTGCAAATGGCATTTTCGGTAAGTCAGGTATTGGGTATACCTATCGGTCTGTATCTGGCTAATCACCTGAACTGGCATGCTCCTTTCTGGATGATTGCAGGTCTTGGCGTTATTATTGGTATAATCCTTTTTACATACATGAAACCTGTGACTGATCATCTGAAAATTAAATCAGACCGAAATGCATTGTACCTTCTTGCAAAAACTTTTTCCAATACCTCTTATCTGAAAGCCTTTGCATCAACAACGTTGCTGGCAACAGGAGGTTTTATGATTATGCCTTTTGCCAGTGCTTTTACCACTAATAATCTTGGCATTCCACAGGAAGATCTGCCGATACTATACGGTGTTACTGGTATATTTTCAATGATTGCGGGTCCCTTTATCGGAAGATACAGTGATATATTAGGTAAGTATAATATTTTCTTTATTGGAACAGTATTTAGCATTGTTACTCTATTGATTTATTGTCATCTCGGTGTTACACCTTTATGGCTATTAATTATTATTAACATCTTTATGTTCTTTGGAATTACTGCACGCATCATATCTTCTTCTGCATTGATGACAGGAATTCCGAATCCTAATGACAGAGGAGCATTTATGAGCATCAATTCTGCAGTACAGCAAATTTCAGGTGGAATAGGATCTGGTGTCGCCGGACTCATAGTCATTCAGACTTCTGAGGGAAAAATTCTTCACTATGATATACTTGGTTATGTAGTCACCGTAGCAATGATCATTGCTACGGTTGCAATCTATTATATCAATAAACAAGTAGAAACAAAACAAAAGAATGTATTGAAAACAACGGGAAACCAGCAGAAGATAGCTGTTGGATAAAATAATGTACTAATATCAAATAGCTGTTTCCAGGACGAATTATTTATGAGGTAATGTAAATTAATGACAAATCGAGATTGCAGGATTTATGGCATTATGGCCTTTTTCAAAATAATTTTAAATAAACATAATTACGTATATGAACTTGTTAAATATAATTATTGCCTTTGTTATGCTCACCAACCTTGCCTTTGCTCAGGGCAAAGATGTTATTTACTCCGACGGCTCTGCTTCTTTAAAAGGATACTATGTAAAGGCACAGGGCTCGAAAGGAAAAGCTCCTGGTGTGATTGTAATCCATGCATGGATGGGGCTAGATGACCATGCAAAACATTCTGCTGATAAGTTGAGCAAGTTGGGGTATAATGCCCTTGCTGCTGATATTTATGGTGAAAACTCAAGACCAAAAGACAGACAGGAAGCTGCGAAAACATCTTCTTACTATAAAAATAACCCTGCTATTTATCAGTCCAGAATCAAAGCAGCAGTTCAAGAATTGATAAAATTGGGTTCAGATCCTGATAAGATTGTTGTAATGGGATATTGCTTTGGAGGCACAGGGGCTCTGGAGGCAGCGAGAGGAGAGCTTTCGGTGGCAGGAGTAGTTTCTTTCCATGGTGGCCTCGGTAAAGATTCTTCACGTACAAATGTGTTAATTAAGCCTAAAGTACTGGTGCTGCATGGAGCAGATGATCCTTATGTTTCAGAAACTGAAATTAAAAGCTTCCAGAAAGAAATGCGTGATGGTAAAGCAGACTGGCAGATGGTTTACTATGGAAACGCTGTTCATGCTTTCACTGAAGAACGTGCAGGCAATGACAACTCCAAAGGTGCAGCCTATAATGAGAAAGCTGCTAAACGTTCCTGGGAATCTTTGGTGGTCTTTTTAAAAGAGGTTTTCGGAGCTTGAAATTTTTGGAATACGAAGTAAAAAACTGATGCCATAGTTCCAAGCGATGGCATCAGTTTTTTAAAACAACTTCTCATTATTCTTATGCCTGTCTTTGTCTCTTATACTTTTCTTTTCCATACTTTTAGTCAGAGCCTCAGTCAGATCCACTCCCGTCTGGTTTGCCAGGCATATCAGCACAAACAGAACATCAGCGAATTCGTCGCCAAGGTCTTTGCCATCTTCGCCTTTTTTAAATGATTGTTCTCCATATTTTCTTGCCATGATCCTTGCAACTTCTCCAACCTCTTCCATTAAAATAGCGGTATTGGTCAATTCATTGAAGTAGCGGACTCCTGTAGTTTTAATCCACTGGTCCACAGTTTCCTGAGCTTCTTTGATAGTCATTTAATTTTTATTTTTTGTGTCAATAATAATAGTTACAGGTCCGTCATTTAGGAGTTCTACTTGCATATCAGCGCCAAATTCACCTGTATATACCTTTTTTCCGAGTTCAATTTCACTGAGTTGTACAAATTGTTCATATGTGGGAATTGCTTTTTCAGGTCTTGCGGCATCAACGAAGGAAGGCCTGTTGCCTTTTTTAGTACTGGCATGCAGGGTAAACTGACTCACAACCAGCAGATCTCCGTTGATATCTTTCAAAGACAAATTCATTTTGCCCTCAGCATCAGAAAAAATTCTCAGGTTAATTATTTTTTTAGTAAGCCATTCTGAATCTTCCTGTGTATCTTCATGGGCAATACCTAAAAGAACCAGAAGCCCTTGGGAGATACTGGATTTTAATGTGTTGTCAATTGTAACTGAAGCTTGTTTAACTCTTTGAATAACAGCAATCATTAATAAATTTTTCTAATTGAAATAAAAGTATAAATTTTGTAAAAAAATAATGCAAATGCTTTCCAAAAGCAAATCACAAGTAATCAATAAAATTAAAGAATTTATAAGCGAAAAAAGGAAAGCTTTAATTGCTGCAGGAATTGCTATTGTCGCAGTATTTCTCATCTTTTTTGCTTTTACATTTTATGAAAGTGAAAAGAATACTGTATATGAACTGCTATCCCCTTCATCTGTAGTATTAATGGAATCTGAGGACCTTACAGAGATTATGAAGGAATGCAGGTCTTCTGAGTCCATGTTTTCCTCCGTTCCATTTTTTGAATTCCTATACAGACATTTAAATGTAGATCCACTTCTGGACAGTCTCATTAAATTTTCAGACAAACAAAAGGTATATATATCCTTAAATGCTGCCGGTAAAAGTGATGTAGATCTTATTTTTTATCTAAAAAGAGATAAAGAAAAGGCTCATGCTGATTTTGAGAAACTTGTCAAACAGGACGCTTCTTTAACGCTTGATCACAGGCTATTTAATGATATCGTGATTTATGATTTAGGCAGAAGAGGAGAGAGAAAAAAGTTTTCCTTCATATTTTATGAAGGGTATTTTATCGGAAGTTTTTCCGGTTTCCTGCTTGAAGATGTTATCAGGAACCTGGAACAGGATAAAGACCTTAGCTGGACTAATGCTAACAATTTCGAGGATGCTAATACTTCAACTAAAATATTTATTAATCATAAGAACCTACCTGGATATTTATCGCTCTATTGTACACCGAAATATGTCAAAGGTCTTAAAGGACTGACAAATTTTGCATCCTACTCAGGTGTCACCTGGGAAAAAGAAGGATCCGCATTAATGTTGAACGGCAAGACTGTAGCTGAGGAAAAGCAGTTTCTATATACTTTTAGAAATCAAACTCCTGTCAAGTTTTCAATGGGATCCGTAATTCCTGAAAATGCTTCAACGATTTTCAGAATAAGTGTTTCAGACTTTTTCTCCTGGTTTGCTGAATATGATAAAATAAACGAAGAAATACCGTTGAATGGCAGTGGCTACAAACAATTAATTAAAGCTGTTCAGCTTATTAAAGATGAAGTAGCATGGGTGATTGCTGAGCCTGAATTTTCTGATAGAGTATTTCAGTATGCCATAATAAAAACTACAGATGCTAACGCATTTATGACGGCTTTCAGAAACCTAGCGGATTCTTCTACTTCTGTTACTTCTGCCAATCCGAACAGAAAGATTTATGCTGTACATAAAAGGGAGCTTCTTACTTATTTATTTGGTCCTTTATTTTCAGATTTTAAAGAGTATTTCATTACAAGCCATGGTTACTTTGTAGTAATTGGAAACCAGTTACCTGCACTGGAAACCTATCTTCAGCAGGTTCAAAATGGATACGTTCTCAAAAAGACAGCAGGAATAAAGTTTTTTACAGAACCTTCGAATATTTCACTTTATCTAAATCCTGCCCGTTCTGAATCCCTTGCAGGTAAGTGCATTCGTGATACAGAGGTGAAAAAAAATTGGATCAGATCATCAGCTTCTCTTTCCTATACTGGTGTAAGCTTTTCTGCAAGCTCTGACAAAAAGTTCTCTTTCAGATATATTATTCAAAAGGGCAAAGCCACCACAACAGACAAACCTAAATCACTGGCCATCGGTAAAACAATACAGTTCAATACCGGGCTTATTTCGGAGGCTTATCCATTAAGAGTTATATCAGGATTGGAAGAGCATTTTCTGGTTCAGGATTCTTTATTTAATACCCATCTGTTTTCCAGGTTTGGTACTTTGTTATGGAGCGCCAAAGTTGATGGAAAGCTAAGTACTGAGCCGGTTTGGGGAAATATTGATAAGACAGGAAAAGACGAAATAGTTTTTGCAGTAAGAAATAAAATTTATGCCATCAATAGTGCTAATGGTCAAGTCATAAAAGGTTATCCATTAACTATTCCTGGTAAATTACATATTACTTCCCTTGCATTGATTGATTATGATGGAAGCAAAAATTACAGAATTTTTGCAGGCGATGATTCGGGTAATATTTATGCTTTGGATACTCAGGGAAAGTTACTAGATGGTTGGAAGCCTAAAAAAATTGATTATAGTTTAGTCGGCAAGCCATTGCATGTACGAGTAGCTGATAAGGATTACATTATAGCTTTGTCAAGGAAGGGTAAGTTGCACGTGTTCAATAGAAAAGGTCAGCTCATTAATGGTTTTCCTATAAAGCTGGAGCACCCAACAACAAGTCCGTTTTTTATCGAAAAGAGTTCTTCAGCCAGCAATACTTATATATCGATCTTATCTGAAAAAGGAGAGTTTATTAAAGTAGATTTTACAGGTAAAATTGCAAAGAGAACACAGCTTTTCCGTTTAAGTCCTGAAAGTAAATTTTCCATGTATCCTGATGATAGAATCAAATCGTATACTATTGTCAGGAAAGATAAAGACCGTCTGGATTTTCTTGATATGTCTCTCAGTCCACTGTTTACTCAGACAAATTTTCCCTTAGAAAAGTATGATATAAAATATATCCATTCAATAGCGGCTAATATTTCTTACTGGCTTGTCAATGACCTTACCAATCGTAGAAGCATTGTGTTTACTTCAAATGGAAAATTTATAGGCGAAGGATGGATTAAAAGTCAGGAAAAGCCTACAGCGGTTTATCTGGAAAAATATAATGAGGGAAGCTTAGTTAAAGTAAATAAAAAAAGTATTGAGATTGCCCGAATAAAATAACCTTTCGGGATTATTTCTGTAAATTTAGTATACCAATAGATAAAATATACATGGCATTAAGAACTATAATTATCCTGGCATTAACTTTTGTTTCCCTGAATATTTTTGCTCAGGGGAGGCCTAAAGAAGGTTTAGCCCCAAAAGCAAATATTTATCTTGTAGAGGGTGATTCGGAAAACCTGATTACCTATTTGAAAAAGAACAAAGAAAACAAGGTCAGAGTAAAGCTTGAAGGAGGAATAGAAAATGTAAAGCATACCATGTACGTTACCTCTAAGCATGCTTCTATCAAACCGGATCCTGAAGTGGAAAACCAATATGTTATCATACCAAAGGAGGAAAACGTTGAAATCATTGTAGATATTAAAATAGAGGAAGATTACAATCAAATACAGATGGTTGATAAAAATGGTAAGCAGAAAAAGGAGGTTGTGAAGACATTGACACCAAAGACTTACATGGTAGGTTATGAGAAGGTAAAGGTAAATTAAGCTAAAGCTGTAGAGACGCCATACCTGGCGTCTCACTTTCCGCCACAGATGATTTTTAAATTTTGAGCGAGGAAAAAACTTGTAAGTGGATGTTAAAAGTCGAGTGATATTAAAGATATATCAGCATAGGGCATGAGCCCAATGTTTTTATTTGATTTAGTGAATCATTTTTTATATTTAATCAATGGAAAATAGTTGGAATCCTGAAAGGGAGCGTGTTAAACAATACAGAGAAAGTATCGGATGGAAAAAGTGGGGACCGTATTTAACAGAACGGCAATGGGGTACTGTAAGGGAAGATTATAGTGCTTCCGGCAGTGCCTGGGAATTTGTCTCGCATGATATGGCCAGAAGCAGAGCCTATAGATGGGGTGAGGAAGGTATTGCAGGTATTTCAGATAATAAATCATTACTTTGTTTTGCTCTTGCTCTCTGGAATGGTAAAGATCCTATACTGAAAGAGAGACTCTATGGTCTTTCCGGGAACGAAGGAAATCATGGAGAAGACTGCAAAGAGTTATATTATTATCTGGATAATACACCTTCTCATTCTTACATGAAAATGCTCTACAAGTATCCTCAAAGAGCATTCCCTTATTCTAAAATAGTTGAAGAGAACGGAAAACGGACAAAAGCAGATCCGGAATATGAAATTCTGGAAACCGGCGTTTTCGATGACGATCGTTACTATGATGTTTTCATCGAATATGCAAAGGCTGACAAGGAAGATATTTTAATAAAGATAAGTATTACCAACAGGGGATCTGATCATTGCAAACTCACTGTTTTACCTACAGTTTGGCTAAGAAATACATGGGCCTGGGACAAAAAAATCTTTAAACCAGCCATGCAAGCTGTTTCCAATGATGAAATCAGCATAAATTACAGACGCGATAAAACTTTTCATTTGTATGCAGAAAATCATAGAAGATTCCTCTTCTGTGATAATGAGACCAACTATAAAAGACTATACAATTTTGCCAACTCTGCTGCTTATTGTAAAGATGGTATTAATGATTTTATCGTTGAGGGTAAGGCTGAGGCTGTAAATTTTAAAGAGGGGACAAAAGCTTCAGCGTTTTATGAACTTGATTTTGAACCTGGAGAAACAAAAGTGATCAAACTCAGACTTGCGGATAAGCCACATCATGGGGCGTTTGATGAGTTTGATGATATATTCAGGTTGAGGCTGAATGAAGCGGATGCGTTTTACAATGACCTGCAGAAAAACGTAGCAGACCCTGAGTTGAGGATGATCCAGCGACAATCTTATGCAGGAATGTTATGGAGTAAACAGTTTTATTACTTTAATGTAAATCAATGGCTGGAAGGTGATCCAGGGCAACCAGCACCTCCTAAAGAAAGGAAGCATAAAAGAAACAGTCAATGGAGGCATCTGAGTAATTCCAATATTATCTCAATGCCTGATAAATGGGAATACCCATGGTATGCCGCTTGGGATCTTGCATTCCATTGTGTACCTCTTGCTCGGTTAGATCCTAATTTTGCAAAGAGGCAATTGGTAGTGCTGCTGAGAGAATATTATATGCATCCCAATGGACAGATTCCCGCATATGAATGGAACTTCAGTGATGTCAATCCCCCTGTTCATGCATGGGCAGCATATAAAGTATATCAGATTGATAAAGAGTTTACCGGAAAAGGTGATTATGATTTTCTGGAAAAAGTTCTTCATAAACTTCTGCTTAATTTTACATGGTGGGTAAATCAAAAAGACATAAGCGGTAACAATATCTTTGAAGGGGGCTTCCTGGGCCTCGATAATATTGGTGTATTTGACAGAAGTCAGAAGCTACCAACGGGTGGATATCTTGAGCAGGCTGATGGTACAAGCTGGATGGCCATGTATTCATTAAACCTTCTTAAGATAAGCACTGAACTGGCTATGGTAAGACCTGTTTATCAGGATCTGGCTACAAAATTCTTCGAACATTTTCTTTATATCGCCGGAGCCATTACCAATATTGCGGGTGAAGGTATCAGCCTTTGGGATAATGAGGATGAGTTCTTTTATGATGTGCTTCACAAGCCGGAAGGAGAAAGCATACCAATGAAGATCAGGTCAATGGTAGGTCTGATTCCTATGTTTGCTGTGGAAACTATAGAGCCGGAAATGGTATCTGATCTTCCGGATTTTAAAAGGAGATTGGAATGGGTGCTGGAAAATCGTCCTGATCTTTCTGTCTTGATTTCCAGATGGTATGAAGCAGGGAAGGGTGAGACAAGACTGCTTTCATTGCTTAGAGGTGCAAGGCTGAAAAACTTATTACAAAGAGCATTGGATGAAAAGGAATTTTTGTCTGATTATGGTATCCGTGCTTTATCTAAATACCATAAGGATAAGCCTTATGAAATAAAGGTCAATGATAATTTATTCTCTGTGAGTTATCTTCCCGGAGAATCAGATTCAAAGCTGTTTGGAGGAAACTCTAACTGGCGAGGACCAATATGGTTTCCTGTGAATTTCCTCCTGATTGAATCACTGAATAAATTTTACCATTATTTCGGTGATGATTATAAAGTTGAATACCCTGTAGGTTCAGGGAAATTGTTAAGTCTTAATGAGATTGCCCATCATCTCGGAGATCGTCTCATTAAGTTGTTTACAATGAATGCAGAAGGCAAAAGACCTGTATTTGGCAATGTTGACAAATTAAACAAAGATCCTAATTTTAAAGACTATATCCTTTTTTACGAATATTTCCACGGTGATTCGGGCAAAGGCCTTGGGGCTTCTCATCAGACAGGATGGACAGGACTTATAAGTGAATTGATATCTCAGAAATATGAATTCCTGAATCAAAAAAAAGCGTAGACCCTTTTAGTGAACTTGTCCGGAAAAGAATCACCGGATTCTTAATCTCCGGACAAGTCATCTTTTGTACTCTGTATTAACCTCTTTAATTCAAAAACTGGAGGTCAATGGAAATGTTTAATCTAATCTTGTCTGTCACCCTATAAAATTTCTTTCTGGTGTTTGAATTTGGATTTTTATTGTCACCACAGAGGGTAGACGATATTAACGCGTTGATCAATATTGGCAACTCCTGCTAATGAAAGATAGTGATAAAAGCACCATTAATCGAAAAGTTACATTATTTCATATTTTTTTTGCTGTTTGTATTGTGTTAATATTTTTTATTCAATTTGAAATATAAGATGTTTAGCATCATTTAGCTTTATCATTTTTATATTGTATTTTTTCTTTGTATAATCATATATTATGCTTGAAGGATTCAATTTTTTTGTCGAATAAAATAAACAATAATTGCATTTGTAGTTTTAAATCTGGAAATTTTACAAATTAAAATTAAAAACATTCAATTTATGAAGCACTTCTCCTTCATTAGAAATATCGCTTTTCTAATATTATTTTTTTGCTGGCAGAATAGCTTTGCTCAAGTTCCTGCAGGATCGCCTGTGGCGATGAATGGTAAACTAAAGGTGGTTGGATCTCAATTGACAAACGAATGCGGAAATCCTGTACAACTTAAAGGCTTCAGTTCGCATGGTATGCAATGGTTTGCTAATTGTATGAAGACTTCCGCACTCGACGAGCTTGCCAACAACTGGGGAATAGATATCTTTCGTCTGGCCATGTATGTGCGAGAAGAGGGTTATATAACAGACCCTTCTTACTGGAAAACATATATAGATACCTGGGTAGATGAATGTGAGAAAAGAGGTATCTATTGTATGATTGACTGGCATGTGCTGACTCCTGGCGATCCGAATGCTAATCTTACCGAAGCCAAAGATTTTTGGGCTTATATGGCAACTAAACATGGTGGAAAAAAACACGTGTTGTTTGAAATCTGTAATGAACCAAATGGTGTCAGCTGGTCTACAGTAAAGACATATGCAAATGCGGTGATTCCTGTAATCAGAGCAATTGATCCAAGTACAATTATAATTGTAGGTACTCCAAACTGGAGTCAGGATGTTGACATTGCAGCCAATGATCCTTTAAACTATGAAAACCTGATGTATTCACTACATTTTTATAGTGGTACGCACGGTGCGTCTTTAAGACAAAAAGGAGATGCTGCCATCGCAAAGGGAAAAGCGCTTTTTGTAACTGAGTGTGGTTCTTCTGATGCAAGTGGTAACGGTGGTCCTTACCTTTCCGAATTCGATAACTGGATCAGTTGGATGAATTCAAAGAAAATAAGCTGGATCAACTGGAGTTATTGTGATAAAGCGGAAGCTTCAGCAGCTCTTAAGCCTGGAGCCTGTGATGCGGATGCCTGGAATGATCTTTCCACATCAGGAGCATATATGAAAACTAAATTATCAGTTGCTGACAATTTTATTTCCTGTGTCGTAAATACTGCGCCGACAGTTTCAATTACCGCACCTGCAAATAATGCTTCTTTTGCAGCCGGAGCAAGTATTTCACTCACTGCAAATGCTGCAGATGAAGATGGGGTAATCAGCAAAGTGGAATTTTATAACGGAACCACATTGATTGGAGCCTCAACTACATCTCCTTATTCTTATACCTGGACAGGAGTAGTTGCTGGAACCTATAGCATTACAGCTAAAGCTACGGATAATGGTGGAGCAACAACTACTTCAGCGGCAATCACTGTCGTTGTAATTCCAAACAAAGTTCCAACAGTTTCAATCACAGCTCCGCAAAACAATGCTACTTTTGAAGGAGGTACAAATATAATACTTACTGCTAGTGCTGCAGATGCTGATGGCACGGTCAGTAAAGTAGAATTTTATAATGGAACCACATTGTTAGGCTCAGCAACTACTTCTCCTTATACATACACCTGGCCAGCAGTTGCTGCTGGAACTTATACAGTCACTGCAAAGGCGACTGATGACAAAGGAGGTATTGGTACCTCGACTGCTGTAAAGATTACTGTAACAGTTCCTCAATCTCCATATGGCGGTAAAGCTTGGCCTATTCCTGGAAGAATAGAAGCTGAAAATTATGATCTGGGAGGAAGTGGCCTTGGATATTTTGATTCTGATGAAGGTAACAGGGGGGAGGCTTTCAGAACAGACGATGTTGATATTGAAGCATCAACTGATGTGGGGGGAGGATATAATATCGGTTGGACAGTTGAAGGTGAATGGCTGGAGTATTCTGTGGATGTGTCAGAGACTGGAAAATACGATTTTAAAGTAAGAGTGGCCGCTACTGCTGCTGGTAAGACCATGCATATTGAAATGAATGGTGTAAATGTTACGGGCGTGATTAAGGTTCCAAATACAGGTGATTTTCAGGCTTGGCAAACAGTTACCGTTCCTGCAATTTCTTTAACTGCCGGAAAACAAATCATGAAGATCGTTTTCGATTCCGATGAGATAAACCTTAATTATGTTGACATAGCTGCTGGTAATAAAGCTCCAATAGTAAATATTACAGCTCCTGCAAATAATACTGCTTATGTTGCAGCAGCATCATTTACAATCACTGCAAATGCAACTGATCCAGATGGCAATATTTCCAAGGTTGAGTTTTATAGTGGAAGCACTTTATTAGGAAGCGATGCAACGTCTCCATATTCTTTCAACTGGAATAATGTTGCTGAAGGTACATATACGATTACTGTAAAAGCAACAGACAATAGCGGAGCATCAACGGAAAGTGCGCCTGTTACAGTTGTTGTGAATGCTAATAAACTTCCATCTGTTGCATTGACGACCCCTGCAAATAATACAGTTCTTCAGGCTCCGGCTTCAAATGTTTTGTTGACAGCTTCTGCCGCTGATACTGATGGATCTGTAGTTAAGGTTGAGTTTTATAATGGAGCCACATTACTTGGAAGTGATATTACATCACCTTATACTTATACTATACCAAGTCTTACAGCAGGCACTTATACTTTAACTGCAAAAGCTACAGATGATAAAGGGGGAGTTTCAACCTCTTCAGCTATAACTCTTGTTGTGAATCAGGATCCTCTGATTTCAATTACCTCTCCTCTTAATAATGCATCCTTTTTATCTCCAGCGGATATTACTATTACCGTCGATGCTTCTGATGCGGATGGAATAATTTCAAAAGTTGAGTTTTATAACGGATCGACTTTGTTTGGGTCTGATTTGACAGCTCCATATAGTTTCACTTGGACTCCTGTACATGCCGGAAGTTACACCATTACAGCTAAAGCTACTGATGATAAAGGTGGGGTAACAATTTCTTCTCCTGTTTTATTGAAAGTAAATCAGCCACCTTTGGTTACCATAACATCACCTGCAAACAATGCAGCGTTTGTAGCTCCGGCTTCTGTTGTATTAAATGTTGATGCTATAGATTCAGATGGTTCAGTTACTAAAGTGGAATTTTACTCAGGAGCTGTACTGATAGCAACCGATCTTGTCGCCCCGTATAGCTATACAATGTCTGATCTGACTGTCGGTACATATTCTATTACGGCCAAAGCAACAGATGATAATGGAGGAACGACAACTAGTTCAGCAGTATCATTTACAGTGAATGAAAATCAACCTCCGGTTGTAGTGATAAATGCTCCACTAAACAACAGTTCAATTAAAATCGGTTCATCTGTTAATTTTGACATTTCTGTAAGTGATCCTGATGGAAGTGTAACAAAGGTTGATTACTATAATGGAACAGTTTTAATAGGAACTTCCACTATGGCTCCTTTTAATATTAACTGGACTGTACCAGGAGCGGGCTCATATAGCATTACTGTTAAGGTCACAGATAGCCATGGAGGAGTGACAGTATCATCTCCGTTACTATTGACGGGTGTAACAAACCAGCCACCAGCGGTAAAAATCACATCTCCGAGAAATAACGCTATACTACCAGCTTCGGAAGATATAATTTTAACAGCAGACGCTTCAGACGTAGACGGACAGTTGTCAAAAGTTGAATTTTACATCGGAAGTAAACTCTTAGGTACTGCAGTTAATGCTCCATATGAATTTACATGGTTAGATCCGGGAGATGGTATTTATACAATTATTGCAGTAGCAACAGATGACAATGGAGCAAAGATGCCGTCAGTTCCTGTGACAATTAATGTAGCTCCGGTTGTATCCGGAATTCATTCGGGATCATCGTCGTCACAGTTGAAACTATGTCCTAATCCTAGTAATGCTGATTTCAAATTTGTGGTAAATGAAGACATCGAAAGTTATTCGGTTATAAATCTTCTGGGAGAAGAGATTCTTTCAGAAGGAAGAGTTTCTGGAGGACGAGAAATTATTCTGGGAGGAGATCTGGAGCAGGGGGCATATATTTTAAAAGTAATCTATGCTTCAGGTAAAAAGGAGGCAGTAAGGATGATTAAGATAAAGTAAAAATTATTAGTCCCATATAAAAATGCGGATCATGCTAGGCATGGTCCGCATTTTTATATAAAAGATATGGTGAAATTTAATAGGGTAGGTGTCTGTTTTTATTATTCTTTTCCTTTCTCTCCAACAAACACCTGTGATGAATTTTTAAATAATACATTGAATGTTGTTAAAGATCCATAGATGCGAGTGATGTACTGTTGCATATCTACCTTTTCACTATCTGTCATGACAGGGTGTGCATTAATTTTTTGTTCCAGAACTCTTAATCTGTCTCTTAGCATGACGATTTTGTGAAAGAAGGTGTCAAGAGGTACTTCCTTAGGCTTTACCGAATCATCATAAGATTTTATAACCAATGTGCCTTTTTTCCATTTGTCTGCAATATGTACTACCTCAGACAGATCGGACCATTTTCTTAGAATGTCAATCAATGTAGTCTCAACATCATCAGTGCTGATCATTCGTTCTTCAGGAGCAAGCAACTCCAGTATTTCTATTTCTTCAGAGTCTTTTGGGATTTCAATAATTCCTTTTCCAAAAAAGCTGATCCTGTAATTTCCCAGTTTTGTGCCGGCAACTATTCCTTCGCCGAATCTATTGTGATTAACTCTGGAACCAACGCCAAGTATTCTTTCCATTTTTTGTAAAATATAGTTTTAAGAATTTAAAATTAAATCAAGAGTTTTGAAAAATCAAATTCAAAAAAATAGAAAAGATGTAAATATATGATAAGCATCTTTTGTAATCATAAAGAGCCTAGGAATAAGAATTATATATAAACTTATTATAGATGTTTATTATATGTTTATCTCTTAACTGAGAGAAAAACTGTAAGAACTATTATTAATCTATATAATTCCTGAGGCCATGGCTTTCTTTAATAAATCACCAGATCTTTTCACATTCATCTTCTTAAGCATATTTTTTCTATGCTTATAAATGGTATGTTCACTTACAAATAAAGAATCTGCAATTTCTTTGCTGGTATACCCTTGACCCATTAAATGAAGCACTTCAATTTCTCTTTCCGAAAGAGCATGCTCTACGTCTTTGGATAGAAAAGATTTTTTAAAGACATTATGATAAACCCCATGAGCATCTTTCTTATCTATAGTAAAAATTATATTGTCATCAGTTTTATAATGATTAATATCTGTTACCTGTTTAATTAAGATATGGGCTTTATTATTTTCATCTTTTACTAAAACAGTTATTTGATGCAGAAACCAATGCTGATGACCATCCTTGTGATTAATCAAAGTGCAATATGAAATTTTTATATCTTCAACATTGTCAGTAGTACTATATTTTTCAAGTGTTTCAAACATCAAGGGGAAGATTTTTTCAAGGACAATTTCCAACTGCGATAAAGGAAAAAGTTTGATAGTTTTAAGAAAGCCCTCTGAGTAAAATTCCTCTGGGGAATATCCAAGTGTACTTGCTATATTATTGCTTACATAAAGATATTCTTTAGAAATTATGTCTATAGCACATACCACACTTGGGAATAAAGCAGTAAGTGATCGAAACTGAGGTAAATTTGTCGGTTTGTCATTTGTCTTAAATTGAATAATATCTATAGGGACATATTTCCAGATTGCTTTACTTGCTTGTCTGTAATATTCTAGATTAGTCTGAATTGGCTGGATACTTTTCATAAAAAATGTTATCAAAAATTTAACAAATTATTTTATAACTATATTTAAAAAATGCAACCTTAGAAAATGCATTGTGCGAGTAAATATACCTATTTTTAAGTATTTTAAAAAAATAGAAATGACTGGACGGATAATTAGATTGAATATTGAAAAGAAATGGAAAAAAAAGAATTTATAATGATCTAATTGAAAGATAGTATAAAGAATACAATCCTACCCAGAATTGCTATAAAAGAAATTACATCATAAAAAAAGCTGCCTCAAATTCTGAGACAGCCTCTCTAAGGCAAAAAAAATATAAAAAAATGATTTGAAAGAATTAATTCAATATTTGCTATAATCTTAAGCTTATGGCCGATTGTCGATCGGATAAATATTTTTTGAGTAAAAATTAATAAGACAATATTAGAAAGGTTTAATGAAGTGGGCAATTACCAATATTGGTTATTTTTTATGGTTTTATTAAAGAAAAGACATTAGACTATTCTTTAATAAAAGGAAAGAAGGAATTTGTAATTATTGTATTAAATAGGTTTGATCAATTAGTTAAATTTAAAAATTGATACTTTGGTCGAAGGATTAGTATTGCTCATGGGATGTTTATATTAATCCTGCTTTCATTGCAGCTTTCATCAAGTCTCCGGATCTTTTTACATCCATTTTTTTTAACATATTTTTTCTGTGCTTGTATACGGTGTGCAGACTGATAAAAAGAGCTTCTGCGATCTCTCTGCTTGAAAATCCCTGGCTCATGAGGTGTAGAATTTCAATTTCTCTTTCTGTTAGGTTGGTAGATTCCTCATCACATAAAAAGGATTCTTTATATATGTTGCGATAAATACCATTTTGGTTTTTTTGGGCGATTACAAAGGTTATAAAATTATCGTTTTTAAAATCATGAATATCTGTTACCTGTTTTAATAGCCAGTGCGGATTGTTATCTTCATTTAGTCTCACAACAGTGATCTGATTCAGATACCATCTTTGAGAGCCATCTTTATGACTCATTAATGCAGAAAATGAGATTTTCAGATCCATTAGTGTTCCCGATTGTTTATGCTGTTTAAAAAACTTAAACATGGTAGGAAATATCTTGTCTAGTATAATTTGAAGCTGATTGGGCGCAAATAAAGAGAATGTCTTTCTGAAACCTTCTTTATATATATCGCAAGGTTCATGGCCAAGAATAGCAAGGATATTGTCACTTACAAAAAGATATTCCTGAGTTAAGATATCTATAACACAGATGATATTAGGGGAGTGTTTCAGATGCGGATATATCTCCTGGAGTTTTTTTATTTTTTCAATATGAAAATATATATCAGGCTCATTTGCCAAAGAAACAATCTCCTGATTGATGACATTCAGTTCAGTATATTTTTTCTGTAAATCAGTAACACCCATAGAAGAATAAGTTTAGTGAATAAAAAAGATTTTGTAAAAAAATAGATTAACCCCTCAAAAGGTACGATCAATTAAGGTGTAATAATAATAAATTTGCTGGAATTACTTAATGGTAAGCAAAAAAAACGGCAGCTTCAAAATTTGAATCTGCCGTCTTAGTTTAGTTTAGGTAAAAAAGTTAGCTGGTTGAACTTCCCAAGTATTACTTAATAATCACGATGTAAAAATTGTAAAATTATGACCTGAGGTCAATAACCACTAATGGTTATTTTTAATGAGTAAAGAGAGAAATTTGAAATGGATTTTAAGTGCTCAAAGCTTTTTTAAGCTATTGACTAGCATCTGTAAAATCAGATAGCCTTATTATTGATTCTTGCTAAGTGAGAAAATGAATGCTAAAGATGGATTAATGAGTTTTAATCAAACTTTAATTGAGCAGTTAAGAGAATATGTGGTTATAACTTGTTATGTAAATTGGTTAAATAAAAAAAACGACAACTTCAAATAATGAAATTGCCGTTTTTTTTGTTTTTTGAAAATTTAGCTGGTTGAACTACCCAAGTGTTATTACTTAATAATCACAATACAATATTTGCCAAAAAATGAGTAGAGGTCAATAACCATGAATGGTTATTTTGTGAGGAAGTTGAATTGTGGCCTAAAAGCAAGTAAGCATCAACTTAGTCGAACTGCGGTAATAATTCTTATGGATCCTTATTTGGGTTAAATGAAATGGTAGCTGATTTTTTGCAAGAGTAAAAAATGTAGAAATAGTTTAAATATCATTGGGTAGCAATTTGATCTTTTATTTTCGATTCCTCTATTAAAAGGAGGGAATGAGGGAATTATATTGGATAAAAGTATAACAAAAAAGCCCGAGAAAAATTCGGGCTTTTTTGGTGAAAACTTTTTTAAATTACTTTTTCGGTACAAATTTAAAATATCTAGCATTTGGATCATTTGCAATAGGAGCAGTAAGATCATCTTCATTGTATGAGTGTCTTACAACTAAAGAGTCCTCTGAAATTTTTATAATTTCATTGTGAAATCTCTTGTCAAAATATCCCAAATAGCTGTCATTCGCAATATCAATAGCCCAACCCTGCCCAAAAGGTCCGTTATCAGAAGGTTTTAAGATAAATGGAGCTTGTTTGTGATTGGGATCAGAAAGTGCGATATCCTGGTATTGTGCTTGGTTTTTTCCAAAGTATTTGTTTGCATAAGCCCAGTTAGCTGTCACTGCAGTGCTTTTGGGAATGTATTGATACTCCCTCATTTTGAATGTGAATTCATTGCTCAACATTCCATCATCATATGGTGGTCCTCCTGGGCCGTTTGGCGAATCGTAATAATTAGGCCAATCAAGGTTTTTGGCTCCTACGCCTCCAGATCCGTAAGCTTTTGCAAGGACCCATGTTTTGCCATTAACAGCCTCTAGCCCACCGGTTAAGAACTTAAATACATCATTGGTCAGTGCTGGATTTGAAAGGTCATCATCTGCAACATCAACTGTTTTGGTTATTGCAGATGCACCTTTGGCTGTAATAACTTTTAGTGTTATGTCAAAACTTCCTTTAAAAGGAAAATAAATAACAGTGTCTATAGCTGAACTATCACCATTCTCAAACTTAAAAATTTGGAAAGTTGGATTAAGTGCCTTTGAAATTACTTTAAATTTATGGCTACCTTCATTCTGTATATCAAATTGAGCTGAATAAGGACTATCTTCTTCAACAACCAAATCTTTAGTGACAGTAGTAGTCCCACCTTTGGAAGTAGTTAATAATTTTATCTTGTAAGTTCCTTTATATCCAAAGAATACAGTTTCATTTGAAGAGGATGATTTTGAGAGTCCCCCGAAATCCCAAGAGCTTATAAATGCTCCTGAGGTTGTGTTTTTAAATGTAAATGTATTTTTGTCTGTAGGGTCAGTCGTAACTTGAATTATTTCAAAATCAGCTATAGAAGGGGCAGGAAGCTCTTCGTCCTTTCCTTTTTTGGGTTGGCAGCTTATAGCAATAAAAGCGACAAGTACCAGATTTATAAGAATATTAATATGTTTCATATTGAATAATTTAAATATTAAAAATAACCTTTGTTTTGAGCGATTTTACCTTTGGATAATTGAACTTCAGACAATGGTATAGGAAATACTTCATGAGTTCCGGCTTTGAAACCACTTCCTTCAGGTGTTTTGGTCATTACTAGAGCCGCTCTTCCTTGTCTTACAAGATCAAAGAATCTGTGTCCTTCTAAAGCTAATTCAACTCTTCTTTCTCTCCAGATTATAGCTCTTAAAGCGTCCTTTCCAGTTTCATTCTTCGCGGGCATATTAACTCTTTTTCTAACCATGTTAAGATATTTAAGAGCATCTCCTGAGTTTCCAAGTTCATTGGCGGCTTCTGCAGCCATTAAGAGTACGTCAGCATATCTGATTACACGATAGTTGGAAGGTCCATCACTTGGGTCAAGGAAACTAGATAGGTGGCGTTCTGAATACTTTCTGCAATATGTTCCAGTGTAGGGGTAATTATTGATGCTTGCTTTATATACTTCTCCATTAACACTATCCCCATTCTGTATAATTGTGGCTTTTAAACGAGGATCATCGGTAGTGGCATTCATTGGTTCCTTACGAAATTCATTTAGTAAGTCTATGGTAGGGCAATTAAATCCCCATCCTCCATTGTCTCTTCCTCTTATCATTACATTAAGGAATGTTCCTTCATTACCACTTCCCCATGGAGAATTATTATCGCCTCCTCTTCCTGGGATACCTGAAGCAAATTGAATTTCAAAAATAGACTCTATGCCGTTTTCTTTAGCAGTGGAATGAATTGTTGAAAAATTAGGTTCAAGATCATAAATGTTAGATTTAATAACAGCTTCTGCATTTTTTAAAACCTCAGACCATTTTGTAGGATTGTCAAGAGTCTGATACATCTGAACTCTTGCCAGAAGTGCATGAGCTGCACTTTTGGTTGCTCTTCCCAATTCAATTTGTCCTTTTTCAGGTAAAGATAATGCTTCTGTAAGATCTGCTTCAATTTGTTTGTAAACTTCAGCTTTGGGACTTCTTTCTAATGTGTATTCATCAGGATTCAGGACTTTCGTAACAAGTGGTACATCACCAAACATTTTTACTAGTTCAAAATGATAGTATGCCCTTAAAAATTTAGCTTCTAATGTTACTCTGTTTTTTATATCCCCACTGGCATTGGATTTTGGAGCAAACTGAATTACGAGGTTAGATCTGTAAATACCAGTATAGTTTTTTTTCCATACCAAAAGAAGTTCTTGAAATCTGGATTCTCCTTTGAATTTTTCGAGATAATCAAAATTAGCCTGGTCCGGATCCCCGCTTCCTCCTTTAAGTGCGTCATCTGAAACTACATCTCCAAATAGAAAAGGAAGGCAGAATTGCTGTCCTAGTCTGTCTGATTCCATTGTTAAAGGGTCGTATGCTGCGTTAATGGCAGCAATCATATCCTGATCGGTTTTGTAAAAAATTTCATCTACAAGAGAAACCTGAGGTTCCTTATCCAGGAATTCTTTTTTGCAGCTACTAAATAATGAAGCGGCAAAGATTAAATATATAAGTTTAGCTTTTTTTAGCATTTTTTTAGCAGTTTAATTTGATTAGAATGTTGCGCTTATACCAAATAACCATGTTCTTGCCTGAGGATAGGTTCCTCCTTTATCAATTCCAACATCAAGGAAAGATCTTGTACGGGCGAAGTCAGGAGTGTATGTTCCGATTTCTGGATCAAGACCTGAATATTTGGTAAATGTATAAAGGTTTTGAGCCATAATGTAAACTCTTAATTTTTCCAGCTTTACCAGATTTGAATATTTAACAGGTAGTGTATATCCTAACTGAGCAGATCTGATTCTCAGGAATGATCCGCTTTCTACATAATAGCTGGAAACCCTTCTGTTTTTATTTGGATCATCATATGTGACTCTTGGTACATCATTGGACGTTCCTGTACCTGTCCATCTGTTAAGCATTTCTTCTGAAAAATTATTGTATGGAACCCCGCCTTCAAGTGTATACTTGTTACCGTTAAAGATTTTGTTTCCATATGATCCCTGAAAGAAAATAGAAAGATCAAATCCTTTATATTCTACATCGCCGTTAAATCCATAAACAAATTTAGGAAGAGGGCTGCCAAGTGTTGTTTGGTCTTTTTCATCAATCTTTCCATTGCCATCTATATCTTTAAATTTAAAGTCTCCCGGACGAACTTTTTCCTGTATACTTTGCAAGGCTGCAGCCTCTTCTGCTGTCTGAACGATTCCCTCAACTTGGTAACCATAAAACTGTGCCATAGAGCTTCCCTGTTGGGTGATGTTTGTTAGCATACCTCTGAATTGACCATCGTATATAGGGTCGTCAAGTTTGGTTACTTTGTTTTTAATAGCAGTAAAGTTACCACCTACCCTATAGTTTACTTTTCCTATGTTATTTCTATATTCTGCGGAAAGTTCAACTCCTTTGTTTGTCATAGCTCCTGCATTAACAAAAGGAGCTTCTTCTACTCCTGTATAGGAAGGGATAATTCTAGAATAAATCATATCAGAAGTATTTCTGATAAAATAATCAGCAGAGAATGTGATTCTGTTGTTAAGGAAGCCAAAGTCAATCCCAAAGTTGGAAGTTGTTACAGTTTCCCATTTGATGTTTTTGTTACCTGCGCCCAGAGGTGTGCTGCCGTACGCGGGATTATTGTTAAATGAGTAGTTGTAACCTTGGTCGATAGTTGTTACATAAGGATAGTCATTACCTGGAACATTTTGATTGCCGAGTTTACCCCAGCTGGCTCTTAGTTTTAAGAAATTTACTATGTCTCTAACCGGTTGCATAAAACTTTCTTCTGAAACAATCCATCCTGCTGCAAAAGATGGAAAGATACCCCATCTGTTTTCTTTTGTGAATCTTGAAGATCCGTCAAGCCTTGTATTTGCAGTAAGCTGGTATTTTCCCTTGTATGAATAGTTGATTCTGCCTACATAGGAAAACAATGCTGATTCTGTGCCTTCACCCTGAGCATTTGGGTTTACTGAGCCTGAGGTCAGATATTGCTGACTCGGATCATTACTGAAGGTTCCATCCTTAGTCGCACGGAAATAGTCAAATCTGGTGTTCTGTAATCCAATTAGGAACAAACCGTCAATCTGGTGATCTTCAGCAAGTGTTTTAGAATAATTTAAAGAATTCTCCCAAACATAAGTTCTTGTTTGATTTTGTTGAACTATAACCTGGGCATTGTCAAGTTTTTCGCCGATTGACATATAATACCTTCCGTTAAATTGGTTTTGAGTAAAGCGGTTGGATACATAGCCAAGGTTAGATTTGATTTTTAATCCTTTGATAATTTGATATTCGGCAAACCAGTTTCCTATAAAATTTACTCCTTTAAATTTATTAGTATTATAGGTAAGACGTGCCATTGGGTTGGGCACATCTGTTCTGCCTAATCCCGTTGCAAATATCGAGTCTCCTCCACGACCTGAATACACTTTTGTGATAGGATCCATGTTAAGGGCACCAGCAATTACTGAGTTATAAGGGTCTGCATCATAAAGCTGAGCTCTGTTAAAGGAGGATACGTTCATAAATGTACCTACTTTCAGATTTTTATGTAACTGATGATCGATCCTTGTATTAAAATTTAACCTGTTGTAATCAGAGTTTAGTAAAATACCTTCTTGTTGCAGATAACTTCCTGAGATATGGAAATTTGTCTTTTCAGTTCCACCTGAAGCACTTAGAGAATAGTTCTGCATGATGGCTTTTCTGAATATCTGGTTCTGCCAGTCTGTGCCTGCTCCTAATGTATCAGGATTGTACCTGATAGTACCATTGTCTGCCATTGTAGCTTCATTGCTCAATGTAGCCCACTCTTTGGCATCCAGGAGATTGTATCTCTTCCATTCTCTTGAAACTCCTGTGAGGGCATTGAATTCATAAGAGGTTTTTCTGTTTGAGCCTCCTTTGGTAGTGACAAGAACAACACCGTTTGCTGCACGAGCTCCATAAACAGCGCAAGCAGATGCATCTTTAAGGATGTTAACAGATTCTATGTCGCTTGAATTTATAAATCCAAGATCTGGCACAGGCACTCCGTTCACTAAATATAATGGATCACTGCTGTTGATTGTACCAACCCCTCTGATACGTACAGATAGAGGGGATCCAGGTGCACCTGAGTTTTGTGTAACGCTAACTCCTGTAACTCTTCCTTGTATCGATTGCACAGGATCTATTGCCACTACTTTGGAAATATCAGCACCTTTTACCGAAGATATTGCACCTGTTACATCAGTCTTCTTCTGTGTTCCATAACCAACGACAACAACTTCGTCAAGTTTGTTGTCTGCTGGCAGTTTCACATTTACAACTGTCTGATTTCCTACTTTTATTTCCTGAGTTACAAAGCCTATGTAACTCACAATTAATACTGCATTGCTATCCGGTACTGATATGGAAAAATCTCCGTTCTCGTCGGTGATTGTTCCAGCTGAAGTTCCTTTGATGGCAATTGTAACTCCTGGGATACTTTCTCCATCATCTGATACTATTCTTCCTGTGATTGGAATTGCATTTTGTGCCATTGCCTGCATAAAGCCGACTAAAATGACAGCGAGGGTTAACGCAATCTTAAAAATTCTCGGAGATGTAATAAAATTACCTCTCCGGGAGATTTTCGGTGGTAGCTTTTTTCTCATGTTTAAGTGTGATTATTTGGTTAAATAGTTTGATTTTTTTTTTGACGAATCTGCGAGAATACAAATAAAAATAATAGGAGGCAAACAAAACTCCCTTAAATTCCTTGTAAATCAATTATGTGTTACTACTTTAAAAAAAGGTTACAGTTTTTAGACGAAATAATTTTTATCGTGATAAATTTTTACTAACCTGCATTTTGGTACTATTTGGATAAAAAATTAAACTTATTTGGCGTGTTGTTTTTGTAAAAGAAGATATTGTTGTGTATTATTTTATATACTTTTTGCAATCTGCTGATTTTTTTAGATGATAAAAATTGATTTTTTACTCACGAAAATTTTGGTAAACATTTTTGTTTATTTAAAAGGGATAAAAGTTTGATAAAATAGAGGTTAAAAAAATAAGGTGAAGAAATATGGAATGAAAAACAAAAAATAAGCCCCGACTTTTGTCGGGGCCTGTCTGTATTTATGCTTCCATTAAAAATCCTTTGATGTATTCATCCAGATCTCCGTCTAGTACATTCTGAACATCGGTGCGTTCTATACCTGTTCTTAAATCTTTGACAAGCTTGTACGGATGCAATACATAGTTGCGTATCTGTGATCCGAAATCTATTCGCTTCTTTGTACTTTCTACGGCTGCTCTTGCTTCGTTTTTCTTGTCTACTTCTATCTGATAAAGTCTGGATTTTAAAAGTTTCAAAGCTTTGTCTTTGTTTTGAAGCTGAGAACGTTCCTGCTGACACTCTATAATAAGTCCTGAAGGCTTGTGTCTCAAACGTACTGCAGTTTCTACTTTATTTACGTTCTGTCCGCCTGCTCCCCCAGCTCTGAAGGTATCCCATTCAATATCTGCGGGATTAATATCGATCTCGATCGTGTCATCTACTACAGGATAGGTAAAAACACTGGCAAAGGAAGTGTGCCTTCTTCCTCCTGAATCAAAAGGGGAGACCCTAACCAGTCTGTGTACTCCGATTTCTGATTTCAGGTATCCATAAGCGAAATCTCCTGTGATCTCCAGTGTTACAGACTTTACGCCGGCAACTTCACCAGCCTGATAGTTGACTTCTTTTACACCAAATTTATGGGCTTCTGCCCACATGATATACATCCTCATTAGCATTCCAGCCCAGTCATTACTTTCTGTTCCTCCTGCACCTGGATTAATTTCAATAATAGCGCTTAACTGATCTTCCTCTCCACTAAGCATTTTTTTGAATTCAAGTCCTTCTACATCTTTAGAAACCTTGATGAATTCCTTGTCGATCTCTGTCTCATCAACATCCCCGGCTTCGTAAAATTCATAAAGGGTTTCAAAATCATTGAAGCTGTCTTCCACCTGTTTGTAGTAATCCGTCCAGACCTTTAGTGATTTGATGGATTTAAGTGTCACTTCTGCTTCTTTAGGGTTGTCCCAGAAATCGGCTGCTGTCGTAATTTTTTCTGATTCTGCTATCTGTTCTACTTTGTTATCGTAGTCAAAGATACCTCCTCAAAGCAGCAACTCTGCCTTTTAGATCTTTGTATTGTTCGTTGGTCATACTTATTTTATATATATTTAAAAGGATAAAACAAAATTAATCTCAGCCTTGTTCAGTCTTTTCGGCCTTTCCAGACATGTTCTTCAACACCTAGTTCATGCGACATTTTCCTGGAAAGAACAAATAAGTAATCAGAAAGGCGATTAAGATAAATAATAATAATGTTATTTACCGGATGTTGTTCGTGCAATGAAATTACAAGCCTTTCAGCCCTTCTGCAAATACATCTGGCAATATGAGCATAAGACACAGAGGGATGGCCTCCGGGAAGAATAAAGTTTTTCAGGGGAGTCAATGCTACTTCCATAAGATCTATTGCCGTTTCAAGTTTTGCCACGTCTTCATTTAATACCTGCGGTAGGTTCATTTTCTCAGGGTCTTTTCCTGCGGCTAGAATGGCACCTATAACAAATAGCTTTTCCTGAATCTCTCCAAGGAATTCACTTCTTACTTTATTCACTTCCTGATCTCTTACCAGACCAAGATAGGAGTTAAGTTCGTCAACTGTGCCATAAGCTTCTATTCTGATATCAGATTTCGAAACTCTTCCACCTGATAAAAGACTGGTCTGCCCTTGATCTCCAGTCTTGGTATATATTTTCATATTATTCGACGTCTTGATTTTTCTTAATCTCTTCCTGAAAAACTTTGAGGAATTGTGAAAACTCAGAAGGACTCACATATAGTTTTAAATCTTCAAGAATACTTTCTCCGTAAGAAACAAGGTTTATTCTTACTGCTTGCAGTGCGTAAGCTTTAATAAGCGGAACACTATATCTGTTGATCTCAATTCCTTTTAAAAGGATGTCATAAGCCTTCTCGGACTGGTTATTTTTTTGATAGAATAATGCAGCAGCAATGCGCACCTGTTCATTAAATGGGTTTAGTTGTAATGCTTTGTCGAAATTAAGCATTGCATCTTTGGTCTTGTTCCTGGTCTCATCATATAAAGCTGAAAAATATGGTTTAAGTCTTGAGTCGTCCTTATTCAGATAAACCTGGGAAAGTTGCTTTTTGAGCTCTTCATATTCACCTTTATGTACAAGGTACTTGAGGTAAATTCTGTTTAAAAAGCTTTGATAATCATTGTTTTCCTTTTCAATTACTCCAAGTGCACCAAAAAAATAATCTGCTTCTTGGATTTTATTTTGAGAAAGATAAAAGTCCATAAGATCTGCTGTCACTTCTATTTTTGCATTACCACGTGACATAGAATTAAATAGCTCTTTTATTTGCTCTGTGTTTAAAGAGGTTTTTCTATAATGGATAAACTGTAGTTTCTGTTCGTCACTCCATGATTTAACTTCTCCAATAGATGAAGTATTAATGATCTGAAGAAGATTTTCTGTAATTTTATTTATGTTCTTTTCAGGGATTGTGTTGAGCTGCGTCAATATGAATTTACTGCCTTCAAAGTCTCCTGTTTCCATAAGTGAAATGGCGTAATAAAGAATATTGGAGCTTTTAAGTTCTGCCTTGCTTTGTGAGAAATAGTCAATTGCGACTTTATAAAGGTCGTGCTGCATCATCCAAAGGCCAAGAACAGAATTGTATGTTGGAGCAAAAGAGGAATTTATCCTGATGTTGTCAAGTATCTCTTTTCCTTTCACACCTTCATTGTTGTAATAGAAGTATAAAGCAGTTAAGTAAGTCAATTGTTCTTTATAATCTTCATTTCCCTGCCATTGTGAAAGTGCTTGGAGTTGATCAAGGATTTCTTTGTTACCATCTTTAAGATGATTTAATGTTATATTGTTCAGATAGGAAAAGGATTCCAGAGATAAAATACTGTCTTTGATAAAATTATTTTTTAATCCTGACTTATATTTTTTACCATTGAAGTTTAGAATAGAAAGTTTGTTTGTCTGATAGGCAATTGCATCTTCAAAAAGCCCCTGACTGCTGATTGAGTCTGCTTCTGTTGTCAGTCCTTTTCTTGTAAGGAAATTCAGAATGTTTCCCGCAGCGACAGATTTGTTCTCTTTAAGATTTTTCTCACTGTGAGTCAAATGAAAATAGGTAGAGTCAGACATGCTTTTGTTCATGTATAGCAGACCAAGATTGTTTTGGATCATGCCATTTTCAGGGAATTTCTGCAAACCTTCCTGAAGTGTAAAAAGAGCAGGGAAGAACATGTTTTCCTGAAAATATATTCTGCTAAGATTCACATAAGCCTCTGCCATTGGTCTTTTCACGCTGGCTGAAGCGAAGTAATCCACCGCCTCTCTTCTGTTATTTTCTTTTTCTGCAATTATACCCAGCGAGTAGTTGCTGCGATGATTCTGAAAGTCGTTGATAACCCCTTCTCTATAATAATGCTTTGCAAGCAGAATATTCTGTTCATGAAGGTAAACATCGCCGATTCCATTGTTGTAACCCGAAAGACAAAGGTAGTAGGCAAATCTGTTTGAATATAAGAAGAGTGCCAGTACGACTACAAATCCAATACCTCTTACCATGAAGAATGGTAATCTTTTGGGCTGGTAGACGATATCATAGACCTTAATATTTCTTGGAAAAAGGTCATAGAAGTTATATATAATATATAGGAAGTATGTGGCTCCTATTCCAAGATGTGAGTATATAATGGCATATTCTATTGACTCCTTCAACGGGTCGTTTGCAGAAATAAAGGCATAACCGCAGACAGAAAGGGAGATAATTGCCAATCCCATATAAAAATAAGCTCCAAAGGGTCGGAATGGGATTATGTCATAGAAAAGTGGAGCTCTCTTTTTATATCCCCAAAGTCCGACGATTGCGGAAATCAGGAATATCCAGAATGCGTTTAAAATCAAACTATCCCATTGGAGAATCAACATCTTTTTTAGAAGAAGAAGCAAAAGATTTCCAAGGTATAGTGCACTGATAATTATGAAATTTAAAATGGAGTTTTTGCCAGCCATGTTTTTGGAACCAGCTGTAAGAAATACGAAACTGTTAATAATCTCAAAAGAGATGAGAAAAAGAAATAGTATAGTAAGTGCAATCGGAACAGCAATTCCGAAATTGGCCATATAATAAAAAGGAGTAACAACCTCACTGAACTTACCTACAATAATGCTAAGAACAAGGGTAATAGCTGTAAATACCCCAAGCCGTACGGAAAATGCAGTATCTTTTTTAAATGCCTGGAAATAATAACTGGGGACAAGGTAGGCCACCAGCATTCCTGCCAGAAATTGATTTCCGTATATTTTAAAAATTCCAAGTAAATCTGTTTTAAGTGTTGATAGAAATAAGGTAAAGACCAGCATTGCAGCTCCATACCATATGAGATCAAGATATGTAAAGGTGGTTAGCAGTATTATTATTGCAGCCACGCACAGGCCAAAGTAAATGTAGGAGGTTAAAGGATGCAGATGAAGGCTGCTACCTTTAAATGTCTGAGAAAGGAGGTAGCTGTCAGACTCAACAGTGTATGTAAAAAGGTGCTTAACGAATGTGTCAATCGGAGTATTTAAAGTTTCAGCAGTCGAATCAACTTCCCATTGTATTACCAGTTTATCTTCAAGGTACCATCCGGCGAAGAAGTAAATCAAAGCAAGAGCTGAGAGGCCTATTGCTGAAATAAAAACTATCTTTTGACTTTTTTTCCAGGAGTTCCAGAAATAAATGCTATTCATTTTACTTCACTTTAAAATTAAAGGGCAAACTTAAATCTTTAATCGGGTAAATAAAAAAAGCTTAAAGCAGAAAGTTTAAAGTTTAAAGTTCAAAGTCAGCCAATGACCTTTTTGAATCTTTGTATTGAATATGAATTTAAGGTGACATTTTTAAAACTTTCATTAAAAACAAAGGTTTGAAAACCTTGACGATCTGAAAAAATATTGTTTTTTTGGGAAATATTTGAAAACAAGGAGAGTTTCTAATAATATTCGTGAATATCATCACACCTGATGCTCCCGATCTGAATAAAATTTTAGTCAATTACTTTTAAAATATTAAATCTAAAATATGGCCACATTCGGCAAAGATTCCAACCCCGTTGAGATTTCGGGAAATGAAAATACTAATTACGGCGTGCCTTTGGCACTTATGGTATCACTATTCTTTATGATTGGTTTTATCACTGTAATGAACGATGTTCTGATTCCGAGTTTAAAAGGAGTATTTAACCTTCATTCCTGGAAGGTGATGCTGGTACAGTCATGTTTTTTTGGGGCGTATGCAATCATGTCTATTCCTGCCGGTAATCTTATTCAAAAAATCGGTTATAAGAAAGGGTTGGCAGTTTCATTGGGCGTTATGGCAACCGGGCTGCTTTTATTTATTCCTGCAAGTGACCTGATTTTATATCCTTTCTTTTTGTTTGCTTTATTTGTAGTCGGGATTGGCCTTACCATACTGCAGGTCGCTATAAATCCATATATTGTTGCCCTTGGTCCGGAGGAGACCGGCGCATCAAGATTAAACCTTGGTGGAGCATTTAATTCAACTGCTACATTTATAGGCCCTATCCTGGGAGGAGCTTTCATATTGGATAAAAGTCTGACTGATCCAATCCAGAAAGCTGCTGCTGTAAAAGGTCCATACATAGCATTAGCAATATTAACATTGACTATTGCAGTAGTATTGTACTTTTTAAAACTTCCTAAATTGAAGTCAGAAGTAGAAGAAGGAGAGATACTGGAAGGAAGTATCTGGGATTTTAAGCATTTGATTTCCGGTGCTTTGTCTATATTTTTTTATGTAGGGGCTGAAGTGGCTATTGGTAGTATCCTCATTTTATATTTGGTTGAAGACCATCTGATAAAGGCTTCTTCTGAAGTGATCAATCAATTCGGTGATGAAAAACTTGCATCTTCTCTGTTAGCATACTATTGGGGAAGCGCTATGATAGGGAGGTTGATAGGAAGTGCTATTGGGCAGAAGGTAAGAGCAGAGATCATGCTGAGAGTTGTAGCTTTCTTTGCTGTGATATTTGTAGGTATGAGTATGACAGGGGTGTTTGATTCTGAATACCTGAGTATCAAAATTATGATTCTTGATTTTAAATTAAGTTTTCCAATCGTATTTAGAACTGTTGAAATTCCTTTTTCTATACTTCTCCTTATTCTGGTAGGTTTGTTAAACTCTGTCATGTGGCCTTGTATTTTTCCTTTGTCTCTTACCGGATTAGGAAAATTTACAAGTAAGGGTTCCGGAATTCTTGTAACCATGGTGGCAGGAGGAGCTTTGATACCTCCTCTTCAGGGAAAGCTTGCCCATATTGTTGGATACGGCTATAGCTTTGCTATCATCCTTATTTGCTATTTATACATCTTCTATTTTTCTATAAGAGGGTATAAAAGCAAAAGGATTTTAACCTCTGATGAATAATACTAATATCTTGATTTATATCTATTTAAAAAAAATAAATTTTTATTCAGTTTATGGCATATAAGATTAATAATCTGCAGGAATATCAGGCTGAGTATGCTGCAAGTGTTAAAGATCCTGAAGCATTCTGGGCTAAGCAGGCAGACAGATTTCAATGGAAGAAAAAATGGGATAGGGTGCTGGACTGGAATTTCTCTGAACCAGATGTGAAATGGTTTTCAGGAGGTCAACTTAATATATCTGAAAATTGTCTTGACAGACATTTAAAGGACAAAGGTGATAAAGTGGCCTTCTACTGGGAGCCTAATGAGCCTTTGGAAGCTGGTCGCGCTATTACTTATAAACAATTACATGCTGAGGTCTGCAGGTTTTCGAATGTGCTGAAATCATTGGGTGCGAAGAAAGGTGAAAGAATTTGCATCTATATGCCAATGATCCCTGAGGTGGTTGTGGCGGTGCTTGCATGCGCCCGCATTGGTGCCATTCATTCAGTAGTATTCGCGGGGTTTAGTGCAAGCTCTTTATCTGACAGGGTAAATGATGCAAAAGCTGATTTAGTCATAACTTCAGACGGTTCATTCAGAGGGAATAAAACCATTGCCATTAAGGACATTGTGGATGAAGCTCTGGAAAATAGTCCGGGAGTGAAAAATGTAATTGTCTATAAGCGTACTGGTCAACCTGTAAAAATGAAATCATCCAGAGACCTCTGGTGGAATGAGTTAATGGAGAAAGCCAGTCCTGAACATGTAGCTGAAGCCGTAGAAAGCGAAGATCCACTATTTATTTTATATACATCAGGTTCTACAGGCAAGCCCAAAGGTGTTGTTCATACAACAGCAGGGTACATGGTGTTTTCGGAATACTCTTTCAATAATGTATTTCAATGCGAAAAAGACAGTATTTACTGGAGCACTGCAGATATAGGATGGATAACGGGGCACAGTTATATCGTTTATGGACCTTTGCTTGCAGGCGTAACCAGTGTTTTGTTTGAAGGTATACCTACATACCCCACTCCGGCAAGGTTCTGGGAAGTTGTTGATAAATATAAGGTGACTCATTTTTATACAGCACCGACGGCTATAAGATCTTTAATGGCTTGCGGACTGGAATATGTTACTCCTTACAAACTTGAAAGTCTGAAAGTGTTAGGTTCTGTAGGCGAACCGATCAATGAAGAAGCATGGCACTGGTATGATGATTATGTTGGAAAAAACAACTGTCCGATTGTGGACACCTGGTGGCAGACAGAAACAGGTGGAATTCTTATTTCTCCGTTAGCCGGAATTACTAAAACAAAGCCTTCTTATGCAACCCTTCCGTTACCCGGTATACAGCCTGTGATAGTCGATAATGAAGGCAAGGAGCTTGAGGGTAATGATGTAGAGGGTAATCTATGTATTAAATTCCCATGGCCCTCAATTATAAGAACAACCTATGGAGACCATGAACGTTGTCGTCAGACATATTTTTCAACCTATAAAAATCTTTACTTCACTGGAGATGGATGTCGCCGCGATGAAGATGGTTATTACAGAATATTGGGCAGGGTTGATGATGTGATAAATGTTTCGGGGCATAGAATGGGAACAGCAGAAGTGGAAAACGCAATCAATGAAGATGAAGCTGTTATTGAATCTGCTGTGGTTGGTTATCCGCATGATATTAAAGGACAGGGCATTTATGCCTTTGTAATATGTGAAAATTTAGACCCGGATCATGAGAAAATCAGACAAAGCATTCTGGCAACCATTACCAGAATAATTGGTCCCATAGCTAAGCCTGATAAAATTCAGATTGTAAGTGGATTACCTAAGACCAGGTCGGGAAAAATTATGAGAAGAATCTTAAGGAAAATCGCTGAAGGTGATGTTTCTAACTTAGGTGATATTTCTACTTTGCTGGACCCCGGAGTAGTGGAAGAAATTAAGAAGGGCGCTTTGGTACCATTAAAAGGATAAAGGGAGCTTACTTTAAATGTATTCGTCAATAGCAAACTTAACTTAAGGAATACGGTTCAAATAGGGTAAAGAAAAAAAACAGGTATTGATATGAGTGAAGCTTCAGTAAAAGGTTCTACTATCAATTCGGAAAATGGTATACAGAACAGTAATGATAAAATGGCTGTCTTAATACCTGATTCAGAATTGTCTAAACGATTCGAAAAGGTTCCAACGGAAATTTATCCGAATTCAGGAGTTGCCTCAAAAGTAGTAGCAATAGAAATAGCACAGATTATTCGAAGCAAGCAAATGCTGAATAAGCCATGTATACTTGGCCTGGCTACTGGTTCTACACCCAAAGGTGTGTACAAGGAACTTATCCGTATGCATAAGGAAGAGGGATTAAGCTTTAAAAATGTTATCGTATTTAATCTGGATGAATATTATCCAATGCAGCCAGACTCCCTTCATAGTTATGTTAGGTTTATGAAAGAGCAGTTGTTCAATCATGTGGACATACTTCCTGAGAACTGCTATATTCCTGATGGAACGTTGAGTAAAGAACGGATTGCCTCTTTTTGCCGGGACTATGAAAGCAGAATTGAAATGCACGGAGGTATCGATTTTCAGCTATTGGGGATAGGAGGAAATGGGCACATTGGGTTTAATGAACCTGGCTCAACATCCAACAGTAAAACAAGGCTGGTTGCCTTGGATCACAGCACTCGCGCGGCTGCTTCTCAGGAATATAATGGACTACACAATGTGCCAAGGACAGCTGTTACGCTTGGTGTATCAGCTATTCTTCATGCAAAAAGAGTGATGATTATGGCGCTTGGGGAACATAAAAGCAGAATTGTAAAAGCATCGATAGAAGGTCAGGTTTCAGAGCAAGTTCCAGCTTCCTATCTGCAAAATCACCCTCATGCTACTTTTATTCTGGATGAAGCCTCCGCGGCGGAACTTACTCGTGTTAAAACTCCATGGCTTGTTGACACCTGTGTCTGGGATAAAAAGCTTATTAAGAAGGCTGTAACAGGTCTTGCTGTATCTTTAAAAAAGCCTGTGCTCAAGCTGACAGATAAAGATTACAATGATAACGGGATGGGAGAACTTGTGGCGCAACATGGCCCTGCTTATGATATAAATCTGGAAGTATTTAATCAGTTGCAGAATACCATCACTGGTTGGCCTGGAGGTAAGCCAAATTCGGATGACAGTAGGAGACCGGAGAGGGCTTCACCACCTGTTAAAAGGGTATTAATCTTTAGTCCGCACCCCGATGATGATATCATCTCTATGGGTGGTACATTTATGAGACTTCAGGATCAGGGGCATGATGTCCATGTAGCGTACCAGACCTCAGGAAATATAGCCGTATCTGATGAAGAAGCACTCAGGTATGCTGATTTCGTTACAGGTTTTGACCAGAAGTTTGGGTTGAACAATTCAGAGATAGATGCTATTTATCAAAATGCCAGAGAGTTTCTGAAGAATAAAAAGCAAAGTGAGAAAGATATTGATGAAGTAAGACAGATAAAGGGATTGATAAGGGTTTCCGAAGCCAAAGCAACGTGCAGGTTTGTTGGTATTCCGGATAGTAACGTACATTTTATGAATCTTCCTTTTTATGAAACAGGAATGGTTCAGAAGAAACCTCTGGGGGAAGAAGATATACAATTGACGGTAGATTTGATCAAACAAATCAAGCCTCATCAGATATATGCAGCAGGCGATCTGGCAGATCCGCATGGCACACATAAAGTATGTCTCGATGCTGTTTTTGAAGCGCTCAGGAGATTAAAAAATGATCCTGAAAATCAGGACTGGATCAAAGATTGTTGGTTGTGGCTTTACAGAGGTGCATGGCAGGAGTGGGATGTTCATCAGATAGAAATGGCAGTTCCAATGAGTCCTGATCAGGTATTGAGAAAAAGATACGGAATTTTCAAACATCAGTCTCAGAAAGACGGTGTAGTATTTCAAGGATCTGACTCCCGTGAATTCTGGCAGAGGGCAGAAGAGAGAAATAAAGCGACAGCAGACCTCTACAACAAGTTAGGCTTGCCTGAATATGAAGCTATAGAAGCTTTTGTAAGATATCTTTATTAGAATAAAATTAAATTGAGACGTCATTCGTCATGTTAATCCTTATGATGGATGACGTCTTGGTATTCAGCGGGGGACTTAATGTTTTTAGGATTAGGTAGAATAACAGAAAAGCAAGAACCTTCTCCCGGCTCACTTTTCAACGTTATTTTTCCATTAAGCTTTTCCAAAGCAATTTTTACGATATATAGTCCAAGTCCGGTGCCATTTGAATTTTCGTTTGCTTTGCAAAACATTTCAAAAATTTTCGTGTGATACTCAGGAGCTATTCCTAATCCATTATCTGTAAATATGAGCCTGGCTTCCTCATCATCACATTCAATTTCTATTTTTAGAAAACTTTCGTATTTATTGTAATTTCTGTATTTAATAGGGTTCTCAATCAGGTTTTGAATAATAGATTTAATCAGATTTTTATCTGAGTAAAATTTTATAGTTTCATTTATCTGTATATCAAATACCATAGACGAGAACTCAGGAAAATTTTTAAAGCTGGATAGAGCATCTGCTACCAATGTACTAAAGTCTATCATTTCATAGGCTAGATTTGATTTCTTTACTTTCGTGATGGAAAGAAGATCATATAGAAGCTTGTCAAGCTTCTCGGAACTCTTCAGTATATGTTGCATATATGGCTCTGCAGCCGGGTCCTGTATATCTTTCATTCCTATTTTTGTCAAAGCGATAATTGACTTTAAGGGCCCTTTAATGTCATGAGATGCCTTGAATACAAAAGTATCCAGCTCTATGTTTTTTTCCTGAAGTTCTCTGGTTCTCTCTGCTACCTGTGCTTCCAGCTCTTTAGTGAGTTTTTCATTTAATGCTTCATTTTTTTTGTATTCAAGAATGAGCTGATCTTTTAAGACCTGATTTTCTTTTAACTCCTGAATCATTGCTTTTTGTACGCGTTCCTTTTCTCTTTTTATTGTACGAAACCTGTCAGCAAGTGCAAATGAAAGTAATACAACTTCAAACGTGATACCGTAGTTGAAGCTATAGGTTGTGAGTATATTGGGTTTTACAATAGATAATACCTGCAGTATTTTAATAATGATACTCACACAAATAAATGTATATGCAATAATAAATATTCTTGCAGGATAATAGCTTCTTATGGCCATGTAGAGCGTACAACATAGCACAACAAGAAATGGAATTGCATAAAATATATAGGAAGGGAAATTGAATTTTATATAAATGAAGTTTAATGAAAAGAAAAGAAAATAGATAGCCACTGTTCCGAAAACCACCAGCCTTATTGCCGGAAATCTTCTTTTCAATCCCATAAAAGAATCAAAATAGAATACAGAGCTGCAAAGGAATAATGAAGGAGCGATATACTTATATAAGTAAGGAATTATTTCAGGATAGTTCTTCCAGATAAATTGAAATCCAAAGCCATCTTCTGTGAGGGAAAGGAGTATTGCGGTGAACACGTATATTACATAATACAGATAAACCTTTTCCTTGGTGCTTGTATATATTAAAGCATTATATAATGTTATGATAAGTAAAATTCCATAATAAATGCCTAAATAAAGATACTCATGGGTAGAATAATATGAGAAATGCTGCTGGCTTCTTATCTTAAACTGAAAAGGTACATGATGTTGTGACTTTAACCTTAACAAGAGTTGGTAATTGTGATTTGCTTTAAAAGGAAGATCAAAAATGATATTTTTGGTTGGATAGTCTCTTGCATAAAATGAATATTTTTCACCGGTTTTTCGGAATTCTGTTAGTTTCCCATTTTCAAAAAGATAGAGATCTACTTCTTCCGTGTGAATTGCCAGGACTTCCAATATCCATTTGGTTTTCTGATATGCTTTAAATTGGATATTTGCATTAATCCAGTATGCAGAAGTGGGGTTGTTGTTATACAGTTTCTGTTTTTTGGAAAAAGTAACAAGTGAAGATTTGGCAGGATCTGTAAAGTCTTCATAAGTAAAGCTGCCTGAAGGATCTTCTGTAATTGAAAAATGTTTTTCGGATATCGAATAATCAAACCTATTATCAGTAATAACAACTGGATTTTTTGAGCCTGCATTTAAATTGCCAATAAAGCAAAATACAGCAAATAGTCCTGAAAGTATATTTCGACCTGCTGACAATCTTGTTTTTTTAGAATATTCATATAAAAATTCCATCTCCCACATAAAAGTCGTTTACTGGTTAAATAAGATGATTGTGGCTCTCTAGTTATAGAATAACCAAGCTTAACACTTATCATGCGGAAATGTTTAGAAAATACTGAGGAATTTTTGGTAGGGTAATTACTTTCGTTGATTTACATATTGCTCAATTTTAGGAAAGCATATTAAAAACCATTGGGTATATCTTTCCGGATACTTAAGAATGTCCAGTTTCAGGTCTTCGAGTTTTACAAATTTCCAATCTTCAACTTCGTCTTGGTTAATATATGGTGTTCCTTCAAATGTGCCCACGAATACATGGTCAAATTCGTACTCTGTAAGCCCATTATCCAGTTCTGCTTTGTAAATGAATGAAAAGATTTTCTGAAGGTTGGTAGAGAATCCCATTTCTTCAAAAAGTCTTTTCTCAGCCTCTTCAAAAATAGAAGTTCCGGGAGCAGGATGACTACAGCAGGTGTTGGTCCACAAACCTCCTGAGTGATATTTTGAAGTGGCCCTTTTTTGTAAAAGGAGTTCATTGGCGGAGTTAAAAATAAATATGGAGAAAGCCCTGTGTAATTCACCTTTTTGGTGAGCTTCCATTTTTTCCATTAATCCTTTTTCAGAATCATTTTGATCTACCAATATAACAAAGCTGTTTGTCAAGCCGATATAGTTTAAAGTAAGTTCAGCTTCTGTTTTATCACAGAGTTCAATGCTAATATAATTTTTCTGTTATATGAAATCCCAATTTTGTGCATTATTATTTTTTCAGAAGAAAGTTTTTTAATCTTTTTAAATAAAGCACTGTAATATGCAAATGCAAATATAAATTGCTCTTTTTCTGTCTTGTGGCAGTCTCTTTATGTTTTCTTTTACTGTTTTGAGGTCATCTTCTATAGATAGTTCAATCGCTAGTTTCATTTCTTCTGAAAGCCAGTCAGGCTGGACCGCAATTGCTGTTCCTGGATTGTAATGAAGCTTTGATAAATTCTTCAGTTTATTAATCATTAGAATTGCGGAAGAAAATTTTTTAGCTGATGTTTCAAGTATTTCATATAAGTGATGATTACCATTGCACAGAACTTTTAAGATCATTAAACCTAAAGCTTCTGCCGCACTGGTTTCATACAATTTCATATGTTCAGAATTTCCAGGTATCTGATAGATTCTTAATTTAATACCTTCTAAAAACCTGCTTATTAAAGCCGTGTCAATTCTGAATTCATTTATTACTATTTGAAAACTATTAAGAATAGGATTCAAGCTAAAGCGTCTTTCAATAGCTTTATAAGTCTCATTACTGTAATCCATTATGATCTCTTTTTTGTCTCTGTTCTCAAGGCTGTTTACTATTTCTTCTGCAAAAGCAGCAAATGCATATATGGCATATATATTCTCCCGGAAGTGATGACTTAATGCATTTATCCCCATAGAAAAGCCAGACCCGTAAGTCTTTGACAGATCTTTACTGCAGTTGAATGAAACTTGATCAAACAGATTATTCATAATTAAAGTCTTTAATGATTGGGATGACAATCAATATGATTTAAAAAATGGATATCCGGTTTAAATATAGAGAGATATGAAACCAAACCGGAATGTGATGAAATTGTTCGCGTTCTTTACTGAGGCTTATCCTACATAAGTACTATTAAGTAGTAATTTGAAAATTATTTGTTTTTAAGTGCCAGAAATTCTTCTTAATTTTCAGGTTGTTAAATACTTTTTCGTAATGCTTAATTAAGTACAAATTTATGACTAAATTATCCATAATTGCAGCGATTGCTACTTTGAACTCTTTCTGTGTACTGGCTCAGGTGCCATCTTATGAAGGAAAGATTTATAACATGCAAAGTAAAAGTGCATCTGCCTGGGATTTCAAGAACGATAAGCAGAAGTTTTTGTCAGACAGCGATTCTGAGAAAGATCTCGTAAATCTAACTGAAAGTATTGACCTGCCTGCTTTTAAATTAAACTTTACAAGTAAAAATCAAACCTCATTTGTTCCTGCAGAAATTTCTAATCCTGCTTCCACATCTTTTGCAGAAATACAAAAGATCTATTCTGGGGGAAAAGCATCGGTTTCGCTTAAAGAAATTAAAAGCCAGAGTTATTATGTAGCAAGACTAAGGGGAGGTGAAGAATATATGGTTGTCCGTTTTGATAATGTTGCGGATGATAAAAAATCTTTGACAACTGGTGGTGATAATCTTGATTATATCAGCTTTACATATTGGAAGGGCTATGTAAGTTCAAAGCATCTCTCTGATTTAAAAACGGAAGCTTTGGAAGAATTGAAAAAGGGGAATTATATGACTGCCCTTCAAAAAGCTGAGTCCCTGTCAAAGCATGAGAAAGATAATTATGAAGCTTATTATATTTCTGCGGTAGCCAAGTCTGAATTAGGAGATATTGAAGGGGCAATAGAAGATTTCAATAATTGTATTCGACTCAAATCTGACTATATAGATGCCTATATCAAAAAGGGGGTCGCTGAAAGCAAAAATGGAATGAGGTCTGAAGCGATTGAAGATTTTACAGCAGCATTAAAGCTGGACTCTTCCAGAGTGGAAGCGCTTATCCATAGAGGTCATGAATATTATCTTTATAGCAGATATTCTGATGCTATTGCAGACTTCACAAGAGTGATATCTAAAGATCCTCAGAATTTCCAGGCTTACTATCAAAGAGGTTTGGCGAGAAACGAGTATGGGAAATTTGAAGAGGCTATAGCAGATTTCACAAAGACAGTGGAATTGTATCCTAAATATAACTACGCCTTCTTCTATCGCGGCTTTGCAAGGAGTGCTTTGTATAGATTTGCTGAGGCTTCTGCAGATTATGATAAGGTATTAGAGTTGGATCCCAATGATAAAGTAAGCTATTTTAACAGAGGTAATTGCAAAAGAGAATTGAAAGATTATAAAGCAGCTATTGCTGATTATGATAAGGCTATAGAACTTGATCCTAAGTTTAACGATGCTTATTTCGAAAAAGCGCATTCAAAGTTTTTATCAGGAGATATAAAATCAGCTATTTCGGAGTATAACAATATCATAGACAAGTTTCCTAATAACAGTCAGGCATATTTTAACAGGGGATTGTTTAATCTTCAGTTAAAGAAAGATCAGGAAGCCTTGTCTGATTTTACAAAAGCGATAGAGTTAAATCCAAAAGATGGCGAAGCATTTCATAACAGGGCAGTTGCCAAAGAACAACTGGGAGATGACAGTGCGTGCATTGATGCAAAGAAAGCGGTAGAACTTGGAGATAAAGAAGCGGCAGAACTGGTCAAATCTATATGCGGTAAATAATAAACTAAATAAATTATAATTAAAGAGGCGGTTTATCCGCCTCTTTTTGTTTCAGTCTGTTAAACATCATTCTGTTTGAAATGTATGGTAATAAATCTCTGATATGTTGTTTAAGATCTTTATTGCTCTCTTTCTTATTTCAATATGTGTAACCTCTGTAAGAATAGAAAACAAGTGGCCGGAGGCGTATCAGATTTATTTTGCAGTTTATAGAGATGATTTAAAAGCTGAAAAGAAACTCATCCTGAGAAAATTTTTTCTGGAAGGTAAAGAATACTTTTTAATAGTTGACCCACAAACCCTGAATACTGGCATAATTGAAGCTTCTGAAAAGTCTCCCCGAAGGATTACTTGGCAAGAAGTCAATTTGGAATTTAAAAACGCTCCCTACATCCGCTTAATTGATAGTTCAATAAAATACAGCAATAAACTTCAGGATGCCGGTATTACACACGTAATGCCTGACCAGAAAGGTATTGACCTTACAGTTGATCTTTGTCCTTCTCACAGGCCCCTTGATAAAAGAATTTTTACATCAATAATAGCAGAGTTTGAAAAAATTGATCACCCTGTTCCACTCGCGATTTCTGTTTCAGGCTTGTGGATGGAGAAACATCAGGAGGATCTTAATTGGCTCAAAAAGTTAATAAGAGAGAAGAAGATTACAGTGGAATGGATCAATCATAGCTTTCATCATAAGGTAAGTGTGAATGAACCATTGAAAGAAAATTTTCTATTAGAAAAAGGAACAGATATAAACGAAGAAATACTCGATACTGAAAGGAAGATGATCGAAGAGGGATTGATGCCTTCCTGTATGTTTAGGTTTCCTGGTCTTGTTTCTGACAAATCCCTATATGAAAAAGTTACATCCTTTGGACTTATACCTATTGGTACGGATGCATGGCTTGCCAAGGGACAGAAGGCCTATGATGGAAGTATAGTATTGATTCATGGGAATGGTAATGATCCGGTAGGAGTAAATGATTTTTTGAAGCTTATACGAAACAAAAGCCCTGAAGTGCAGGAAAAAGATTGGTTACTCTTTGATCTAAGACAAAGCCTCTCCAATGAAATTCGCTGATAACATTAAAGTCAGATAGATTGTTTGTTAAAATATTTATTTTGACTGGAGTTTAATGTGTTCTTTATCAGTGTTGTATATGTTTTTTTTTGAGTCATCATAAGGGCTTGATAAGAAAAGCAGGATATACTCCTTTATCCTGTTTAACAAATGGTATTTTAATATTCTTATTATTTATGATGAGAGTTTTAATGAAAGGAGGGTTGATGAAAAGGGTTATTAAAGCTTATCTTCAAAAACTACTGGGATTCAGATTTTATTTGCACCTGTTTTCCTTATATAAGATCTATTCGCTAAGGATAGATAAGGGGGAGAAAGATTTTCTTCACTTTATCAAGCTTATCCCTAAGGATGGAATTATACTTGATATAGGTGCTAATATCGGACTCATGACAGTAACACTTGCTAAAAAATTTCCAAAATCTACTGTTTATTCATTTGAACCGATACCTTATAATCTGGGAACGCTGAATCAGAATATTGAGTTGTTTAAACTTGATAACGTTGAGGTGTATCCAATGGCTTTGGGAAATGAGGATAATGAAATCGACATGGTAATGCCTGTTGTAGATTCTGTAAAGATGCAGGGATTATGTCACGTAATCCATGATGCTATTCCAAAAAGCAGTAAAGGAGAGACTTTTTCTGTGCCGCTGAGAAAGCTGGATAGTATTAAACACCTCAAACATGCTTCTCAGGACATAGTGGCTATTAAGCTGGATGTTGAGCATTTTGAATGGGCAGTTCTTGAAGGAGCTCGCGAGATATTAGACAAACACAAGCCCGTTATCTATTGTGAATTGGGTGAAAATGAAAATAGAACCAAAAGTATGGAAGTGCTATGTGGACTTGGATACAAGGCAAAAATTGTTGAAGGTAATAATCTGGTTGATTTTGATCAGGAGGTACATAAAGCTACAAACTTTATCTTTATGCATTAGCATTTGAAAAAGCCAGAAGCTAAAAGGGCAAGGTTTTTTAGCCTTGCCCTTATTCTTTTCTGAAAATTATTTTTTGAGAATTTTTTGCTTTACTTCTCTTATCTTTTGTAATACACCTTTTTCTTCCAGATGCGCCATTGTATTGCGGTAATAAATAACTCCATGGGTTTGGAATTTTTCCTTAAGTACCTTTTCAAATATTTCGAATACAATAAAACCTATTAATATCGATACAATCCATTCAAGCTCCGCAAATGCTGATTTACTAATGATTGTTTTCTTCGCTTTTAATCCCCAAAGGTTTTTAAAGCTTTTGGTTTCGAAGAAATGAGAAACTACCGTACTTGCCCAGGTTCCGACTACAAATCCAAGTAGCCTTCCTGAAAGAATACTATAAAGGTAGTTTAGAAGTACATTCTTGGAAAAGTATTTTTTCATGGTGATTAATCAGGTGTTAATTAAGTTTATTCCGAAACGACCGAATCTACCACTTGTTTCACCTAAATAAAAGAGGATTTTTCGAAAACAGGAAAATTTTCGAATCGTAAAATATTAAAAGGAATGGAATTCTATCCTAATTTGAATGTTGATGAGAATAGCTATCGCAAGTACTCTGACATTCTTGGCAGATCTCAGCACAGCTTTTGCATAGTGGAATCTCTGAATGCTTTTCACACTCAGCAGCGCATAACCTGCATATCTCAATACATACTTCGAGTTGTTTGTCAAGAACTGCAGATCCTCTTACTGATAATTCTCCCGTAATATTTGTAATTCCGGCGCAGTCAAGATTTAGTTTGGCGCAAATGGAATATTTTTCAAAGTTATTTTCCATTAAACATGCTGCCGCACATTTTTTACAGACTAGAGAACATGCTGAAAGTATCTCTATAAGTTCATCCTGATTAACCATAATTGTTTCATTGGTTATCAGTAAAACAGGCATGCTCCTGCTATTGTTATGCTGTAGTTTAAGCTATAGGATTTACAGCTTTTTCAGTCTCTGTAAGCTCCTGCTCGGGAACGTTTCTGGTTATGAAATTCAGGAACGGTCCTGTCATAAATGTGGTAACAAGTGCCATAATAACCATCATAGTAAATATCTCAGGACTTAACACTCCCAGATCATATCCGATATTAAGGACTACAAGTTCCATGAGACCTCTGGTATTCATCAAAACTCCTATAGATAAAGCCCTTTTCCAGGAAAGGCCTGTAATCTTTGCTGCAAGTGCGCTACCTACCAGCTTTCCAAGAACTGCCAATACGATAATACACAAGCAAATGATCCATAGGTGGGGATTATTTAAAAGGTTAATATGCGTTCTCAATCCGGTGAATACAAAGAATAGAGGGAGTAATAAAACAAGGGCAACATCCTCAATTTTTTCGGAAATGACTTTCTTCAGGTTAAGCTCTTCTGGCATAATGACTCCCGCTATGAATGCGCCAAATAGGGCATGTATACCAATGATTTCACAGATATAAGATGATAATAATAGTACGAGAAAAATTATTCCTGTTAAGGATCTGCTTACTTCTCCGTTTTGTGCCTTAATGCTAAAAAGTTTCTTAAGACCAGGTTTTACCACATACAACATGAATAGAAGATAAGCGGCAGCAAGAACTATTGTAAGAAGTGCGGAAAGGATAGTGGTTGCTTTTACGATTGCAATCACAGCTGCCAATACACACCATGCAGTAACATCATCTGCGGCAGCACAAGTAAGGGAAACAATTCCTATCGGATGTTTGCTTAACCCTTTTTCGTGAACTATTCTTGCCAGTACAGGAAAGGCTGTTATACTCATAGCGATACCCATAAACAAAGCAAAAGCTACAAATGGTATAGTGGCTGGCGCAAAACTGCTATAAAGGAAGAAAGAACTTACTACTCCAAGGAAAAAAGGAAATATAATACTCGCATGACTTATAATCACTGCCTGATGAGCCTGGTTTTTTATTGTAGTACTGTCTATCTCCATTCCAACTATAAACATAAAAAGTATGAGTCCGATCTGACTTAAGAACTGAATGTTTCCTAAAGAAGATGTGGGAAAAATGAAAGAGGAAACTTCTGGTAAGTATAATCCTAAAAGGGATGGTCCTAATACTATTCCTGCTATTATTTCTCCAACTACTGAAGGTTGTCCTGCTTTCTTGAACAGATAACCTAATATCCTTGCAATAATCAGAATAACGGTTATTTGTAGTATTAAGGTACTGAGTGGATTATGAATATTACTGTTCAATCCTGAGAATATGGAGCCATTTTCAGAGGGTGTCATTTGTGGCAATATTCTATTGGCCTCCAGATCTTTCCCATTGTTAAGCAAAAACCAGATAAGCAGGGAAAAGCCGCCAGTAAAAAGGATATAGAAAATAAGGTTTTTTTTCATAAAAGTTAGTAGAACAAAATATTTGAAAAGGTTTTTGAAGGTCTGATTATCAGGCGTAATGACTGCCGCCTGATTGTGTAAATTTACGAAAAATATTTTAAATGAATGACTTTGAAATTTTAGAATTAGGTGCTGAAAATATCCCGTTTTATTATTGGGTTACGGGCAATTCTGAGAGTAATAAAATATCTGCAAGAACCTCGGCTTGTATTCTTAATTCCGGTACTGCGGTTGATTCAAACAATACCCCTGTAAGGGTAGAACCAAGAGCATAAATGATATTTTCATTATAGTGATTTTTTACTTTGCCGTCAGGTGAAGCATCCACTCCCAAATTGAGAGGACCTGGATGAATCAATCCTTTTTGAAACATATTTTTTATCAGGGGATTCTGTAATTTCAGATAGTTCAGTTGTGGACCTGTACAGTTAATAACCCTATGAACACTAATGGAGGTTGGGTGTTCTTTGTTTTTTTCTCTGATTGTTATATTTAATTTTCTACCATTTTTTTCAATTGTATCTATCCTACCTGAATGAATCTCAAGCATTTTATTCTTTAGTAATTCATTAATAGTTATTTGATATTCCTGTGGTATTCTGTGCCTTGAAATACTCCATAGTCTGTTTAATTTTTTAATGAAAAGCGCTTTGTCATTTGCCGAAAAACTCATCCAGATTTTTTGGCTATATGGTCTTAAACTATCAATAATATCTCTCCAGTCTCCTCCATGCTGTTTGTGGTTGCGCAAATGTTTTTTTACTATGGAGAAAACTTCGGTTAATGAGCTGGTCTTTTCGATTTCATGGTAAAAAGGCTCATAGTAATCCACTGGTTTGTGCACAGCAGGCAATAAGCCATGTCTGCTAAAGGCATATATCTTTCCTCTGTGGGAATTATAATATAAGGTTGTGAACAGATCAATCATTGTTAACCCGCTTCCAAGAATCAGAATGTCTTCCTCCTTATGAATTTTACCAATGATCGTTTGATGGTCCCAGGGATTCGTGAAATATATACCATCACCAATGTACTTTTCAAAAGGATCATTGTCTGATTGAGGAGGAAAGTTTCCCAGAGCCAGGACTACTTTATCGCTGATAATTTTTTTTCCACTTTCGAGTTGTATAACCGCTTTATTATTATCCAGTGTGATGTCAATTGCCTCTTCTGTGTGAATGTCAATATCAGCGGGTGCCTCATTTAACTCATGGTAAAGAAGACTTGAGAGGTAATTTCCATAAAGCTTTCGGGGTACATAGTCCTCTTGGTTATATGGATATTTATTTTCTTTCAGCCAGTTAATAAAATTATCTTCATCAGATTGGAAAGCGCTCATTTTGCCAGCGTTTACATTCAGCAAATGAAAGTTGAATTCAGTCGAATATGCTGCTCCTCTGCACAGTTTTTCAGACTTATCAATAAGGTGTATTTTTATTTTAGAATGTCTTTTTTTTAGTAAATGCAATGTGAGCATGCATCCGCAGAATCCACCGCCAACTATACTGATAGTCTTCATAGCTATTAACCTGTAAAAAGAACTGCATGCGAAAGGGATATGTTTAATACTTACAGCTAATGTTTGTGTATGAAGTAGTAAGGGAGCGTTTTCTTATAAAAAATACTGAATGTATTAAAAAATCTTAAGTGAAAATAATAGAAATGAAGGAGCTCTTCATTTCTATTATTATTTTATGAGAAGTACTTATTTTTCAATAGAAAAAGATAATCCGAAATTAAGTTCGAAGTAGTTCAGACTACTGAATTCTGCGTAGGAATAGGTTGCGTAGTTATATCTTCCAGAAACAATAAGCCCCAAGCCATTTCTCAGGCTTATCAGAGTGCCAATCTCCGGACGCAAGCCGAAACTTGTTTTGGTATGTTTTAATTCATTTGTACCACGATACTTTTGATAATTACTTACAAATGCACCTATTCCGATACCTGCATACGGCTTGAATGCTGATATTGAACTGAGGTAGTAGAAACCAGTTGCAAGTACAGGAACTGTATTAAAATATCTAGTTTGAACATAGGAATCATTACCACTTGGTGTGGAATATACAGCCCTGTCAAAATATTTTCTGAAATCATTGTAGCCCAGATTCAATCCGAAAGATAGATTTTTGTTGATAAAATATCTGCCTTCTATGGAAAAGCCATCAAATAATTTTTTGTCTATATAGGACTTTAAATCTCCGGTAGCAAAGCCCATACCGTAGTTATAGGAGAATAGTGACTTTATATTATCCTGAGCATTAGAAGTACTTTGAGCCGAGATAAGTATTATGGTCATTAAGACCGGTAGAATATATTTTCTCATTTTGAGTATAATGTCTGTTCGAGTTTTTGGAAATTATTGCCCTGCGAATAAATAGGGAGACTGGTTGAAGAGACTGTTGATGCCATCTTTTGTCCTTTGCTCAGTACCTGGAAAAGGGCTTGTTAATGTGCCGACAATAACACCATTCCAAACAATATTTAAAGAGTCGGTTGATGATTTTACATTGATCATGTCAATTGATAAACTTCCACTTACCACTGTGGGATTTGTGAATACTGCAGGTACTGAGAATGGTTTTGGGAAAAGAATTGTATCTGGGTTTGCAAGGCCGTCATAAGCACCTCTGTTGATGTAAGAAAAGTCATTACCACCAGTGTAAAACAACAAGCGGGAAACAATTACAATAACATCAGGATTTGAATTTTTATCCACTTGTATAAATCCTCTTTGAGCAAGATTCGTATTTATTAGGGAAATGAAAGCTGTGTCTACGTTTTTATATTGAGTAGTATCACCAGTAAGTTTTAAGGGGGTAACTTTATTGCTTATAGAATAAGTTTTTACTGTATTAAAATCAAAATTCTTGTCATGATTGGTTACATATATATCCTGTTCTTCAAATGAAAGATCATTTGCAGGGTCAACTTTCTGGCAGGAAAAAGCTATAGCTAAGAAAAGTATGCCTGTCAGAAACAAATTTATTTTAGACATTGATAATGGGTTTGTTTGAAAATTTAATGCAACAAAAATGATAAAATAAGTTTAGAAGGCAAAATGGAGTAGAGAATGACAATAGCTGCGACTGAGTGAAAAGTATTCTTTTAAAGAATATTTATATCGGAAACAATTGTAGTTGATTTAGATTAATTCGTTGATAATGAAGTTAAATGTTTGTTTTTGGCTGGTTGTGCTAACCTTATTCTCCTGCAGGGGAAATCAGGAAGAATATTTTAGGTTCTCAAAGATTCCTGAAAGTCTGGAAAAAGTATTACATTTTAACGATGTTACTTTTAATGTTTCAGTAAAAGGAACAAGTAGTTTGAAAAAGTTAACCATTATCATCAAGTCACCGGAACTCAATGATACTTTAATAAGAATTGTTAATGGAAAAGTTTATGGAATAAAAACAGCTGATCTCAACAATAACAATCTTCCTGAAATTTATGCCTTCGTAATAGGTAGAGGTAATAATGCCAAAGGAGGTTTTATCGGATTTGAATTTGGACGTGATGAGGTAGTTCAGCTCGCATTTCCTGAACCCAACCCGAAGCTTATGGAAGGGTATATGGGGCAAGATTCAATTTTTATTCAGGGTAAATACCTGGTAAGACAATTTCCAGTCTATAATGATTCCGATTTTAGTCTGACCCCTACTGCCAACACACGAGTAATAGAGTATTCTCTTGATGACTCACATCCATATAAAGATATTCGCCTTCTGCATCTGGAAAATAGTTATGTGAAATAGCTGTAAAAAATAATTTAATCTTTTTGCTTTCGTTAGCCTATACCAACCCAGCTAATGGAATAATTTGATTGAATTATGAAGAGTACCTTACTAGCTATTTTAGTCTTGATCACCCTGAATGTAATGGGGCAGGATAGTACTTGTGTAAATATGGATCCTGCAGATTCTCTGGTAGTTTATACCCCTGATTTTAAGTTTAAAAGAGGGATTTACCTCACTTATGATGATTTTAAGAATAATTCTCCATTACCTCTTTCTGCTATTAAAACCGATCTTGATTCAAATTCCATCCATTTTTTTAAAGACTTATTAAGTCATAAAAAAATTTACATCTATGAAAACGGACAGTTGAGATGGCTTAAAAATACAGAATATTGGGGCTATTCAGATGGGAGAAGGGTTTATTGTAATTCATACGGCCGTTTTGCCAGGCTTGATATTATCGGAAGTATATGTTTTTTTGTAAAGGTTTCTCCAATGCTGGACTTCAATGATGCTTTTTATTCCCATGCTTACACTCACATCACCAGAAGGAACATGATGGATCCGGGAAGAAAAACCCAAGCGGATAAATACATCATGAATTTTGAAACCGGAGAAGTGTTTCTGTTGAATAAAAAACAACTTACCAACCTTTTTTCTAATGATGCTGAATTATTAAATGACTATAAAAAATTTAAAGGAAAGAAGGATGTAAAGACTTTTATGTTTATCATGAAGTACAATCAAAAGCATCCCATTACGTTTCTAAAATAGTATCGTTTAGTTTAATTTCCCGGTAACCCTTTTCCTTAATAGGAAAAGGGTTTGAAGGGAAAATCAAATAATCTTTAAAGCTTATTCAGAGCAGGACTCACCCAGTCTTCAGGAAGATTTTTCAGAGCCGCTCTCAACTCTTCTTCCCATTTTGCTGAAATATAATGTAGGTCTTCTTTTTCATATCGATGCTCTACCATATTAAAGGTATCAGGCTTATACAATACTACATCCAAAGGAAAATCAACATCGTTGGCACTTACTCTTGTTGAATCGAAGGATAGAAAACCTGCTTTTAAAGCTTCATTAAAATTTGTTTCGTAAGTTAGTATTCTGTTGAGTATAGGCTTTCCATAACCTGAATTACCTATTATCACGAAAGGGGTACTGGGAGAAATTTCTATCCAGTTGCCTTCAGGATAAAGTAGAAATAGCTTATGCTCTTCATCGTCTTCAAGCTGTCCTCCAACTATAGTAAACAGGTTAATGAACAGTCCGGACCTTTCAAGTGAACTCCTGTCTTCTTCAGCTACCCTTCGCAACTGAGAGCCAAAAGCATTCACAACTTTATAAAGTCTGTTTAAGTTTTTGCTTTCGTTTTCTTCTATCACTTCTTTAAAATAAGTAAGAGCTTTATCCCTCACTGATCTCAGACCGCTTGTCATTATGAATACAGCGTGTCTTTCTTTTTGATAAACGTATACTTTTTTTGCAGTAGTAGTTTCTGATCCTGAAGTAATTCTTGTATCTGATATCGCAACAAGTCCTGATTTTAATTTAATTCCTAAACAATAGGTCATATAATGTGAAAAACAATATTTAATAATTTAATCTAAATAGCAATATTATTGTTGTTGCTGGTTTACTTGTACAAGATGGTATGTATTATTTTCCCCGATAGAAAGCAGCACTCCTTTAATCGGGCTGCAATCATTATAATCTCTTCCATGGGCTACTTTTATATATTGAATGTTGACTCGGCAGTTATTGGTAGGGTCAAAGCCTGTCCAGCCTATTCCGGGGATATAAACTTCAGCCCAGGCATGCATTCCGGCGGTGCCGGTATAGGTCGATCCCTGGTCAAGATAACCTGATACATAGCGACAGGCAAGGCCGTTGCTTCTGGCCATAGCGAGGAACAAATGAGTATAATCCTGACAAACTCCTTTCTTTGACAGGATTATATCCGCAGCAGTAGTGCTTACATTTGTTACTTCTTTTTCGTAAGATAAAATGTTATGAATATGTGCATTTAATTCCAGGGAATATTCAAGCAGATCGGAACTCCTTTGGTAAATTAGAATTTCATTCTGATTTTCTTTGGGAATAACAGTGAGAGGGGATGCATGGAGGTAAAGAAAATTGTCTATATAAAAGTTTGTTGAGTTTATTTCAGCCCACTGCTCATGTGCTGAAGGTCTGAGGTTATCAATGTTGATAATTTCTTCTTTTCGGACCTTTGCAAAATATTCCAATTTGAAATTTCTGAAATATCCTGCAGGTCTTATTCTTATCTGATTGAATCCTAAACTGTTTTTAGTAGTGAAAACATCTTGTCCGGTAGAAGTTTTAATCTGGAATTCAATCAATGATTGAGACTCGCATTCACAAGGCGATATCATGAATTCGAAAAATGCTTCCTTAACCGGATATTCATATTCGCTTATGGACTGATATACAATGTCAAAAAACGTAGACATATTTTTTTGTTAAGAAATTTTCTGGTCCACAAGCGATCCCAGTTTATATAAATCATCAAGTGTTTTCTCAAGAAAGGGTAGTATCTGGTCTTGAATTTCTTCTATAGTGAGATAGCTATAGGAAGCCTGCAGTTTTCCTGCAAAAAACTCTACTGAACCTTTTTCTTCCCCTTTGACGAGACTGATTTTCTGAAGACAATTATTAACAGCCTCTAGGTTAAAGATAATGGATCTTGGGAAATCTTTATTAAGAATTAGAAATTCAAGTGCTTTTTTCAAATTTGGTACGGATTTGTAATGTACTCTGCTCATATCATATCCTTCCGCACTTTTTAGCATAGCAATGCACTGATATGTTTCCATGGCTTTCCCCAGTTTCAGTTGCTCAGTTTTTTCAATGTCCCGTACCTTTGCTATAAGCATACGAGTGAGTTGCCCTGCTGCTTCAGTATGTATGCCTAATTGTATCAGCGACCAGGTTTCATCATGGAGGAGGCTGTGATCAATATAACCATTTACAATTGCGCACTGATGTACGACCATTTCCGTGAAGCTGAGTATCTCTTCTTCAGAAAGCGTTTTGCTTTGATATTCATTGGCACTATGATAAAACTTATTGATAGATTCCCAAAGCTCTGAAGAAAGAATATCTCTGGCACCTCTGGCATTTTCCCTGGCATTGTTGATAAAGGATTTAATGGAAACCGGATTGGTCTCATCAAGTGTAATTTTATAAATAAGATTCTGATCTTCCAGGTTCAGAATATCTTCATCATATTCATAACTAAGGCCTGTCATGCATGAAATAGAATCCAGTACATATTCCTTTTTGGATAGATTGGGCGCGTCCAAAGCAGAAAAATAATGAACATTCACATAACGGGCAGTATGTTGGGCTCTTTCAAGGTAACGTCCCATCCAGAGCAGACTATTAGCGATTCTTGATAGCATATTATGACTAAGCTTCTAAAATCCAAGTGTCTTTAGAACCTCCTCCCTGAGAGGAGTTTACAATCAGACTTCCCTTTTTCAACGCTACTCTTGATAACCCACCTTTCAGAACAAAGTCTTTATTTTTACCCATCAGACAAAAGCTTCTAAGATCGATATGTCTAGGTTCAAAAAACTCAGACTCTTCAATAAAAGTGGAATGGACAGACAAAGACATGATTGGCTGAGCTATATACTTTCTGGGATTATTTTTGATTCGTTCCTGAAACTCTTTTCTCTGTTCAGCTGTGGATTTATGTCCCATGAATATGCCATATCCTCCCGATTCGTCCACCGGCTTAACTACAAGGTTTTCCATGTTTTCCATAACATACTTAAGATCATCTTCCAGCTCGCAGCGATAAGTGTGTACATTTTTTAATATTGGTTCTTCAGAAAGATAATATTTAATGATATCCGGAATGTAAGTATAGACAGCTTTGTCATCTACCGCGCCTGTACCGGGAGCATTGATGATCGTTACATTTCCTTCTCTGTAGCATCCCATTAATCCGGGAACACCGAGTACGGAATCTGCTCTGAAGCAGAGAGGATCTATAAAATCATCGTCAACACGCCTGTAAATTACGTCCACCCGTTTAGCTCCGTGAAGCGTTTTCATATAGACAAAGTTTTTGTCAACATAAAGATCCCTTCCTTCAACAAGCTGTATACCCATGCTTTGAGCAAGGAATGAATGTTCATAGTATGCTGAATTATACATTCCCGGAGTGAGTACCACGCAGGTGGGATTGTCTACCCCTTCCGGTGCTACCGATTGAATCATGGATAAAAGCTGTTCAGGATAATCGTGAACTGGTTTTATATTATAGCTTGAAAATACTTTGGATAAGGTTCTTTTCATTGCCTCTCTGTTAGACAGAACATAGCTTACACCTGAAGGGCAACGAAGATTGTCTTCCAAAACATAGTACTCTCCGTCTTTGTGTTTAATCAAATCAGTTCCGGAGATGTGTGTATAGACTTTACCCGGAGGAGTGAATCCGATCATTTCCTTTAGGTAGTAATTGGATGAAAATATAAGTTCAGAGGGGACAATTTTATCTTTCAAAACCTTTCTTTCATGATAGATATCATAAAGAAACATATTGATAGCCCTGTTTCTTTGAATAATACCCTTTTCTAGGTTTTCCCATTCTTTTAAAGTGATGATTCTCGGAAATAAGTCAAAGGGGAAAATTCGCTCAACACCTTTCATATTATCCGAATAGACAGCAAAAGTGACTCCCTGGTTGAAAAAGGAAGCCCTCGCAAATTCGTTCAGCTTCTTTAGGTCTTGTAATGTAAGTTTGTTGAACAAAGATAAAACTTTCTGGTAGTACTTTTTAACCTTCCCCGTTTGGTCGAAGACCTCATCATAAAGATTTTTCTCCAAATTGTAGGAGGAGAAAATCGAATTGCCGTTGAGTTGGATGCTGTCTTTCATAAAAATATTAATTTTCTAATAATTTAATTTTAGTCAATATGGATAATATTTCCTAATATTTTTGGAGTTTTTTTATTATTGTCCCCATATAAACATGTAAATCAACTATTTGTTTTAGATTATTTATATGGATTTGTGTTTTTGTTATATATGGTGGGTTATATAATAATAATAATATTTGTGTTAATTTTTCGTAAAAAAATTATATTTTGATTGATTGAGTTGAAAATTTGATTTGATTTGGTGGTATTTTTATTTTATTTGTTTGGTTAAGTTAAAATTTTGACTCATTTTATGTATAAATGACTATTTAGCTTGAATTGTTGTTGATAATTTGTGTCTGTAAATCAATTTGTAAAGATATTTTGAAGGTGAAAAATTTTGGGGATTAAGAATAGAATTTGTTCCTTGAAAAATAATGGAAAGTTTAATTACATTTTTCGAACAAGTCGAGCCCCTGAGTGAGGATAGTAAAGAGATTTTACGGAGTTTCTTGTATACAGAAAAATTGAAAAAAGGAAGTTTTTTTCTCGAGTTGGGTACTCTATGTAATAAAATAGGTTTTGTTAAGTCTGGAATAATCAGAGTACAGTTTTTAAATGAAACGGGCGAAGAATTTACCAGGTATTTTATTGGGGAAGGACATTTCGCTGTAGATCTGACAAGTTTTAATGATAAAACTCCTTCTAAGGAATATCTTCAGGCTCTTACAGATATGGAATTGATTATCATGACAAGAGAAGCTATGGAGTATTTTGCAGTTAATATTTCTAATTGGAATAGTATTATCAGAAAGTTAACTGAAAAAGCGCTTTTAGAGAAATTGAAACTTAGCAATGAAATGATGCTTGACGATGCCTATACCAGATATCAGAAACTAATGGAAAGGCAGCCTGAGATTGTACAGAGAATACCCTTAAATATTATCGCATCATACCTGGGAGTAAGTCAATATACTCTTAGTCGGATAAGAAAACGATATCGGTGAGTTTTTGCCAAAAGGCAAAATTTTTTCAGTGTTCATCCTCTTACTTTGCCTGAAATCAAAATTATTAACAATGACTCAAAAAACGGTTGTGATTACCGGCGTTTCTTCTGGTATTGGAAACGCTACTGCCAGACTTTATCTATCAAAGGGGTATAGAGTGTTTGGATCTGTAAGAAATGTCAATGATGCTCAAAACCTGAAAGCCTTATTTGGTCTTGATTTTTACCCTTTGGTAATGGATGTCTGTAAATGGGATGAAATTGAAAAATGTGCAGAAGTTATAAGAAAAGAACTGAACGGGAAACCTCTTGATTGTTTGATTAATAATGCAGGAATAGCATTGGCTGGCCCTTTGGAATATCAGAATATTCAAGAGATACAAAAAATATTTGATGTAAATGTTATAGGACTGATCAAAGTAACGAGGGCTTTCCTGCCAATGTTAAAAGTAAGAAACTTGAGCACTAATAGAGCAGGAAAGGTAATCAACATCAGTTCTGTTGCCGGAAAAATTTCAGCTCCTTTTTTAGGTGCATATGCCTCGTCAAAACATGCCGTTGAAGCCATATCTGCAAGTTTCAGAAGGGAGCTTATGCCATATGGAATAGATGTGATCATCATTGGTCCTGGTAATGTGCGCACTCCAATTTGGAGTAAGGCAGCAAGGCTAAGTGAATATGACCATACCAGCTATAAAATTGCATACAGAAGTTTTATTGATTATGCATTGACAGAGGAAAAAAAAGGTATGGCTCCTGGGGAGATTGCTGAAGTGATATTGAAGGCCAGTGAAGCAGGACAAGCCTCCGCTAGATATGCGCCGGTTGCACAAAAGGTTATAAACTGGATATTACCAAGATCTTTATCCGATCGTACTTTAGATAAAATTTTCTATAAAAATTTTAAAATGGGAGTTTGATCAATCTTAGAAAAGAGAAAGCTTACTGTTTATGTTTTAAATAGGCAGTTTTCTCTTCTTCAGATGTAGCTTGTCTTATAAGAAAAGGGTTAGGGTTAATGGCAAAAATTAACAACTTAGTTTCTTCTCTATTTAGTTTTTCATTGATGTAGATAACTCCCAGGTTTGCATCAAAATCTATTAGTCCTTCTTCTCTGAGCGATGACAATTGATCCCAGTTGCAGGCTTGAAGATTATTTAACTCGATGCGTTTCAGAGTATAGTTGCTGATGGCAAGCTCGAATAGCTTTATAGTGTTTTCCTGTGCTTCTTTTTCGGAATGGTAATACCATTTTGCTGCTGTATCAGGCATACGAAAAACTTTGCCACTATTGGAGAAAGTAATATCAGGGTTTCTCTCCACGGTATATATGGGAGGTGGGCCTTCAAATTCCAACAAAAGATGTGTTTTTATTTTTCCTATATTAATCAGTTCGAGAGTTTGCTTGTCTGTGGCCGATTGTGGAAGTTGAAATTCAAGTGGGTCAAACAGATATTCAATATCCCCATCAGGATGTTCCTTTATAAGTACCTTTCCAAATTGATCAGAGAAGTATTCATTGACCATTAAAATTCTTTCATCTGAAAGTGTCAGGAGTATATCGTAAAGTTTGCTTTCCCTGACTTTTAGGATACGCAATTCATTAAATTTTCTCTCAGCAGATAGCTTATCATCACACTCAAACAGGATAAAGCCGAGACCAAGCTCAGATTTTTCTCTGACGATTTCGCGGATAATAAATTTATTTTGTTTGTCCAATTTTGATATTGTTGTTCATCGGACTAAGATAAAATTCTCTATTGTTTTAATTAAATATTTTTTGCTTTAATAGGAGCTTTTTGAGGATCAAATTGATTTTTGGATGGATGTAAAATCAGTTTTACCAGATGGTAAATGGACAATATTTCAGATATAATTACTGATAAGCAGTAGATTATAGCGAATAGTACGCCTCTGATTATAATTGAAACAATTTTGAAAACTATTTTCATAATGGATTACGTTTAGGCGTTAAAAATTACATATGATATAAGAACAACCTGGGAACTTCTTAATTGTTCTGTGGTCTGTAAATATGCCTGGGAATTTAGAACAATTCTATAGTTTTATTACTTTTAGATATAGAAGCAAAAAAGAAGGAAATGGAAAAGCATATCCCAAAGATCGAGACAAGGTATGATGATATGGCGGGTGCAGTATCGTTGAACTTTAATGAAACTATGGATTTTAATGCCTTTTCTGAATCGGTAATGGGGGTTAATCTTCTTCAATATGAGCCTGTTTCGTTGAGGATATACTTGAATCATAAAGATATGATAGTAACCGTTTATGCTATCGATAAAAAGTTTTTAATTACAGAACCTCAGAATGCAGGCAAAATCAGAGTTAAGAAGTTTAAAAAGGATGTAGCTCCTGAAATACTTTTTTCCTATATAAGGCAAATAGATTTTACCCTTGTTAACGGTGATTTTGACATTGAATCTTTTGAAGTAGTGAACTGATTGTTTTTTATTGAAATTCCTTACAATAATAATTTTTGAGAGATTTATTTTTAACTTTTATTTTAATACTATGAAAAAGAACATTTTTTATTTTTTGACATTAATCTTTTTATTGTCATGCAGGCCAGATCGTGAACCTGATCCGATTAATCAGATTATAGGATACGTAGATGGGTTTGATGAATTTGGAAATGAACTTCCGAATACTCACAGCATATTTGCTTCTGTAGAAAGCTATTATTCAAGAGTTGCAGCAGATACTTCTGGTAAGTTTATTCTTTATAATTATGTATCTGCAGGTCCATTAAGTATTCAATTTAATGGTGATGGCTTTAACATAATAAAATATTATGTGCCTAACGTTGGGAGCGGAAGTTTTCCATTTTATCTTAATAATAAAGATCAGAAAATAAAGTTGAGTCAATCATCTACAACAGCTGTACAAATGCTTACGTTTGCCACAAATCCTTCTCTTTCTGAAATTAAGGTTTCAGGGAAACTTTCACCTGCAGGTACTCCCGAACAGCCACGTGGATATTTGATATTTGCCAGCAAATCTCCAAATGTATCTCCCGAAAATTATGATAAAGTCTTTGGAATAAATGATAAGTATTTTTACTTTACTAATGAAGAGGGGGAGGGTTTATTTGCTTCAGAGAGCGAATCTTTTACAAAGAGTTTAAAAGATATATCGAAATATGGCTTTAAAAAAGGATCAGTAGTATATCTTAGAGCTTATGGGAGTTCAATTTTTACAAATGCTTATACAAATTTAGAAACTGGAAAACTTATATTCCCTAATCTGAACTCCTTAGGGTCCAATGTTATTGCTGTTCAGGTTCCTTAATCTATATCCTCATCGGAATAATTTAGTAGTATTGATAACAGTGCCATAACTTTCTTATTATTTATTAATTTTAGTTGAAACAAAATTCAAGTTAATGTCATCTAAACTTTTTCCGGCTTCAAAATCAAAACACCTGGGGTTTCTTTCGGGTGAAGGAGAAATGGCATTACTCACTAAGAGATTTGATTGGTCTCGGACTTCTGTAGGGGCAATAGAGCAATGGCCGCAAAGCCTTAAGACTGTTGTGTCTATGATATTGTCTTCAAAGTTCCCAATGTTTATTTGGTGGGGAGATGAGCTTATTCAATTTTATAATGATGCATATCGTCCTAGTTTAGGAAATAATGGAAAACATCCTCTTGCACTTGGGCAAAAGGGAAAGGATTGCTGGAATGAAATCTGGACGATTATATATCCTTTAATAAATCAGGTGATGACTAGCGGAGAAGCTACCTGGAGTGAAGATCAGCTTATTCCGATATACAGAAATGGCAAAATAGAAGATGTCTACTGGACGTTTGGGTATAGCCCGATAATTGATGATTCAGGGGGAATAGGCGGGGTATTGGTTGTCTGCAACGAAACGACCGAAAAGGTGCTGAACTCCATTAAGCTTAAAGAAAGTAAAGATCAATTACATTTTGCAATAGAGTCTGCTGAATTAGCAACCTGGGAATACAATCCCTTAACAGAGACCTTTAAGAGTAATAACAGATTAAAAGCTTGGCTTGGTGTTCCTTTAAATACAGAAATAAGCCTGAAAGAGGCTATTGATAATGTTTCAACATCCGAACAGGAGGCTGTCAGAGAGGCCATAAAGCAGTCGCTGGATTTCAGTTCCGGGGGGCATTTAATATTGTCTGTACAATACTTCATCCGACAACCGGAGCAGAACGTATCGTAAGGGCGAAGGGCAGAACTTATTTTGACCTTAAAAATGAGCCATACAGATTTAGTGGGATTATTCAGGATATATCAGATGAGGAAATAACAAAAAAAGAACTGGCAGATAATCGGAAAAGCCTTGAGTTAAGGAATGCAGAATTATTAAAGATTAATAATGATCTGGATAATTTTATTTATACAGCATCTCATGATCTGAAAGCTCCGATCTCTAATATTGAAGGTCTCCTGCAGGCTTATATGATGGAGGGTTCGTTTGATGAAGGACAGCAGTCATTAATTGATATGATGCTTTTTTCTATTGAAAGATTTAAAACAACAATTAAGGATCTTACAGAGATCAGTAAAGTGCAGAGAGTAAGTAATCAAGAGCCTGAAGAACTTACTTTTTCTGAAATATATAATGAAGTTATGCTTGATATAAGGGAACTTATAAAGGTGAGTAATGATCCTGCTATTGTTGCAGATTTCAAAGTTGATAAGATCAAATATTCAAGGAAAAATTTAAGGAGTATTATATATAATCTTTTGTCTAATGCATTGAAGTATTCTTCTCCTGAGCGAAGACCTGAGATACATTTGTCTTCCCAGCCGGCAGATGATTTTTTATTGCTCACGATTTCCGATAATGGTTTAGGGATAAATCAGGAAAGTCAACATAAGATTTTTAATATGTTTGAACGGGCTCATCAGCATGTGGAAGGGAGTGGAGTCGGCTTGTATATCATTAAAAGAATTATAGAAAATTTCGGAGGGAAAATTGAAATTCAAAGTACGGAAAACGTTGGGACCAACTTTTATGTGTATCTGAAAAACTTGTAATAATAAGAAGCCAAAACAGTTGACTTGATTTGGCTTTTTATTAACAAATTGGAATTTTTATGTATGTTGCTTTGGGGGGCTATTAAATATTTTCTGGCATACAAATACTATTACCAGGATAATGATTGCACCTGAAAAAGCCAAACCCATGTCTTTCTGCGCATCCCAGATATCTCCCTGTGAACCTAAATATGCAGCTCCCTGCTCCGGAAATAAAAGATCTGCGACAGCCCATTCTATTAGCTCATACATGGCACTGAAAGATAATGTAATCTCAGCAGGAAGTAGCCAGCAGTATTTGTCAGGAAATTCAAATGTATTTTTGAAAAGGTCACGCATCGGGTATGCAAGTAAGAAACCAAAACTAAAATGAACAATTCTGTCATAATGGTTTCTTGAAGTATGCAAAGCTTCCTGAAGCCAGTAACCAAAAGGGTTTTCAGCATAGGTGTATTTTGCTCCGTAAATATGAAGGTTGAGGTAAACAAAAATGAAAGTATAGCTAAGGTCAGAAAGTCTGTACTTTTTGTAAGTAAGAAGCAAGGTAGTACCGAATATGAAAGTCAGTGTGTTTTCAAGAAACCAATTGTTTACATCTGAAGTCTCGATTAGTGTCCATAGCCATACTCCCATAAATAAAGCCAGGAGAACTAATGGGAATGCATTCGATTTTTCATTAGAAAATTTTAAGCTTGATGCTGTTGTGTAATTCATAATCCGATTTTATACGTAAAAGTTTGGTAATGATAGTATTATGCAATTTATATTTTTTTAATTACAGGTATACGTATTTTCGGAGAAACTGATTGTTAAACATTTAAATAGTCGCCGGGTAATTTACTATAAAGGTGAAATTCTGGTATTCAACTATTCAGATGATAAAAACGATTGAAGTTAAAGTTGGGGTAAAGCTGGAGGATTATGACCTGTATGCAACGCTTTCTCCAGGATTAAGAGCTTTACAGGAGGAAGCTTGTATACTTATTCCAAAGCTGAAGGGAAGGAGAATCTATATGATCAACTCTACTGAGCAGGGCGGGGGCGTTGCAGAAATGATGCCCAGACTGGTCAGTTTTTTCAGACAGTTAGGAATTGACACCGAATGGATAGTTTGCGAGTCTTGCAAAAAGGATTTTTTTACTATCACTAAGAAACTTCATAATCTTATTCATGGAGTTTGTTGTGACTTTGTATATGAAGAGGAGAGAGAGCTTTATGAATCTGTAAATAAAGAAAATGCAGAGGCTTTACTTAAGTTGTTAAAACCCCATGATATTGTGGTGATCCATGACCCACAACCTGCAGGTATGATCAAGTTTTTAAAAGGACAGTTACCTTTAAAGTTTATCTGGAGATGCCATATCGGGATTGATCTGCACTCTGAACAAACTAAAAATGCATGGGATTTTCTTCATCCATATACGGAGCTTTATGATTTTAATGTATTTTCTGCTACAGCTTACATTCCTGGTCATTTAACAGGGAAAGCAGCGGTAATGCATCCTACCATTGATCCTTTGGACCATAAAAACAGATATCTTTCAGTTCATAAGACAGTTGGGATTTTCTGTAATTCAGGCTTGGCAAGGGCTTACCAGCCAGTTCTAACACCTCCTTTCGGAAACATGGTAAAAAGGCTTCAGCCGGATGGTACTTTTGGTAAACCATTTCTGCCATCTGATCCTGGGCTTCTATTCAAACCATATGCATTGCAGGTAGGCCGTTGGGATCGTCTAAAAGGATTAATGGAATTGATTCAAGGCTTTGAGTTGATAAAATGTCAGGATATATATCAATTTAATCACAGGCATACCAAAAGATTGGAAATGCTAAAGCTTGTGTTGGCCGGACCTGATCCGTCTTTTGTTGCTGATGATCCGGAAGGAGAAGAAGTGCTTAATGAAATCTCAGGTTATTATCGTAGCCTTTCACCGGCCCTTCAAAGAGATATAGTACTATTGAAATTGCCTATGGAGTCCAGAAAGCAAAATCACCTTATCGTAAATGCACTGCAGCTTGGGGCTTCTGTAATTGCCCAGAATTCTATCAAGGAAGGTTTTGGATTGACTGTTACTGAAGCTATGTGGAAGAAGAAGCCAGTGGTAGGAGGAAATACGTGTGGTATTAAAGAGCAGATTATGGACGATATACATGGCGTGATTATCAAAAATCCCACCAACCCGGTAGATGTGGCAAATGCACTTAATAATTTGCTTAAAGAACCTAAGGTAAGAGAAGTGTTAGGGCACAAAGCGCAGAAAGCTGTTATCGATCATTTTCTTATATTCAGACAAATTTTACAATGGTTACATTTGTTTGATAGGTTGTAGAATATCATATTGTTGGTACTATCAGGATTGGTTTATCAGTGCAGCATGGCATTCTGTCAATATTATCCTGTTCAATGATCATCTGAAAAATTCTGCTTGATTTTTCTATACAGATCACGTCAGCTTTTTGTTCTCTTGCAAAGGTTTCCAATTGTATTAATACATTTTTACAGTCATGAATATGAACGTTAATAGGAGGAGTTTTAAGAGAATGGTGGAGGCTTTCAAAGTTTGATACTATCTCTTTTTTCTCAAACCATTTAAGTCTTTCTTCAGAAAAATATAGTACTTCGAACCTTCCGGAGTAGGGGCGAATAAATTCTGCAATCCATCGAAAACTAAGGTAGTTCTGATCTTTTAAATGACTGACAAATAGGAATCTGTTAAAGCTTTGGAAATTAGCATCCGGAGGGATGATTAATATTGGAAAACTGGACTGGTTCACGATTGATAAGGTCACTTTGCTGATGAAGAAATTTTCTTCTTTGTTTTTTCCTATACTGCTTATTCCAACTATGTCTGCATGCGTTTTAGTGATTTCATTTATGATTTCATCCGTTACATTTCCCCAAAGCACCAGTTTTTCATGTTTTATGTCTTGAAGTAATTCCTCCATTTCTGATGATAAGGGATGAGGTATAGGTGTTTCTACATGCACCAGCTCAATATTTGCATTGCTTAAAGCAGCAAGATCTTTAAGGTACTTAATAGCATTGAATGAATTGTCTGAATAATCAGTTGGGCAAACTATTTTGCTGATCATGATGCAATGGTTTGTTTAATATCTCTAACACAACCCCGTTGAATAATAAGTGTTAAAAAAGGCAGGATAAAATTAACCTGCCCTTAGATTTAGCTGAATGTATTTTTAGCGAAAATCAATTCAAGTGTATTAAAGCCTTGCTGTGAGGCTTTTTCTACTAGACTTTTTGTTGCTTCCAGGTCAAGCTCGGGCTTTCTGCTCAATATCCATAAGTATTTCCTTGACTCAGTTCCAACAAGTGCATACTGATAATCAGGGTCAACCTCAATGATATTATAATCACCGGTAAATGGCCAGAAAAACTGAACTTTTAATCTGGCATTATTTGATGAATCTGGAACCCAGGCAATGGCTTCTTTAGATTTACGTTCACCTCCTGTGTCAGTCTGACAGGAGTTAACTACTTTTATAGTCCCATCTTCATTTAGAGAGTAATGAGCTTTTGAGGCGTAACAATGCTTTTCATACCAATTCGGGAGACGGGCAATTTCATACCATTCCCCTGAATATTTTTCAAGATCTACATTAGAAGCTACTTCAAGGGGAGGCCATTGATCAGTGTTTTTCTTGTATAAGTATACAAGTCCTGCTGTTACCCCTGCAGCAGCAATTGCCCCAAGGCTTAGCGTCAAGGTTTCTTTAACCTGTTGTTTTTTTCGTCTGTTCATCTGTCCCTCATTTACTAATATAAACATCAATAAGTAAGAGGAAGGTTTCTGGTTAAAGAAACATTAAGAATTACAGTGATTTAGTTTTTGCCGAATAAACGGATAATCCAGCTGTTTCTTACTCTGCAGCTTGTGAGACCTACATCATCGGCAACAGTATTTATCTTATTCATGGTTTTGTCCACGTTCTGAGCCATAACAGTATCTGCAATGAATTTGCCAAGTGTGCTGCTGTCATTATCCAGCTTTTCGGAGAATGAAACAATATTTGATGATGCAGTAATAGCGTTTCCACTGGCAACTTTAAGGCTATCTGTCAATTGAATCATATTTTCAGAAGCACGCTGTGTTTTTTTTCCTGTTTGCTCAAAAGCAAGTACCATCTCCTGGACCTGATTCACCAGTTGTTTATTGGTAAGTAATGTACCAAGTGTTCCCTCACCATTATTTATCTTTTCGGTCATGGTGTTGATGTTATTGGTAATATGTTTTGCATTGGTCCCTGTTTGGTTTAACTCAGCCAATAACCTGTCAAGATCCAAAGGTTCTGTGGTAGAAATTTCTTCATCATTGCCAAGACTTAATTCTTCAGGAGTTCCTGGGGAAATCTTTACGTATTTGGTTCCTAGTAACCCTTCATTACTTATGCTGGCCTCGGAATCTTTTTTAATAAATTCGGAAGAATTCTTGTCGACTGCCATAGTTACCCGTATGTTTGAATCTGATATAATCTGGATTGATTCAACTGCACCTATTTCCACTCCCGAGTATCTTACAGCGTTACCTTCCTTCAGACCACCTACGTTCTTAAAGTTTGCAATAAGTTTTCTTTTTGTTCCGAACATTTGCTGATTAGAGCCAATGTAAAAGATTAGTACAGTAAGCAGCACAATCCCCAGCAGCATGAAAACTCCTAACTTTATTCTGTCTAATATCCTTTTCTTCTTCATTTTTTTATTCAAAGAATGCCCTTACCCACTCTTTATCCGATCTCTTCAATTCATCAAAGGATCCTTCAACATCCATCTTACCATCGTTCAGAAGCAATATCCTGTCAGCGGTAAGTCTAGCACAATACATATCGTGCGTCACTATGATAGCCGAAATTCCATTTGTGGCCCTCATCTCTAAAATTAACTCTATTATATCTTTAGATGTTACAGGGTCCAGTCCTGTAGTAGGTTCATCATATAAAATCACCTCAGGTTCAAGGATTAATGTTCGTGCCAGAGCAATCCTTTTCTTCATACCTCCGGAAAGTTCCTGTGGCATTTTGTTAATTGAACTTAATAATCCAACTCTCTGAAGTGCAAGGTGCACTGTAGCTTTAATTTCTTTATGTGATTTAGGATGAGGTTGCCTTTTCAGAGGAAATGCAAGGTTTTCTTCTACATTCATAGAATCATATAGCGCTCCTTCCTGAAATAAATAGCCCACTTTTTTTCGCAATGAAATGACTTCATTTTCGTGCAGATCTTCCAGGTTTTTTCCGAATACGCTGATTGATCCTGAGTCCGGTTCAATCAGGCCTATTATTGAGCGTAGCAAAACTGACTTTCCGGATCCTGACTTTCCAATGATGCATAAATTTTCTTCTTTCTTTAAGTTGATATTAATCCCGTTAAGGACCTTCTTTCCCTTAAAGGATTTGTAAAGGTCTTTTACCACAATAATATCTTCCTTCATACGAAATTATTTTGATAGTAATGCGACAACTGTGCTGCCAACATATCAAGAAAAAAAATTATCAAGGAGGAAATTACAACTGATGCATTAGCTGCTTTTCCTACACCGACAGTTCCATAGTCAGCTCTGTAACCATAGAAACATGAAACCATTGCTATTGTAAAGCCAAAGAAAAACGCTTTAAAGATCGATGGAACAAAGTCGTAGAAATACATGTAGTCAAATGCAGAGTTAATATACATTGTGACACTCATGTCATCCGTGATGTTTACTGCTACATATGATCCTATCAGAGACAGCGCCGCTGAATATATAACAAGAAATGGCATTGTTATAGTCATTGCTAATACTCTTGTTACTACCAGATATTTGTAAGGGTCAACACCTGATATTGACATTGCATCTATCTGATCTGTAACTTTCATGGATCCGATCTCTGCACCAATTCCGGAGCCCGTTTTTCCTGCGCAGATAAGACCTGTAAGCACAGGCCCAATTTCCCTTATTACGGCGATAGCCACCATGTTCGGAATCAGATCTTCTGCTCCAAAAGTCTTCATGGAAGGATATAGCTGCAATGACATGACAAAGCCTATAATAAAGGCTGTAGTAGTCACAAGAAAAAGGGACTTATAGCCAAGTCTGAAAATTTGAGTGAATAATTCATCAAGCTCATAAGGAGGAGACCATACCAATGCAAAGAAACGAGAGCTGAATACAGTCAATTCTCCGAGTGTACGAAAAAAGTTTCCATTGCTTTTTTCGCTCTTTTCGGGTGTGTTTTCCTCAAGTTGTTCGTTATCTTTTTTCATGACTTAAAAAGGTTTCCTCTGTTCTTCCGGGAGTATATTTTAATAACATGTCAGAACAAAAAATGGCCATAGAATAAATAAAAAAAAACTGAGTACTCTTATTATCAATATCTTTAGTTATATTTTTTTTGCAAATTTTTAATGTATATCAGGAAATTGGATGGTGAAGTTTATTGTATATATTTGTATAGTCATTATTCCTCCTGACTGCTTGGAAAAATTTCTTAAATATAAAGTTATTCCCCTATTGATCCTGATAAGCATATTGTTTACTCAGGTAGCAGTTAATTATTTCCATCATCATAGTGAAAAATCCTCAGATGAGCTTAGCATAGAAGGTTCTAAGGAAGAATGTAAAGTCTGCTCAATTGACCTTTATCATGATGTCTTTTATCAGGATATTCATACTTTATCATTCCTGCATAGGTATTTTGATATAAAAGATAACTTAATTGTTTTCTTCTTAGATAAGATTACTTTTTTCAACTCCGGCAGAGCGCCTCCTGCCTGTTGATTGTCATTTCTTATTTTGAATACCCGTCTATGGGTATTTAATCCCTTTATTTCATACTATTTTATAATTCATTAAGGAAAATGAAAGTACAGATGCTTTTGGTATTTGGTCTTTTGTGGTTTTCCTCTATGGCCTATTCCCAGGTAGATTCAATCCTTTCGAATACCTGCAGGTATAGGCTTGAGGGAGATGTTAAAGACGGAGAAACCAATACCATATTGCCTGGTGCCACAGTAGTTATTGAAAGTGGTGCGGGAACTATTTCTGATGAAGCTGGTCATTTCCATTTCACCAACCTTTGTAAGGGAAAGTATAAGATTAGTGTTACTTTCCTTGGCTATAAAACCATTGTTCAAACTCTGGATTTGAATGAGAATCTTTATAAAACTTTTATCCTTCATTCAGACTCATGTTTGCTTGAATCTATAATAGTAACATCAACCAGACCTGTTTATGAAAGCAGTCAGAGCGTTCAGGAAATTACGGGAAGGGACCTTGACAGAACCAGAGGTTTTTCTCTGGGTGAATCTCTTAAAGGTATAGCAGGTGTTAATACATTGCAGACCGGTCCTTCTATTTTCAAACCTGTTATTCAGGGTATGTATGGAAACAGAGTGCTGATCCTTAACAACGGTGTAAGACAGGAGGGGCAACAATGGGGCTCCGAGCATGCTCCTGAGATAGATCCCTTTATAGCTGATAAGATTAAGGTTGTTAAAGGTGCTTCCGGTGTTTTATATGGTTCCGATGCAATCGGAGGAGTAATACTGGTGGAACCCAGGCCTCTCCGAACAAAAAGCGGGGTAGGAGGTGAACTGAATCTCGCCGGTTTCTCTAATAACCGGCAAGGTGTTGTTTCGGGTATCATTGACTATAGCGTGAAGCAGATCAAAGGTTTAAGCTTCAGACTGCAGGGGACGTTGAAACAGGCAGGTAATTCAAAAACTCCGGATTACTATATGAAAAACACTGCTTTCAGAGAACAGAATTTTTCCTGGGCTGCAGGGTACAAAAGGGAAGAATGGGGTGTTGATGTATTCTATAGTCAGTTTAATTCGAAGATAGGAATACTTTCTGCTTCTCATATCGGAAATCGCGACGATCTCATTAGGGCGATTGAAAGCCCTGTACCTTTGGAAACTTCAGGGTTTAGCTATGCGATAGACAGACCATATCAAAAGATTTATCATGAACTTGGCCGATTGCATGCTTTTCGTAAATTTCATAACAAAAGTAGTCTGGAGTTGATACTTGCCCGACAATTCAACGACAGATCTGAATATGATAAACATAGGCAGTTTAAGGATCAGTTTAAAAATGGTCCCGATTCAAGATTCAAAATAACAACGTATACCGGAACACTCTATCTGAATCAGAACTATTTTAAAAAGTATTCAGGTACCTGGGGGCTTAGTTTTATACAGCAGTCCAATACTGTAAGCAGATCTTTTATCCCTAATTTCAGAAGTTATGCCGGAGGTATTTTTCTTACAGAAAGAAGAAAGATTGAACGTCTTGAGATAGAAGGAGGTCTGCGCTATGATTATAAATGGATGCGTATCTATAAATATGAAAATGGAGTTATTATTTCTCCTTCATTTGTATTTTCTAATCTCTCAGGCACAATAGGCGCAGTTAAAACAGTTAATGAACATCTGAAAGTAAAATTAAATATAGGTACATGTTTCAGGCCTGCGGCTGTGAACGAACTATTCAGTGATGGGCTGCATCACGGCACTGCCAGAATTGAAAGGGGAGACAGAAAGCTTAATTCAGAGTATGCATATAATACTTCTCTAACTCTTGATTATAAGTTTAAGAAAATTTATGGAGAAGTTAGTCTTTATAATAATTTTATAAAGGATTACATATACCTGGTCCCGCGGCTTGTGCTTGACAGTTCCGGCAATTACGTTCCTGAATATGAATCATTGATAAACGGAACTTTTCCTGTCTTCAATTATGTCCAGACGGACGCTATGTTTACAGGGGGTGATTTAACTTTTAATGATTCATTAAGCAAACATTTTATATTCAGCACAAGGCTGTCTTTACTGAGGGCTTATAATACTATAGCTAAAGAACATATCATCCTGACGCCTCCTGCTAATATGGAAAATGGCTTGAAGTATTCATTTAATTTCATTCCATCCGTAAAAGAAGCTTATTTCAAGGTGGGGAATACAATAGTGCTTCAGAAAAAAAATATTCCTTTCGGTCAGGATCTTAAGGCAGCACCAAAAGGATATGTTTTATGGTCTTTAGAGACTGGCTTTGGAGTAATGGCAGGTAAGCAAGAGCTTAATTTTACATTTACTGTTTATAATCTTCTCAATAAAAAGTACAGGGATTATCTGGATGCCTTCAGATACTTTACCAATGAACCCGGAAGGAATTTCGTGGTCAGGTTAAAAGTCCCTTTTGATTTATCTAAAAAATAATTTCTAAACCTTTAAAATTTATGAATATTAATAATCTTACAATTCTACTGTTTCTGGGAGTTATATTATCTTTTTCAGCTTGTAAAAAAGATGATGCTAATGTTGCCAATCCTGAGAATCCTAATGAAAATGAATTGATTACTACGGTACAGGTGCTTCTTACAGATACAGCAAACCCAACAGACCAGATCAAGGTTACTTTCAGACAAATGCCTGGACATAGAACTTCACTTTCGCCATTTGTAGAGTCAATGAAGTTGAAAGCAAATTCAACTTATTCAGCAGAAATATTTTTACTGGATGAAACTAAAACTCCTGCTGATACTCTTTCCGAAGAGGTGAGAGAAGAAGGCAATGAACACCAATTCTTCTTTAAAGTTCAGAATGCAAATCTTACGGTTTTATATGACGATGCTGATGAAAATGGAGTTCCTATAGGCCTGAATAGCATATTCAAAACAGGAGAGGCAAGTACGGGAAGTCTTAATATTATTTTGAAGCATCAGGGAGAAGAAAAGCCTAAATCAGGAAATGGAAACGAACTGCTTGGTTCAACTGATGTGGATGTAAACTTTATTGTTGAAATTGAATAATTTTCTGTATTTGATATTTTGATAACAAAAGGCTCTTCGCTAAAGCGATGAGCCTTTTGTATAATATTTTTCTTAGAATTTGGTTATAAGTTAATTGAGTAAATAAGAGCCTAAATGTTCTAAATAGTTTTAAAAAATGATTTCCTGAGTATTAAAAAAATATCTTATTTTTATGGTAATGAAATCATTTATATCCATAGCGATGGCAATGCTCCTTTTCCTGGGTGGATTGTTTTGCAACGATATGGAGGAAGTTTTTAAAGTGCCCTCTATGATAAGTCATTATCTGGAGCACAAGAAGGCTGCCTCTGGTGATTTCACTTTTGTGGATTTTCTGAAAATGCATTATGCAAGCAGTCACGCGCATGATGTCAACAATCCGGATTTGCCATTTTACCATCACAATTATCCTCCTTTAACTTTCACAATTACCATTCCTTTTGAAATGAACTTTCGGATTTTCCAAAAGGAAATCTTCTATTACTCTTTCTATAAAAGCAATTATTTTTTAGAAGTAGCACTTTCTACTTTTAAGCCACCTAAGGTTTAACCCTTTTCTTCCTTATTAAATTTTGTTGCTTCTGTCACCCCGGAATCAGGAGGTGATGGTATGCTTTTATTTCATTAAGTAATAGATTATTATGATTAATAAGATCATTCGATTTAGTATTCAGAATAAATTGATTGTCGGAGTTTTTATAGCCATTTTATTGGTCTTTGGAGGATATTCCCTTAAAAACCTTCCGATAGATGCTGTACCTGATATTACCAATAACCAGGTACAGGTCATAACATTTTCACCTACGTTGGCTGCGGAAGAAGTAGAGCGTTTTATTACTTACCCGGTAGAACTGCAAATGGCAACTATACCAGGTGTTATTGAAATCCGCTCTGTATCAAGATTCGGGCTTTCTGTAATTACCATAGTTTTTAAAGATGAAGTGGAAATGCTTGAAGCCCGTCAGATGGTGGGTGAAAGGATTGCTATGGCCCAGCAAGAAATTCCTCAGGGACTGGGTAATCCGGAAATGGCTCCTGTCACCACTGGGTTAGGTGAAATATATCAATATATAGTGCGGGCCAAACCAGGATATGAAAATAAATATTCTGCTATGGATCTCAGAACCATACAGGACTGGATCGTGAAAAGACAATTGCTGGGTACCAAAGGCGTAGCTGAAGTCAGCTCTTTTGGTGGCTTCGTAAAGCAATATGAAGTAGCGATAAATCCGGAAAAACTGCGAGGAATGAACGTTAGCATTTCGGAGATTTTCAAAGCACTTCAGTTAAATAATCAGAATACCGGCGGAGCATATATTGATAAGAAACCTACTGCATATTTTATCAGAGGGATTGGCCTTATTGAGGATACAACAGATATTGATGAAATAGTTGTTAAAAACGTTAATGGAATCCCTGTATTAATGAGGGATGTAGCTGAGGTGAGGTTGGGTTATTCCAACAGGTATGGTGCTATGACCTACAATGATGAAGGGGAAGTAGTAGGCGCAATAGTGCTTATGCTTAAAGGAGAAAATTCTGCTGAAGTAGTGAGAAATGTAAAAGAACGAATAGAGAAGATATCCCAAACACTTCCTGAAGGCGTTGAGATTGTCCCCTTTCTTGACAGGTCTGATCTCGTTGACCGTGCTATAAAAACAGTTTCAAAGAATCTTATCGAAGGGGCCTTAATAGTCATATTTGTTCTGGTTGTTTTTCTCGGAAATTTAAGAGCAGGATTGATTGTCGCTTCTGTAATCCCTCTCTCAATGCTTTTTGCGATAAGCCTCATGTACCTCTTCGGTGTGTCTGGTAATCTTATGAGCCTTGGTGCTATTGACTTTGGTCTTGTTGTAGATGGTGCAGTAATCATTGTAGAAAGTGTAATTCATAATCTTGTTTTAAAACATCCATCTCTGAACAGAAGACTTACTCAGGATGAGATGAATGAAGAAATTTATGGCTCTGCTACCAAAATGATGAACTCAGCAGCATTTGGCCAGATTATTATCCTTATTGTTTATCTTCCAATTCTGGCACTGGTGGGCATAGAAGGGAAAATGTTCAGGCCAATGGCGCAGGCCGTTTCATTTGCTATTCTTGGAGCACTCATTCTTTGTGTTACTTATGTACCGATGATGAGTTCCTTGTTTCTGAGTAAAAAGATTTCTCAGCACAAAAACTTCTCTGACAGAATAATGGAAGCGCTGCATAAGGCTTATTTACCTGTTATTAAAACTGCACTTAAAGCAAAAGCTCTTGTTGTAAGTATTGCGGTGGTATTACTCGGAGTGAGTATCCTGATCTTTATAAATATGGGTGGTGAATTTCTGCCAACTCTGGATGAGGGAGATTTTGCAGTAGAGACAAGGCTCTTGCCTGGGAGCTCCATTTCTCAAACGATTGAAACTACATTAAAAGCTTCAGATATTCTTTTGAAGAAGTTTCCTGAAGTAAAAATGACTGTTGGTAAAATTGGTACTGCTGAAATACCTACAGATCCTATGCCTATGGAAGCATGTGATCTTATGATTATACTGAAAGATAAGGATGAATGGACTTCTGCCAAAACACGGGAGGAGCTTGCAGAAAAGATGTCTAAGGAATTGGAGCGCCTTCCAGGAGTTAACTTTGGATTTCAGCAACCTATTCAAATGAGATTTAATGAGCTCATGACAGGGGCTAAGCAGGATCTGGCTATAAAGATTTTCGGGGAAGATATGGAGGTGCTCGCATCACAGGCTACTCAGGTTGCAAACCTCATTAAAGACATCAAAGGTGTTTCTGATATTTATGTTGAACCTGTAACGGGACTTCCTCAGATCACCGTGAAATACAAACGTGGTAAGATTGCTCAATATGGTCTTGCCATTTCTGATGTAAATGACGTGATCAGGACTTCTTTTGCCGGCGCTGTTGCGGGGCAGGTTTTTGAAGGTGAACGGAGGTTCGACCTTGTAGTACGCTTACAGGAACCTTTCAGAAAAGATATAAAAGATGTTAAAGGTATGTATGTGGTTCTACCTTCAGGCATGCAAATTCCGATTACAGAGGTTGCAGATATTGAATATTCTGAAGGGCCTATTCAGATATCAAGAGAAGATACGAAAAGACGAATAGTAATAGGTGTCAATGTTCGTGATCGTGATGTGGAATCTATGGTTCAGGAAATAAGCAGTAAGCTGGATTCAAAGCTTACACTTCCTGCAGGATATTTTATCACTTATGGCGGCCAGTTTGAGAATCTTGTAGAAGCCAAGCAAAGACTTTCACTGGCGGTTCCTGTTGCGCTAGGGCTTATATTAATTATTCTGTTTTTTACTTTCAAATCACTAAAGGAAACCATGTTAATTTTTACAGCAATACCTTTCTCTGCAATCGGAGGTATTTTGGCATTGTTGTTAAGAGATATGCCTTTTAGTATTTCAGCAGGTGTTGGCTTTATAGCATTATTTGGGGTGGCTGTGCTAAATGGTATGGTATTGATCAGCTATTTTAATCAGCTTAAAGCGGAAGGTATTGTAGATGTTCAAGAACGAGTTTTGAAAGGTACTGAAATGAGGTTGAGGCCTGTAATTATGACGGCATCTGTTGCCTCGATGGGATTTTTACCAATGGCATTGTCAAATACTTCCGGAGCTGAGGTACAAAAACCTTTGGCTACAGTAGTAATAGGAGGACTGATATCGGCAACTTTACTCACCTTAGTGGTATTACCTGTCCTTTATACCCTATTTAATAAGAATGAAAATGAAAATAATAAGGCAGGAATGAATAAAGCGTTGGTATTAATGCCATTGTTTATTCTGGGTTTTATGTCAGCCGGTTATAGCCAGATTCAGGGGAAGGTATTAACATCTGAAGAAGCATTTAATATAGCTCTTCAGAATAATCCTTCAATGTCAGCAGCAAGATATGAAATCCAGGCTCAGGAAGCCTTGAAGAAAACTTACCTGGATATTCCCAAGACCAATGTCAGTCTTATGTATGGTCAGTTTAACAGTCTTAATAATGACAATAACATTACTATTAATCAATCTATAGCTTTCCCCACATTTTATACAAGTCAGAATCATTATTACAAAGAGCAGATAAAGGCTTCAGAAATTAAGGCTGATGTCACAGGTAATGATTTAAAGAGAAATGTCAGGAGCGCCTATTATAATCTGCTATATTTTGAATCAAGGCATGAGCTTCTGAATTATGAAGATAGTATCTATAATGAATTTATGAGAGCTGCAGATCTTCGGTTTAAAGCTGGTGAATCTACTTACCTTGAAAAGATTACCGCTGAGGCGCAGGTAGCTGAATTCAGGAATCTGATTTTGAAAAATCAGGCTGATATGCAGATTTATCAAAAGCAGTTGAAAGTTTATCTGAATGTTTCGGATAGTATCATAACAGCTGAAAAATTTGGAAAGCTAATGCTTTCTGTTTCGGCGGATACAGCCTCTGTTCACGCTAATCCTTTGCTTCGTTATATGCGTCAGCAATTGAAAGTGAGTAAAGCTTTTATAGGAGTTGAAAGGGCGAGGTTCTTGCCTGATTTCAATTTTGGATATTTTAATCAGACTTTGCAGGGAATGCAGAATATAAATGGAACAGAACGATACTTTGGCCCTGGATACAGGTTTCAGGGGGTAATGGCGGGAGTTTCAGTACCTGTTATTTTTAGACCTTATCAGGCAAAAATCGCTAATGCAAAGTTGAATCAGAAAGTAACCGAAAGCTTGCTTGAATACAATTCTAAAAACCTTGAAGGAGAATATGCTATGCTTATGCAACAGTATACAAAGAATCTCAGCAGCCTCGGCTATTACGAATCAATTGGTCTGAAACAGGCCGATCTTATTATTATTAATTCGCAAAAGGCTTTCAGAGCCGGCCAGATTGGATATGTGGAATATCTGCAGGGCTTAAGCCGAGCTATATCCATAAAATCCGGATATCTGGATACAATTAATAATTACAATCAAACTGTTATTGCCATCGACTATATCGCAGGAGAAAATTAATCATGAAAGTTTATAATATAATATTGTTTATAGTTCCTCTTTTTCTTTTTACACTATGTAATTCTAAAAAGGAAGAAATCTCATCAGAATCTTCTAAAGGGGCTACTGTTGCCGATTCAACAAAGAGTGATGAAGGATTGAAAGTGATAGAGCTGTCCGAAGATCAATTTATCACAGCTGGTATTGAGCTTGGAGGTTTTGATAAAAGGAACCTTAAAAGTGTGGTAAAAGCAAACGGTTATCTGGAGCTACCGCCTCAAAAGAGAGCTTTTGTTTCGACCTTTATCGGGGGTGTTGTGAAGTCTGTAAATGTTATTCAAGGTAAGTATGTAAAAAAAGGACAAACTCTAGCATTGCTTGAACATCCTGATTTTACAAAAATCCAGGAGGAATATCTTAAAGCTAAAGATAATATGACTTTTCTTGAAAAGGAATATGAACGTCAGAAAGAGCTCTATAATGAAAATGTTTCGGCAGGGAAAGTATTTCAACAGGCGGAAGCAAACTATAAGGCAGAGAAAAGCAGACTGGCTTCTTTAAAAGATCAGTTAGATAAGTTAAATATATCCATTACACATCTGAATAATGGAATTTTAGCTTCATCAGTTTCTGTAAGATCTCCAATTGATGGATTTATCACAGAAATTAATGTCAATATAGGTAGCTTTGTTCAACCTGCTATTCAACTCTTTGAGATAGTAGACAATAGTCATCTTCATGTACAACTAAGTGTTTTTGAAAAGGATTGGTATAAAGTAAAGCCTGGACAGAAAGTTTTGTTCTCTCTTCCATCTGGTAGAGAAAAGAATATTGAGGGTAATGTGTTCTCTGTAGGTAAGACGATTAATCCACAATCAAGGGCTTTGCCTGTACATGTTGAAATAACTGGCAACATAGACCTGGTTCCCGGAATCTATGTTCATGGCCTTATTGATGTTGGTGCAAGTGAGGCGGATGCATTGCCTGATGATGCTGTTATAAAAATGGGAGATAATGAATATATCTTTGTACTGTCTGAAGAGAAGAAGATTAAAAACGGAAAGATCTATATTTTTAATATGGAAGAAGTTAAATCAGGTGTAAGTGATTTGGGATATACAGAAGTGAATCCTATTCAATCATTAAATAATAAAATGATTGTAAAAAAAGGAGCATATTACCTTTATGCCAAAATGAGACAGGGGGAGGGAGAGTAAAGAAGCAACAGTTTTGAGCAAGAGCAACAATATATATCAGAATGCTTGCACTTGCTCAAACTTTTGGTGTATTTCCTGTGCTGAAAAAATGATTTTAGAAAAGAGGACAAACATTCAGTTCCTTTTTTTATTTTTAAATGGCCGGTAATATTGATAAAACAGAGTTATATGGATTCTTCACTAAAGCATATTTTTGATCAGCAACAAATTTTTTTTAATGAACATCTTAGATATCAGGAGATCAGATTTAGAAAACAAAAAATAAAAAGTATTCGAAAGTGGATATTAAATAATCAAAAGGAGATCAGGGAAGCCTTATATGCAGACCTGCGAAAGCCTGAACCTGAGGCTGATTTCGGAGATATTAAACCAGTGCTTTGGGAAATAGATCATACTCTGGAAAAGATTGATGAGTGGGTGAAAGAAAGAAGGGTTGAAAATATTACTGCAATGTATGGGGTAAAACCTTCAGTGATCTTCGAGCCAATGGGTGTTGTGCTTATTATATCCCCCTGGAATTTTCCATTTAACTTATCAATAGGACCGTTAGTTTCTGCTATAGCTGCAGGCAATTGTGCGGTTATTAAACCTTCAGAGTATTCAGAGGCAACCACAAAGATCATTATAAAAATGATCGAACAATTATTTTCTGAAAAGGAAATAAAAGTAGTTTCGGGTGAAGCGGAAGTAGCAGAAGCATTACTAAAGCTACCTTTCAACCATATCTTTTTTACTGGCAGTATAGAAGTAGGGAAAAAGGTAATGAAGGCTGCAGCAGAAAACCTGAGCTCTGTAACCCTGGAACTGGGAGGTTGCAATCCTGTTATAATTGATGAAAGCGCTGATCTTAAGGATGCTGCTAAGAAGATCTTATTCGGGAAGTTTGTGAATGCAGGACAGTCCTGTCTTTCAGTAAATACAGTTTTTATAGATCATAAGGTTAAAGAAAAGTTTCAGAAAATACTATTAGAATATTTTCACAAGTTTTATCCCGATTTTAAAAGCGGAAAAGTGAAAGATCTGGCTTCTATTATTAATCAAAAGCATGTGGAGAGAGTATGCAAGATTATTGATACTTCAATAGCTTCGGGAGCATTAAATCTTCTTGATAAAATTACCCCACATGAAAATTTTGTACCTCCGGCAATCCTTACGAATGTGTCATTGGACGCTACTATTCTTAAAACTGAAATATTCGGCCCTGTCCTTCCAATAGTAGAGTATAGAAGAGTCTCTGAAGTAATAAATTTTGTTAGGGTTAATCACAAACCATTGGCACTTTATGTTTTTTCAAAAGAGCAGGATTCAGTGGATTATATAACACAAAGCCTTTCTTCAGGCGCTGTCTGTGTTAATGATACAACATTACATTTTATACATCCATATCTTCCTTTCGGAGGTGTGAATTATAGCGGTATAGGAAAAGCTCACGGATATAGCGGATTTAAGGCGTTCTCTAACGAACGAGCCGTTCTGAAACAGAGGGTAGGATTTACTGCAGCAAAGTTGATTTATCCTCCATATAATAAGAAGGTAAAGTTCTTAATCAGGTTTATAATGAAGTTTCTCTGATCAGGAGCTACTTCTTAAGGAAAGCTAAAGTATCTGTATTCTTTGATTTTTCTCCCAAGTGTAAAAAATGCTTTTCGAATAGATGATAAGAGGCAATGCTGATACCAATGGTAACCAGAAGGCTGGAAATCGACAGAAGAATTATATTAACCATACTGTCCTCAGCTAAACCTAACATGCTAAAAATTTTTATCATGAGATTTATTACGATGGTGTGATAAATATACATTCCGTAAGTGAATGTTCCCAGGTAGGAGAATAGTTGGTTGTTTTTGGTTTCTATAGTTTTGGTACCTGTCAGAAACGAAATGACAAACATGAAAATAATTCCGAAGCACAAAGGCTCAATAATATACTTATATGGAAAATTAAATTGAGGAAGGACAAAAACAAATAATACAGCAATTGCATACGTGGAAATTTTTAACGCATTGGGAATATAACTGATCCATTTTTTAAAATATTCATATTTCATCACATATAGATAGGCTGGAATAGCGCCAAAGGCAAAATAGTCGAGATTACTTGGAAGGTCCGCAGTAACCAATGAGTGATTATGATAAAAGATTCTGAAAGGCGTAGCTATAATTAATGCTAAAGCAATAAGATATAGAGAATTTTTTGGCTTAATGAATAGAAAAGCCAGCCCCCACAATATGTAAAAATGTATTTCAACACAAAGACTCCAGACTACACTTAAAGGAGAAACATTAGCGGAGTCCCTTTCCAGCATCATCTTGTAGTTTTCCATAAATGTTGCAGACCATATGAGTTCCGGATCATATCCTTTATCGGATGATTGTAATTGTAACAAATTAAGAATTGCAGGAGTGAGAAAGGCAAAGGCGATAATCAGGTAATACAGAGGTACTATTCTCAGTGTGCGTTTTGTGATAAATTTTATGAAATTGAATGACTGGAATTTAACTTTCTCATTTAAAATTACGAAGGTTATAAGAAAGCCACTAAGTAAAAAGAAGAACCTATTTGTCCCGGTGCTCTGAAGTAAATGAAAAACTGGTAATGTTGCTAGGGGTAAATGATTTAAAAAGACTTTTAAAAAAGCTATAAACCTGATAGTATCAAATTGAAAGCGCTTTTTGTTCATTTTACCTTTTTTCAATATGTAATTTAGTAAGGATTGGGGTAAATACAATATACTAAACGCCTGGCAGACTAAACTAATATACTTTTAGACTGTTTGATGTTTAATGAAAATTCAAAGACTTAAAGGGCAATCTGCTATAGTAACAGGTTCCAGTTCAGGCATAGGTATGGCTATTGCAATTGAATTAGCCAATGAAGGAGCAAAGGTGGTAGTAAATTATTCTTCTAGTGAAAAGGATGCTTATGAAATAGTTAAAAGTATTGAAAAGGATGGTGGAGAGGCAATTGCAATTAAAGCAGATGTAAGCAGGGAAGATGATGTGAAGGAAATGTTTAATAAGGCTATTGCTACCTTCGGGACGGTTGATATAATAGTCAATAATGCTGGAATTCAGAAGGATGCCAGTATGACAGAGATGACTTTGGAAGAGTGGAAGTTGGTGTTGGATATAAATCTGACGGGCCAATTTCTGTGTTCGCGTGAAGCTATTAAAGAGTATAGAAAGCGTGGGTTTACACAAAATTCCTGTGCACTTGGTAAAATAATCTGTATGAGTTCAGTTCATGAAATCATACCATGGAGTGGCCATGTTAACTATTCAAGCTCAAAAGGAGGGGTGAGTATGTTTATGAAGTCAATGGCTCAGGAGGTAGGTAGGGATAAAATAAGGGTTAATGCTATAGCGCCAGGGGCAATTAAAACAAGAATTAATAAGGAGATTTGGGAGACAAAGGAAGCAGAACAAAAAGTTTTGGAACTCATCCCTTACAATAGACTGGGAGATACAAAAGATGTTGCTAAAGTGGCTGTCTGGCTTGCCTCTGATGATAGTGATTATGTTCATGGTACTACAATATTTGTTGATGGTGGTATGGCCCTTTATCCCGGTTTTGTAGACAACGGATGATATTTCCAATTTGAGGGAGAAAAAATCTTCAGAAAGGTTTGTTAATTTAAATAGAAGGAAAGACAATTAAATTATATTTTAGCTTTTATACAATGGGATTTTTTTAGAAAGATTTTTAACATTATTTGAGATTTCAATTCAGAATTAATATTCAAAAAAAAAATAGAATATTTTGATATAGAATTAATTATTTTATAATTGTTGAAATTTATCTTGTATCAAATTTGGGCTAACATGAATAATCTGGTTGAAATTGGCAAAAGGCTTAAAGAGTTTCTTGATTATAAAAAAATGAAGGTTAATGAGTTAGGTAGAATGAGCGATACTTCAGGAACTCAGATTTATAATATAGTAAAAGGGAAAAAATACGGTGTAGATAAATTTATAAGCGTAGTAAATGCCCTTCCTGACTTAAATATTTACTGGTTGTTGTTTGGAGATGGTCATATGTTAAAAGAGACTGTTTTAAAATATAATAATGCAACTTCAGGACAATCAGAATTACTGATAAAGGAACTTGAAAATCTGAAAGTGCTTATCAGTTATCAGGAAATGACACTTAATGCTTATAAAAGATCTCTTGATATGGCTGCAAGTACAAATGATGATTTGAAAAAGATGGTTGAGTTCTACAGATCTCAGGCTGAGAACAAATCTTCAAATATTAAAAGCGCCTGATTGAGCAAATCTTTATGAATTTTACCCTGAAAAAAATCAATGACCCTAATGTTTGTCGCTCAATCGAAATCATTAAAGTTGATGGCAAATATTTTGTAGAGGTTGGGGAATATGAGAATGTTGAGTCATTTGCAGATCTTGCCTTATTGCTAGCTTCCCGCATCGACTTTTTGAAAGCTAGGGTTGATTATCTTGAAAACGAAATTAAAAAGTTTGATAGCTAATAGGCCCTGCATGACAGACTTTGAATCCATTCTATAGCTTCTTTTTCCTTTCTGAAAAGTTTTGCTGGTATAGGCGGCTTATGCAAATTTAAATATAATGTTCCTGTAATTTCCTGAAAAAGGCTTTCAACTATGAAAGCTCCTGCCCATAGCTTTTCAATACACTCAGGACGAGCAAGGTATTCCCTGCTGGCCTTATCTATACTTTTTAGTTTGCGTAAATCGAGAACCAGTGGAAATTTTTTTTCATAACAAAGCTTCAGCCTCTGCTTTACAATTTCTTTAGCAACTTCCAGTGACAGGTTCTCAGTCAGGTGATTTATAAAGATTATACCGTTATCGATACGCATCTCTACATTTTCATTTACAAAGCTAGTCTTCATTCTCATAGATGTTTGATTGTCAAAAATAAATTATTCTACCATTAAAAAAAAGATTTGTTGTTGGTTATGAGGTTATTATGCTGCATTGTTCATGGGAAATATTATGAGAATAAATCATGGCCTGATTGACTAAAAATACCATCATTGAAGAATCAAGAAGGTGATCTGGTTGATACATGGATAATTTTATGTTAAATCTTTTTCACTCACAAACTATTAAAAAAAATAAGGGTTTAGTAGTTGGAAAGGAAGGTCATGGCTGAGAAAAAATCCATCCCCATTACAGATCTTACAGCAATTGTATTGTTAAGGTTAGGCAAGGTTTTTTGCCTGTTGGGGACAGTTACACCTGTTTTAATACTAATTGGTCGTTTCATAGATTATCAATTTGTAGTGAGCCTGACACCGGGTAAGCTTATTGTTATGAACCCGCTTTCTTCTATTTGTTTTATTTTAGTAGGTATTGCCATATGGCTGGTTTGGGATGCCAATGCTCCTCAGAAAAACAGAAGGGTATCTAAGACTTTAGTACTGATTGTTTCTTTTATTGGTTTTTTAAAATTACTATCTCTTTTCATCGGCTTTAATCTGGGTTTAGATTTGGTTTTATTTAAAGAGCAATTGAATTTTCATAAAGAACTTTTTAATACCTCCTATAATGAAATGGCTCCTAATACTGCCTTGAGTTTCTTGCTGCTTGGCATTACAATATGGCGGCTTGACTACAATGACAGTAAAGTAAAGTATTTTCAGTACATCAATTATTTTATTGTTCTTATAGCTTTGCTCTCACTTTATGGATATGTCTATGGAGTAAAGAATCTTTATGGCGTATTTCATATGGTTCCTATGTCTTTTTATTCGGGACTTTGTTTTCTGTTTTTTTCAATTTCAGTACTATTTATAAGGCCTATGAAGGGGTCAATGGCTATTCTGGTAGGAGAAAATCCTGCAGAAGTGGTACTACTGAGGTTTCTTGCATTTGTACTACCATTGATTTTTGGTTGGTTAAAAATTCAGGGGGAAAAGCTTGAGCTGGTTGAAAAGGAATTAGGTACTGCAATGCTGGCGGTACTTACCTATGTGATATCTATGTTGCTTATTGCCCGCAAATCCTCAGTACAATACCGACTTAGAAAAGCCAGAAAAAAGATAGTGGACCTGATTGAGGAGGATAACAAAAGGTTAAAAAGAATTCTTGATAACTCACCCACCTACATTAGCATTTATGACCTGGAATCGGGGTTTGTTGTTTATTCCAATAATACCACAAGCATCTTTGGAAATAGAGAAAAAGTTACTTCGATACCTTTTGAAGATTTACTGAAATCAATTATACACCCTGATGACCTTGAAAAAATGATGACAAGGTTTAAGAGGTATTCTTCATTTAAGGAAGATGAGGCAAGTCAGATTGAGTTCAGGATGATAGATAAAGATGGTAAGGTACGTTGGTTCTATTCAAGAGCAATCCCTTTTAAGATTGATAATGGCAAAACCAGGCAGATACTTATTAATGCTATGGATTTTACTAACTTTAAAAAGGCAGAGCAGGAGTTGCAGGAACAGAAAAAGTTTATCGGGAAAGTTGTCAGCGCTTCTCCTAATGTTATTTATATATTCGATATCAAAAACAGACAGAGTAAATTTTTCAGTAAAAATTTTTTTGAATCTCTTGGATATAGCAAGAATAAATTTAATCCATCAGATATTAACTTCCTTAGTACCTTGATATATCCCAGAGATCTGGTTCGCTTGCAAAAGTATTTTCTGGATTTTGTACACGCCCGGAGTTTTGAAGTTAGGGATATAGAATACAGGGTTAAAGATGCAAAAGGAAACTGGAGGTGGATATATTCAAGGGAAACTGCTTTTGCCCGAGATGAGGATGGCCTGGTATCTCAGGTTGTAGGAGTTTTGCAGGATATTACTTCAAGGAAAAGAGCAGAAGAAGCTTTAAAGTATCGGGAACTTCAGCTGGTAGAGGCACAGAGAATTGCGAGTGTGGGAAGTTATGAATGGAATGTGATTAAAAATGAAATTGTCTACACTGAAGAAGCATATAGAATTTTTGGTTTTCCAATTGAAAAGAAAATATTTACAATGGAGGATTTCAAGCAATTACTTTCAAATGAAGATCTGATTAAGTATGAGATAAACATGTCCATTGCCCTTCAGGAAAGCGACAATTATGAAGGGGAATTTAGAATTTATCTTGCAGATAAGACTCAGAAAACTATTCTGAATAAAGCTAAGATCGAGAAGGATGATCATGGCAAGGCGATAAAAGTTTTCGGAACTATCATGGATATATCAACTCATAAACGGGATCAGGAAAAACTCAGACAAAAAAATGAAGAGTTGTTCCATGCGTATGTCCAGCTGCAGTCGACTCAAAGAGAGCTGAGTCTGGCAAATCAGGAACTTGAAACAAAAGTGGTTGAACAGGGAGCTGAGCTTTCCGGAAGTGAAGAACGTTACCGATCATTTATCAGTAATAGTTCTGAAGGTATATACAGATATGAGTTTCGAGGTGTTGATCACGTAGATACATTCCTGCCAGCAGAGATACAAGCCAACCTTATTTTAAAACATGCCTATATTGCTGAGGCCAATGATATGATGGCATGGATGCATGGATTCGATTCGGCTGAAGAATTGATTGGAGTGGGGCTTACAAAGTTTATTATTCTTCCTGAAACAGATAAAATTGAAATGATAAAAAATTTTATTTTATCCGGTTACAGACTTTCAGATATTCAGACACCTGAAGTAGATAAAAACGGAAAGCTCAATTACTACCTTAGCAACATAAGTGGGGTTGTCAAGCAGGGAAAGCTTCTGAGAGGTTGGGGAACTCAGAATAACGTTACCCAAAAGGTGCTTACCATGGAAGCCTTAAAAATAAGCGAAGAAAAGTACAGGTTTCTTGCAGAGAATGTTCCGGAGATTTTCTGGACTGCTGATCCTGATGGTACTGTGGATTACCATAATAAAAGATGGTATGAATATACCAAAAGCAAGAAGGCTGATTCTCTGGAATGGAAATCTATGGTCCACCCAGATGATTATCCGCATGTTGAAAAGCTGTGGAAAGAAAGTATGCATACAGGTATGGAATTTAATGCTCAGTATCGATTGAGAGGCGCTAACCAAGATTATAGATGGAACCTAGGAAAGGCTTCTCCTTTAAGAAATAATGAAGGGAAAATTATAAAATGGATTGGAACTTCTGTCGATATCCATGAAGGAAAAATGCTTTCGCAAACGCTTGCAGAAAAAAATGAAGAGCTCATAAGAATAAATAATGATCTTGATAATTTTATATATACCGCTTCTCATGATCTTAAAGTCCCTATTACAAATATAGAAGGGTTGCTTTATATTCTTCTTGAGGAAATGAGCGAGGTTTGTCGTTCTGATAAGGATGTGAATGAAATTCTTCTTCGAATGAACATATCTGTTAATAAGTTTAAAAAAGTGATTACAGACCTGACTGAGATTACCAGAGCTCAGAAAAGTAATGATGATGAAGTAGTTGAAGTTGAATTTTCCGAAATTCTGGACGAAGTCCTTTTGATAATCAGGGACCTGACAGATACAACAGGAACAACAATTCTTACCGATTTTTCGGAATGTTCAGTAATTTATTTCTCTGAAAGAAATCTTATAAGTATTTTATATAACCTAATTTGTAATGCAATAAAATTTGCTTCTCCGGAAAGAGCTCCTGAAGTTAAAATTTCCAGCAGTTGTGTCAATGATATGGTCCTGTTAAGGGTAGAAGACAATGGCGTAGGCTTTGATATATCACAAATAGACAAGGCATTTTCCATGTTTAAGAAACTTCATTCGCATAAAGATGGCTCAGGTATTGGTCTCTACATAGTTAAGAGAATTGTAACCAATGCAGGTGGTAAAATTGAAGTAGAAAGTAAAAAGGGTAAAGGGTCTGTTTTTAAGGTATACCTTAAGAATAAAACTCAATAATTCTTTGTCAGATTTTTAATCGATATTGTTTTTTATCTGAGTCCAACAGACAATTTCCTGATGTCTTTAGTTTCAGGCATGTAGTAAACCACAAATATAAGTGTGAAGAGGGAGACTACTGAGAGAACTAAGAAGCAATTATTATAACCGAATAAATTTGAAATTTGGCCGGTGGCATAGGCGCTGAGACCGGTTCCTATACCAATACAGGCAGTCACAACACCTTGGATAAAATTGAATCTACCCGTTCCTTCCGTCAGATCAGCAATTATAATGATGACCATTACACCAAAAATTCCACCTGCTATACCATCAAATAATTGTGTTATTGTCAAGTAAACGGGATCTCCTGTCAAAGTTACCAGTAATGCTCTAATTGGGAGTATTAAAAATGAAACCATAAAAATACTTTTCCTTTTTCTGTTTGCGGAAAGCTTGCCGGAAAGTCTGGCCATAATGATCATTACCAGCTGAGCGATAATGATACAGCAGGACATAAATATATAAGCATTTTCTTTTTCTGTCGTTGCAATTTTCTGCCCCACCAGAGTCATCATGGAGCCATTGCAGAATCCGAAAAGAGTAACTGTGGCAAGGAGGATGATAATGTTTTTTTCTTTCACAATTTCTGTATATGCGATAGGTTTGTGCTGGATATTACTTTCATCTTTGGCCCCTCTTGCAAGTGAGTGATCAATATCACTTCTTTTGATCATCAATACTGATATGCTGCTTGCTACGGCCATTAACGTCACAAGGTAAAATATTCCTTCCAGAAACATATAATAACCTATTGTACCTGCAAGAATAGCATTAAGGACATTTCCGATGTGATTAAAAGATTCATTTCTTCCTATTCGTTTAGCCAGTCGGTCATAACCTACCATCCCAAGTGTAATTGCTGCCACTGTAGGTGTATATACAGAAGTGGCAAGACCAATGATACATTGAGATATGCAAATAATCACAAAAGTAGGTGAAAATACATCAATCAAGCAGGCAATTCCGATTAAAAGGGATGAGAAAATGATGAGCTTTCTTTTATGATGGGTTTTATCTATCCATGCGCCTGAGGGAGTCTGTACCAATATTCTGATGAATCCAGGAAGGCCCATGATTAGTCCTATATCCGCAGCATTCCAGTTTTTTTCAGTTAAAAGGTAAATGGCAAGATATGGGCCTAAACCGTCACGCACATTAGCTAAAAAAAAGCTTAGGCAATCCAGTCCTCTCAAACTCCTCAGTGTAGCTTCCATAGAAAAATTACCAATTCTGATAGATATATAAAAGATAACTTCAGTATAATAGATTGGTTTATCTAAATAGATTGATTTTTTATTTTATTTTATTGAAGGAGTATATTTATTTCATATTAATTTAATTACTTTGTTTAAAATATAATTTTAAAAGAACAGAAATAAACTATTTATTTAAATGAAGGTTGTACTTTGTCCTGTAGATTTTTCGGAAAACTCACTTAAAGCTTTAGATTATGCTGCTGCTATAGCAGCTCAAACTAAAACCAAGCTTTTTATTTTAAATAAGTTTACCCTGACCGGGGGGGAAAAGGTTGAAGTGAGTGATAATGTTTTTGAAAAATCAAAGGAAGAAGCGGAAGATAAACTTAATGAATTAAGGAATATAATTCAGGCTGAACATAAAGTCTTGTCTGTGGATGTGTCTGCAGCATACGGTATTGAACCTTCTCAGGTAATATTGGATTTTGCAGAAGAAATTAAAGCAGATCTTATTGTGATGGGAACTAAAGGGGCAGGAGGTTTTAAAGAAATTTTTTTCGGAACGACCACTACATCTGTAACCAGCAAGGCATCAGTCCCTGTACTAGCTTTTCCGGTTACAGCAAAACCTAATTTGCCAAAGTCAATTGTCTATGCCACAGACCTTAAATGGGAAGACGAAACGGTATTATATCCTTTATGGAATTTTGCAATAATTCTTGATGCTCAACTCACGTTTCTGTATGTTGCAAAGGGTGAGGAAAAAGGTATAGATGTTATCAAAAAGGAAATGGAAAGCAGTGAGGGATTTACCAGAATCAGAAGGACTCTGAAAGTGCATTTTGCGGAGGTTAAATCAAAAGATGTTTTTGGAGCAATTCAGGATTATGCAAATGAAACCAATGCAGGTTTGATTGTACTGGGTAACCATCAGAAAAATTATCTTGAAAAATTGGGAAAAGGAGACCTGACTCGTTTGATGACGATGTATACTGAAGTTCCTTTACTAATTCTTCATAAATCTAAATAAAAGTGAAAAGCGCAGCTGAGCTGATTGCAGAATTGAATAAATCTACGGACGATTTTGTCAGGGAAATTAGTTTCTTTCAAGAAAGTGATTTTAACCTAAAGCCTAATTCTGATCAATGGTCGGCTGGTGATGTTGCTGAGCATATATATGTTCTGGAATCGTTTATTAATAAAGTACTAATGGGTATATGCGTTCCGGCATATAGAAATCCGGAAGAAAAGGTGTTGGTCGTCAAAAATATATTTTCAAATTTTGATAAAAAGTTTAATGCTCCGGATCCTGTTGCCCCTTCAGTAAATTTAAAATCAATAGATCGATTAATTGATGATATCAAAGCCTCAAGAATGATAACCGAATAAATAGTTATCGATAAAGATCTCACCCTAATGTGTAAAGATTTTGTTCATAGAGGCTTTGGAGAGATGACGCCTACTGAGTGGGTTCATTTTTGCATTTACCATACTGCCAGGCATATTCAACAAATACAAAAAATAAAAGAAAAAATAATAGGATAGTTTTATTTTCAAAAAGATATTAGTTTTTTGAAAGTAGAGTGGTTTTTTAAACTGTTATTTATGGGGCAGTTTTTGGAAGTTATTAAAGTGACTATAATTTTTTGTTTTTAGTTGATTTATTATAATCTTTCAAGCTTCATTTGATATCCAATATATAGAAATGGTAGTAGAAATTATCATCATTCTCCTCTTAATCATAGTGAATGGTATTTTTTCAATGTCTGAAATTGCTCTGGTTTCTTCCAAGAAATTTAAACTTGAATCTGCATCCGAAAAAGGTAATAAAGGCGCTAAAGTCGCCTTGGATCTTTCAGAGAATCCGGGGAAATTTCTTTCAACTGTTCAGGTAGGAATTACGCTGATTGGTATCCTGACAGGAGTTTTTGGAGGTGCTTCTATATCAAGAAGACTCGATGATTATTTTGAAGCTTCGGGAGTTTTCGGGAATTATTCTGAGACAGTAGCAGGACTTATCGTTGTATTCGGAATTACTTACGTGACACTCATTCTGGGAGAACTGCTTCCCAAAAGAATAGGCATGAACAGCCCTGAAAAAATTGCTTCAGCTATTGCAATTCCGATGACAATCCTTGCTAAGATTGTCAAACCATTGATATGGCTGCTTTCCGCATCAACTGATTTGTTCATCAAAATCCTTCAACTTAAGCCTCAGGAAGATCATTTTGTAACAGAAGAAGAAATTAAAGCAATGCTGGAGGAGGCTTCTGATATAGGTGAAGTTGAAAAGGAAGAGAGAGAAATGGTGGAAAGGGTGTTTTTTCTTGGTGATACAGACGTCGGTTCACTGATGAGTAGCCGTGCGGATGTGGTTTCCCTTGATATAAATGAAGACCTGGAGGTCAATAAAAAAATCATGGCAGAATCCATTCATACACATTTTCCGGTCTATGAAAATGAATATGACAACATCATAGGTATTTTAAGTCTGAAAACCTTTAGTTCTTCTTTGTTGAAAAAGGAGGAAATAGACCTTCGCTCCATGCTTATTGACGCTTTATTCGTACCTGTCCAGATGACGGCTTTTAAACTATTGGAAAATATGAAAGCCAGGAATACTCATTTTGCTGTGGCAGTAGACGAATATGGCTCCGTAAAGGGAGTAATTACTACCAATGATCTGGTAAATGTGGTCATAGGTGATGTATACCGAAAAGAGGAGGCGGAGATCATAAAAAGACAGGATGACTCTTATCTTGTAGATGGACTAATTTCCCTGGATGAATTTTTCAGATATTTTGAAGTTGAGAAAACTGAAGAGATTGAAAAGGAAGGCTTTTATACTTTAGGTGGGCTAATACTATATATTTTTAAGAGAATCCCTTCTTCTGGTGAAACAATTGATTGGAAAAACTTGCATTTCGAAGTTCTTGATATGGATGGACAAAGGGTCGATAAAGTCCTTGTAAGACCACTAGATTCTCGATAGTTTGGTAAACCTGTGGAAACTGTGTAAGTTAATTAAGTATTTTGTTTAGCAATTTTCTTCTTTGATTTTTAATTTTGCATTTACACTTAATTAATTATGAAGAAGTTAATCTTATTAGTTTTTATTATCTTAGCAAACAACGCTTTCTCACAAACAGATTTTTCCAATCAGGATACTATTCCTTCACCCTGGAAAAAATCAATTGAAACCGGTGCCAATATTAATCAATCTTCTTTTAGTCCCAATTGGAAAGGGGGAGGAGTAAATTCCATAGCAATGGGCTTGCTGCTGGACGGTCGTATACTATATGAATCAAGTAAAATTTCATTTGATAACGTACTTCAGTTACAGTATGGTATGGTTAAAAATGATAATGCCATATACAGAAAAACTACAGATAAAATATTCTTTGATTCAAAGCTGGGATATAGGGTTACAGATAAGTGGAACGCATTTGTTTCTGTAAACTTTCTTTCTCAATTTGCCCAAGGTTTTAAAGTTGTCAAAGATAGCCTTGACAGAGAATCTCAGCAATTGATTTCACGGTTTATGGCTCCGGGATATCTTACTTCCTCTTTGGGTATGGAGTATAAGCCAGTAGATTATTTTTGGCTAAGATTTGGTGTAGGTAGCTTTCGTAATACTTTTGTTACCGATACGACTCTATATAAAGCTGTACCACAGAACTATGGAGTTCCTATAGGTAAAAAAGTAAGGAACGAACTTGCATTTGCACTTACTGCTAACTTTGATAAAGACATTGCTAAAAACCTTCACCTGTATACCAGGTACGTGATGTTTGCTAATTATGAAAATCTCAAAGCCATTGACTCTCGTCTTGATTTAACCTTATCAGCAAAAGTGAACAGGTACATCAATGTAAATCTTACTGCAACCGCCTTGTACGACCAGGATCAGGACTATGAGATTCAGTATACTCAAATGCTGTCGCTTGGCCTTTTATACAGATTCTCAGAGTTTGATGCCAAAAAATAATTACTGAAAGTTAATATCAGATTATTAAAAACAGGGTTGTTTTGTTATTATTCCTGATAAAGCAAAACAAGCCTGTTTAATTTTATAAATAGTATGACAAAGTCTAAAATTCCAGTTACTATTATTACAGGCTTTCTGGGAGCAGGAAAGACTACCTTACTCAATTACTTTATCTCTCATCAGAAAGAAAAGAGATTTGCAGTGATTGAAAATGAATTCGGAGAAGTGGGGATTGATGGTGCTTTGGTGATGGATGCCAAGGAGGGAATCTTTGAGCTTTCTAACGGATGTCTTTGCTGTACACTTAATGATGATTTGATTGATGTTTTACAGAAAATCCTGAATAGGGAAAGAAAGATAGAGCACTTGCTTGTAGAGACTACAGGAATAGCAGATCCCGGACCTATTGCTATGAGCTTTCTTTCAGATCCATATATCAAAGAGGCATTTTATATTGATGGTATTATTACTTTAACTGATGCTCAATTTATAGAGCAGCAGCTGGAAGATCAGGAGATCGCTTGTAATCAGGTTATAATAGCAGATGTCATTATTATTAATAAAATCGATAAGGTAGATTCTTATCAGACAGATACTGTAAATAATATCCTTCGTCGCATGAATCCCGGGAGCCGGATTGTTTTGCATGGAAAAGATTCAGCTTATGGTTTTAATCTTCTGGAGTTAAATGCATTTTCAGAACAAAGTTTTCTGAATACTTTTAATACTTTAAAGAAACAAACCTATTCCTATCAAAAAGATACTACATCTTATTCAAATCTTTTGAGTCCCACAAAGCAGGTAAAACATGCAGGTATCCATTCTCATACCTTTGTATTCAAAGCACCTTTGGATGTACTTAAATTTAATATCTTTATCAGAGCCTTATTGACGGAACAGTTAAAAGTATTTCGGATAAAAGGAATTCTGAATCTTAATTCAGTTGAAGAAAAAATTTTGTTTCAGGCTGTGAACAGTCAATATAGTACTGATTCAATGGGGCCATGGATTTCAGAAGATGAGAAGGCAACTAAAATAGTTTTTATTGGAAAGAATTTGAGTAATTCATTATTACAAGATGCTTTGGATTTATGTAGTTCATCAGAAGCATTTGAGCCCGAAATTTTTTATAATCAATTAAATAGGATTATTCTGGGCATGAAAAGGTAATTCATGTTGTATTTTTATTGTGCTTTATTGTAATATTTAAAGAATTTTAAGTTCGTGGAAGAATATCCCTGATAAGTTATATTTTTTATGTTTACCTTTTCGTCTAAGTAATTATTAAAGAATATATTTTTAGCTATTATTGCCTGATGTCAAAAAAAGTTTAAAGTTACATTTAACTTATTTTGAATTGTTATTTTTGGGTATTAGACTATAAAAATGTTATATTTGTCTAAATTAGTTGTTTTTAAATTTTGTCTTTTAAAATTCTTCAGACCATAGAGACTGATTCCTTATGATGACTTTTGAGACCTTGAAAAAATACCATCTATCAAAAATAAAAGTGGTATTAAAATCCGGAGAGGAGTATATAGGAATAATCACTTCTCATGATTTTATAGATAAAGAAAGGGTGGTAATAGACCGAATATCTTTATTGGGAGATCTTAATATCTCTAAAATTAAATGTGAAGATATTCAGTCTATTTCCTTCGCTAAGGAATAAGTGGGAGTTTAGAATGTATATCTTATTCCAGTGCTTACATCCCCTTTTATAAACATTGGACTATTAAATACCTCTGTGTAAATTGTGTTTTCAGCAAATACCATGAGCGGAAAATTTTTAAAAGTGTATTCGATTCCCAGTACTGCATCTGCCCCCATGGAAAATGTTTCTATATATTCCTTATCATAAATAACTGTATTGTTTTCTGAATAGTGGTAATTGCAGTAGTAATTTGAAAATCTTGACTGAATTCCTGCTCCGTAGTACCACCTAAATCTTGGTAAAAGAGAAATATTATGATGTACTAGATAATGTAGCTGCAGCATCCAGGGCTTCTCTGTATGATCATATCCGTCGAATATGTATCCCTTATTTCTAAGTCGTCTCTTGTTACTACGATAGTAGTAATCATAGTTTTTATAAGACCCATTTCGACCTGCTACAAATTCTATAGCTTTATTTCCAAAATACTTTTTAATAGTAATCCCTCCGGGGTTATGAAATTTAAAACCAGCAGTCCAATTGAGAGTCCTTGTGGAAGTCGATTGATTGTTGTCTGTCTGTGCGATTGAATTAATAGAAAGAATTAAGAATGTAATAATGAAGAAATTCCTGAAGGATATACTTCCTGAAAATGTTGTCATCTTGCTAATAGTTTTTGATTCTATTGCTATGACAATACTGTGCCTGGGGACCCCTATTCGAAAAAAAAATATTTAATGAAAGACAAAAATCAGTTAGTTTTTACAGGCAGGAAGCACTACTGAAAATGTAGTCATTATACCAGGAGTGCTATAAACATAAATATCTCCATCATTTGCATTAATAAGCTGTTTGCACAATAGTAATCCGATTCCTGACCCCTTTTCTGCATTGGTGCCAATCCTGGTTTTGGAAATATTTGGTTCAAAAAGCTGGTTTAGCAAGGCATCGGGGATACCTATGCCATGGTCCTCAATAGTTACCTGGATTTTGTTATTCTTGTCAGTGGCGTAGGCTATGACCTCTTGACCGGTATGACTGAATTTGATAGCATTTAGGATAAGGTTTCTGAATGTTATTTCCATCATGTCATAATCGCACCAAGCGTGTGTATTAGCGGCTATTGAATTTGTCAGCTTTACGTTTTTATTTTTAGCCAGGTAGCCAGTATAGTGAAATACATTATCAATAAGCTCCTTCATGCAAATGTTTTTTGGGTCAGGAGAATGATTGGTAAGATGGGTGCTTGACCAGTTAACCAAGTTATCCAACAGCTGTTTGGTGTGAATAGAGGACTCTTTAAATTTCAATGCAACAGCTTTTATTTCTTCTTTCTTTATTTTTTCTTCAAGAATCAGTTCTGTAATAGCCTGAATGTTATTAATGGGACTTTTAAGATCATGAGATAGAATGGACAAAAGCCGGTCTTTTACAGAGTTTAATCTCTCCAGTTCGCTTTTTGTTTTTTCCAATTCACTGTTTTGAGCCGATAATTGTCTTTGTTGTTCTCGAAGTTGATTACTTTTTTCATACAATAGTGTTTCTCCTAATTCTGACAAAGAAAGAAAAAGATTAGCAAGAAAGATCATACAGAATATAGCTGTCAGATTGAAAGCAGTATTAATCCATTGATTCACTCCTACAGAGATATTCGGTGCTGGCAGAGAGAGATTGTATTTGTCAAGGCTATAAATGATAGCAATATTAAGCAGGGTAAATAATATGGATATATTAAAAAGAGGTCTTTCTTTTTTTCCAAATATGATGAAAGGTATAATGGCGATGGGTATATAAAATACCTTGAGATCCATTTCACTTCCCAGGCTGGCAGACATTGATAATACCTGAAGTAATAGAGAAAAATATAATACAATTTTTGCTACTCTTGAAAATCCTGCTATGCAGATCCTCCAGGTTGAGAAATGCACTAGAGCAAAGAACGCAAAGATAAAGTTTAAAGGAAATATATTATAAATAAAGAATCCTGCACCAAATACTACACATAAGAAAATACAAATAACTGTAGTGTATGCGGTTATTTTAATCCTTTTTGTTTCCAGTTGATTTTGACTTGGAGCGATGTCTTCTGATAAAAAAGATAGGATCATTCATTCTTTATTTACATGTATGCAATAAACAGTCTAAAATATTGAATTTTAATCTACAATATACCTATTTCTGATTTTAATTCTAATATTCGGACTTTTTTGTGAGTTAAATTCTGTTGCGAAAAAATACAAATTCTTTTTATCCAAGTATTTTAAAATCCCCGGAATAATTTATTCATCAAGATTATGATGTCTTCACAATTTTGGAAATATCTATCTACCCGTTTAATCAAATAATCCAATCGAAGAGATGTCGTGAAGATGCTGTCAGAAATCAGTATAATAAGTGAAGTAAAAACTTTCGGAGAAGGATTTTCTATTAATAATATTTTGCCCAATTGTATTTATTCATTCTTCTGAAGAGCAGTATTGGGTTATTTATGGTGCTTTCGGATAACCATTATTTAATGTAAGTAGGATATTAGAATAATGAAATTATAAAAAAAACAGTTCGGAAGATCTTTTAGCTAAAGATGGTTATTGAAAGTCTTTCTGGAAAGTTTTTTAAGTTGTGATGCAATAGGAATTTTAAAGCTAAAACCTACAGTAAAGTGCTAGAGCGAGCTTAGAAAACTAAAATAACTCGTCGAAATGGCTAAACTTAAATTGGAGAATCGTTCGATAATTTTTACCTTTAATAGCTATTTTTCTGTGCTTTAATAGAAATGATTAGGTCAATTATTATTCCAGAAAAATCTAATTTCAATCCTATTTTAAAATGTCATATATGCATAAAAGTAGTTTTTTAATCCTTTTTTATTTCCTCATTGTTTTCAGTTCCAATGCTCAACCTGCCGCTATTGATTCATCGTTCAATAAAGCAGGTGCTTCCCCCGGAGTTTTCGAAACAAGATTTTATGGTAAGGAGGAAGAAGCTAGAATGATTGTAGCACAGTCAGATGAAAAATTGGTAATGGTTGGAACTTCCCTGAATGGCTCTAATGGTCATGATTTTACTTGTGTGAGAATCAATCCAGATGGAACTCTTGATGAAAGTTTTGCATCAAAAGGTAGGGGACTATATTCTATCTCAGAATCTACAGATGATTATGCTGAGACAGCTGCAATTGATAAGTCGGGGAGGATTTTGATAGGAGGGTATTATAATGAATCGGGAACTACCTTGCCTGTAATTATCCGATTGACTCCGAATGGCAATATTGACAAAACCTTTGGGAAAGAGGGAAAGTTTTTTCCTGATCTGACTGCTAAGAAATTGACAAGCATACATACCTTGAAAAGGCAGGGAGATAAAATTCTTGCAGTAGGATCCTATATTGATTCGATTGATATGTTTATAAATGGTCCTACTACAGTTGTTTTTCGTTTGAATGACGATGGGTCAGTAGACAGAAATTTCGGAAGTAAAGGTATAACAATATTAGAAGATGTAGCCTGCTATCAGATTGCTTTGAATGAAACCAGCATAGCCTTGGGAGGTTCATACCCTATGCCGCTTAAAACTTCTTCTGTGACGAATCCTGTCGTTGCAATGCTTAAACCCGATGGAAATATTAATACAAATTTTGGAGATAAAGGCTTTTACAAAAGAACGGTAGTCGCTCAGGAAGTAATTTCTGATCTGGCTTTTCAGAAAGATGGTAAGCTGGTAACAGTCGGGCATGTGAACAATCAAAGTGTGATTATGCGTTTAAACAATTCCGGAAAAATTGATTCGTCATTTGCAACTAATGGAAGACTTGTCAACCTTATTTCATATACGGAAGAAGGGAAGTCAATATTTGTTTTACCGAATGGCAATATTTTAGCTGCAATAGAAACAACATATTTGGATGGAAATTTTACAAGTCAAAGATTAAGGCTTGTCAAGCTGAATGAGAAAGGAGAAAACGGTTCTTTTGGCTATGAGCAAATCTCAGATTTTTCAACTTCATTTAACAACGCAGTTCTGACTTCTGACTATAACTTAGTTTTTGCCAGAGCAACCGGATATGATTTTAGTGCATTTAAAGTTAAAACGAGAATAACGACAAACATAAGATTTAGCGAATTGCCAAAATTGAACATTGCAACTGGCAATACACCCCTTACTGCAAATTCTTCTTTCAACCTTCCGGTTTTGTTTAAATCGGATAATCCAAATGTTGCTGAAATCAGTGATAGTTCACTTATTGTTACAGGTGCAGGAATTGCAACTATAACAGCATATATTGAAGGAAGTATAGATTATGAAGGCGCTGAAGTTTCCCAGAACATTATAGTATCTCCTGCGGCTGAATTTCTGGTGGGTAAAAACTATACAAGTACCCGAAAAGTACAGACATATGCTGTGATTCCTTATAAAGAGGAATATAATTATGACTGGTCTTATTCAGGAGAAAGCGCATATCTGTTAAATAACAATCAGGAAAGCGACTCTGCCAATAAGGTTAATATATATTTCACAGAAACTGCCGGAGATGGAACCCTCACCTGCAGAATTTACGATCAACAAGGTGTATTGAGATCTCTGTTAAGGAAAGAAATTCAGGTGGTGCAAGATGGAACGGATGGTAATATACGTGAAAATAGCTGCCCTAAAAGTTTTGCTCCATGTTACGCCACGCATATAAATTCTTTCAGGATTAATACTCTGAAAAGCGATTCTTCAGGTTGCCAGGGAACAGGATACACTGATTTTACAGAATCAGGAAGAACCACAGATCTCTTTCTCGGAAATGTGTACACTGCAGATTTTGAAATATCTTCTATTGGAAAATCCAGTAAGTATATTGGTATCTGGATAGATTACAATAACGATGGTGATTTTGAAGATGCTGATGAATTTGTAAATGCCTCCTTCGGAGAAGATTCTCTTTTTTCAATGAAACCTATCATAATCAAAAGTTCTAAAGAATATGCAGGCAGCAGAAGATTGAGAGTAAGATGCAGAACCAATGGTCGCTTTACTTCTTCGGATGCATGCATTCTTTCGGGTGAAGCAGGGGAGACAGAAGACTATATGGTAACTCTTAAAGTACAGGACGCTTTGGAAGCACCGGAAATCATAACTCCTAATGATGATGGCAAGAATGATTACTTTGTCATCAGAGGGGTTAACGACAAATCAGATAATAAACTGGAGGTCTTTGATAAATGGGGAGATATTAAATACAGCAAGGAAAATTATCTCAATGACTGGAATGGGAAATCAAATAATGGAGACCAGGTTACAGAAGGGACCTATTATTATGTATTTAAAAATGGTGCGAATGTCCTCAAAGGATTTGTAGAAGTAAAATACTAAGTTTTAGAATTGAATATTTAAAGTAATATACAGCTCATGTTTCGTTATCTTTTATCAGTATTTTTTGTAAGCCTGACTATACACACCATGGCACAGCAAATGCCTTTGGTTTCCAATTTCATGTTTAATCAATTGATCTACAATCCAGCAGCTGCCGGTATGCAGGAAACACAGTTTAATGCCAATCTTGTGTCAAGATTTCAATGGACAGGTATGAATGGAGCTCCTGTTACAAATATGTTCTGGGCAGATTACAGGTTCCCTGCAAAGAAGATGGCACTAGGTCTTAATTTAAACTATGACAAATTCGGAGCTAATAGGAATACAGACTTTCTTCTCAATTATGCATACTACGTGCCGCTCACAAGCAAGTGGAAGCTTTCCATGGGTTTGAGGATGGGTTTTACTTCAGCTAAGTTCAGTACTGCTTATCTCGACAGAGTATGGGATCAGGGAGATCCTGTTGTGGAAGCTTCCAATGTAAGTGCCATGATGCCTAAAGCTGGTGCAGGATTGCAACTTTCTACAAAAAATTTTTATGCAGGTTTTACAGCCCCTGATCTCATTATGAGTGACAAACAAAATCTATATGGCAATGAAGGCAAACCTTTCTTCAGTAAAAAAAGAAACTATATGATGATGGCGGGATACAGGGTTAAACTTAGCGATTCTTACAAACTTTATCCAAACCTCAGAATTTCATATTTCCCGGATTCAAAAGTAAGGGCAGATTTAAATTTGATTTTCGAAATTACTGACTATTTCTGGGCAGGAGCTACCTATTCTTCTTATAAAAGTCATGCTTTGATGGCTGGTACTCATATAAGTTCAAGGGTGCGATTTGCATATGCATATGAGTTTAAAAGAGATTTAGGGGTTAATCTAAATACTCACGAAATAAATCTCATGCTGAATCTGGATGGTCTGTTTAGAAAAAAATAAAATTATGAATCGTTTTTTACTTGGGGTTTTCTTTTGTCTTCTGACTCTTACTTCAAAAGGAGGAGACAGCGAAAGCCGTCTGAATCAGGCTAAGAATGACAAAAAGCTCACTTTCCTTAAATATAAGTTTGATCAGGGGGAATATGAAGAATGTATTGATGGAGCTAATAAGTTTGCCAAAAGCTATGACAAAGGTAAAGTTAGCATATCCGATGCTACCCGCGCAAAGCTATTGGAGGCAAGATCTTATTTTTCCATATTGTCATTTGATAAGGCAAGCCAAACCTATAATGTGGCATTAAGACTTGCGGAAAAAAGTAAAGGTCAACCGACAGATGAACATAAATGCCTGCTTTATATTGCTCAATACCTTAATGAAACGGGAAATTATGCTGAAGAAGAAAATGTCCTGCATCAAATAGATAAAATTTCCGGAATTGATAAGTCCTCTACCGAGAAACTGAATTTTTTATTAGCACTTGCAGAACTTTATAAAAAACAGGGATCCTGCTTTAAGGCTCTTGAAATAATTGAAGGTCAGGAGCCATATAGATTAAAAATGGCTTCATCTCAATTGGTTGAAGATAAAGATAAAGCCGCAGAGGATAAAGAGATTGATTTTCTAACTCGTAAAGAGACTTATTTACATTTACTCAACCTTAAAGCGACTTGCTTATTTCAGGTAGGTAAAACAAGTGAGGCAGAAATGTTATTAAAAAACAATCTGTTGTGGGGTAATAAAAATCTCTCCTCTGGAAATAGATACGTGCTTGAAGCATTAAGAGGGGAAGCCGAAGTGCTGGATAAGAAAAAATCTTATGCCAGATCAGCAATGGCCTATAGCCAATGTTATGGACGTTCGGTCGCAACCGAATATGAGTCATCAAAAGTTGAAGACTTGGTAAATCAGACTATTGAATCTATAAAGGATGGACAGATCATTCAATATAAAAATTATCTGCGCAGACTTCAGATGTATGCATTCAGGTCAGTTGGCACAAGGGATAGATATGAAATTGCTTATAACTATTGTGAAGCTTTCAGGTCCTTTTATGAAGGAGATCTGCCGGCTGCCGAAAACAGACTTAATTCTTTGGTTTCTATTATAAAGTTTTTACCTCCCTATCATTCTTATCACTATAAGGCACTTCAGCTAAAGGCTGATCTTAAGTTAAGACAGGGAGACCTGAAGAGCTACAAAAATGTATTGTCTTTAATAGCTGAGTTTAATTTAAAATTCAAAGGAGCCAAGTCCCCTGATTTTTTAAAAGCCAATTTGGATCTTGCTTTATACGAACTCAATTATGGTTCAGATCTAGACATGGCAGAGAAGATGTTTGTAGCCAACTATTCATCTCGTCTGAAAAATGAAATTACAAAAGAATCTGATCTGAATATTTCTTATCTAAAGTCGTTTGCAAGGCTATTGGAGAAAAGGGATAAGCTGGATTCAGCCATTACTGTGATGAAAGATGTCGTATCTGGTTCCGTTTTACTGCATGGAGAAAAGTCTCCTGAATACGCAGCTGGTACTGCTAAATTGGGAGAATTGCAGATTCTTTCTGGCAAATATGAGGATGGCTTTTCTTCAATGCAAAAGGCTGAAATGGCTATGGAGTCGGTAAAAGATAATCGCAATGAGCTATCGATTGAAGCTTATTTGATAATCTCTAGAATTTATGCATTTAAAGGAGAATTTGATAAGAGTAAGAACTTGTTAAATAAAGTTACTCATCTCTACTTTGATAAAACAGGATTTGATCCTCTGGCAGATGCTGTAAAGCATGAACAGGAAGCTTCTCTTTATCTTATGACTGGTAATTATTATAAAGGTGAAAAAGAAGTAAAGAAATCTCAGGAGATAAAGGAAAGGATCCTTGAAGAGGGGAGTTTGCAACTGTTATCGGTTTATGAAACATTAGCCAGACTCTTTTTGATTAAAGGAAATTATAATTTGTCAGACCAATATTTAAAGAATTCAAAGGACATAGTTGAAAAGGTTTTTGACAAACATTCACTGCATCAGACTGGGATACTGCTTATGCAAGGAGATTATTTCAATGAGATAGGAGATTATAAGAAAGCTGAAGAGGCTTTTGCTAAAGCGGATGAAATATTTTTATCAAAACTAGGAAAGGAAAATTTAAAGCGAGCAGAAACATTGTCTAAGCTTGCCGCTATAAAATATAAAAGAGGAGCAAAGGTTGCAGAAGTAGAAAAGATTTATCAGGAAGCAGGAAAAATTATACAAAAAAGTGTAGAGGAAAATAATCCACTTTATGCACTGCATTTACAGAAGCTGGCAGAATTTTATATTCAGATAAAAAGAACTGAAGAAGCAGATAGACTTTTGGGTGAAGCAGAAAAATATTGGGATAAAAAGATCGGTTCGGATAACAAGTATAATGCAGAAATTAAGTTGCTGCAAGGTGATATAGCCTATTACAAAGAGAAGTTTGATGTTGCTGAGAAAAATTATCAGAAGTCAAGGCAACTCTTCAGTGCCATATTTAATGAAAAGCATCCAGGTTATATACAGGCAACAGGCAAGCTTGCCAGAGTACAATTTATGGTGAAGGGGTATGATAAATCTATGGAACTAATGGAAGAGATCATTCCGAAATACCTGGATTATACGAGGAATTACTTTCCATCTTTGAGCTTCAGAGAAAAAAGTAAGTTCTGGAGTAAGATGAAAGACGAGTTTGAATTTTATAATTTTCTTGCTCTTGATGTATTCGGCAATAAAAAAAACAGATTATCTTCTGAAGTATATAATAACACTATTGCAACAAAAGCCCTTTTGTTAAGCTCCAACATCAAGTTGAGGGAACAGATTCTGAACAGTAAAGATACAGTCCTTATAGGAATGTATAATGAATGGATAATGCAGAGCGAATCTCTTACTAGTTCATTATCCTATACAAAGGAGCAGCTTACAGCTCAGAACTTAGATCCTCATCATATTGAAGCATCTATTGAACATCTTGAGAAAGAAATGAGCAAGCGCTCAATTCTCTTTAATGGAGAAGAAATAAAAAGAAGGGCTACCTGGAAAGATATCAGAACAAGCTTAAATGAAAATGAATATGCCGTGGAAATGGTGCGTTACAGATTCTTTAATAAAGTGTTTACGGACTCTATAATCTATTCAGCGCTTATAGTTAATAAGCATTCAACCGAATGCCCTGATGTTGTTTCATTTTCTAATGGTAATGCAATGGAAAAGAAGTTTCTTAAGTATTATAGAAATGTAGCAAACATGAACATTTCAGATGAATACTCTTATGATACTTATTGGAAAAATATTAAAAGTAAAATTCCCGATGGAGCTACAGTATATTTTTCCTCAGAGGGGGTTTATAATCAGCTAAACCTTGAGATGATGCCTGCACCAGATGGCTCTTTTGTTTTAGAAAGGAATCAGATAGTTCTTGTTACAAATACAAAAGACTTACTTGGTGTTGCTGAAAATAAAAAGAAAAGCAATATTAAAGAATTAAGAAGAACTCATTCAGATGAATATCTTCTTTGTGGAAATCCTGATTTCTATTCTGAAAAAAACAATATAAAAAGTGCTACAGTTGTTGCTTTGCCAGGAGCCGAAAAGGAAGTGAATGAATTAACTACTTTACTTAATGGAACTGGAAAAAGAACGGTTAAAGTTTTAAGTAATCATGTGACTGAGGATACCATTAGTTCCTTCGTCAACCCCAAGGTGTTTCATATTGCTACACATGGCTATTTTAAAGAAACCACAACCCGTGGTAATGAGGATGACTTTGCATCAAATCCATTGTTGAATTCAGGTTTAATGTTGTCAGGAGCGGGTGAAATAATTAGCAATGGAGAAAATAAATACGTAAATCAGAAAGATGGAATACTTACAGCTTATGAAGCAATGAATCTCAATTTCGCTTCTACAGAACTTGTGGTGCTGAGTGCCTGTGAAACAGGTAGAGGGGATGTTCAGGTAGGCGAAGGTGTTTATGGTCTTCAAAGATCTTTTCTAATAGCAGGTGCTGATGCAGTAATAATGAGTTTGTTTAAAGTAAATGACGAAATAACTCAAAAGCTTATGCTTTCTTTTTATAAAAAATGGATAGAAAGTGGAAATAAAAGAAAGGCCTTTCTGGAGGCTAAGCGCGAAATCAGAAAGACATATGACAATCCGCTGAGTTGGGGGGCATTTATTATGATCGAGGGAAGGCCTTATCGGGAACAAACTCTGCAGGCTTTGGTTAAAGAATAATAGTTTATATGATTTATGGTTAATGACGAAGACTTCTCAAAATTACCCTTGGAGGACCAGGCGCTTTTTTTATGGGAGCATGGGCAATTTGTGGATCTTAGAAAAGATTTGAATCATACCATTCAGCTTTATGCAGTTGGAAAGCTTTTTTATGAGGTGTGGTATGAAAATGAAGACAATCAAACGGACAAGATCAAAAAAATTGATGCTGAAGAGGTAATGATTCTTTATCCGTAATCAAGAAACAAGGAAATAAAATGCCCCGACATATGTAGTCTTATGCATAGGTTGGGCATTTTATTTTAGGCTATTATTTGGAGAAGTTCAATGGCGTATTTGAAAAATACAAGGTTTTCTATAGCGGTTTTGGATGTGATTTTTTCTTTTGTAAGATTATAGTATGTTTATTTTTAGTTGCTTATATATTTTTTGGTGGGTTTTTGTACACTCGTTTACTAGTTTGAATAATCTTAACCCTCATTTCTGTGCAATTTATACTGATTGGAAAAACCAAGATTATCCTTTAAATTATTCAATAAATTAAAAAACATCAGGATGAAATTTATATCTAAAATTCAGTTTCTCTTTTTATTCTTCCTCCTTGAGATCAGCATAAATGCTTTTGGTCAATATCCCGCCGGATCTCCTGTTGCTATTAATGGTAAGCTTAAATTAATCGGAAATCAACTTAGTAATGAGTGTGGAAACCCTGTTGTTCTGAGAGGAATTAGTTCACATGGAATGCAATGGTTTCCAGCCTGCATGAAGGATGAAGGACTATCTGAGCTGGCTAATAACTGGCAAATTGATGTATTCCGCCTCGCAATGTATATTCCGAGATCCGATAATGGATATTTAACAAACCCCAATTACTGGAAAAATTATATAGATACCTGGGTTGACAAATGCGAAAAGCTGGGGATCTATTGCATGATTGATTGGCATGTTTTACATCCGGGAGACCCTAACGTTAATGTAAAAGAATCAATGGATTTCTGGGCTTATATGGCCTCAAAACACAAAGGTAAAAAGCATGTGATTTATGAAATCTGCAACGAGCCGAACGGACTAAAAGCAGATGAAGAACCGGTTGAATGGGATGATGTAAAAAGGTATGCTGATCAGGTAATACCTGTAATAAGGAATATTGATCCTAGTACAATTATTATTGTAGGAACTCCTAATTATAGTCAGTCAGTAGACAAACCTTCTCTTTATCCTTTACAATATGATAATATAATGTACGCCCTTCATTTTTATTCAGGAAGTCATGGGGCTTCTTTAATGAAGTTAGCAGAGAGGGCTTTAAGCAGAGGTATTGCGTTATTTATCACAGAAAGTGGTACCAGCGATGCAAGCGGTAGCGGAGGTCCATACCTTGAGAAATATAAAGAGTGGATTAATTGGATGGATAAAAATAAACTAAGTTGGATAGTCTGGAGTTTCGCAGATAAAAGCGAATCTTCAGCTCTTCTGGCATCAAGGGCATGCGGATCTGGTCAGTGGACTAACTTATCTGAGTCTGGAACTTTCATTAAAGCAAATATTAACACACCTGCTGATAATTTTATCGCCTGCAATCAATCTCCAAAAGTAACCTTGATTTCTCCTGCCCAGGATACAATTGTTGTTTCTCCTGAGGAGTTGATATTGAAGGCAAATGCCATCGATCCTAATGGTAATATAGTTAAAGTTGACTTCTATATGGGTACAACGCTTATTGGCACTGTTAATGCCCCATCCAACTCCTATGAGATAAGTTTGACAGATATTCCTCCAGGGGTGCATACCATTAAGGCAGTTGCAACTGATGAAAAAGGTGCTTTTGGCTCTTCACTAAGAACAATTACTGTCAACTCTGTAGATGGTTTGTTTTCAAAGCAAGTATATGGTGCTGCCGAAAATCTCTTTCCAAATCCAAGCAGTAGCTCATTTGCATTTAAGGTATCAAAGCAGATTAGATCCCTCGAAATATTAAACTTATATGGTGAAACGATAGAAGCTAAAGAATCTGTAGCTCCTGGACAGATCCTGGATCTGGGTAGTACCTATATTAATGGTACTTATATTATGAAGGTTCAGTACGAGTCTGGAATTTCAGAGATTTACAGGATGATCAAAGTGAAATAGAAATTACCCTATAAAAATTAAAATGGGTAGTCTGTATGCACAGGCTACCCATTTTTTTTATCTATTAACTGGTCAATAATCTTAATTGTTCTTCCTGAAGATTATAACAAGTACTAAGGAATTATGTTCTCACTATTAATTGGCTGGATATTATAATCCATGGCAAATGATTGACAAGTTCATAATTATTCAAAAATATTTAAAGAGGTATTTTGTATGCAACTTTAAAGAGGTATATTTGATGCAACTTTAAAATCTACTAAAATTATGTTAACAAAAACAGAAATTGACTTAATAAAAGGTACCGTTCCTATATTAAGGGAGCATGGCCTTTTGTTGACCAAACATTTTTATCAGAGAATGTTTAGGTTAAATCCCGAGTTAAAAAATCTTTTTAATATGGGAAATCAAAAAAACGAAACTCAGCAAACTGCACTGGCAAATTCTGTTCTTGCTTATGCTGAGAATATTGAAAACCCTGGTGTTCTGCTGCCGGTATTACAACATATCGGGGAGAAGCATACAAGTTTGCTCATTACTGCGGAGCAATATTCAATAGTAGGAGAGAATTTACTGGCTTCAATAAAAGAAGTACTTGGAGATGGAGCTTCAGATGAGCTCATTGCTGCATGGGAAAAAGCTTATACAATCCTTGCGGACATCATGATTAATCTTGAAAAATCAATATATATACAAAAGGGAGGTTTGTCAGGTAGTTGGAGCGGATGGAGAAAGTTCGTGATTAAAAAGAAAGTACAGGAATCTGATGAAATAAGCTCATTTTATCTGTATCCGGAGGATGGAAAGGAAGTTGCACTACATAAGCCCGGGCAATATTTAAGCATCAGAGTTTTCGTAAAAGAGCTTGGGGTATTTCAGCCCAGACAATATAGTATTTCCTCTGCTCCGGGAAATAAATATTACAGAATTTCGGTTAAAAAAGAAGTAGGGCAGGGTGTAGCAAAAGAAGACGGAATAATTTCTAATTATCTCCATAATACATTGGGAGAAGGGGATGTTGTTGAAGCTACACCTCCGGCTGGTGAATTTGTGTTAAATCTTGAAAATAAGGGGCCAGTTGTTCTTATCAGCGGTGGCATAGGTCAGACCCCATTTATGTCCATGTTGGAGCACCTTGCTGGAGAATCTGAAAAGCGGGAAGTAAAATGGATTCACGGCTGTAGATCCGCAAATGTTCATGCATTTAAGAATGAGGTCAGCGACTTGAATAAAAAGTTTGACTGGCTTGAACATATTGTATTTTATGATGATTGTTCCGGTTCGGAGGAAAATGTTAAAAAGGGAAGAGTAGAACTGTCTGAAGTAAAGGAAACAATATTATTACCCGGTGCGAATTATTATATTTGTGGTCCCAAATTATTTCTTGAAAAGACAATAAAGGATCTTGCAGCATTGGGCGTCGATAGGGAACATGTCTTTTTTGAAGAGTTTGGTCCTCAGACATTAAATATAAATTAGAGTATAAGGGAATGAAACTGAATCAATTTACTGATTATGGATTGCGGATTTTGATGTATATCTCACGTAAGCCTTCAAACATGCCGGCAACTACCATTACTGAATTGTCTGAAAGGTTTGGAATATCCAGAAATCATGTGGCAAAAGTGGTTCAGTTTCTTTCCAATAATAAAATTATTGATGCTCAAAGAGGAAGAGGAGGCGGATTGTATTTGTCAGATAAACCTGAAATGTATAAAATAGGTGATCTGATCCGTTTGCTTGAAATGGAGGAAGAGCTAGTCGGATGTGATACACCACCCTGCATACTCGCTGATAGCTGTGGATTTAAATCTGTTCTGAAAAGTGCATTGTATGCCTTTTATGATTACCTTAATCAGTATACATTAAAAGATATCAGCAAACCAAAAGTTACCAGAGCTCTTGATAGTCTGATAAAAGGATAGATAATAGATGTACTTATTATATTTTTCCTGAAAGCTAAATTTTACATTGATTTATTCCTTATCTAATGCAATCTCTATATATGATAGGTTAAGTAAGTTTAATTGCTTGATTATCTATACATATATGGAATTCCTTACTGAAATAAAATTTAGTAATATTTTCCGTTGGCGGGATTAAGCTATATTTAGTCTATTTTGAATAATGCAGTAAGTTGAAAGTTCGGATATCTTTACAACTACTAACGATAATATTTGAGAGTTCCTTATTAATTAATGTTTTCGATTTAATAGATCTTTCAAATATATATAGCTGGTTTTGTTTTGCATAAATCTAAACTATATGATTGCAACAGTAAAATATCCCATTGTTCTGATAAGTGTTTTTTTGTGGTTAGGGTTTGCTTCTGCTTTGGACTTTCTGGAACTTAGTATTGAGCTCAAGTCTATTCCTGTATCATCTTCTATTGAAGTATTCCTATCGGATTTGATATACAATACAATGACAAATTTTGAATGGTTCTTTGTGTTGCTAATCATTGGAACAACTTATTTTACAAATATAGAAGAGATTTTTCCTTTATATACTTTATTTATTATTCCTTTCATTATCCTGAGTATTCAGACTTCCAGATTATTTCCCGGTATGGCCAATCATTCAGTATTTTTTACGATAGGAAGAAATAGTTATAATTTCTGCAGTTCCTTTTGTTATCAGACCTTGGAGGGAATAAAAGTTTTATCTCTACTTATATTCGGTTTAAAACTTATAAAAATTAAATGATAATAAATAGGGAGCGAATTATAGATGACATAATCTGTGTTCTCAGATTTGCGAATATTCCGGTTTAATGAATTGGTTATTGTTATTACAAATTATATAGAATGAATTGATTTAACTTTTAAATCCAATGGGAAATCAAATTTTTGAATGTGGTCAAATACTGGATTATTTGAAAAATGAACATCATGTTATTTTTGAATTGTGTTACAGAATAAGAGTTGGCCTTTTGCAAAGGGTGCAGACAAAGAGAATTAAGATTTATACAGACTTGTTTTATCATGAATATCTAAAACCACATTTTCAACTGGAAGAGCAATATGTTTTTTCTGTTTTTGAAAAAGACAACCTTTTGATAAAACGAGCAGTTTCTGAGCATAGAAAATTAAAAAGATTGTTTGAAAGTAAAGATAATATTGAGGAATCGCTCAGTCTTATTGAAGAGGTATTAGAAAAACATCTTCGATTTGAAGAGCATGTTTTATTTGCTAGTTTAATAGAAAAAATAGAGAATCGTTCAGTTTTATTCATTATGCCTGAACTTAATGAAACTTCTATTGAGTGGCCTGATAAGTTCTGGGTAAATTGAATAGAAGGTCTTTATTTTTCTTTTTTGAAGTCAGATGGTCTGTAATTTGTGAGTTTTAAAAAAGTGCTGCTGAAAGACGCAAGACTCTGATATCCGACTGTGTAAGCGATTTCACTAAGAGACAGATTGGTTTGCAGCATTAATTCAATTGATCTTACCATTCGAAGTAATTTTAAGTATTGAAGGAATGACATATTCAGTGTTTGCTGAAAAAGTCTTGATAGTGATCTTTCGCTCATACCAAACTTATGGCTAATACTTTCAAGTGAATGTGTATCACCAATATTTTTATCCAGATATCTGAGTATAGGAATCATTCGTTCATGTTCTGTAAAAGGTAGAGCGAATGGGATTTTTTTGGAACTGATTTCTGGTAAGATATTTTTTATAGCTGATAGAAATAAGAATCTATTATCACCTGGTAAAATATGACCGTCCCAAGACTCAGAGTATTTTATCATCTGCATCAAAAGGTCATTGATTGGGTAGATTCCCATCTGAGAGTAAAATGGGGAAGTGTTGTCATCATGAGTGTAGAAGAATAGTGATCTAAGGACTGTTCCTGAATGTCCTATTTTTAATACATGTGATAATCCTGTGGGAATCCAGAAATAATGTCGTGCAGGTATAACATATCTTTGGTTGCCTATATCGAGATAAGCTATTCCGCCTTCTACATAAGATAGCTGTCCTTTCGCATGTTTATGATTAGGTATATATTTTTCAGATCGTTCATGCATGACAAATACTGACGCGGGACGCTTGTCAATATCCGGTAAACTTGCAATCAGACTCATTTTATTTTAAATAATAATATTATTAAAGAACACTGCAATCTATAAAAACATCCTCTTATAAGGAATGAAAAATTTTACAAAATTTCTAAAAAAAGCCATTGGCCGGAATCAGCTAATATTAGTCCATTTTGGATAAAATTGAATTATACAGGACAAATAACTTTACGGCATAAATTGTAACTGAATGTTTAGCTGTCCTAGAAAAATAAGTGTCTTAGGTATTCTTATTATAATTTCCTTTACTATCCCGGTTTTTTCACAAGATTCTCTTAACATGCCCATTCCTCTTTACATGGACAATATATGGCAGAAAGCTCTTGAGAATAGCAAAAAGATTGAATTATCATATTTTGAAGAATCAATTGGAAAAGAAGAAGTCAGGGAATTACAATATGAAAGACTTCCGGAAATACAATTCAAAGGACATATTGAACATGCTACAAATCTTGCCGTGTATACCAATGGTCTTTTAAATAAACCTGAACAGCATGAGGTCATTCATACTTTGTACAGATTAGGAACTGATTTTTATCTTAATATTTATGATGGTAATAAGTTAAATCTCTCCGTGGATAAAAGAAAACTTTTATATGAAATAGCTATAGAGCAAAGAAAATATACTGTTTCTGATATCAAGCTGCAGGCATCGGTTTATTATTTGAATTTAATGCGGAATCTGATTTTTAAAGATTTGATGATAAGGGATATTGAAAATCAAGAGAAGCAACTCGCAGAGATCAAAGAATTATATAGCAATGGGGTGGTGCTGAAGAGTGATGCATTGAGGGTAGAGTTAAAACTGTCCAATCAGAAACTGTTGCTGGTACAGATTGAAAATAATATTGCAATAGCAAACCAAAAGTTAAACATACTTATAGGTCTTGCTGATAATGTTGCAGTATTGCCAAAAGAGATTATCAATCCTGAACTAATTTCATTAAAGTCTTATGAATCTTATCTGGAAGAAGCATTGTCCAAGTCTTTCATATATCATATGTCAGAGAAGAAAGAAAAGATCAGTCATATTCATCTTCAATATACGAAAGCTGCAGTAAGACCGAAAATTGGTCTATACGGAGATTTTTGGCTTGCAAATCCACAAATATTTCTTTTCCCATATTCTCCCAGTAACTATACACTTGGTGTGGTAGGGATAAAGGCTAGTCTTCCAGTTTCTGAATTGTATATCAATAGGCCCAAAACAAAACTGGCTCATTTAGATCTGAAGAAAGAAGAATTAGAGCATCATGATACAGAAGATAGGATAAGGCAGGATGTCTACGAAGCCTTTCTTAGATTCAGAGAATCACTTGTAAGGATTAACGTTGCCAAGGCCAATATAGATCAGGCAGCTGAAAATGCAAGAATAATAAAAAATAATTTTTTTAATCAGGCTGCTTTAATAACTGATTTACTGGATGCGGATATTCAGGCTTTGCAGACACAGTTTGAATATGCTTCTTCCAGAATGGACGCGCAAATTCAATATTATAAGCTTCAAAATATATTAGGTAATCTTTAATGAAAAAGGCAAGTCAATATACGTTAACAGATCAGCTGATCACCAGGATTACTGCATGGATAGCGGGTGGGATTGGAATTGTTTTATTTATCTGGGGGGTAATAACCTTTTGGGATCTGTATAAGAATGAAACAACCAATGATGCTCAGGTGCAGGAATATATCAATCCTGTTATTTCCCGTTCAGGAGGTTTTATTGTAGAAGTGAAGTTCGATGAGAATCAGCCTGTAAAAAAGGGCGATACATTGTTGCTTATTGACGACAGGGAATATAAAATACAACTGGCGCAGACAGAAGCAGCTTTAATGAATGCCAAAGCACAGTTAAAGGTATTAGAGGTAAAAATTGTAACTATGAAAAGGAACTCTCAGGTTAAGTTTGCAAGGATAGCAATAGCAGATGCTGAACTATGGAAAAAGGAACTGGAGTTTTCCAGATATAAGAAGCTATTAGCTACAGAATCTGCTACGCAGCAACATTTGGAAACTGTAGAAGCTGCATATAATGTGGCAAAGGCTGAAAGACTTTCAGCTGAAGAGGATTATGAAGCGTCAGTTTCACAGGTTGAAGATGCAATTGCTCAGAAGGATGTGATAAGAGCAGAGATAAAAAGATTGGACGCCTTGCTTGAAAGGCATAAGCTGGATGTTTCTTATACTGTTATTACAGCATCCTATGATGGTGTAATGGGAAGAAGAACCATAGAAAGGGGACAGATGATTGAAGTAGGAGAGGTTCTGGGGTATATAGTTAACAGGGAAACAGATAAATGGATAGTGGCGAATTATAAAGAAACTCAGATTAAATCAATGGCAATAGGGGATACAGCAGAGTTTACCGCAGATGCTTTCCCTGATAAAACATTTAAAGGAATAATAATTTCTTTATCACCTTCAACAGGTTCCAGCTTTTCTTTACTTCCACCTGATAATTCTACAGGCAACTATGTGAAAATTGTTCAACGTATTCCTGTCCGTATTCGAGTAACGGGTTCTGTAAAAGATGTCGGCCTGCTGAAGGCAGGAATGAACGTAAATGTTTCAGTAGCAAAAAAATAAAAGATATGGTGGAGAAAAGTTACTTGTTTAAAGAGTGGGTGCCAGAGTGGTTAGTTAAGATTACTCTGTTTATGGTCCTTCTGCCTGGCCTTGTTCTTTTCTTTCTTCCTCTGACTAATTTAAATGCTTCTGCTGGTAATACAGGGATGGAGACCTATGATGTATATTATTCCGTGGTCTTGTTCTATGCAGGTTATGCCAGTTTTTTTTCTCTTGAAAGGAGGTTCTTCAGCTTTCTTGCTGCAAAGGAATATTTTGTAATTATTACATTTATTCAACTCCTAAGCTCATACATTTGCTTTGTAACAGATAAGGTTCTGGTACTGTTTATATTCAGATTTATTCAGGGAATGGCATTTACTATGACTGTTAACCTTGCTCTGACTTTAATATTTATGCGGCTCCATTCTGAAAGGGCAAGAACAATAGGCTATTCTATATTTTTTGGTATGCTGGTTTGCATGATACCATTTAATAATTTTGCTACATCGGAAATTGTAGACTCGTTTAATTTTAATTCACTCTATAAATGTGTGATGTATTCTTACCTTCCGGCACTTGGGCTTCTTTTGTTGCTAATGAATGATATCAGACTCAATGTGAAATTTCCATTGTATAAACTGGATTGGCAGAGCTTTTTATTATATGCTGTTTTCCTGTGCCTGGTTGGATATATAATGGTTTACGGACAGCAGTACTATTGGCTGGAAGATCCTGTTCTCCTGAGATGTGTTGTCTCGATGTTTATCATACTGGCTTTATTCATACTAAGACAGGCTTATGCGAAACGTCCTTATTTTAACCTGGAGATCTTTCGTTACAGGAACTTTAAAGTAGGGCTCTTTCTCATGCTGATATTTTATATATGCCGTTTTGCCTTTGGTGTTACTACAAATTATTTTCAGATAGTGTTAAAGTTAGACCCCATAAATATCGGATATATTACTTTGCTGAATATAGGGGGAATAGTTGCTGGAGTTATAATCTCCTGTGTCTTTGTTCTTGCAAAGCGCCCCATCAGGCTTCTATGGATTTATGGTTTTTCAATATTACTTGTCTTTCATTTTTGGATGATTTGGCTGTTTACTCCTCAGGCAAATGAAAGCGAGTTTTTCATTCCCCTGATCCTTCAAGGATTAGGGGTTGGTTTGATTATGACACCTACTATCATATATGTTGTAGCGTCTGTTCCCGAGAAATTCAGTGCCTCTGCTGCTGGGATTTGTTTATTTGTGAGGTGTTTTGGTTTCTATTTAAGTATCGCCCTCATTAATTACTTTGAGTTGCTATCTAAAGGTACTCACTACAATACCTTCCAGGATCATGTTTCAAAACAAAATCCTGTTCTGATTCAGTCTATTCATAAAATTAATCACATCTTATCTATTCATGGTGCCTCAGTTGCCAATACCACCAAGATGAGTAATAAGATGCTTGTAAATACTTTAAATGTTCAGACCCAGATAAGGTTTGCAATAGATTATTATGAATTGATCTGCGTGATGCTTGTCCTTACAGTTATACTTATTGCCCTTTTCCCATATATTAACAGAACAATCATGGCTCTTACAAAGAATCAGCCATCTCCGTTTTAATGTTTACGTATTACTTTACATAATTCGTTAGAGAAGACTGCAGTATCATAATCATAAATTACAAAAAATAATATATAACATGAGTAGAATCTGGATACTTTTATTTATAAGTCTACTGTCTGTAGGCTGTAAGAAGGATAAGTATATTTTTACAATGAAAACCATTAAGTTGAATTCTTACAGAAAGGCCAATTCCCCTTCTCAATTCCTGACTGTTAAAGTTGTAAATACAGGCTTTGGAAATCACATACTGGGTACCACCGGAAAATATCCCAGTGATTTTACGCTTCCTGCTATATTTGCACTGGATAAAGAGATTGAGTTACATTTATATAAAGAAGATCATATCAGTATACAGTTGTGGGGAGATTCTACGGGATTGATAGCATCCAGCACTATAGACATGGAAGAGTATAAGATCATTTATCCGATAGATATGGAGACCAAAAGTGATAGTGTCAGTTTTTCTGTAATGGGTAGCTGGGAATAAATACAAAAAATACAAGTATGGATTTTATACCAAAAGAAGACAAACAATTAATTCAATGGTTAAGAAATTATTCTCTCCATTCAACAACAGTAGGTCCTACATTAGGAATTACTCCCGCAGAAATATCTTCATTAAATGCTTTAATCTTTGATGTGAGCACAGACCTTATTCAGGGACGACTTAAGGATGAAAATGATAAAAGGGAAATCATGCTTAAGTTTTTAAGCAAAATAATTAATAAAATGAAGAGTCATCCTCTGTATAATGAACATGAGCATGGAAAGAAGATGGGATTTGTTTAAGCCATGTCTTTGAGGATATCTGTTAAGGGTAGACAATTGAATCTTTATTGTATCTGCGGATATCTAATGTTGAAAAGTATAAAAAAAATGGTTAATAAGTGCCGGACCTTCCGACCCGACACTTACAATTAACCAAACAAGCTTAAGAATTGAATCCAATTAAAACAGGATTCATAAAGAAGATTTATTCTGATAACTGAATAATTGAGGTATGCTAATTACGCAGCAATACGTTTAATTAAGCACTTTTAGAAATTACTTCCTGAATCTCATTGGTAATACTGGACTTAGATATCAAGGAATCTTCGTAAAATTCCACAATGCCTGTTTCAAGATTGTGCATAGCTCCTATGATAGCAATTTCTCCTTTTTCAACCATTTGCTCCAATATATAACTTCTGGATATAATTGAATTAACGGCTCTGTAAACATTGATAGAAGCCACATTTTCTACAAATTCTGCATTAGAAGAATTTCTAAGTTTAACATCAGTAAACGTTTTTTCTTCATACACTGCAGGTTGAAGCTTTGCCAGAAGTTCTGATAAATTTCCCATTTCAACATGATCGCAAGCTCCTTTGATTGCTCCACATTTAGTATGACCTAGTACAACCAGTAATTTTGATCCGGCAACTTTACAGGCAAACTCCATACTTCCAAGGATATCAGTGTTAATGATATTGCCCGCAATTCTTATTGAGAATATATCGCCCAGACCTTGATCGAAAATTAATTCAGAAGAGGTACGGCTATCAATACAACTTAAAATGGTCGCAAATGGCCACTGGCCGTTTCGAGTATCATTTGCTTGTTGTAATAAGTTACGATTAGCTTTTAAATTATTTATAAATCTAATATTTCCAGCTTTTAAAATCTCAATAGCTTTAAGCGGCGTTATAGTAGCTTGAATTTCTTTGGTGCATGTTTTCATATACTTCACAATAATATTAGACAATAGATTTAATTTTAAAGGGTTATTTCCTGTTTAAACTTAGGAACTGACAGCTTCCTCCGTGGAAGCCTCTATAGATGTTACTCTTGATGAGTTGTTTATTTTGTACTCCTTTCTGAATCCAACTAATTGAACATTGATTTTTTTATCTTTGGAACCAAACTCCAGAAAATCCTTTATCAGTTGTAATACATCATGGTCTATGTATACTGTATGTGATGCGTCAATCAATACAGAGCTGTTAGCTGGGATATGTATCAATGTCTGTTTGATGGCAGCTTTATTAAGAAATGAAACCTCCTGAGCAAGCTCTATGTGTATCACTTCTCCTTCCTGATGCTCCTCTTTTTTGAAGAAATATGCGAGCTTTATGTTGCCCTTTAGTATAAAGAAAATACTTACAGCAAGTCCGATGCCTACTCCCTTCAGAAGGTCAGTAGCTACGACAGCTACTACGGTAATCACAAATGGGATAAACTGGAATTTGCCATTGTCCCACATATGTTTGAAAACGGAAGGGTTAGCTAATTTATAACCTATCATAATTAAAACACCCGCAAGACATGCCAAAGGGATTTTATTTAAAATGAAAGGTATTGCCAGTACTGCCGTCATTAGAAATGCACCATGGGCTATAGTTGCAAGTTTGGTTCTTCCGCCTGAATTGACATTTGCTGAGGTTCTTACTATTACTGAAGTCATCGGAAGTCCTCCGATTAAACCACTTAGTATATTTCCGAATCCCTGGGCTTTTAGCTCTGTATTCGTATTGGTAAATCTTTTAAGGGGATCTAACTTATCCGCAGCTTCAATACATAAAAGCGTTTCAATACTAGCTACTGTTGCAATAGTTGCTGCCACGATCCATATATCAATGTTCAGAATCTGAGATATGTCAGGAGTAGCAAATTGTCCTATAAAATCACTCATTGAGTCAGGTACGGGAAGATTTACGAGGTGATCCTGGCTGATAATTAAGCCTGAACCTGTAGCTTTAAAAACTTCATTGATGATTGTACCAACAATTACAGCAACCAGAGCTCCCGGAAGAAATTTTATTTTCTTAAGAAAGGCTACTTTATCGAAGCTTATAAGTATAAGCAACGAAACAATGGTTACGATTATAGCGCCAGGATGCGAAAAGTTTACTGAATCAATGATATTGCTAAATAAAGTGTGTTTTGAGTCCTTATCTATAAAGAAGAAGTCTCCTTCATTGGCGATGTCATAGCCAACTGCATGAGGTAACTGGGTCAGAATAATAATAACGCCAATAGCTGCAAGCATCCCTTCGATAACGTTAGATGGAAAGTAGTTTGATATACTTCCGGCTTTAGCAAAGCCTAATGCTACCTGCATGAGTCCTGCCAGCACAACAGCCAATAGTAATGCTTCAAAAGACCCAAGTGTGGCAATAGCTGTCATAAGGATAGCGGTAAGTCCTGCTGCAGGTCCGGCAACGCTTATCTGAGATTTACTTAAAAAACCTACTACGATACCTCCGATTACTCCCGATATAATACCGGAAAATAACGGAGCTCCACTCGCTAACGCAATTCCTAAGCATAGAGGTAGGGCTATTAAAAATACCACTAAACCTGCTAAAATATCTGATTTAAGGTAAGTTGAATTGAAATTTCTCATTGATATCCAAATTAAGCCTCAAAAGTAAATGACATCACCTTAAAAAGACCTTAAATTGAATAAAGATTGGCTTAAAGGAAATGAGGTAGCAGAATTTTAATTTGTATTCTTCTTTTAACCAGAAGGTTACTGCCTGTGTCGTGATAAGATTTTCCCAGTTAAAATCAGAAGTAACCTTAAGTTCTTAAATTTAACTGTTTTATCCAGGCATCAATTTTATAATTTATTTTGTTGTGCTAATCAAGTCTGTCTGAAGGGATTTCTAAAGGATATTGGGGTATTATTTATATACCTAATAGTTGGCTAGGGAATAAAATAATAAATCAATTTAGCTCGGACCTTAGTTAATGATCTTACTTATATGTCTATGAAATATAGCAATCAGTGGAAATGGAAAAAAAACATATAAAGAATAACAACTATGTCATAATATTGTTCCTAACAGGGTTAGGAAGAATGATATGCAGTTTCAAGCATGTTCCTATGTTTGTTCAATTTTTTATTACAAAATGAAACTCCTGAAATTAAAATTAAAGATCATTTGAATGGTAGTGTGATGGTAAATTTATTTGATTTGGCTTCTTCGTTTGCTACATAGGAAATGTTTCCATCGTGCATTGTCAGGATCTTTTTTATAAAAACAAGGCCCAGACCAAATCCTCTTTTTCCTCTGCTGTTTTCTCCTCTGAAGTAGCGACCGTAAATATATTGTCTTTCATTTTCATTTATAACAGGACCGTTATTTATGAAATCTATTTGGAGCCGTTTGTTTATCGGTGTAATAACAATAGTGGCCAGATTGTCTATACTATATTGGATGCAGTTTATCATTAGGTTGGATAAAGCAGCTTTTAAAAGACGCAGGTTAGCAAATAAAGTCAGCTTGCTTTCGTCTTCTATAGACTCAGAATATTTAATGGAAAACTGAAAGTCCGGATATAATACATTGAGCTCATCAACCAAATCGAAAATAAGTTCGTCAATCCGAATTTTCGACAACTTGGGAGTGTTGCCCGATTCGGTTTTGGCAATTTCCAGCAATGAGTTTATGATTTTACTTAAGTTCTCCGTGTCTTCTTTCTGATCTTTTATCAAAAATTTTATTTTGTTAATATCTAACTCTTTCTCAATTCTCTCAAAGTTGGAGACCAAAACCGCAATGGGCGTTTTTAATTCATGAGATATATGGTGAACTGCGTTCTTTTGAAATGAAAATGCTTCATTCATTCTTTGCATTAATTCGTTGAACCTTTGCCCTAAAACCGCGACTTCATTTTTCCTCCCATCCATTACAGCAATTGGTTCATATTTACTTTCAAAGTTGAAATCTTTTATTTGTCTGGTAAGTGCAACGATAGGATTTGTTATTTTTTTTGAAAGGTAATATGACATAAAAATAACCACCAGAACGATTATCATAAAGGTCAGAAAGAGAATGTACTTGAGATAATTCAGCTTATGGTATCCTGGCAAGTCATAAGCATTACTTATTCCATAGAACACTTCTCCGTCTTGTTCCAAATAGATTCCTAGTACATCATAACGGCCGCTTTTCTGCTCAACCTTTGTTTTGAGGGAGGATAGTTGGGAAAGAATATTCTTAGTAAGATCGGTGGGCTTATGATCCAACCTTGAGTAAAGGAGGTTTTTATTCTTATCAAAAATATAGAGTTTCTGAGCATAAACATCATTAATTGTGATCCGATCCATAGCGGAAATCAATTCCTCATCTATCTCTTCAATTTTCGTGAGGAACTTTAATGTATTAATGATTTTCTCTTTCTGTTGTTGGTGAAAGTCTTCAGCACGGTATTCATAGAATAACATATAGATAAAAAAGAAGGCAGCTCCAACCATAACTATAGTTACTACTGAAAAATAAAATAATATCTTTTGCTTTATGCTCATTTTTCGTCAAAGTAGTATCCAAATCCTATTTTTGTTTTTATTGAATCCTTCCCAAAAGGTTTGTCCAGTTTTTTTCTGAGAAAGTTTATGTATACCTCAATGGTGTTTGTATTTGCGTCAAAGGCTGTTCCCCAGATTTCCTTTATTAATTCTTTTTTAGGAACCAGTTCCCCTTTGGATAATACCAATCTCAATAATATCTGATATTCTCTTGGAGTTAGTGTTATTTCTGTTCCCTGCCTTGTAACTTTTTTGTTGTTGGTGTGTATAACAATATCACCAACAACTAATGTTGCAGAAATTGAATCTTTTACGCTGACAGTTGAAGTGCTTCTTTTTAGAAGTGAAGTTACCCTTAGAATTAGTTCCTTCATGTAGAATGGTTTTGTTAGATAATCATCAGCCCCGCAGTCATAGCCTTGAACTTTATCTTCAAGTTCATCGAACGCCGTTAATATCAGAATAGGGGTTATTGTATTGTGTTTCCTAAAGTCTTTGCAAAGTTCGTAACCATTTTTGTGAGGAAGATTAATATCCAGTATTACACAATCAAAGTCACTTTTTTTTAATATTTTTTCAGCGAGAAGTCCGTCAAAAACAGTTTCAACCTCCATTTGCTCTGCCGATAATGCTTCTTTGATATTCTTATTTAAGGCAGGATCATCCTCTATGATTAATATTCTTTTCAATTTCTCTCTGGTTAAAGCCTAAACCAAATTTATCATTTAAAAGTATGGAAGACAAATATCCTTTTTATCTGACGTATTCCTGGCCTTCTTTTGTACTATAGGGAAATGGTTTAATCTTTTACTTTAACTCTGCTTTCTTGTACTTTAGTTCCATCGTTTCTTAAAAATGGTCATCTAATAAATCTGAAGTTAGTGATGGCATGATGTGATTAAAAAAATCATGTATGGGATGGTCTATATGAATAGAAAGTTTAAAATGTAATAGTTAAAAGATCACAATTATTTGATTCAGTTGATTAGGAATTATTTTAGTGAAGATCAGAATTATTTGATTTACTATAGCTACTAGTTAAAGAGATGCCTGTTTCTTGTAAATACTCCTCTCTTAAATTATCTTTAGCATAATTTCGAGTAATTTCTTCTGTCCAACAATTATTGATAGGAGATCTCCAGTCTTTTGTACCAATCCATTTCTGGACGTTGTTGTCGGAGCTATTAATGGGAATTGAAGTTATTCTCAGAGTGCCGTAAGTATTGAAAGAGAACATTCTTTCGATATTTACTTTCAATAATTCACTAGTCTGAGGTAGAATTAATTCATTTGGTGAATAGAAACAAGCATTAAAAAGAAATAAGGTTACTTCGCTTGATTCAATTTCTGCTTTGTCTTTAAATTGATCATTCATTATTAATTCTAATTTAGAGTCATAAGCATTAAAGTTAATAATGTGTAAATAATTTTTTTGATTAGAATTGTATTTGCTGTAAGAATTCCTCACTTCTAAATGATATAGCCCTGGTTTATTGATAGATTTAAGTCTTTTAAGTTCTGGAACAGTATCCCTAAAAATTGGAATGCATATGTTTGTTAAGTTTCGCACTATTTCATTGATGACTTTGCAGCATTCATTAGGGAAGTATACAATTTGCTCTTCAGAAAATCTTATTACTATCCATCCTTTTTCATTAAAGTATTCATCCCTGAGCTCATCACAATGTGAGTTTTGGGCTGTTAAATAATGTATTGGTTGTCTATTGCTTATAATATAGGGCTCATCAATTTCAATATCAATATGAAGATTGGTTTCGTTGCAGTAATAAATAAAATCAGGTATGTATGCTTTGTCGTTATAAAATTTTTCAATGGTTCTATTGTTGGAAATTTTTCCTGGAAACCATTCTTCTAAAATAAATCGAAAAAAAATTCACTTCTTCCTCTAGTTAGGTTTTTAACTATTAATTTAGGTTTTTTGGTGTTAACTATTAATTGCTTTAGAATTTCTTTTCTATATAATTCTACTTCTTTGGGGGAATTAATTGACTTTAATTTTTGGCTATACGTGTCAAATGATTTTGAATATTCTCTTAATGCATTTTGATATTCTAAACCTAGCATTTTATTGGTCTTTATTTCCTTCTTGAAGATAAGGATAAGGGATGTAATACTTAGGACCGCTGTAACTGAAGTTAGGATTGGCATCTTATTTATAATTCCATAGAATAATAGATATGTTAGGGAGAGCCAAAGAAAAGAGAGTTCCTTCCAGGGAGGCTCATATTTTACTGGCTTAGGTGGCTTTATAGGGGGGGCAGGCTGTGGAACATCAGCTGTAGAAGCAGCTATAAAAGATTTTGGTATTTTAATGATTGGGTAGGTTGTCATCTTTAGTCCATTTAAATATAAACTGTACAATGATGATTAATGGTAAAAAGAATTAAAAACTACTTATTTTGTTGAATAAAGTTTACTTTTTCTCAAAGAAAAAGTTGATTTGATATTTAACAAAAAGTAAAAAAAGGTTAATGTAGGTTTATCGAATTAATAAAAAAGCCTTCAATTTTAATTAATTGAAGGCTTTTGCTTTTTGTGGGCCCTGCTGGAATCGAACCAGCCACCTACTGATTATGAGTCAGTTGCTCTAACCGAATGAGCTAAGGGCCCCTTCCCTAAGAAGACTTTTACAAGTCCCCCTTGAATTTGGGAGTGCAATTTTACATATTTGCATTCATATTGCCAAACATTTAAACACTATTTTCATTTGAATTTTTCAGAATATAAAAATATTATTTTTGATCTGGGGGCCGTAATCATCAATATAGATTTTCAAAAAACTTTTGAAGCATTTGCAAAACTTGGGGATACGGATGTATTACAGGTACTTAAGAGATTTGAAGATCAGAAATTATTGCATAGATATGAAACAGGAGAGGTAGATGACAACGGTTTCAGAAATCTTATCAGAGAGGAGTTCGGAACCCAATTGTCCGACGATCAGATCGACGATGCCTGGAATGCCTTGCTTCTGGATATCCCTCAGGAAAGAATAGATTTGATATTAAATCTGAAAAACAAATACAGAATATTTATACTTAGCAACACCAATGCAATTCATATAAAAGGCGTAAATGCTATATTGAATAAAACTACCGGTATCTCAGATCTGGATAAGATTTTTGAAAAGGTTTATTATTCTCATGAGGTTTTGTTAAGAAAACCGGATGTTGCCATTTATGAGCATGTGCTGAGTGACAAAGATTTAAAAGCCTCAGAAACAATCTTCCTTGATGATAATTTAGATAATATAAAAGCATCAGAAAGGGTGGGGATTACAAGCTTATGGGTAAATCACCCATTGACGATTTTAGATTTATTAAAAGATGCGTAAAGAAAAGATTAAAACATACCTGATTCAGTTTTTCCTATTTGTTGCAACTTTAACTACTACAACTTTAGCAGGTTATACCTTTACATCTTCAAAGTCTGATAGCTTTGAAGCGATATTACAAGGATTATATTTTTCCATCCCGTTTCTTGGTATACTTACCATTCATGAATTCGGGCATTATATAACAGCCAGATTATATAAAGTAAAAGTAACACTGCCTTATTTTATTCCATTTATCACTTTTATAGGTACACTGGGAGCTTTTATAAGGATTAAGAGTAAGCTGGGATCTAAAAAGGAAATCTTTGATATTGGTATAGCCGGACCTCTCGCTGGATTTGTTGCTGCTCTGATTCTTTTGTTCTATGGCTTTACGCATTTACCTCCTCAGGAACATATTTTTACCATTCATCCTGAATATAAAGAATATGGTCTGGACTATGAAAAATACGTTTACACTCAAAAAAATCCGGATCCCAATGTTGTCAATTATAAATTGGGAGATAACCTTTTGTTTCAGTTTTTCAGGAATTATGTTGCTGCCGATCCTTCATTAGTGCCTAATGCTTACGAACTGATTCATTATCCGTTTCTTTTTGCCGGTTTCTGGGCTTTGTTTTTTACTGCGCTGAATCTGCTACCAATAGGGCAGACAGATGGTGGGCATATTTTGTATGGACTTGTAGGAGCTAAAAGACAAAGGCAGATAACCCCTGTGATCTTTACCCTGTTTGTATTTATAGGTGGATTAGGAATTTTTTCCAATGAAAATGTCTTTGGAAGTTATGTACCCTTAGGTTCATTTGACAACTTTATTGGATTTGCTCCTTTTTACCTGTTTATCCTATATGTGATATTTTCAAAGGTCAGCGAAAGGAAGGTCAATAATTTTTTAATTGCCACAGTTGTATTTACGTTGCAGTTTTTCCTCAGTATGATGTGGCCAAGCATTCAGGGTGCTATAGGTTATCTGGTGTTTGCATTATTGTTCGGGCGTTTTCTGGGGATATATCACCCACCGGCAGAAATAGAAGAACCTTTAAGTACCTCAAGAAAAATATTGGGCTGGGTAGCATTGATTATTTTCATAATCTGCTTTTCTCCCCAGCCTTTAATGGTTGAATAGAAAATTTATTTGTTGAGTAATATCTTTTTAACAGTCAGCGCATTGCCGTCAGTAAGGTGAAGGAGGTAAAGACCATTATTCAGATGGCTTATATCCATTTTGTTTTCTGAAAAGGTATAATTATCGTAAAGCTGCTCAGCCATTACCCGGCCAGACAAGTCATATAATGTTGCTTTGGCGATTTTGCCAAAGATATTAATAAGCCCTGTGCTTGGATTTGGGAAAACAGAAGCTTCAAGTTCTTGCACAGGAGGTTTATTACCTACAGGAAATCCTTTTCCAAATACAGGTCTGATCATGATAGTGCCGGGAACTCTGTCAAAGTGTTCCCAAACATTTCCAAGGTTCACATACATCTTGTCCTGGTTATCATTATTCTTGTCAAATCCAATTCCCAATTGATAGGTATTACCAAAATTCTGACGGTAGCCAACATAGAATGAATCTGTTAATAATACTGGATTATCCAGATGATGCCTAAAATAAGTGTTAAGGCTGGTGTATTCAATAATAATGTCTTGAGATGTTAGGACCTCTTCATTGTTTGTGCCGGGAGTTATAGATTTCCAAACATGCAATTTGAGAGGTTGTTTGTCGAATGAAATGCCAACTCTGGGAATATAAATTTCAATATCTGTGATGGTATCAGGTTGGGTTAAACCGAATTTAACGGCAAACCTTGATCCTGCAGAATTAGAGCCAACATAAAATTCAGCAGTGCCATCATCATAAGCAAAATAATCGGATAATGCAGTACTTCTGCAGATACTGTCATTCATTCTGAAATCAATCCCATTCTCAATAGTATCTTTCGCGTGAATGGCAAAGCATTGATTGATATAAACAGGTTCATTTGTTCCGGTTACATTAATATCATCAAGATCCCAGGCAATGGTTGCCTGAGCAAATGGGCCGATTAAAGCTCCTTGCAGGTTTCGTTCCTGAAGAATATCTTCTGTTGTTTTATCTATCGCATAACTGGTATAGGTAGGGGTACGGGTAATGCCCATATTATGAACACGAACATTGCTGGAAGCTGCTTTTGCGCTTCCTCCTCCGGCTACAAACTGGTTTACAGGCATTGAGTAATAATCTTTAAGTATGGACGTAGGCATGGTGATTGGAGCTGCGTCTGCATATAAAGTATCGCTTAGAGTTCTGTTTGCATCCAGTATAATGTAATCTATATTCCAGACATCAAAAGATCCGCTTTGTCTTCCATACGAAGTAAAACGAAACTGAAAGCCGCCATGGAAAAAAGAGGAGTCTGTTAGCGGAATAATTTCCTGAAAGAAATTTGATTTATCAGCAATCGGAGGTTTTTTAGACCAGACTTTTTTCCATTCTTCTTCTGCATTTTTAAATTCAAGTCTCAGTGAGTCAATTTTATTTTCAGAAGGATCTCCGAAACCGGAGTTTTGCCAATAGAAACTCAACATGACCGAATCTGAAGGGGTTAATGTCTGAAGATTTATTGGTCTGGATGTAAGATCATCTGTTTTTCCCTCTGCAGTTGGTATAGAAAAATTGTAAGGCATTCCTTCTGCATTGAGTCCATCAAAGGTTGCTACTTTTACACTCGGAGGATTCATGGCGTAATCCTGGGAGATATAAGTCCCGCTTCCTGATTCCCATCTGGATAGGTCAGGAGTGCCCGTCATATTCTGAGAAAAGTCTTCGAAGAAGGGTAAAGAGAGCGTATCATTAATTGCAGCTACTCTCGCACTTTTATTTAATCCCCTTGAAGGATCGTATTCGAGGGGGCGGATAAAGATCTGCCCCCAGGTATTTTCATAGAACAGAAAAAAAATAAAAAGAAAATAGAAAAATGGAGATCTTATAAAGCTTTTTAGCATATAGATAATTTTAACGAGTCAAAGTAGTCGGTTGACCGGCTACCCATACATCAACGATTTCTCCGATTTTTAATTTTTCTCCTGCTGCAGGTTTTTGTCTTATTACTGTTCCTTCCGGCTCTGTCGATTCTGGATCAGATTTTTCTGAAATGGAAAGTCCTGTGCCGGCAAGTAGAACTCTGGCTTCATCCAATGGCATTCCTATCAGATCCGGTATATCTTTTTCTTCTGTACCTGTCCCATTGCCAACCATTAATGTTACTTTTGTCCCTTTCGATACTGGTGCACCATGCTCGATACGCTTTCCGTCAACCAGCTGATCTATTACCACATTTGAGTAAGGGCTGGGTACATATTGTGTGCCTGCAAGAACAAGGTCATAACCTCTAAGCATCATTTCAGCGCTCTTCAGAGATAAGTCTATAAGGTTAGGCATTTTAACCTTCGGAGGATTCAATGAGCTTACAGATATATAAATTTTTCTTCCATCTTTAACTTTCGACCCTTCAAGCGGGTGTTGGGAAAGCACAGTATGTGGTTTTGATCCGCTTACATAGGTAGAATCATTGATTTGATATCTCAGATTTCTGGATGAAAGAAACTCGTCAAGTTCCGCTACAGTCATTCCGGTTAGTTTAGGCACTGTTATACTTTCTCCATGCTTGGTAGCAGAAGGAAGATAGAAGTAAAAGAACATGGCCAACAGTCCGAAAAATAATGCTGCAATAATGATCACATGAATTACTATGTGCTTCCAGGAGTTTGCTTTAAAAATCATTTATATTAAAACTTTTCTGTTATTTCTTTCGATTCCGAATGTAAGTATTTTGTCAATGAAATCATAAGGCTTATAGCCGTTGATCGCAGTCTGATGGAAAATACAGGTTGCCGGAGTCATACCTGGCAACGAGTTTACCTCTATAACTATTGTCTCCGCTCTGTTATCGTCATATATTTTAACAAAAGCATCAATACGGGCATATCCCTGAATATTAAGAATTTTTGCAGCCCTTTGTAGTTCAGTTCTTACCTGAGATGAAATATATTTTTGAGCATCAGGATCTTTGCTGTATCTGGCTGGAGTTATATTCTGACCTTCACCGGCAAGGAATTTCTCTTCAAGAGAAAGTACATCTCCGGTGGCCAAAGTTTCACTTGGCTCAAACATTTCATATTCAATTTCTCCGCTGTCATTAAACCTGGTCAGCAAACCTCCTGTAACTTCAAGGAAATGTTTAGCATCCCCTTTGCTTACAAGGTCTTCTATCAGAAAATAGTTTTTGCAAGGAAACTCTTCGTTGTACTTCAGTTTTAAAGTTCTTGAAGAATCTGAATCTTTTAGATCATCCCATCCAAAGATCAGTTTTGCATACGCTGTCAGTTCTTCCAGGTTGTTGATTTTCTTTACCGCAGAGCTGCAACCGTCGTCAGCTGGCTTAGCGATAATCGGATATTGGAAAGTGCTTTCAATTTCTTTAACAAGTGTGTCATAATTAGTAGCCCACTCATTTTTGAATACGAGTTTATGATTGGCAACCTTTACGCCGTTTTCCCTGAGAAGCTTATTAGTCTCATACTTATTAATTGTGATCTGAGAGCTTTCAATACCTGATCCGTTATATGGAACACCGAATTTCTCAAGATTGCCTTGAATCACTCCGTCTTCTCCAGGTCTTCCGTGCAATGCAATGAATACCGAATCAACTTTTTCCGCCAGTTCAGGATATCCGATTTCTCTTGGTTCAAGTATGGCATTCCCTGCATATTTAACAGTGATATCTTTCGCTTCTTTTATCACCTTTTGTATAACAGGATGCTTGGATTTTGAATCCGCAGCAAGGACTTTGTCTCTGATATCATCTGCATTGTCCTTCAGCATGATATTTACAGGAATGAGATACAATTTGTGCGATTCTTCATTTCCTGTAAGGAAAATCGGTACAGGCTCATACTTCTTGCTGGAAGCTAATTTCTCAAATATATTTCTTCCGCTTTCTACGGAAATATGTCTTTCAGAAGAATAACCACCCATGATTACTGCCACTTTTGTTTTCTCAGAAGCTTCAGTATTCAGTCTGTATAAGTTTGCATCAAGTGTGTTTAATAACTGCTTGAATGCAAAAGTCTTCTTACCTGTTTTAATTCTTTCCGCAAGTGATGTTCTTATTATATAGGTCAGGAATTGAGAAGGGTTCAATCCTATCTCGGCAGCCTGATGGAAAAAGAAACTTGATGGAAGCATTCCTGAAGTAGTATTCGGATCGTTCAGGAATATCTCTCCTTCCTGATTGATGAACCCGTCAAGACGTGCATATACGTTGAAATTTAATTCATTGTAAAGACGTTCACATACAGTTCTGATTCCTTCTATCTGATTGGTTGGAATGTCAATCGGAGTAACCTTTCTGCTCATTCCCGGAAGGTACTTTGAGCGATAGTCAAATACCTCATTGCCTTTGCGAATCTCTGTAGGAGGAAGGGCTACTGCTTTTCCATTTTCATCCTGCACTACAATACAGCTGAACTCTTTGCCACTGATAAAACCTTCAATGACGATTTCTTCTTCGTTGTCAAGGCTTTCAAGTATCAGGGTAGCATCAGACTGACTGAAATGATAGTTAAGATGATCGAAAAGGTGTTCCGGATGGTTGATCTTGTTGCCGCTGATCATTACCGGCAGACCAATGCCATCACGTATATCCGTTAATGTTCTTATAAAATTGATTTTGCCTTCTTCTGAAAGGCTTGTCCAGTCGTGTTTTGTAACTGGCTGCATGAAAAAGCTTCTGTAGATAGCTTTCTCAAAAGCCTGAGTATCTTCTTTGCTGATTACCGAGATTCCTATTGAAGATCCCTGATAAGGAGCTTTTACCACAAATGGAAGTCCCAGTTCATTCTTAAAATGATGGAAAAAAGAGGATTTGTCTGATTCATTCAGCCAATCAGCTTTTTTCAGATAAAGATTTCTAGGTCCCGGAAATCCTGCATTCTTCATCAGTTTCTTCTGAACGATCTTATTGATTCCGATTGAAGAAGGAAGTATGCCTGATCCTGAATAAGGAATATTATACCATTCTAATAATCCCTGAATATTTCCGTCTTCTCCGTATGGGCCATGAAGCGCAAGAAATGCAAAGTCAAAGAGTTTTGAAAATTCATCCGGTTGAATTCTTCTTCCAACCTGACGGATAACATTCTCTCTTTCCTCTATGCTTAAATCACCCAAAGATTCGATATATATCTGAAATCCGTGTGGAGTAGGAGGAAGATGGTTATATGGAGGAAAAAAGTCTCTGATAGTACCTTTGTATATATATTGCCAATCCAGAAGGATAAAGTCACCTACACTGTCAACAAAGACTGGAACGGCTTCAAATAAATTCTTATTAAGGTTGTCATAAACGGTACGTCCACCTGCAAAGGAAATTTCTCTTTCTCTTGACTGTCCGCCAAAAAATATTCCTATTTTCATGATATAATCCTTCTTTTTACCGGTTAAAGTATATTTGGGTTTGTTGTATTAAAAATTAATACCGACAGCAATGTGGTATTATTGTTTCGTAATAAGTTGAATAACTACTAGTATACCGATGAAGGCATTACTGCATGTGGGTCATCCGAAGCTGTGATATTTACAGCAACCACACTGGTGATTTCCGGAACAGCTTTTTTGATTGCTTCTTCAACTCCTGCTTTTAATGTCATAGCTGACATTGGGCATGAACCGCAAGCTCCCAGAAGCTCAAGTTTGGCAACCATGTCTTCTGTTACTTCTATAACTCTTACATTACCTCCGTCAGCTTCCAGATATGGTCTGATGCTGTTTAAAGCAGTTTCTACTTTTTCAATTAATCCGGAATTTGGTGCTGTAGTATTCATTTTATCTTATATAAGCCTTTAAAACTTAATTTATTAAACTTTGATTTCCACTCTTTTGGTTGCCTCTGATTCCGCATTTCTGATTGCAACCTGCTGAGCCAGTGTTTCTGCCAGTTCTCTGAATGCCTCGGCGATAACGTCATTTTGCATCGCTGCGGGTTTTCCGTTGTCTCCGCATTCTCTGATTCCCTGCACCAAAGGTATTTGTCCCAATAAAGGAACGTTATTACTTTCGGCAAATTCTCTACCTCCGTTTTCTCCGAAAATAAAGTATTTATTATCAGGTAGTTCAAGAGGGGTAAAATAAGCCATATTTTCAACAACTCCCAAAACAGGTACGTTAATTTGTGGTTGTCTGAACATTCCTAATCCTCTTTGGGCATCAGCGATTGCAACTTTTTGAGGGGTAGTGACAACAATAGCTCCGGTTACGGATACAGTCTGAACAAGCGTGAGGTGTATGTCGCTGGTTCCAGGAGGTAAATCTATCAAAAGATAATCAAGTTCTCCCCATTTGCAATCTGAAAAGAATTGCTTCAATGCAGAACTTGCCATTGGGCCTCTCCATACCATTGCATGGTCGGGAGGAGTTAGGAAGCCGATTGACATTAATTCTACACCGTATTGCTTTACAGGAATGATGAAATTTTTACCATTTTCCTGAATAACGCTTGGGCGTACATCTTCAAGGTCAAACATTGTAGGCATAGACGGCCCGAAAATATCTGCATCTATCAAACCAACTTTAGCTCCTAGTTTGGTAAGCGCTATTGCAAGATTGGCAGTTACTGTAGATTTACCTACACCGCCTTTTCCTGAGGATATGGCTATAATATTTTTGACTCCCGGAAGCATCGGACCAGCACTTGTTCTTGCCGATGTAACGTCTGCAGTCATATGAACTTCAACTTTTGCTTCGGCAGATACATGTTTGTGGATTGCTTCTATGCATGAAGATTTGATAAGTTCTTTGAGCGGGCAGGCAGGAGTTGTTAAAACTACCGTAAATGAAATTTTATTCCCTTCAGTATGAACGTCCTTAATCATGTTTAAGGTCACAAGATCCTTTTTCAGATCAGGTTCCTGAACTGTAGATAAGGCTTTAAGAATTTGTTCTTTAGTAAAAACCATCAATTAAATAATCCTTCTGTTGTATCTGTGCAATTTACTCAAAAATGCTCAAATGTCTTAACAAAACTATTGCCGATTAAGTTGTCCTTTCCCTTAAATAATTGAGTTATTATTCTTTTGGTGAAAATAATACTACTTTATTTTTTACTGGAGGGATGGTTTTAAGGTAGGCATACAGAGCCTTCAGATCTCCTTCTTTCATTCCTGCATACATGGTCCAGGGCATTGTGGTATTGAAACGTCCTGCCTGAACAGTCATATTCCTTGCTGCGGAGTCAGAATAAGCTTTAAATCTTTTTACAAACTGGTCTTCAGTCCAGTTACCTATACCAGTCTCTTTATCAGGTGTAATATTCGATGATCTGACAGTACCGCTATAAGGAAGGGGAAATTCAAATCCTCCGGCATCTTCCATGCCTTCAATTTTGCTTCCTTTGTCCTGTTTGGTATGGCAATCACTGCATGCGGCTGCCGTATAGATATATTTTCCGTAGGCTATTTGATCTGTCGAATCGGGAATGTAGTGAAAGTCAGGTTTTTGAGGAATGGTATTGATAATGAAGTTCATAGGGAAATCAGATTTAGACTCAGGAGCCTTTTTACCTACAGGCCTTAATGTTCTGAGATAAGCAATGATACATTTAATATCTTCTTCATCCATTTTACCATAGGCAGGATGTGGCATCACAGGGAATAAGGCTGTTCCGTTTTTGGAAACCCCACTTGTAATTGCTCTGAAAATTTCTCCGTCTGTCCAGTTGCCAAGTCCTATTGGTGAAATATTCTGGGCATAAAATGCACCCGGGAATCCGAATTTCTGACTGAATTCTTCCCCTCCGGCGCCAAGTGTACCTTCTATCATCGGACCTGCAAATTTATTCCAGTCTCTTCCCGAATGGCAATCCATACATACAGATACATGGTTGGCAAGGTATTTCCCCCTTTCAATTCTTTCCCGACTCATGTCAACTTTCATTTCCGGAGCGGGGCCAACATTGGGTAAAGCGACTTTCATATATGTTAGAGTACCGATAAGCAAAATAAAAATACCTGAAAAGATGAATAAGAGTATTTTAAAAAGTTTTTTCATAAACTATTTTTCAATCAGGTTTTAAAGGTAATAAAAAAACTAGGTCAAAGATACTTTTCCACATCAGGATTGATGAAAGCGTGTATAATCTGTTGATAAGATGTGGAGTTTGAAAGTGGAAATTCATTTTCAATACATTTAAACAGTTCATTAAAAATGTTAAGATGTTATTAACCGGATAATATTGAGTACTGTTTCAATGCCTGATATAATTTTCTTAAATTTAATACCTCATAATTTTAAGGCAGAATGGCAGTTTCAAAGGAGATCCTCGACAAGATTAATGAAAGCATTGATATCGTAGAAGTCATTGGGGATTTTGTAACACTCAAGAAAAAAGGCCATTACTACAGTGCCTGTTGCCCTTTTCATAATGAAAAAACGCCTTCTTTTGCTGTAACTCCTGCTAAAGGTATTTATAAATGTTTTGGTTGTGGTAAAGCCGGAGATGCTATCCGTTTTGTGATGGACATTGAAGGTTTGAGCTACATTGAGGCAATGAGATATCTTGCCAAAAAATATGGCATAGATATACCTGAAGGTCCAACTAAAGATGTTGACTTTCATAAGCAAAATGAAAGGGAAAGTCTGCTGATCGTCTTGCAATATGCCAAGAATTATTTCCAGAAAATTCTACAGGAACATGATGAAGGACAATCTATAGGTTATAGCTATTTCAAAGAAAGAGGTTTTTCAGATTCTACTATAAAGAAGTTTGATCTTGGTTATAGCCTTGAGGAATGGGAAGGCCTTTTTAAACAATCTGTAAAAGAAGGTTTTTCAATTGAAATGTTGGAAAAAGCCGGATTAGTTGTGCGGAAGGAAAATGCTAATGATAAAAATTCTGTTAGGCACTACGACAGGTTCAGGGCGAGGGTAATTTTTCCAATTCATAATGTTACGGGAAAGGTGATTGCTTTCGGGGCCAGGATTCTGAAAACAGATAAAAACCAGCCCAAATACCTGAACTCTCCGGAAACCGAAGTTTATCATAAAAGTAAAATACTTTACGGGATCTATCAGGCCAAGCAGTCTATTCGTCAGGAAGATAACTGTTTTCTTGTGGAAGGTTATACCGACGTAATAAGTTTGCACCAGGCGGGAATTGAAAACGTGGTAGCTTCTTCAGGTACTTCATTGACAGAAGATCAGGTACGATTGATAAGCCGTTATACCATTAATATTACCATTCTTTATGACGGAGATATTGCTGGTATAAAAGCATCCATGCGTGGTATCGACATGATATTGGAGCAGGGGATGAATGTGAATGTGGTAACCTTCCCCGAAAGCGAAGATCCGGACAGCTATGTCAGAAAACTTGGAGGAGAAGAATTTAAGAAGTATATAAAGGCATCCAAGAAAGATTTTATAAGTTTTAAAACAGCTCTGTTCTTAAAGGAAACAGAAGGAGATCCTGTTAAAAAAGCAGGAGTGATCAGGGAAATTGTGGAGAGTATTTCCAAAATTCCCGATGCTATCAAAAGAGCTGTATTTTTCAAGCAATGCAGTGCCCTTATGGAAATAGAGGAACAAACCCTTATTTCCGAGTATAATAAGATTTTTCTCAAAAAGAATCAGCAAGAGCAAAAGAAGCATGAAGATGCTCCTCCTGATCTACCACCAGATTTTTTTAACCCTGATTATGAACCTGTTCAGGAAGAGAAGAAACCTGAAATGACTTCCATTGAGGCACATGAGAGGGAAATATTAAGGCTTATTATAAACTACGCACCTGTAAAACTCGAAGAATCGAAGAGGTTATATGAGTATGTACTGGAGCAGGTAGAAGACATTGATTTTCATACTGACATATACAGGAGAATGCTTGAGATGGTTAAATCCGAGCATGATATGGGTAATTTACCAGACAAAGGCTTTTTTATTCAGCACAATGATGAAAAAATAAGAAATGAGGCTGTGGACATGCTGGTTTCCAAATATGATTATAGTCCGAACTGGGAAAAGAAGTTTAAGATCTTTATTACCAAAGAAGAAGATAACCTCGCAGAAATAATATATTCCTGTGTTTTAAAGCTTAAGAAACTAAATGTAATGTTCCTTTTAGAGCAAAATAAGGAACAGCTGAAAAATAATCCTTCGGAAGAGGAGCAAATAAGGTTGATGATGATCTACACCAACCTGAAAAAGGTTGATATGGAATTGGCCAAAATGCTTGGAAACGTAATCTCGAAATGAGATTTAAATCATTTTTTGTATTATTGTTACTATTTAATCCAGTTTTGACTCTGTCAGGTTTACTTTTGCAGGCTAAAGATTTAGAAAGCAGTAAATTGGAGGTTCCAAAACTGAATCAGTAACTATTTTAATTGAGGTTTACTTGAAAATTTTATTCATTAGTCCCCGAGTTCCATATCCTCCGACAGACGGAGGTGCAATTGCGATATACAACACTGTTACCGGAGCAGCAAGAGCGGGGCATGAAGTATATTTACTCTCACTTAACACCCCAAAACATTTACAGGAAGGGCCAGTGGTTCCTGGTTTAGTTTACCAGGAAGCAGTTTTTGTGGATACCAGGTTTTCTTTTTTTAAAGCAGTTAAAAATATTATTAGCGGCAAACTGCCATACATAGCTGAAAGGTTTGTTTCGGAAGATTTTTCGCAAGCAATAGAAAAGCTTTTGAAAAAAAATACTTTTGATATCATACAGTTTGAAGGGACCTATGTGGCCTGGTATGTAGATGTTGTAAAGAAATTCAGCAACTGCCCTCTCGTAATAAGAGCGCATAATGTAGAATATGTGATCTGGGAAAGACTGGCAGAAAATAAGACCAATCCGATAAAGAAATTTCTTTATAATGATATGGTTAAAAAGCTTCGTGTGCTGGAGAAAGATTACTATAATAAATTTGATGGCATAGCCTCGATTACATACGATGATGGAGAACGGTTAAGAGCGCTTGGAATTAATAAATCTATAAAAGTTGTACCCTTTGGAGTGGGGATTGAAAAATTTCTTCATAAAGAAGAAGTTCCTAAAAAGCCTTTCACTATTTTCATGCTTGGTTCACTTGACTGGAGACCCAATCAGGAAGCAGCAATTTGGTTTGTAGAAAATATCTGGCCAGAGTTAAGTAAGGCAATTCCTCAATTGGAGCTGCATATTGCAGGGAAAAATACTCCACCAAAAATTTATAAATTAAAGCAGGATAGAGTCTTTATTCATGGCTTTATTGAGGATTCGCTTAAATTTATGCAGGAGTATGACTTAATGGCTGTTCCTTTACTTTCCGGAGGAGGTATGAGAGTTAAAATTATAGAGGGCATGGCTTTGCATAAAGCAATTATTTCCTCTGCAATTGGGGCAGAAGGAATTATGTGCGAAGACGAGAAAAATATACTTTTGGCAAACACGAAAGAAGAATGGATAGGGAAAATTAAAAATTACTTTAAAGACCCTGAAAGATACCGTAATCTTGGAAACAATGCCGGTCGTCTTGTAGAAAATACCTATTCAAATCAAGTAGTGACAAGAACATTTATCGATTTTTATAAACAACTTATTATAAAGAGAAAGGCATGAAAATACTAGTCGCGCTGTCCAGGTTTCCTTATCCGATTGACAAAGGAGATAAACTGAGAGCCTTCTATCAGATTCAGGGACTGAGCAAATATCACGAGGTTCACCTGGTTTGCATCGCCGATAAAACTCCGTCTCCCGCTGAATTCAATGAAGTAAAACAATATTGTAAAAGTATTGAAGTAATTGAGTCTGGAAAGCTGAAGCGCTTAATTAATCTTGGCTTTGGACTTTTTAATAATCTACCGTTTCAGGTAAATTATTTTAAGTCTTCAAGAATGAAAAGAGTCATTGGGAAAATGCTTAAAACTCATTCTATTGACATGTGCTATGTTCAATTGGTGAGGCTGGTTGCAAATATACCCTTCAGTCTTAATACAAAATATTATCTCGATTATATGGATGCCTTATCTGAAGGCATGTATAAGCGTGTAAAGTTATCCAGATGGTATGAAAAACCATTGGTAAAACTTGAAGCAAAAAGATTGAGAGATTTTGAAGCAAAGGCCTTTTTTTTCTTCAATGGTTATTCAATCATTACAGAGTCAGATGCTACTGCTTTCCCTTCTGATATTAAAAAAAGGATGGATATTATTCCTAATGGTATTTCCAGTGGATTTTTTAACTTCCGGTCTTTTCCTAAAGATAAGAGTTATGATATCATATTTACAGGTAATATGGGGTATCATCCTAATATACAGGCATCAAAGTATCTGGTCAATCGGATAATGCCCTTATTGAACAAACAAGATGTGAAAATTTGTTTATCGGGAACCAGCCCATCTATTGAAGTTCAAAACCTTGAAAGTGAAAATGTGATTGTTACAGGTTTTGTTCATGATATCAGAGACTATCTGGCCAAAGCTAAAATCTTCGTGGCTCCTTTGTTTTCCGGATCGGGGTTACAAAATAAATTGCTGGAAGCTATGGCAATGGGTATTCCGACCATCACTACTTCTTTGGCTAATTCTGCTTTGGGAGCAAAACCAGGGCAGGAAATTATGGTTTGTGATGATGAAGAGTCTTTTGTGAAAGCTATTCAGCAGTTACTTGCTGATCCTGAATATGCAAGAGAACTAGGAGCGAAAGGAAGGCTTTACATTCAGAAAAACTTTAACTGGGAAGTAAGTAATGACATGCTTGAAAAAGCATTTAGAAAAATATTAAATTAATATCGGCAGAAATTTAAATCTGCAAGCTCATATGTCAGAAAAATTAGACACAATAGAAGAAGCACTCGCTGAGATAAAAAAGGGAAATGTAATCATCGTTGTTGATGATGAAGACAGAGAAAATGAAGGGGATTTTATCTGTGCAGCGGAATGCATAACGCCTGAGATCGTTAATTTCATGGCTACTCATGGAAGAGGCTTGATCTGTGCTCCTTTAATAGAAGATCGTTGCGAAGAACTTGGTCTGGATTTGATGGTTGGCAGAAATACAGCTCAGCATCATACTCCTTTTACTGTATCGGTAGACCTTTTAGGTCATGGATGTACTACAGGGATCTCTGCAAGTGACAGAGCTAAGACTATTAAAGCGCTTGTGGATCCTTCGATTAAGCCGGAAGAACTGGGAAGACCGGGACATATTTTTCCTCTGAAAGCTAAAACAGGTGGTGTTTTAAGAAGAGCAGGACATACAGAAGCTGCCATAGATTTTGCAAGACTTGCAGGTTTTCAGCCTGCTGGGGTACTTGTGGAAATTATGAATGAAGACGGCACCATGGCAAGACTTCCGGATCTTAGAAAGGTAGCTGAGAAATTTAAACTGAAACTGGTTTCCATTAAAGATCTGATTGCTTACAGGCTTAAAAATGAGTCTTTGATAAAAAGTGAGATTGGTGTAAAAATGCCAACGGAGTTTGGTGACTTTGAATTACTCGCTTTCCGTCAAACCAATACTGAAGATCTACATCTGGCTCTTGTAAAAGGGACCTGGAAAGAAGATGAGCCAGTACTTGTAAGGGTACACAGCTCTTGTGTAACAGGGGATATCTTTGGTTCATGCCGCTGTGATTGTGGTCCTCAGCTACATAAAGCAATGGAATTGGTAGAGAAGGAGGGTAAGGGGCTTGTGCTTTATATGAACCAGGAAGGACGTGGTATCGGACTTCTTAACAAACTTAAAGCATACAAACTTCAGGAGCAGGGGAGAGATACCGTAGAAGCCAATCTTGAGCTGGGCTTCAAGATGGATGAAAGAGACTACGGCGTTGGTGCGCAGATTATAAGAGAATTAGGTATTACCAAGCTTAAGCTTATAACCAATAACCCGGTGAAAAGAGCCGGACTTATAGGTTACGGTCTTGAAATTGTTGATGTTGTTCCTTTGGAAATCAATCCTAATGCTTATAATGAGCAATATCTCATGACCAAGAGAGATAAAATGGGACACAATATTCTTAATCCTAAAAAGAAATAAACATGGTGAAGGGAAAGAAGGCAGCTTCGAAAAAAAAGCCTCTGATACTCGTGTCGAACGATGATGGTATTTCTTTCTATGGAATAAGATTGCTGGTAGACATTATGAAAGAGCTAGGTGAAGTAGTTGTAGTTGCACCAAGTGGTCCTCAGTCAGGAATGGGGCATGCTATTACTATCGGTAATACGCTGCGTCTGGAAGAAACAAATATATTCAAAGGTGTTAAAGCCTTCGAGTGCTCTGGTACACCGGCGGATTGTGTAAAGCTTGCTAAAGACTTTGTTCTTAAAGGAAGAAAACCTGATCTCGTTGTAAGCGGAATCAATCATGGAAGCAATTCTTCCATCAGTGTCCTCTATTCGGGAACCATGTCTGCCGCGATGGAAGCGGCTATTGAAGGAATGCCTTCGATTGGCTTTTCTTTGTGTGACTATGCTCCGAATGCTGAAATGGAACATGGAAGAAAATTCATTAAGCAGATAGCAAAACAAGTCCTTGAAAAAGGAATGCCGAAAGGTATTGCACTTAACGTTAATATTCCTGCCAAGTCAAAGGGGAAGATCAAAGGAATAAAAGTCTGCAGACAGGCGAGAGCTAAATGGCAGGAGAAGTTTGAAGAGCGTAAAGACCCGAGAGGCAGAAGATATTTCTGGATGGATGGCAACTTTGTAAGCCTTGATAATGGCCATGATACAGATGAGTGGGCTTTGAATAATAACTACATCTCAGTAGTACCTTGTTCTTTTGATATGACTGCTCATGAGACTTTAGCTGAGCTGAATGCAAGCTTTAGTAAGATGAAGAAGGCTTAAAGCGGAAAGTATAATGGGATCCAAATTTTTTGGTAGCATCAAGAGAGGTGTATTGAGGTCTTCTCTTGTTGCTTAAAGTAAATTTTTTATGAAATACTTTAAGTTAATTCAATTTTTCCTAAGACCGGATTTTCTGCTATATCTTATTGTTCTTGGTTTGATATTTCTTACATTAAAGATTAGAGGACTGGTCGCTGATATACAATTGCACGATACTTACTATGTTGTTGAGTACCGTTATTTCATATATCCGTTTATTATTCTGTTTGCTGTAGAGGGATTTGTTTATTCTGCATTTATATTTTTTAAGAAGTATCCGAATTCTACACTTAGTCTGATTTATATAATTGTATCATTAGTGGCTGTTGCGGGACTTATTAAGCTTATGCTGCCATTAGTGATACCTCATTTATTGACTCGCAGGTATTATGCTTTTACAGAACCTGTTTATGGTAGCACTAAAGAGGTAATTTTTTTTCTAATAATCTTTTTTCTATCTAAAGTAATTTATGGTTTGAGCCTGGTAGTTGGTAAGCGGGTTAATAGTTGAATTAAATTTGTTGATCTGTCTGTTATTGCGGGATTGCAATAGTATATTGATCATTTATTCCCAAAAAAACGGATACTTCTTTATTCTCTTTTAATAACTTTTTGATAAAACATTTTACCACCCATGTTTACTCTTACAAAGTAAACTCCAGGAGCTTTTCCAGTATAATTAATCAGATATCTTCCTCTTGGTTGTGTGGCATATAAAGGTTTATCAATAATGGTACCCATTGAGTTCAGAATATCGATCTCAACGAGCGATTCCTGCTTCAATTCATAAGTAAAGGTTATCTGATCTGAGAAAGGATTAGGATAGGCAGAAACTGTACTTTGCTCAAGCTTTGAAGAAGGAATACCGGTACAAACATTGACACGAATTGTTACTGTATCTTTTGCTTTGCAATTATTCTTATCTGTCACAGTTAAGAGATATACATTTGTTCCCGACTCTGTCGCTTCATATTCTGGAGAGGATATTGTTGTATCTGAAAGTTCAGCAGATGGACTCCAGGCATAAGAATACTCATTTGAATCTGTGCCTAATAGGATTCTATCTCCCAGGCAAAGTTCCTGATCAGGTCCGGCATCAGCAATGGGATATGGGTTAACACTGACCTTTATTGTATCTGAGCCAGAACATTCAAAGTCATTATATGCCTTTAATATATAAAGACTTTCTTTGGATGGACTTACTGATATTAAAGGGGAAGTTGCTCCATTCGACCATAAATAACTTTTTATGGCATCCGATGATTTTCCAATGAGTTCGATGGTGTCATGCATACAAATAACAGTGTCTTTACCTAAGTCGACTTTGGGTGCATTATTTACCTTTATTGTAATAGAATCTGTTTTGTTACAACCACTTTTATCCGAAATAATAACTGAATAAGTTGTTGTTGACTTAGGACTTGCTATAGGATTGGCAATGGATGCATTGCTTAGGCCTTCCGAAGGACTCCATTGGTAAACATCTCCTCCCCAGGCTTGCAAAGCTATCGAGGTTCCCTCACAAATAGAGCTATTCTCAGGACTACTTCCAATACTTTGTGTAAACTCGGATGTATTACCTTCGGTACCTGTTTGTGTACATGTTACCAAACAACGATTGGTAATATATCCATTATAACTCCAATTACCTGAAGGATCGGATGTCACTGTTGCTATATAAGTATAGCCTTGCAATGATTGTAAAGGAAGGCTATAATATAGATCAATATTGGCATTTGGAGTGGCTGTGCCAGCTATTCCGGATGTTGTTAGTTCTGAAATAACAGGTGGCTTTATTTTAGGATAGTTATACCGTATGCCTGAATATGTATTATTAAATTTGTTGCCCCGAATAGATATGTTCTGATATAGGTCGGAAACTATCAAGACACCTTTTGATGCATTGCTGATGGTGTTCCCTGAATTTATATCACCGATACTGATACTGTCACAGTCGATATCTATATAAAAGTTATACATGCTAACGCCGAGTGGTTTGGTATCATCAGAGCTGACACCAATTTTATTATTATAAAACTGAATGTTTTTAGAGGAAAATATATGGATATTTCCACTGTAGTTTTCCAAGTAATTAGAGACCATTACATTGCCTTCATAAGAAGTGGAACCTCCTATTAACAGTTTATTCGCTCCCATAAGCAAAAGGGCTCTGCTATTTGGAAGAGCAAGGCTTTGTGCTCCTGTAATGTCAGTGCCAATCATATTCCCTTTGATAAAACCACCAGTGGTTGTCCATGCATCTATGCCACCATTGGTATACCCTGAAAAAATATTTCTATCAAAGCTTGTAGATCCGCCAATTTGAGGATTAAAACTTAAGTAAAGATGTATTCCATTTTGACGATTACCAAGTGTAGTTGTTCCTGTATTATCTGTTCCTATTTTATTCCCCTTAATGACAGTATTAGTATCGGATGTTAGATCTATATATGAAAAAGAATTGTTGTTCCCGGAAAGTGTATTGTTAGCTATTGTTAGATTTTTTGAATGTTTGGCATTGATTGAACCTTGGCCTAAGTTAACATTATTTGGATCTGTTCCAATATAGTTATTTTGAATTGTGCAATTTTGTCCTGAGACAAAGATGAGACTATTCATGAAAACATTGGGCTTTTGCTGAGAACCTATGATTGTGTTATTAGTCGAGGCGGAAATTTCAAGTTCAGGACCTTTAAAATTTATTCCATAGATTTCATTGCCCTGACCTGACAATTTAAAAGAGGTATTTTTGTTAATGGAAATATGGGGCAGGTCTCCTGTATATCCATTTGCTGGTTGGGTTGAGCCATCAATAACAATAGGATAATTTTCGGTATAATCAGTGGATTTAGAATTGGGAAGAAACTCTGTTTGGTCTATTCCAATGATCTCTAAAGGAGCTATACCTGGAATATTGAAATATATATAGTCTTTTGCAGGTGTTTGAGCAGCATAAAGCAAAGCTCTGGATAATGATCCAGGACCTTTCGTGTTTGTGTTGGTAACAACAAAATGGGCAGATGCAAAATTGCTTATACAATCAGAACCTATGACAAGCTGAAAAGTTGGACTAGAAGATTGTATAGCCGGTCCTGGAAGACCATTGCCATCAAATTTGATTGATTCAAATCCATTTATTAAAGTAAAGTATGCAGGGACATTTACTACTGGAAGAGGACTCAAAAGTTTTATAGTCCCTATTTTTAAAGCATTTAAAGTTGCATAGTCCTGATCACTGATGGGGGTTGCATTCATGTCAAGTATTGCTTGCCTGAAAGAACCTGGACCAGAATCTGCATTATTAGTTACATTAAAGTAAAAAGCTTTAGAATGAGCTGGTTTTGAAAAGTATATCAAGAAAAAAAATAACAGAATATTTATAAAAAAGTATCTCATAGTATGTAGATTAATCAATATAAATATCCATTTTGAGTAAAGAGTAACCGATCTCTTAAAAAGAGCTTCATTTTGAGTGGATTAGTCTTTGGTGTAGATTTTTAAATAGGCAAATTTATTATTGGGAAAGTAAAAAATTAAGAAATGGTATTTATTAACAAAAAACGAGAGCAATTATCTGCCGCTCTCGTTTTTATATTTATTTTAATCTAATACTCTTCAATTTCAAACTCAGCATCTTTTTCCCAGATCTCCATTTCACAAGGCTTGCAGTTAAATTTGAGTTTATATTCAACTTCTCCGTGTTTTAAGACAAGTGGTTCGGAAAGTTTTTCTCCCATCGTATCTTTATTGTATTTCCAGCATTTGCCCAGCTCATATTTTACACAGTACTTTGTAACCATCACACGTGACTTGCCAGGATCCCACTGCAGCTCAAAAGCTTTTTCAATATCAGTTACTCCATGTCTGTGATAAAAAGCCCTGGCCATTTTATTGGAAACATTGTAAGTAAAATCAAGTTGAGAAACAGGATAGGGGTGATCTGTCTTCGTCATCTGGTATTCTTCACGATGATATCCTTTAATACGCACATCTATCAATTCATCCAGCACAGCTCTCCTGATTTCATTGATTTTAGAGGTTGGCAGAAACCAGTTGTCAGATAATTCAATATTAATCTCATCGACAAAAAATGGAGTGCTTCCGGCTTTAGAAAGATTTTTCTTAATACCTTCAGTGGAATTGCCGCTTTTACTGATTTCCTTAGCAAACTGAATAGTTGAATTGCAGCTATGACCGTCTTCGTCAACAACAGTCAATTGGAATCCATCACTTGTTTCAGTAAATGTCATCTTAACCCCGATCTTACGAACAGCGCTATCTTCCCTCTCCACTATTTTGTTGAATTCTGAATCTGAGTTACGGTAAATCATCGTACCTTCTTTGATAGACTTGAAGGTATTAGGAATAACAACATTATTTAAAATCACATTTACCTGAGCTCCGTCTGCTTCGCCTTGTTCATTTACAAAGTAAAGTCCGTCTCCGTTATTGAGCAGATCTGAATTCTCAATGATATAGCCCTTTCCTCTTACTTCAATCAGTTTGCCTATCTCTTGTCCCTGAGATTTGGGCGTTTCCCAGGAACCTATTCTTTCTTTTCTGTGATTCAGAAAATAGTCTGTATAACCTCTGTTGAAGCTTCTGTCCATCTCTGGTACGAAATCATAAAAGGTTCTTCCTGAAGATGCTTTTTGAAACTTTTCATTGTTTTCCAGAAAGGCATCTAACTTTTGTCTCAGGTAAGACACATTGTTTTTGACATAGACAATGTCCTTCAGACGGCCTTCGATTTTAAATGAGGTAATACCTGCCTCAACCAGGTTCGGAAGCTGATCACTAAGATCAAGGTCTTTTATTGATAACAAATGGCTGTTCTCTATCAGTGTTTCGCCTTTGCCATCAATGAGTTTGTATGGCAATCTACAGTTTTGTGCACAAGAGCCCCTGTTGGCGCTACGTTCACCATTGGCCACGCTCATATAGCAGTTCCCGCTGAAAGAAACGCATAGTGCACCGGATACGAAAAATTCAAGCTCTACATCTGTAGCATTTCTTATCTCCCTTATCTGATCCAAATTTAATTCCCTTGCAAGTACAACCTGCTTAATCCCCGCATCTGCAAGAAATTTAACATGTTTGGGGTCCCGGTTATTAGCCTGTGTACTGGCATGAATGACAATAGGAGGAAGATCCATTTCCAGAATGGCCATATCCTGAACGATCAAAGCATCTACACCAATTTCATACAGTTCGTAAATCAGTTCACGACAGGTTTCCAATTCGTTGTCATACAGAATGGTATTGAGTACCACGTACACTTTTGCCTTGAAAAGGTGTGCATAATCAACCAGTTGTGCTATATCTTCTACCGGATTGGTTGCATTGCTTCTTGCGCCAAACTGAGGCGCGCCAATATAAACGGCATCGGCGCCGGCATTTATGGCAGCCATGCCCTGATATAAATTCTTGGCGGGAGCCAGAATTTCAACTTTCTTTTTCATATGAACTATAAATTTCCGCAAATTACCCCTGCTTTCCAAGTGAAGAGGGGACTTTGAAGCAGATCAGGTGAGAACAAGGGAAAAAGATTTAAAGTTGCTAATTTGATATTTGAGTTAATATTTTATAAGTAAGATGTTCTGTATTTCAATAGATTATATGGTTGTGCTAAATGAGTGGTAAATATTATTCCCTTGATAAACAGTGAAATATATTTACCTAAGGAACACTTTCAAAACAATTGAAAACCAGTCAGGGTTTAAAGAAAGAGTTAATATTTTTAATCGATAAATACTCAAAAGTTCTCAAAAGTTCACAAGTCTTGTAAGACTGAAGGTTAAAACTATTACACAGAAGAGCATGTATGTTTCGGAAATATTTTTTAAAAATCTTTTTGGTATTAACATCTATCCTTGTCTTGTACTTCGGAGTAGTATTGGTGCTTTCCGTAAATTACAAGAATGAGCTTCACGATTTTATTATCAGAAACATTAATGATAAAATTAAAAAGCCTGTAAAGATCAGAGATATTGATTTATCTCCGTTTTCAGGATTCCCCTATATTTCAGTAACACTGCATGATATAGTAGTTCCCAAATCCGACTCCAATGAGCGTCCCTTATTAAAACTTAAAAAAATTGAGGTGTTATTAGGGCTTCATCGTCTCTTATTTAAAGATTATCACTTATCTGAAGTGACGCTTTCGGACGGAATGTTTGAGGTACGTGTTGATTCTTTGGGGAATAAGGACTTTGATATTTTTATTATTAGAGATACCACCACTGAGAAACCTAGTCTTTCTGGGATTAAAATTGATAAAGTAAAACTTAAAAATTTTGAGATCTATTATGAGAATCGATACAAACCTAAGTGCATACATCTCCTGTTTAAAAATACAGAAAGCAGGTTAAGTCTTGATTCAAACAATGTCAGGATTGTTTTAAAGGGTAATATATATTCTGAAGAAGTAACGCTCCGTCCTGGAACTCTTTTTAATAAGGCCGATCTTCAGACCCAGTTTTTTATAAACTATGATTTTAATGCTAAACTGTTGTCATTTGATAACAGTACTTTAAAAGCTTACAATGATCAATATTATGTCAATGGTAATGTTGATTTTTTAAATAAGTCTTTAATGACTTTGAATATAAAAACTAAAGATGCCAGTGTGCAGGATATATTCAGTCTGCTTCCTGAAAGATGGACAAAAAGTATAGAACTATTGAATGTTTCCGGAAAAGTGAATGCGGAGGCTTCTGTTGCCATAAATCTCCTGCCTGGAAATAAACCCGAATTCAATATCAATTTTTCAGGAAAGGATTTTTCTATTGCAAATAAATTGCTGAACGCAAATGTTCATGACATATCCTTTCCGGCAGCCAATCTGACTTCTAATGGTAATATGGGGGCAGAACATTATACAATCACTTTTAAAAATTTGAAAGGAGTGATTAATAGAAATGATTCAATTAAGGCTTCTCAGCTTATGTTTAGGAATTTTATTGATCCTGATGTGAATGCAGAAGTGGCCTTTAAACTAAGAAGCAAGACACTTTTTGATATTGTAAACTTTGATAAATATTCAGAAGCAGGAGGGAACTTTTTTATAAAAGGGACCTACCACGGTAAACTGAATTATTTATTGGGAAAGCCTACTGTGCCCCCTGTAATTAAGGGTACTGTAAAGTTACATCATGTCAATGTGAAGCTGAATAAAGTTTATTTCGCTTTTGATACACTGGATGGAGAAGCTGAGTTTGTGAATGATTTTATTAAGATGAAAAAGCTGAAAGTCCGGTGCGGTAAGACTGATATGGAAGTGAACGGTATAGCCAAAAATCTGTTTAACTCTGTATACAATGATAAACCTGGTCTTCAATTGGATCTTAAGTTTGTCTCTGAACAATTTTACTTCAGTGATTTTACGCAATTTCCAAGGTCTAAAATTAAAAATGAGAAAAGGAATATACGTTTGGTGAAAGGGAGCCAATTTATATGGCCATATAATCTCAGAGCGAGATTAACTGGGCGTACTTCAAAATTTTATGCTCAGAATTATCAGGCTAATGATATAGAGCTTGGTATTCAGATGGACAGAAAAAACCTTAGAGTGTCAGAGGCCCTGAATTCATTTGGTGGCACAATGCGTTCTGTAACAGATTTTATTCCCAGAAAGAATCATATTCATTGCAACACAGATGTCAGAATCGAAAAGATCAGAATTGATAAAATATTCAAAGCCTTCAATAATTTTGGGCAGGAAATAATTTTGTCGGATAATATTAGAGGTATTGTCAACGGAAAGTTTGACACATATTTCAGACTGAATCCGGCCTTGGAACTTGATAGCAATTCTATATATGTAAAAGGTAATTATGAAATTCATAAGCTTGAAATGATAAATGTAGAGCCTATTATGAAGTTATCAAAAGTAGGATTTAAAGAGGGGGAACTTGAGCGGGTATTATTTGATAAGATTGAATCTTCTGTGATTATCAAAAATAATGTGATAGATATACCACGTACATTATTCGTGACCAATATCTTATATTTTTATCTGAATGCAACCATTCAGCCTGATGGGGAAGCAGAGTTTAAAATGCTGGTACCTGTTAAGAATCTGAAGAAAAATCCGGATACCAGTGACTTAACGAATGATTCGAAGGCTGGTTTATCTCTTCCTTTGAAGCTTAAAGGAAAAGCGGGAAAACTGAAAGTTTTATAGCTTTTCCTTTCAAATCAAACAATACATTTAAGACTTGTCCAGCTCAAAATTCAGCTTATCCTGCTCGATCAACTGTTTGAGTTCTTCTTCCTTGGGCAGATAGAGCAAGTATTTGCTGGCAAACAGGTTATGCTTGTCATTGAGAACGGAATATTTTACAATTGTTTCATCCTTTTCAGAGCAAAGCAAAATTCCAATTGTTGGGTTGTCTCCTTCATTTCGCTTTAGATCGTCGTACATTCGAACATACATGTCTATCTGTCCTACATCCTGATGAGTGAGGTTGCCTGTTTTCAGATCGATTATGACAAAACATTTGAGAAGAAAATTATAAAAGACCAGGTCAATAAAAAAATCGGAGGTATCTGTAATCACATGCTGCTGGCGGGCTACAAAGGCAAAGCCTTTTCCGATTTCAAGCAAAAACTTTTGAATATGGTTGATGATTGCTTCTTCAATACCTCGTTCAGTATTTTTGAAATTTTGTTCCAGTCCTAAGAAATCAAAGATATATGGATCTTTAATGAAATTTTGGATGGATGGTGATTCTGTATGTTGAGGAGAATGTTTTAACATTCTTTCATATGCAAGACTACTGATTTCTCTTTGCAATTGTCTGCTGTTGAGATTATTTTGGATGGATTCGGTGAGGTAGTAATTTCTTTTTTGTTCTGTTTCCAATCTCGAAAGTAAGCGGTAATGGGTCCAACTCAATTCGTGACGCAATGCGTCACGAATTGGAAAAGCGAGGTAAAAACTGCGCATATTTCGCAAATTACTATCATCGAACCCTTTTCCAAATTCACTGGTCAGCTGTTTGGCAAGTTTTTTTAACACATTTTTTCCATAATCTGCTCTTTGTTTTCCTTTTTGTTCATCTTCCACTATTAGTTTTCCGATAGACCAGTACGATTCCAATAAGGCACTATTAGCCATGCGATAAATCTTTTGTCTGGAAAGCGTGATAATTTCTTTTATAGATTGAAATAAATCTGAGGTGTACGTTTCTGTTTGCATATAAAAAACTGGTTGATTCGATTGAAAAAGTCTTAGCTGGTTTCTGCAATGCAGATATTTTAATAAAAGATAATTACAAATATCTGATTTTATAGATAAAAGTAAAATGTGTTTTATTGAAAATCAATAAGTTGCATTGTGAATTATTTCATTGTATTTTTAGATGTCTGTTTGAAATAATTTATCCACACCAGGCTTCTATTTTCCTATTTTTACAGTCTTTCCCATTTAGAAATAACTCTTACAAACATTATTATGAATATAAAACTGAAATATTTCTTTTCCCTGATGCTGATTGTGTCAGGGTTATATCCTTCTCAAGGCCAAACCTTGAAGATTGCCTTCTTAAATTCCTCTTCAGAAGCAACAATCCCCTTGGAAAATATTAAAACAGTTACATTTTCTGAGAATGATGAAGATCTGGAAGTTAATCAACTTAATAAAACAGGTGTTTACAGTTTATCAAATATCAGGAAAATATATTTTGGGGAGCCCGGTATTGCTACCTCCATTACCCCGTCTTTCAATAAAAATATATCCTTGTATAACTATTTAGCAGAAGATAAAATAGAAATAACAAACAACCTTCAATCTTCCATCTCTATAGAAATTTTTGATATAAGTGGCAGAAGAGTTTACGGACAAATCCTTCCTGAAGGAACCACTACATTGAGTACCTCTGCATATACACAAGGACTCTATCTGATAAAAGCCAATGATTCTACCTTTAAATTTGTTAAGCAATGAGAAAGTATATACTGATTTTTTTGATCAACCTAATCGCTGTTGCCGGTTTTAGTCAGAAAACCATGTTTATCCATAAAGGAAGAATTGCATTAGGTCTTCCTGTTTCCGCTACTGACAGCATGTATTTCAGCTCTGATAAGAAAATAGCTTATTTTCAAATGGGAGATTCAGCCCGCATTCATTTTAGTCACCTCGTAGCAGAAATAGACAGCATAACATTTAGTAATAATTCAGATACTGTGTACATCATTTATGATAACTCTGATGTAAGTATCATTAACCCTTTTGCTTATCAGGGAGTAGATATCTCAATAAACAGTGCAGAAGTCAAGGTTAATTCGTCATTTGCGAAAAGGGATGTCATCTATAACCTATCCGGTACATCAGGAAATGGTTATTGTAAATTTTATAGTGGTAAAAGGTTTAATGTAGTTCTTGATGGCCTAACGCTTACGAACCCATCAGGTCCTGCCATCAATATTCAGGCAAATAAGAAGGTAACAGTAACCTTGATGGACGGTAAATCAAATTATTTAACAGATGGTAGTACTTATTCTAAAGCACCTTTAAGTTCATCAAACAAGGAAGAAGATCAGAAAGGAACATTTTTTTCTGAAGGACAATTGATCTTTAATGGCAATGGTGCTCTTAAAGTAAAAAGTCTTTCTAAAAATGGAATTGCAAGTGATGATTATGTACGAATTGATAATGGAAAAGTAGAGATAGTTTCCGCTATAAAAAATGGAATCAGAACTCAGGAAGGATTTATCATAACAGGAGGAAGCCTGGTGGTCAATTCTACCTCATCAGGGATAGATGGAGATAAGAGTTATGTAGATATTTCAGGAGGTTCTGTTGCCATTAATATTACTGCCGCAGGTGTAAGCGCTATTAAGTGTGACAGCACAATTTCTATTTCCGGAGGTACTGTCGATGTTACTTTGTCAGGTAATAATTCCCATTCATTTAAAGCTGGTAAATTGGTTTATATTTCCGGAGGTACTATCAATTCCAAAAACTCTGGAGGAGTTGTACTTACAAGCTCTGGCTCTGGTTATGATGTGGCATATAGTAATGGAATTAAAAGCGACTCTCTGGTAATTATAGACGGTGGAAATATCACACTTATTCAAAATGGTATTGCGGGAAGGGGAATAGTCGCTGATTCTAAAATAAGTATATTGTCTGGTACAGTTACCATTACGAATAGCGGAAACGGAGCAGTATATACTGATAATACAGGGAAATCCGATACTTATCGTTCATCCGGATTAAAATCTAAAAAGGATATTGATATTATAGGAGGAAATTTAACCATTACGAGTAGCGGAACTGCAGGTACTGGGGTATCACTTACTGGTAATTTGACTGTGGGAAATGCGTCCAGTTCTCCGACAATCAACATCACCACGACTGGAGCCAGAATTACAGTATCTAATGGCAACTATGATCAATCCAAGGCCATTTCTTCAAATCAAAACATAACAATCAATAACGGAAATATAACCATATCTTCAGCAGACGATGGGATCAAATCAGAAGTTTCTGCCACATTCAACGGTGGTACAGTAACTATTTTAAATTCTGTCGAAGGGATAGAAAGTCCTTTGATAACAGTCAATGATGGAAAGTTACATGTGAAAGCAAGCAACGATGGTTTTAATGCAAGTTATGGAACAGTGAGTGGAGGTACGAATTCCAATGATGGAAGTCATATTTACTTTAACGGTGGCTATGTGTATGCAAGTTCTGAAACAGGAGATGCGTTGGATGCGAATGGAAACATAACAGTGAATGGTGGGACTGTTATCGCCATGGGGCCTTCATCTTTTCCTGAACAAAGTGTAGATTTTAATGGAACACTCCTGATTAATGGAGGGTTTTTTATTGGCTCCGGCCCCAATTCGTTCCTGGTAATGGCAATGAGCAATGCCTCAACTCAGAGAGGTATGTTGCTTACTACCAATACTGCAGTTACATCTTCATCATTGTTCAGAATACAAGATGCCAGTGGTAATGATATAGTTACTTTCAAACCAGAAAGATCATCAAATGCATTTCTGGTCTCATCTCCGTTACTGAAAACCGGTTCAACCTATTCCATTTATACCGGAGGAACTTCTACAGGTACTGCAACAGATGGTATATATAGTGGAGGAACGTATTCAGGTGGAACTTTGAAAAAAACGTTGACGATTAATAGTAATGTAACGCAAACGACTTTCTGAGTTGAAAGTCAAGGTTAAAATAAAAAGGTGGTTACCTTGGAAATGGGTAGCCACCTTCGACTTGTAAAGTTTTTTTATAAAAAAGAGCGTTATTTTTATTCCTGCTCTTATTCTAGGTTAATCATACATCTTTATAACTTAATAAATAATTGAATGAATTTATTTTTCAAAAGTCATTAAATAGGTAAGACTGGCGTAGCTTGAAATTTCATAATATCCACCTGCTGTATCTTCATTAGGTTTAATGTTTGAGGTGAAGCGACCCGAAGCAAGGGTTAAACGAAGTTTATTGACAAGGCTTCTTGTCTGAAGAGAAATTTCTGCCATTAACTGTGGCTTTTTAAAAAGGAATTCATAATCTTCACTTGCATATCCTCCAAGTGCATAGCCCAATCCTACAGCAAATCCCAGTTTGGATCCTTCCTGTTTTACCTGAGCATCTGTTCCAAATTTATAGGATAGAAAAACAGGTGTTGAAAATCCAAGTGTAAATGGATTGGCAGAAAAGGTAATACCAGGATTTATGCCTATTGCTGAATGATTTTTGATGTTTATTATTGGAATGTTCCAGTTGAAATAAGCAGTAATAGGAAGTGCATTGCCCAAAACATAATTAGAATCTAAACCTTTTGAATCGATATAGCTAATCTTATGTCCTTCATATTTAAAATGAGTAAGCCCGACACCAACACAAAACCTTTCATAGTAAATTTGAGAATAACCTTTGGATTGTGATAATAAAACGAAAGACAGTAAAAGTGAAAATTTTACAAGGCTTAATTTCAATGTAAATTTATTTTTCATTGTTAACAGTGATTATAAATGTAAAAGTGATTAAAAATAAGGCTAAATAGTAAAAGTTAAAGTTGAATTTCAGTCGAAAAAGTACATGAAAGGATTTTGTTAATTGGTTGTATAGAGAACTTTTTTTTTACTTAACTTCGTAATAAGTTTTATTGGAAAGAAATACCCACTGTTAAATGGTTCAGTCACTTGTGTTCTTGTGGTTAGGAGCTGTAAAATAAAATTTTATATATTTTTTTGATAGAAAAATAATTTAATATCTATATGAATTACAAAATAATCAGACTGTCTTTTTTAATGTTTCTGATGTTCAATGTTACACAGTCATTTTCCCAGTTTGGGATGTTAGAAGGGCGCAGGGATATACTTGACCCAAAAGGGAAAACATTAATTGCTATTGTTAATGAAGATCTTGCCAAGGGGTTTAATGCAGAGGTGTTAAAGAATGCATTAACGGCCACTTGGAAGTTGACTCCATTCAAAGTAGTTTCCCAAAAAGAAGTTCAAAACAATATTGATGAATACAAGGGTAACTCCAATTATTATTTTCTGACATTTGCTGAAAAATCTGCTGTTGGACTTTCCAATGTGTATCTTTTTTTAAGTAATGAAATTAATAAAAAGGGAGAACAATCTCTGCTTAAAACAAAAACTACAATTGCATTATGTCCCATCTTGTTTATGAGAGATAAAGACTTTTCTGCTGAGCTGACTTTAACTATGCTACAGAAGTTTGTTGGAATTGATGGAAGACAGGTAGAAGAACTGTTGAATCCTGATCCTTCTATTATTGACAAAACATTAATGATTGATGACAGATATTTGCATAAGAAGACTGAGGCAGATATAAAGAAAATATATGATTCTGATTTTAGGCTTGTGAATTTTAATAACTTAACGAAAGATGAAATATTAAATAACAAAGGGGTGTATTACATGACTGCTGTTAGTGGGATTCCTAAAGAAGAAACTGCTTTTTATTACGTGTTTGATCCTATCGAAAAGAAATTCTTATTTATTCATAGATTAAAAGGGTATGGGAATTATTATCATGTTAATATTGATCAGTTAAACAGGTTGTTGAAAAAAAATCTGAAAAAATAGAAGTAGAAGGCCGTTTTTAAATATTATTATAAAAGGCACAAGTAGTAAATATTTGTGCCTTTTATATTTTGCCCCTGATGGATGTTTGATAAACCTTCTACATTAAAACTCCACCGGTCTCTGAAATCCCCAGCTTATATTTCCTCGGTTAATATCTTTTGTCATCACAACACTGAATTGACCTGGATTCCACATACAGGATTTTGAATAATGATTGTATTCTTCTACTTTTTCCTCTTTACAAGGACCATACTCTTTGTTATAAAACTGCTGAATTCCCAGGTAGATATCAGAAGCTTTTTCGTAGTCAGCTTCAGAGATCGTAAAATAGTAGCTGTACAAAGTGTCGTTTTTCATATTAAATTCAAGATCAGCTTTTTTGCCCATAAGATCGAGCTTTACTGATGCTTCGGTATAACCTTGTTTTGCAAGTTCTGCGCTTCCGCCTTCAGGACGGGGATCCTTTACTGCTGGAAATAATTCTTTGATTTGTTTGAAAGGAGTTCCAAGCGGTAAATCTTTGATTACCATTAATTTCTTCTTGTCATCTTTTGTTAAACCGAGATCAACCACTTTTTCCTGTTCTACCTCTTCCTGCTTCGGTTCTTCTATCACTACAGTGTCTTTAGGTGTTATCACTACAGTGTCTTTAACAACTTCTTTTGTATCATCCTGAGCTTCCTGGTAGCAGGAAACCAGACCTATCATCAGCAGACAGCACAAGGAAATATTTAATGCAAGCTTCATATTTTAATACTCTTTTCTAAGTTCGAAAATAATGAATAAATCTTAAACAGGGTCTACGTCGCAGACAATAATCGAGTTTTTAAATGCAGTTTCTGCAAGAACTTTATCAATGGCTTCCTTGATTTTAAATTTTATTGCAGGAAGGTTTGCCTTATTTCTCTCAAATTTCAAGATTATTTCTTCCAGGTAGTAATTCCTTATTTTGTTGATTAAAGGCGGTTCAGGACCAAGGATTTGTTCTTTCGGAATAAAATACTTCAGTTTCCCAAAAAGCCTGTCAGCGCCTTTGGAAGCAATTGTGGCATCGGGATCTTTGAAAGTAATGCTTATGAGTCTGTAGAAGGGAGGGTAATGAAATTTTTCCCTTTCTGAAATCTCTGTATTGAAGAATCCTGAATAATCCTGCTGAAGCAATTTACCTATCACAGGATGGTTAATAGAAGAGGTTTGGAGAATGACTGTACCCGCTTTCTCTCTTCTTCCCGCTCGTCCGCTTACTTGTGTAAAGGTTTGAAAAGCTTTCTCATGTGCTCTGAAATCAGGGAAGTGTATGAGTGAATCCGCATCCAATATGCCGACAAGATTTACTCTGTCAAAGTCTAGCCCTTTGGTTACCATTTGGGTTCCAACCAGAATGTCAATCTTATTGTTCTGGAAGTCTTCAATGATCTTTTGGTAGCTGTTCTTTTTACGGGTAGCATCCAGGTCCATTCTCTGGGTAGTAGCCTCCGGAAACAGCAATTTGATGTCATCTTCTATTTTTTCAGTACCCAGTCCGACGGTCTTTATTTTATTGGATCCGCAGGCTTCACAGCGTGTAGGAATGCTTTCATGACTTCCGCAATAATGGCATCTCAGCTCTTTGTGATAGAGGTGATAGGTGAGACTTACAGCGCAATTATCGCATTTAGGAATATGTCCGCAATCTTCACAGGAAATATAAGGGGCATAACCTCTGCGGTTCTGGAACAGGATAACCTGATTTCTTTCATGAAGACTTTTTTCAATTTGTTGAGTCAACAGGCTGGTAAAGTCACCATGAAGTTTTCGGTCTCTCTTTTCTTTCCTCACATCTACAGCAATCAACTGAGGAAGTTTCGCATTCCCAAAACGTTGTGTTATTTCCACCAATCCCCATTTTTTATTCATTGCCTGAAAATAGGATTCAACAGAAGGTGTAGCAGAGCCCAATAGAGTTTTGGAATGATGCATTCTTGCCAGCATCAGAGCTGTATCTCTTGCATGATATCTTGGAGCGGGATCATGCTGTTTGTACGACGTTTCATGTTCCTCATCTATAATGATCAAACCAAGATTATCAAAAGGAAGGAAGATGCTGCTTCTTACTCCTACAACGAAGGAGAACCTTCCGGAGATAATGCCTCTCCAGGTTTCTACTCGTTCGTTATCCGAAAATTTGGAGTGATAAATACCCATCTTGTCTCCGAAAATCTTGCGTAAACGCTGTACGATTTGTGTAGTAAGGGCTATTTCAGGTAAAAGGTATAAAACCTGACTTCCTCCACTTAATACATTTTTGATGAGCTCTATGTATATCTCTGTTTTTCCGCTTCCGGTAATACCATGCAGTAGTACAGCTTCTTTTTCTCCGAATTGTTCGAGAATGGAATCTTTAGCGTTCTGCTGAGTTTCAGATAAGCGTACTTCTGTGAAAGTACTTTCTTCACTATCTTCTTCGAATCTTGAAACAACTACTTCATATTCTTCAAAGATTCCTGCCTTCACAAGAGATGTAAAAGGAGATAGAGAGCTTTCTTCTATCAGTTGGCTTTTGTTAATGCCATTTGAATTCTTGTCAGGGTTTTCAAGAAATCCGGTGAGTTTTATATACTTTAAAAGAAGATCTGTTTGCTTAGGTTTTTTCTCCAGTTTGGTGAAGAGCTCCTGCATGTTTTCCTTTTGATTATAGGGAGGACAGAGTCTTACTTTCTTTATAATCTTTGGAGTAAATTTTTCTTTTACCTCTTCAAAAACGATGATTCGATTTTTCTTAATCAATGACTTGATTAAAGAGGAACCGCTTTTTTTACCAACGATAAGACTCACTTCATCAAATGTCAATGCTTCTTTTTTCTCAAGCATTTCAATGATCAGAAGCTCCTTGTCAGCAAAAGGAATTTTTTCTTCAAGGTCTTCAAAGTTAGGGTTCAGTTGAATTTTTGATTCACTGCTGACTTTTAGTCCTGAAGGTAATGCAGCATTCAATACTTCTCCCGGATGACACATATAATATTCAGCCATCCACTCAAAAAGCTTAAGCTGAAAGGCATTCACTGAAGGGGTATCATCAAGAATCTCTATAATGTCTTTGGCTTCATATACATCTGGTTCAATAGAATGTACTTTAACTATTATTCCTGTTAAGATCCTTTTCTTTCCGAATTGGACAATCACTCTTGAACCAATGTTTACTTTTTCCCTTTCCGTATCAGGGATATGATAAGTGAAAGGCCTTGGTAAAGGCAGAGGAAGCAGAATATCTGCAAAGAGCCGGTCTTTTGTATTTTCCTTATTAAACTCCACTTATTAATTAAATAGTTTTATGTATCTGCTTCCAGGCTTCGTCAACGCTGGTGACTGGCCATTGGCAGGTATTATTGTAGCATACAAATATCCTTGTCTGATCTCCCGTAGCCGGACGATCAATCAATAGTGGGAACTCACTTCTTGAGGCTGTTCCGGCAAGGATTTTATTAGGATAAAATGTCTTGTCAAATTCTTTTCTTAAGTTTAGATAATCACTTCCTGAGATAGCAATCTCGGCAGTGGGTTCTATCAGGGAAGTCACAAGACTTGCCCAGTTGGAAACCCATGAAGGATCTGTAGTTATAAGTTTTTTCATATTAGCAGCCATGCTTTTTGCAAGGTTGCCCAAATCAGATCTCTCTAGTAGGATACCAAGCTTATGCAGGTTTTGGGCCATTACTGAATTGGATGCAGGAATTACATTATCAAAAATTTCTTTTTTCCTGGCAATTAATTTCTCAGCATTATCGGAGGTGAAATAGAAAAGATTTTCTTTTTCATCATAAAAATGCATTACCACATGCTCTGTCAATTCCTTTGATAGAGTGAGCCATTGTTCATCAAATGTAGCCTGATAAAGAGAGATAAATGCATCTATCACCCAGGCATAATCTTCCAGAAAGCCTTCCTGACTGACTTTTCCTTCTTTGTAGTTTCTGAAAAGAACTTTGTTATTGATCAGTTTATTTTTTATGAAAGAAGCGTTTGCAAGAGCGAGTTCAAGATATTCCGCTTCATCAAAAGTTCTGTAAGCTTCTGTTAAGCCTTTTAACATGATACCATTCCAGCCTGCAAGGATCTTGTCATCAAGGCCTGGCGAAGGTCTTTTGCTTCTGGCTTGAAGCAGGATCTTTTTCCAGTTTGCAATTGTCGATTTCAACTCATCCAGCGGATTTTCAGAGTATTTGGCAATCATCTCATCTGTTGCTGCCCTGAATAGTATATTTTGACCATGCTCCCAATTACCGTTTTCACTGATGTTATAGTAGGATTTGAATAAAAGAATATCATCAGGTATTAGTTTTTTAACTTCCTCCAGAGTCCATGTATAAAACTTTCCTTCTTCTCCTTCACTGTCGGCGTCTAATGCTGAGTAGAACCCACCTTCAGGAGAAGTCATTTCTCTCTTAAGCCATTCGAAGGTTTCTTTTACTACTGCTTTATAATTGGGATTCTTTGTTAAGGTATATGCTTCAGAGAAAAGAGCCATGAGCAATCCATTATCATACAGCATTTTTTCAAAATGAGGAGCAAACCACTCGGCATCTGTGGAATACCTTGCAAAGCCGCCGCCTATTTGGTCATAGATACCGCCTTTGGCCATTTCGTCTAATGTTAATACCAGTTGTCTCAAAGCAAGATCATCCTTGGTAAGATGATAGTATCTGAGCAAAAAGAAGTATAAGGTCGGCATCGGAAATTTAGGCTCTTTGTCCATTCCCCCAAGGGTAGTGTCGAACTGAGCTGACATGGCTTTGTAACCTGTATTCAGGTCATCTATGGTGAAATCAGTTTGATTCTCTGTCAGACCATATTTTTGAAGTTCAGAAGCATTTAAAGAATTGGTAAAGGATTCTGCGGAATCTTCCAACGCCTTTCTTTGGCTTTGAAAGGCTTTGATAACTTCATTCAGAACATGCTTCCATTGTTCGCGAGGAAAATAAGTACCGCCGAAAAAAGGCTTGGCATCAGGAGTAAGGAATACGTTTAGCGGCCAGCCTCCACCCAGATTCATCTGCTGGATTGCTTCCATGTAGATATGATCCAGATCCGGTCTCTCTTCACGGTCAACTTTGATATTGACGAATCCGGCATTCATGATTTCAGCTACACCGTCATCTTCAAACGATTCTCTTTCCATCACATGGCACCAGTGGCATGATGAATATCCGATGCTGACTATTATAGGTTTATCTTCTTTTTTCGCCTGCTCCAGCGCTTCATTTCCCCAGGGTTGCCATTCTACAGGATTGTATGCATGTTGCTTCAAATAAGGACTACTTTCATTTAGCAGCTTATTGGCTTTTTTAGTTGTTGTATTTCCCTGCATATCCGTATGGCTTTTATTTATTAACAAAAATAAAAAGGAAAACGGGTCATAAAAGCTCTTTTTCCAAAGCCTTGATTTCAGCCTCTACTGAAAACTGACTTTTAAATTTTTTCAGCTTATTGATCGTATCTCTGAGAAACTTTTGATGAGCAGCAGAAGAAGGATTAAATGCTTTGTGATTTAATGCTTTATGGATCTGGTTCCATTCCTGTAAAATGGTTAAAGTTTCCCCGGAAAAGTAGCATCCGGTAAATTTTTCCCAGATATAATTTTCCGCCATTGAGGTAGGGTGAATCAGGTCATCTTTGTAAAATCGATAATCCCGCAGGTCATCCATCATCAATTCATAAGCAGGAAAATAAAATACATCTTTGAATTTTTCCGTAAGCTCATGCACCGCTACTCTTAAAATGGACTTACTGACAGAATTTAAGGTAATGGTATCTTTTATATGTCTGACCGGACTTACTGTTAAAAGAATTTTTAGATCCGGATTGAATTTCTTGAGTTGCGGATAGATCTCTGAAAATGCTCCTATGATTTCCTCAGACTTCAGAAGGTATTTACTGAAATAGGAAGAAGGTTTCTTATGACAATTTGCTACAGCTTTATTGTCGGGCAATAGTTTGTATATATAAGAAGTACCTAAAGTAATAATGAGTAAATCTGCTTTTTTAAGAAAGTTATTGGTCTCATTAATCCGGGCTCTTATTTTATCCCAGAGTTCGTTTTTAGTAGGAGCAGAGAGATCTGAATGAAAATCGTAGTTATACCATATATCGTCATGCTGAATAAAGTAATCTTGACTTAAGTATTGATTGTTAATAGAGTTTTGGAGTAAAGAGAAAAGTGATAGGGGGTTAAAAATAGTCCCAAAGGGATTGGCAAGACTAGAAAATTTGGCGGTTTTTAGTTTATTCCCAATCACCTCAGCAAAGCAAGAGCCAGCTGTAAGGATGTTTGACTGATAGGAGAGTGAGAATCCCTTATTTTCTATCGTTAATTCAGTTCTTAGATTCATAGTTGTATAAAAATAAAAAATCCCGGATAGCACTACCCGGGATTTTAAAATATTTAAAGTAAGTGCTTAACCAGCAACAACTTTGAATTTTACTTCATGTTTCACTTCTTTATGAAGGTCAAGTATTGCAGTATATTCTCCAACTTCTTTAACTTCAGATTTGAAAGTGATTTTCTTTCTGTCTACAGCAAAACCTTTGTCTTTCAAAGCATCAGAAACCTGAAGAACTGTAACAGCTCCGAAGATTTTTCCGCTTTCACCTACTTTTGCAGGGATAGTAAGAACCAAAGCACCGATTTTTTCAGAAAGCGCGATAGCGTCTTTTTTAATTTTCTCAGCTTTGTGAGCAGCTTGTTTCAGGTTTTCCTGAAGCATTTTTTTGTTGCTTTCGCTAGCAATTACAGCAAGTCCTTTTGGGATAAGGAAATTTCTGCCGTGACCAGGTCTAACCTTAACAAGGTCATTTTTGTAACCTAATCCTTTTATATCTTCTTTTAATATTACTTCCATGGATCCAAGAGATTATTTTAGTGAATCAGTTACGTAAGGTAGTAAAGCAAGATGTCTTGCTCTTTTAACTGCCTGAGAAACTTTTCTTTGAAACTTAAGACTAGTACCAGTTAACCTTCTTGGTAAAATTTTACCTTGCTCGTTTACAAATTTAAGAAGGAAGTTAGCATCTTTATAATCGATGTATTTGATGCCTAGCTTTTTGAATCTGCAGTACTTTTTGCGATTCTCAACTCTGTTTACGGGTTCGTTTACTAGTGTCATTATGCTTTTTCCTCCTGTTTTTCAGCTGATTTCTTAAATTCACCTTTTCTTCTCTTGTTGTTGTAAGCAACAGCGTGTTTGTCAAGAGATACAGTTAAGAATCTCATCACTCTCTCATCACGTTTGTACTCAATCTCCAAAGTGTTGATTGTAGTAGGTTTCGCGTTGAATTCGATAAGCGTGTAGAAACCTGTTGTTTTGTGGTTAATAGGGTAAGCTAGCTTTTTCAGACCCCAGTTCTCCTCGTTAATAATTTGAGCACCCTGATCTTTCAGAACCTGCTTAAATTTCTCTACGGTATCCTTCATCTGAGCTTCAGACAAAACGGGAGTTAAAATGAATACCGTCTCGTAGTTTTTTAATTCCATAATTACTTTTATGTAAAATGATAATTTTTAAGACCGCAAATATACTGAGAATTACCGGAAAATAAAAAAATCTTTGGAAGAGCTTTATTTATAGAGTTTATTTTTATTGTAAGTTTTTGAAATATAGTATTTTGTATGGTCGGAACAGAAAACCCCAACGATTATGTCGTCAGGGTTTTCTATATACTTTCAGCTTTAAGCCTTCCGCTTTCCTCTCAATAATCTATCTCACCAGAAAACTGCCCTTCCCAATTTCCTGGTTCTCTGTGTATATATGATAGAAATAAATCCCAGACTTCAACTCATTTCTGTGAATTGAAACTTCATCTCCGGATCCATCTTTTTCAAGAAGTTTAATTCCTTTCGAATCATAGACAGCTGTTTTGAAAGTGTTCAAAGCAGGGGCAATTCTTATGACAGAAGATTCTGTGATAGGGTTGGGGAACAGAATGATGGAATGATTGGAAGAAGCTTTTTGAGTTCCTGTTGGAATGGATTCTTTATAGGTTTCTGTTTCTTCTTCAGAACTGATAAGAGTCGTGGCCCTGTTGGTGATAACAGGTTCATTGTAGTCAAAATAAATGGCCGCTCCGTTGGATATGGTAGTTTGATCTTCCAGTCCGTCTTTCAGATCAATGGAGAAAGAGATGTAACCTTGGCTTAGTTCTTCGC
>JAEYZG010000031.1 GCA_023428135.1 Bacteroidota bacterium | reverse complement strand
CTCTTCCCATTCCGAACAGAGAAGTTAAGCCCCGTGGCGCTGATGGTACTAGGATAACACCCGGGAGAGTAGGTAGTCGCCAACCTTATTATTAGAAAGCTCTGATATCTGTTCAGAGCTTTTTTTTTGTTTTTAGGAATTTACTATTAGTTTAACAGCATAAACAAATTGTTATTTATATATTTATTTTTTTAGTGTTATCGTTTTAGATTTAATTCATATTTGCTTCTATTCATTTAGTCAAATTGAAAATTTAATTTTTATATTACAGCATTGAAACCTGATTTCTTGTTTTGAATTAATGAATTTTCTATATCCTTCTTTTTTGTTCGCATTATCGGCCATATTAATCCCGGTAATTATACACCTGTTTAATTTTCAACGTCCAGTTAAGGTATTATTTACCAACGTTTCTTTTCTGGAAGTAGTAAAAGAGTCTACATCTACGCGATTTAAGTTAAAGCAAATACTTATACTGTTAAGCAGGATATTGTTTATCCTTTTTCTTGTATTAGCTTTTGCTCAGCCTATCATTCAGGGAAGTGGAATTGGGGCTAAGTCTAAAAGTAATGTTGGAGTTTACCTGGATAATTCCTTCAGTATGGAAAATGAGTTGGAGGATGGTAAAGCGCTGGATGTTGTGACAAAATCATTATTGTCGCTAATAGATCTTAATTCTGCGTCTACAAATTACGTTCTATTGACAAATAATTTTGAGGGAAGAGACCTTTATAAAAGGAACAAAGATAGGTTTAGTGAGAGGTTGTCTGAGTTAAGATTTTCTAACGAATACCGGTGTGCTGATGAGGTTAATAACAGGTTTAAAAATTTGGGTGATGTAGAAAGTAAGTCAGTTAATAGTTATTATTGGTTTTCTGATTTTCAGAAATCAACTATGGGATCATTGGAGAATTTAGTATTGGATTCTTTATCTGAGTACTATTGGATCCCGGTACAAAATAAAAATGTATCCAACGTTTACATTGATTCCGTTTGGTTGGGGACTCCTTATGTAAAAGTGAACCAGAATAATGAGATTAATGTAAAACTCAATTATCACGGAAGTGAAGATAATAAAGAGGTTAATTTGAAACTTAGCATTGATGGGATTCAGGTTAGCTCTGCAGTAGCAGAGGTGAGTAATGGCGTTTCTAAAGTTGTGAAAATACCTTTTAACATCACTGGAAATTCAGTTAAGAAATGCATTCTTTCTATTGATGACAGCCCTATTTCTTTCGATAATCAATATTTTTTTACAATCAATCCAAGTCCAAAGGTTAAAGTTTTGTTAGTGGATGATGGGAATAGTGCCTATTTGAGAAATTTATTTAGTAATGAAGATATTTTTGTTGTTACTTCAACTACGTCAGGAAGTCTTGATTATTCTTCAGTTCCTGTTTCTAATTTAATAGTCATTAATGCTGTAAAAAACATTCCGGCATCTCTTTCTGAGTCCATTTCGGAATTTGTCAAGAAAGGTGGTGAACTTATCTATGTGCCTGCCAAAGCTACTGATATAAACAACTTAAATGATTTATTAAAGAAATTAAATATTTCTCAAGTTGAGTCTTATGCAGCAGATACTTTAGGAGATAAGGGGGGGTATACTTTAGTTCCTCCTGACTTTAACAATCCATTTTTTAAAAATATATTTGAGAAAAAGGATCAAAACATTTCCATGCCCTATGCTTTTCCTATCTTGTTTTCTAAAAATCAATCAAACGGGTTATTGAAATTTAAGAATGGCAGATCTTTCTTGTCGGAGTTCCCTTCCGGTAAAGGTAAATTATTTTTATTCTCAGCACCTTTTAATTCAGGTTATACAAATTTTCCAAGGCATGCATTATTCGTTCCTGTTTTATACAAAATTGGATTTGATAGTTTTTCATCATATGAAAAGTTGGGATATAGCTTTCAGGACAAAAACTTTACTGTTGAATTAACAGATCCTCGTGCTGAAAATATTTTTACTCTAGAAGGTAATGGAATTAAATTTATTCCAGATCAAAGAGTTTCGGGTAAACAGCTCATGATAGAAATACCAGAAAGGGAAATGGGACCCGGATTTTATTCTCTTATAAATAAGCAGGGACAAACAGAAAGGATTGTTGCTTTAAATTTTGGTAAAAATGAGTCTATTATGGACTTTTATTCAATCGAAGAATTAAAGAAAGTTCAGGGTGCACATCCGAATGTTAAAATTCTTCCTTTAGAAAATACTGATTCTTTCCTCAAAGATTTTAAAAATGAAGATCAGGGAAGGCCTCTTTGGAAATATTGTTTAATTTTGTGCCTGTTGTTTTTACTCACAGAAATTTTATTGATTCGCTTCTTTTAAAATGAAAATTCTCTTAAAATCTGCTGAAATATTAGATAAATATTCACCTTATCATTTTCAGAAAAAGAATATAATTATTGTTGATGGTAAAATTGAGAAGATTGGAGATTTTGAAGAGACTGCTGATATTGTGCTTGAAAGCCCCAATTTAAAAGTTTCTCCTGGGTGGTTCGATTTAAGGGCCTCTATAAAAGATCCAGGAAGTGAACATAAAGAAGATATTCATTCAGCTACTAGAGCAGCAGCTTCCGGTGGATTTACAGGTATGGTTTGTATGCCGAATACCAAGCCGGTTTTACAAACTAAAGATTTGGTTGAATATATTTCTAACAGATCTGCAAATAAAATAACTTCTGTTTACCCTGTTGCAGCTGTTACAGTGGACAATAAGGGCGAAGAAATCACTGAAATGATTGATTTGCATAAGGCAGGAGCAATTGCTTTTTCTGATGGGAATAAACCAATCTGGCATTCGGATGTCCTACTGAAAACACTTCAATATCTTCAGGCATTTAATGGATTATTGCTTGTTCATGCAGAGGATAAATTTGTTTCTATGTATGGTCAGATGAATGAAGGCTTAACCAGTACACTTTTGGGATTAAAGGGGCTTCCCAAATTGGCTGAAGAGATAATTGTTGAAAGAGATCTTCAAATATTAAGATATACCGGAGGAAAGATTCATTTTTCTCATGTTAGCAGTCCTCGTTCTTTTGAACTTATTAAAGAAGCTAAAGCGGAAGGTCTGAATGTAACTTCTGATATTACAGCGTATAATCTCGCTCTTGATGATACCTTACTCACTTCCTTTGATACAAATTTAAAGGTAAATCCTCCCTTGAGATCCAGAGAAGATGTTGATGCTTTTTGGAATTATTTGAAAGAAGGAGTTATAGATGCTATTGTATCAGACCATAATCCTCAGGATGAAGAAAGCAAAAATTTGGAATTTGATCTTGCAGAGTTTGGAATGATTGGATTAGAATCTGTGTTTTCCATTGTAAATACAATTAAAAGAGACATTTCTCTTGAAACTCTTCTTGATAAGATATCCTATGCGCCGCGCAGAATTCTGGGTTTACCCCAGCCTGTTATAAAAGAAGGCGAACTTGCTGAAATCACCATTTTTGATTCAGAAAAGGAGTGGGAGTTTACCAAAAATGATATCAAATCTAAATCTAAAAATACCCCATTTGTTGGTTGGAAGTTCAAAGGGAAACCTTTGGCTGTAGTTAACAAAGGAATGTATTTTATTAATAATTAAGATGGCCTCTCTAAGACCAGACATATCTGTTGTAGTGCCTTTGCTGAATGAGGCAGAATCCTTACCCGAACTTACTCAATGGATAAGTAGAGTAATGGATAAGAATCATTTCAAATATGAAGTTATCCTTGTGGATGATGGCAGTACAGATGAATCATGGGATGTCATTGAAAAATTAAACAATGAGAATCCTTATATTAAGGGGATCAGATTTAGTAGGAATTATGGTAAAAGTGCAGCTTTGAATCAGGGATTTCATAATGCCCAGGGGGAAGTTGTGATTACCATGGATGCAGACTTACAGGATAGCCCTGAAGAAATTCCTGAACTGTATGATATGATCAAAAATCAGGGATTTGATCTTGTTTCTGGTTGGAAAAAGAAGCGATTTGATCCGATTTCTAAAACTATACCTACCAAGTTGTTTAATGGAGTTACCAGTAGTATATCAGGGATTAAACTTCATGATTTTAACTGTGGTTTGAAAGCCTACAAATACCAGGTGATCAAAAACCTTGAAATTTATGGAGAGATGCATCGCTATATTCCTGTAATAGCCAAGAGAAATGGTTTTGGTAAAATAGGGGAAAAGGTAGTTCAGCATCAGGCAAGAAAATATGGAACTACAAAATTTGGTTTGGAACGCTTCTTATATGGTTTCCTGGACTTGTTATCAATAACCTTTGTAACAAAATTCAAAAAAAGACCAATGCATTTTTTTGGCTCTTTAGGTACCTTGTCCTTCATCTTCGGTTTTTTTACTACTTTTTATCTGCTTGCGGATAAGATTTACAATCTTTCAATGGGCATTAAAGGTCGAGATGTAGTTAATAATACCTGGTTTTATTTAGCTTTAGTAGCTATAATTACTGGTGTGCAATTATTTTTAGCAGGTTTTATCGGAGAAATCCTTACAATGAACTCTCATAAAAGATCTGATTATATAGTTCTTGATAAAGTCGGAGATATTGCATGAGAAGGTATTCTGTAGTTATTCCAATCTACAACCGTCCCGATGAAATTAAAGAACTTTTGGAAAGTCTGACCAAACAGACTTACAGGAATTTTGATGTTGTTATTGTGGAAGACGGCTCTTCAATAAAATGCGAGGAAATAGTCAATTCGTTCAAAGGACAACTAGATATAACTTATTACTTTAAAGAAAATACAGGTCAGGGGTTTTCCAGAAATTATGGATACGAAAGAGCAAAAGGTGATTACTTTATAGTTTTTGATTCTGACTGTATAATCCCGCCTAACTATTTTGAAGAGCTTGAAAAAGCTTTAAATGAAAAATACTTAGACGCATTTGGTGGTCCTGATAAAAGCCATCCTTCATTTTCAGATATACAGAAGGCCATTAGTTATTCAATGACTTCACTGTTTACGACGGGTGGAATAAGAGGGAATAAGAAAAGTGTTGGTGTCTTCCATCCAAGAAGTTTTAATATGGGAATATCCAGACGGGTTTTTGAGAAAACCAGAGGATATATCATTACCAGGATGGGAGAAGATATCGAATTTAGTATCAGAATAATAAATAGCGGATTTAAATCTGGGCTTGTAGAAAACGCTTTTGTTTATCATAAAAGAAGAACAAACTTTAGTCATTTCTTTAAGCAACTACATTTTTTCGGAAGAGCAAGAATAAATATTTACAGATTTTTTCCTTCGGAGTTAAAACCGATTCATTTTATGCCTGCAGCATTCACTTTGTTCTGTGCATTCACTATAATTTCCACAATCTTTAGCAGTACATTATTCTATTTATGTTCAGGAATATTGCTATTGTATTCGTTACTAATCCTGATAGATGCAACAGTTAAAAACAAGAGTTTTAAAATTGGATTTCTCAGTGTAGGTGCTGTCTTTACACAGCTTACGGGCTATGGTGTCGGTTTTTTAACAGAACTTAAAAGAGAGTTATTTAAAGTGAAGAAATAAGCTTACTTTTTACACAGATATATAATTTCTTCTTTTGGTAAAGCATATCTCGCTACAATTTTAGGATCAAGCTGCATTACATACTCATCCTCAATAACTGTAAATCCACCTTGTTCAAGACGTTTTTTATAGTCTTTCCCATAAACTCTGACATGATCATTTTGTCCGAATATTTTTTCTCTGTCTGCAGGGTCAGTTATGGAAAAATCTTCAAAAGTAGTTTCGCGGCTGAGATCAAGAGGTGATTGAATGATTGCCCATCCCCCAGGCTTTAATACTCTGTAAATTTCACTCATAGCTTTAATATCACTATCAACATGTTCCATTACGTGATTGCAGAAAGCTACGTCAAAAGTATTGGCTTCAAACGGAATCTGATGTATATCCATTTTAACCTTAGCCAATGGAGATTCAAGATCTGCCGTGATATAATCTAGATTTTTAAGTGCTTCAAAACGATGAATAAAGCAGTGTTCCGGAGCTATGTGTAATACCTTTAGCTGAGCTGTAAAAAAATTGGTTTTATTCTTTAGATATAACCACATTAAACGATGTCTTTCAAGAGAAAGGCTGTCAGGAGCAAGGGCGTTAGGTCTTGGAATTCTCCCATAAGGAAGGAATTTTCTATATGTTTTTCCTGAAATCGGACATTCTACATTATTCCCTGCGTAAAAAAGAGCAATAACCTTTAGTGCTAGCGGACTTATTATTTGCAAATATTTCCTGGGAATTTTTCTGATGACCAGACTTATTAACTTTTTCATTTAAACTAATGCCAAATTAGCTCCAAAGATAGCTGATATTTTGCCCTTTATCCTAAGAAAATTGAAAAGAAAAACTTTCGAAATGGGCCATGGTTAATCTTATAGTATTATGATAAAAAACTATGAGGATAGCACAAGTGAGTCCGCTTTTTGAAAGCGTACCACCTAAATTATATGGCGGGACTGAAAGAATTGTTTCTTATCTGACAGAGGAATTGGTAAAGCAGGGGCATGAGGTAACATTGTTTGCTTCAGGAGATTCTGAAACCAATGCTAAACTAATAGCTCCCTGTAACAAAGCTTTAAGACTGGATAGCGAGAGTATGGATCCACTCGCACACCACTTCACACTTATGGAAATGGTGCAGAGGGAAGTTGATAATTTTGATATAATACATTTTCACATTGATTACCTGCATTTCCCACTTTCAAGGAGAATGCTTACACCTCATATCAGCACTTTGCATGGAAGGCTTGATATGCCTGATCTTATTCCATTATACAAAGAATACAAAGAAATACCAGTGGTTTCTATTTCTGATTTTCAAAGAAAACCACTTCCTGAAGCAAACTGGATAGAAACCGTATATCATGGGCTTCCTTCAAACCTTTATAAAGGAAGTTACGGAGAAGGTAAATATCTGGCATTTTTAGGAAGATTTTCACCGGAAAAGAGACCGGAGAGAGCTATACAATTGGCCATTGATGCAGGTATTCCAATTAAACTAGCAGCCAAAGTTGACACCAAAGATCATGAATACTTTGAGACAACTATAAAACCAATGCTCAATCACCCTCTGGTGGAATATGTTGGAGAGGTTAGTGAAAAAGAAAAGCAGGAATTCCTTGAAAACGCAATTGCTCTTGTTTTTCTGATAGATTGGCCAGAACCATTTGGTCTGGTTATGATAGAATCTATAGCCTGTGGCACTCCAGTAATAGCCTGGAGAAATGGAAGTGTTCCGGAAATTATAGAAGATGGAGTGTCCGGAAGAATTGTAGAAAGTATGGAAGAAGCACTTTGTTGTATAGAGGATGTTAAAAACCTTGACAGAGCTAAAGTTCGTGCTTGTTTCGATAATAAATTTTCAGCAGAGAGAATGACCAGGGATTATGTAGAGGTTTATGACCAGTTGATCAAAACCAAAAGTATGTCGAATATTAAATTTGTATATAAAAATGTTTAGGCATGGGAAGTTATATCAAGTATAAAAATCAATATTTTATTCTTGCTTCTTCCTCTCTGGCCGATGACAGGATAATGGTGCTCAAGCATGAGGATATGTTTGGGGTCTTTGATCGATATGGTGATGTGTTTCCGATAGGGCATGGTGCACAGGGATTATTTTGTGAAGGAACAAGATTTTTAAGTAAACTGGAAATGCTCATTGAAGGGCACAGACCTTTACTTCTGAGTTCAAGTTTGAAGGAAGAAAATGAGTTGATGACAGTAGACTTAACCAATTCTGACTATTTGAATAAAAATGGTTCCATAGCTGAAAAAGGTTCACTGCATATTCACCGGGCAAAATTTGTATACAACAACGTTTGCTATGAGAAAATACGATTATGCAATTTTGGAATGGAGCCTCTGTCATTTAATCTGTCGTTGAGTTTTGACTCAGATTTTAAAGATATTTTTGAGGTCAGGGGTTTATCAAGAAAAAAAGCGGGAAGAAAAGCTACTCCTAAATACCTGGAAGATCAGATAATTCTTAGCTATAAAGGTTTGGATAATGTGTCCAGAAAAACAAGAATAAAATTTGAAGAAGCTCCTTTTTCTATTGAAAGTAAAAAAGTATTCTATAAAATTCAATTAGCACCTAAGGCATGTGATTACATATCTTTTGCAGTAGCCTGTGAAATTGGGAAAAAAGAAACACAGATTCTGAAATATGAAGATGCATATAATCAGGTTATAAAAACACTTGAAAAAGTTAAAGAGGAATCCTGCGAATTGTTGAGCTCCAATGAACAGTTTAACGAATGGTTGCACAGATCAAAATCTGATCTGATCACTATGATTTCTAATACTGAATATGGCATATATCCATATGCAGGGATTCCATGGTATAGTACACCTTTCGGCAGGGATGGTATTATAACAGCCTGGCAATGTTTATGGTTAAATCCTGATATAACCAAAGGAGTATTAAAGTATCTTGCAGCCACACAGGCAGATTCCGAGAATAGTTTTCAGGATGCAGAACCCGGTAAGATTTTCCATGAGAAAAGAGGTGGAGAAATGGCTGAGCTTGGTGAAATTCCATTTAAGTTGTACTATGGAACTATAGATGCAACCCCACTTTTTGTGGCGTTGGCAGGAGCCTATCTTCAAAGGACAAATGACCTTGAAACTCTTCGGCATATCTGGTCTAATATTGAAGCTGCATTGAAATGGATCGATAATTTTGGAGATATTGACGGCGACGGATTTGTTGAATATCAGAAAAAATCTGAAAGCGGACTCAATAATCAGGGATGGAAAGATTCTCATGATTCCATATTTTATTCAAACGGAAAACTGGCTAAAGGGCCTATTGCTTTATGTGAGGTACAAGGATATGTATACGATGCCAAGATAAGTGCAAGTATGATAGCAAGAGAACTCGGAATGGAGGAAAAAGCTGAAGAACTAAGTCTTCAAGCTAATGAACTAAAGGAAAAGTTTGCGAGATCCTTTTGGTCAGAAGAGAAAAAGTGCTATTACATTGCCTTAGATGGGCAAAAGAATCCATGTGATGTTGTATCAAGCAATGCAGGTCACTGTCTCTTTTCTGGCATAGCCCAAAAAGAACATGCAGAACAACTTGCTTGTACACTTCTCAATGATAAGATGTTTTCAGGCTGGGGCATAAGAACTATTGCTTCTGACGAATTCAGATATAATCCTATGTCTTATCATAATGGATCAATCTGGCCTCATGATAATTCTTTGATTGCGTATGGGCTCTATAGGTATGGTTTTTATGAAGAAGTACACAAGGTTCTTAAGGGGATGTTTGATGTAACTACTTTTGTTGAATTGCAAAGATTACCTGAGTTGTTTTGTGGCTTTGAAAAAAGAAAGAACGAAGGTCCTACGGCATATCCTGTTGCTTGCTCACCTCAGGCCTGGGCAGTAACTTCAGTTTATTTTTTGCTACAAGCTTCTTTGGGAATTGAAATTAATGCAAAAGAAAATACTATCAATTTTGTGAATCCAACATTACCTTCATTTATTAATGAACTTACGATCACTAATTTAGAGGTGAATAATACAAGAGTAGTGATTCAGATAAGACGAAATTTAAATAATGAAATTGATGTCTATCTACTACACAAAGACGGTGATGTAAAGGTTAAAAAAGTAGAGAATGAAGATATTCTTATTAAGAAAAATAAGCTGGTAAAGGCAGGGTAGGTGTTCTGCTTCTACCAGCTTATTATAATATTAATATTCAAATTTAACTCCAGTATAGGTATATGGAGTAAGAGTTTTTAATTCGGCCTTTACTGATGGAGAAACGTTAAGTGTTTCAATAAATGCTTCAAAGATTTCTCGGGTTATTTTCTTGTTTTGTCTGGTCAGGTCTTTTAAAGCTTCGTAAGGTTTTGGATATCCTACTCTTCTTAAAATTGTTTGAATTCCTTCTGCAATAACGACCCAGTTGTTTTCAAGATCTTTATCAATTGCAGCTTTATTTAGCTCAATTTTTTCAAGCCCCTTTAATAAAGATTTAATAGCAATATACATATGAGTGATAGGCACCCCAATATTTCTGAGGACAGTTGAATCGGTCAAATCTCTTTGTAATCTTGATATTGGCAGTTTAGATGAAAGATGTTCAAATATGGCATTAGCAATACCAAGGTTACCTTCAGAATTTTCAAAATCTATAGGGTTTACTTTATGCGGCATAGCAGAAGAACCAATTTCGCCTTCCTTTATTTTCTGCTTAAAGTATTCCATAGAAATGTATTGCCACATATCTCTGTCAAGATCTATCAGAATTGTATTGATTCTTTTCAGATTGTCAAACAGAGCAGCCAGGTTATCGTAGTGTTCAATCTGAGTAGTAAACTGACTTCTGTGCAAGCCTAACTGAGTGTTCAGAAATTCATTAGCGAATTCTATCCAGTCAATTTCCGGATAGGCAGAAAAATGAGCGTTAAAGTTTCCTGTTGCTCCTCCAAATTTGGCTGAATATGGAATGTTTTTTAAGAGCTCAAGTTGATTGTTAACTCTTTCAACAAAAACCATTAATTCTTTCCCCAGGGTAGTTGGCGATGCAGGTTGACCGTGTGTTTTGGCAAGCATTGCTATCCCTTTCCATTCTTTTGCAATTCCAATTAAGGCGTTCTGGAGCAGGTATACCAGTGGTAAAATCTCTTCCTGAACAGAATCTTTTAGCAACATTGGAATTGCGGTGTTATTGATATCCTGGGAAGTTAATCCGAAGTGAATGAATTCGCTGTATTGAGGAATATTTAACTTATCAAATGCAGCTTTTATAAAATATTCTACAGCTTTGACATCATGGTTGGTTTTCTTTTCTATTTCCTTGATTTCCTGTGCCTGCTTTTCGGTAAAATTTAAATATATGTTCCTTAAAGATGGATACAGGCTTTTGCTAAAGGATTCAAGCCCTGGAAGGGGTAATTCTGCCAGCGCAATAAAATATTCAATTTCCACTTGAATCCTGTATTTGATTAAGCCAAATTCTGAATAATAAGGAGCTAGATTTTTAACCTGATTTCTGTATCTGCCATCAATAGGCGAGATCGCTGTCAATGTGTTTAATTCCATTTTTTCAAAATAAACAGCAAAGATAAAAATAATAACCTTTTATCCCGAAAATAATAATTTTTTATCGTAATGTTTTGATTAGTAGTATTAAGTGTGGAATGAGAAGTTCAGAATTGCTTCAGAATTTTTAAGTTACTTTGAAATACAATAAGCCAATGGCTTATCCCACCAACACCCTCTATAAAGCCGGCATCCCTCTATGCCGGCTTTTTTTAGTTTTAAGTTGTATGTAATAAGTTATAAAAAAAACTTTTCACTTAAGACTTACAACTTAATCCGCTGGTTCAATATGAATAAGCACGTCTTTAACTTTTGGTAGGTCTTTTAACAGTTGATTCTTAACATCATGTGCAAGTTTGTGACCTTCTTTTACAGAAATGTCTCCATTAACCATTACATGTAGATCCACATAAAAGTCAAATCCCATTTTTCTTACAAGACATTTATCTAGCTGAACTACTCCCGGCACTTTTCTGGCAATGTCCTTTACTTGTTCAGCTACAGAAGGGTCAGGGGCAACATCCATCAATTCATTCATAGCAGATTTCATAATTGACCAGGCATTATATATAACCAGAGCAGAAGCCACAAGAGCTGCCCAGTCATCAGCACTTTCATAGCCCTCTCCTCCAATGATGGCAATTGTAATACCAAAGAAGGCAGCCAGGGAAGATAAAGCATCACTTCTGTGGTGCCATGCCTCTGCTTTCATTGCTGAGCTTTGATGTGTTTCTCCTGCCTTGCTGACAAATCTGAATAGAATTTCTTTTACAAATATAATGGCACCAAGCAAAATCAATGTAAATGGAGCAGGAGCTTTATGAGGTGTGCGAATGTTGTGGATGCTTTCTATGATTATAAATATTGCTGCTGCATAAAGTAAAAATGTAAGAATAATTGATGCAATTGGTTCAGCCTTTCCATGTCCGTAAGGGTGGTTTTCATCACGTTCTTTAACTGACACTTTTAATCCTATGAAAAGAATCATCGAGCTTATTACATCAGAAAAAGATTCAATAGAGTCGGCAATCAGTGCGAAAGAATTTCCGAATATACCCGTTAAAAGTTTGATAAGACCCAAAAAAAGGTTTGAAAAGAGACTTCCAATGATGATTTTTTGACCTGGTACAGAAGTTTTTTTTGAGACTTCGATCATTCTATGTATTTTTCTTTAAAATTACGAAATGAATTTAAAGGTAATTAATAACTGTTCTTGCCGCGGAACTTTTATTTGCCTTTATCAATAAATCTTTCAAACCTTTTAACCACAAAACAATTATTTATACTACTTTTTTAAAATTGTATGAAAAAAATTAATTGCATATTGCTAATCGATGACGATGAGATTAGCAATTTTATCAATGAAACTTTATTGAAAAGAATGGGTGTAGCGAGCGAAATCAAAGTGGTAAAAAACGGCATAGATGGATTAAAATTTATTACCATCTACGATGAAAAGGGCATTTGTCCAGAACTTATTTTATTAGATCTGAATATGCCTGTGATTGATGGATATGAGTTTCTGGAATCTTTTGATAAATTAATTTTTGACAATAAAAATAATGTAAAAATAGTTGTTCTTTCTTCATCGAATAACCCGAGGGATGAAGAGCGATTAAAGAAAGAGTTTGGTATAACCAATTATTTCGTTAAGCCCCTTACAGAAGAGAAAGTACTGAGTATATTAAACTTAAAACCAGCAACTTCATCCAACTAACTACTTCCAAATATATTCTCAAACAAAGGTTTGCCTGAACTGAAACATAATGAGGCAAAAAATGCTTATTTATATAATAAGATGTTCCATTAAAAACATTAAAGTTATGGCTAGACCTAGTTTAAGATTAATCGAAGCCCTTAGGACTGCAGCAAAACAGATTGGAAGTAAAACCAACTATAACTGGAAAGATATTGGATCATGCAACTGTGGTAATTTGGCTCAGGTTCTCACAGGGTTAGATAAAAAGCAAATCACGAAGTTTGGCATAAAGAAGCACGGTGACTGGGACATGCTATCTCGTTTATTCAGAAAAGAAAGTGGTTATGAAATTGATGAAGTCATAGCAATAATGCTTGATGCAGGTCTTATTCTGGATGATTTTGCAAATCTGGAAAATCTTACAGATAGAAGGATATTGATGAGAATGGGAGAGAATGTTTATCTTAAAAGAGACAAGAGAGAGGATGTAATTTTATATCTGAACACCTGGGCTTCTATATTGGAAGAAGAGCTTCTAAAAGAGATTAATATTAAGGACGCGGAAAGCGTTTTGTCCGAAGAAGAGAAGGAGAAAGAATTAACAGAGTAGGAAAAGCTTCCTACTCTTTTTCTTCTCATATAAGTTCATTTTTGTGCTAGATTTTTTTTAATTTTCTTGCCTTTAATAAATCCCTGATGAAGTTTAAAAAAGTTGCCAAAGATATTTTATATCTTTTTTCACAAACCTATAAAGAATGGATAAAAGATGATCCTTTTGAGATGAGTGCATCAGTTGCTTATTATGCTATTCTATCATTGCCAGCTTTATTACTTATTGTTATCAATACTGCTGGAATTATTTTTGGAAAAGATGCGGTTGAAGGTAAAATTGCTTTTGAACTTGGCCAAATACTTGGGTACGAGGCTGGCAGTATTATTCAGGGAATAGTTGCTAATGCAAGTCTGAAATCAAGTTCAAGATTTACAGCTTTTGTTGGTTTGGGTACTTTGATTTTTGGAGCTACAGGCGTATTTATCGCACTTCAGAAATCAATTAATAAAGTGTGGGAAGTAAGGGTTAATCCGAAAAGTGGAATATTAAAATATATCATGAGCAGGGTTACTTCTTTTGCCATCATTATTTTTATCGGCGTGCTGATGTTTGCTTTTATATTGATAACCACAGCTCTCAATGCATTCAGTACCTGGCTCAATCAGCATTTACCTGATTATATAGTTTCCTGGTTTTTTATTATAAATTTCCTGGTATCATTCGGTATCATTACTTTATTGTTTGCTATTATCTATAAATATTTACCGGATGTAAAAATAGCCTGGGGGAGTGTATGGTTCGGAGCAGCCTTAACTTCCTTCCTCTTTGTTATTGGAAAGCTGGCTATGGGCTTTTATTTTGTTCATATGAACCCTGCATCAGCCTATGGTGCTGCTGGATCTTTGATATTAATTATGATCTGGGTTTCTTATTCTTCACTCATCTTATTTTTTGGAGCTGAGTTTACCCATGTTTATGCTAAAAAATATGGGTATTCCATTAAGTATTCCAAATATGCCATGAAGATGGAAGATTTCTATAGGGAAAAATACAGTAAGTCCTAAAACGTAAGCTGATAAGATACTCCCATAGCACCATTATAGTAAGTAGGCATTAGACATTGAGTTTTTCTTCCCCACCTGTTTTGATGGGTAAGGTATGCTATTTGAGCTGAAAGAATTCCAAATCCTGCACCAGCAAGGACATCGGACAACCAATGTTTGTTGTTTGCCATACGAAAAAAGCCAACAGCCGTAGCTATTGTATAAGCACCAACTCCATACCATTGGCTTTTGTATCTGAATTCTTTGTGAACAATTGTTGCTGCTGCAAAAGCCTGGGCTGTATGTCCCGAAGGCCAAGATTTGAAATCTGAACTGTCTGGTCTTTGAATATGAGTAATGCTTTTAAGTGGAAACGTGATCGCTGTCATAATCAGCTCTGTCTTCACAATTAGAATAGCTGTATTGATAAAATCGTTCTGGCATCTGATTTTTAAAAGGTTCAATATTAAAAGCTGTGCATATGGTGCAAAAATCAGATAATCATCAACCCTTGTCCGAAATGAGGGGAATAACTTTTGCATATCGTTCCTTGCATCATAACTGCTATAGATACCATGATTCTGTATTGTGGCAACTCCAAGACCTATAAGAACTGTAGGGGCAATAGCGGCTTTAAAGACTCTTGATTTATACCACTTCTTTTTTTGATGATCCTTTATTTCATTGATTTTAGTAATCTCAGGGTTTATGCTATCATTTGTTTGACAAATTCCGGTTTGTAACTGAATTGTGAAAATAAAAATCAACAAAAAGTTCAATTGTTTCATCGACAGGTCCTCCAAATTTGTTGGCTAATTATTGTATAGAACTTTTATATCCAAAAAAAGTTAAAGCGATCTTTTTGGATGTTTTTCAAGTGCCAGCTAATCAATTATTTAAAATTGATTAAGCATCTGAATATTCCTTCTCAAGTAAAACCAACTCGTTGTAGTTTTTTTCTATTTCAAAATACTGCCCGGATATTAGGTTTTTCAGGTCTGATGGAAGGTTTAGGGTCAATATTTCCTGATACTCTTTTAAAGTTTTTTTTTCAACTTTTATTGCTTCATGAAAAATAGTATTCAAAGTAGTGCCAGTAATATTATCTTTCAGTTTTATCCAGAATCTTTTGGAATCACCTGAAAAGCTAGTGCCAGCTTCTTCCGGACTTTCATCTGAATACTTTACAAGTTCGTTCTGAAGAGCCCTACTTTGGTTGCAATTTTGGCTTGAAATGTTTTGAAATGCTTTGTTTTCTGTCATTTCGATTAGCTCCTTAAAAAAGAAAAGGCGATCATTTAGAGTTCTTATTAAAGAATTGACTCCTGAAACCAGCTCAAACGTTTCTTTCATTGCTGTATATTTTATGTATAATTTTCAAGAAACAGTTTAAATGTCATCTTTGTTTTTCTCCTACCTCTTCCTAAATTCTGATAAGATATAAAGGAATAATAGTGCAGTAAGTGATATTAATTTGTATTAATTATTGTTCTAATAAAAAGAGAGGACAGACTATGAATCTTTTGGAAAACAGAGAACTACTAAGGGGGTTGTTAAAGCAGACAGATTACCTTAATACTGCAAATGGAGGAACTAGCATGACATCTTTTGAATTCAGCAGGACTGATTTTAATTTTGTTATTACCATTAAGACTCCTTCAATGTCTGCAGAAGCATTTCATATTATGCTTGATTTTAATCAGCTAACAGTATATACAGTGCTTGAAGGGTTCGACGATTTTGAAGATGATGACCTGGTTAAGATACCTTTGTTTATAAGGACTTTTGAGGTTCCCTCATTTATAGAGATCGAAAATATTGAAGCTGTTTATGAAAATGAAGAATTAAATATTCTTCTTCCTTTCAAATCACCCCAGGACAATGCGCATAGAATGATTGACATAAAGTTCAGATAAAATGAGGCTGGGAGTAAACCAGCCTCATTTTATTATTCATGTTTTTTATTTCACTTTAATGAACTTTTTGATTCATAAACTGAAAAGTGTTTTTATTTCGGAACATTAACTCATCATTCTTAATTCTAACTAAAATATATTTGCTTGAAGAGTAATGCTTATTATTGTTATATGATGAAAGAAAAGATTGAAATTGTAAAAGGAGATATAACAAGAATACAAGTCGATGCAATTGTAAATGCCGCTAATTCATCACTTCTGGGTGGTGGAGGTGTAGATGGCGCCATTCATAGGGCCGCCGGAAAAGAATTGCTGCATGAATGCAGGTTGTTACATGGTTGTAAAACTGGTGAGGCTAAGATTACTAAGGGATATAATTTGCCTGCAAAGTTTATCATTCATACAGTAGGACCGGTTTGGAATGGAGGAACTCATAACGAACCTGAATTGCTCAAACAATGCTATTCCAATTCTCTAGCCTTAGCTGTTAAGAATAATTGTACTTCTATAGCCTTTCCTGCTATAAGCACAGGCATTTACAGGTATCCTTTTGAACAGGCAACTGAAATAGCAATTAAGACAACAATTGGATTTCTGAAGCAAAACAATTTTCCGGGAAAAGTTATTTTTGTATGTTTTGGTGAGGAAATGTTTAATATCTACAGAAAAACTCTTGATGAAATCTTATGAAAAACTTACGGATATTAGTATCAGGGAAAGTTCAGGGTGTTTTTTTCAGAGCTTCGGCTCGATCAGAAGCTAAAGCTCAGAATATAGTTGGATTCGCTAAAAATCTTCCGGATGGAGATGTATTAATAGAAGCAATGGGAGAGGAAGAATGTCTGGAAAAGTTTTTGAAATGGTGTAATCGTGGACCAATTATGGCAAATGTCACGTCAGTTAAAACAGAGGAAATTCCGCTTGGTGATTTTACCTCTTTTGATATTAATTACTAGTTAAGTTTTTTAAGTATTAGCAGTGAAGAAGATTAAAGTAGAAAAAGAGCGAGTAAAACTTTTGAATGATAGGCCGATATCGGAGAAAGGAAAGTATGTTCTTTACTGGATGCAACAATCTCAAAGAGCTGATTACAATCATGCGCTTGAATATGCTGCATTAAAGGCAAACGAATTAGAGCTGCCATTGCTAGTGGTCTTTGGTTTAATGGATGATTATCCCGATGCCAACCTTCGACATTATCATTTCATGCTTGAAGGACTTAGGGATACAGCAAATCTATTATCCAAAAGAAATATCAACTTTATCCTGAAAAGAGGTATGCCACCTGATGTTGCAAAAGAATTTGCAGCGGATGCTGCTATAGTCTTCTGTGATATGGGATACCTCAGACATCAAAGGTTATGGAGAAAACAATTGTCAGAAAAGGTATCCTGCAGAGTTGTTCAGGTTGAGTCGGATGCTGTGGTTCCTGTAGAAATAGCAAGTACAAAGGCTGAATATGCAGCCAGAACTATTCGCAGAAAGATCTGGCTACATGCAGCCCTTTTTATAGTGCCTTTGTATAAAGTAAATCTGAAACATTCATCCCTTAATTTAAATTTCAACAATACCTTATCATTGAATAATATTGATGCTTTGCTTGCTTCATTAAAGCTTGACACAAGTGTAGGTAAAGTCGATCAGTTTTTTAAGGGAGGACCTATAGAGGCCAAAAAGAGACTGGCTCATTTTATTGCAAAGAAACTTGCCTTATATGTAGAAAACAGGAATCATCCTTATAAGGATGATATTTCGCATATGAGTATGTACCTTCATTTTGGTCAGATCAGTCCTGTCGAAATACTGTTGGAAATTCAAAAGCATAAATCTGGGAAAGAAAATGTGGACTCATATGTAGAAGAACTTTTAATAAGAAGAGAGCTATCCATTAATTTTGTTTATTATACTCCCGATTATGATTGTTTTAGTTTTCTTCCTGAATGGGCTAAAAATACTTTAAATAAACATAGGGAAGACGAGCGTCCTCACCGGTATAGTTTAAAACAGCTTGAGATGCCAAAAACGCATGACCCATACTGGAATGCTGCTATGGATGAAATGAAGATTACAGGCTTCATGCACAATTATATGAGAATGTATTGGGGGAAAAAGATATTGGAATGGTCTGATACTCCTGAAAATGCATATAAAAATTTAGTTTATCTTAATAATAAATATTTTCTTGATGGACGAGATCCTGTTTCTTATGCAAATATAGGCTGGATATTTGGATTACATGACAGGCCTTGGGGAGAACGACCTATTTATGGAACGGTAAGAACTATGGTAGCTTCAGGGTTAGAAAGAAAAACGAATCCCAAAGCGTACGTTGAGAAAGTGAATATTCTAAAAGAAAAAGCATTAAAAAAAGAGGACTGATTTCTACCAGTCCTCTTCGTTTTTCTTTTGTCCTGTTATCATGTAGGACTTTAAATTTTCTATCGTTTTGTTAACTTCAGCATTTACTTTGTTTACAAAATCGGCTTTATTCTGAGATCTCATTTTTGCATAAAAAGCTTCTAAAGACTGGGCCGTTTTAGCTCCGTTTTTGCTGTCATAGATCATGAAATCAGTGATAGTATATTTATACTTGCCAGGCTTCTGATAAATGCTGATGTTATAGGTTAACACGTAATCTGTTTTGTATTTGAAGTCATACGTTATTAACACATTGAAAGTACCTTCTTTACTGATTTTTCCTGTTTCCTTGTTGTCAAAATCAAGACTAGTACTGTTGTAAAATTTTCCCATCCATTCTTTAGATCTTTCATAGATCAGATCTTTTGACAAAGTATCTACATTAACAGTTTCCTGAAAAGTGAATTTTTTTGTCTCTGGATCTGTTGGAAAAGATTGGGCAAAAGTAACTGCTGGTAATAAAGCCAGTAGGAATAATAAAATTTTTGTCCTCATGCTTAATCGATTTGGTTAAAGATTAATTCTGGTACAAATGTATAAGAATTAGTGAAAGTTAAAAACGATCTTGGAAAAATGCAATGAGAACATTTGTTCAGCCATGTAAAATTTATTGGAAAAGTGAGTTTAATTCTTTCTTTACTATTGGTAAATTTGTTCACACATTACTATTGAGACCCAGTTAATAAACTATTTTTAATGAAAACGAAAATAATATTCAGTTCCCTATTAACTCTTTTTTTACTTCAATGTCAGAAAGTACCGGTAACAGGTAGAAGACAGCTGGATTTTATTCCTGCAACGGAAATGCAGTCAATGAGTTATACCAGTTATAAAGAATTTTTAGGAGCAAGTCAGTTGTCTTCTAATGCAGAAAAGACAGCTATGGTAAAAAGGGTTGGTGAAAATATTCAGAGAGCTGTAGAGCAGTATATGGCTCAGAACAATCTTAGTTCAAAGCTTAAAGGTTTTCAGTGGGAGTTTAATCTTGTTGAGGATCCCACAATTAATGCTTGGTGTATGCCAGGAGGTAAGGTTGTGGTTTATACCGGAATCCTTCCAGTCACCCAGGATGAAACTGGATTGGCAGTTGTTCTTGGGCATGAAATTGCACATGCAATAGCTGAGCATGGTTCGGAGAGAATGAGTCAGGAAATGATCACCCAGATGGGTGGTACAGCATTGAATATAGCATTGGCCAGCAAACCAGCAGAGACTAAAGCGCTTTTTAATACGGTTTATAATACAGGTAGCCAGGTAGCAGTCTTATTACCATATAGCCGTTTGCATGAAACGGAAGCTGATCATCTGGGATTGATTTTTATGGCAATTGCCGGCTATGATCCTTCCAGAGCCATAAATTTCTGGCAGCGAATGAAAGCCCAGGGAGGGACTAAGCCTCCGCAGATTCTGTCAACACACCCTTCAGACGAACAAAGAATTCAGAAGATACAGAAAGAGTTGCCTGAAGCAATGAAGTATTATAAAAAGGGATAATCCTGAAAACACGAAAGAGTATTTTTTAAATTATATTTATGAAAGTTTATTTATTGGTAGCAGTTTTATTTTTTCATCTGAGTGTATTTGGGCAGGATAGTACCGGAGGGAAGAGAGTCAGAGACAAGGAAAAGAAGAGTGTTTATGTAAGTATTTCAGCTGGATATGGATTTGGAGTGGGACAAGGACAGAACTCTCAGACACAGCAAACATCAACCAAAAGCATTTTATCAGGGAATTCTCATTCTTATGGGAAGGGATTAAATTTGTCTGTCTCAACAGGAATAATGTTTTCGAAAAATATTGGTGCAGAAATAGCTCTGGGATATCATTTTGGGGGAAGCAATAAGGTTCAGCATATTTGGATTAATGATACCGCATCAATTCAGAGAGCTGAGGAAAATTTTGCTTATAAAGCCACTTATGGAATTGTAAATCCTAATCTTGTCATTTCTGCCAGTAATTCAAAAACAATAGTACCATATGTAAAACTGGGGCCTTCATTTGCATTTGGGAAAACAAAAACACTATACGAAGCAAAAGTAAGTTTTAGAAATGGAGTAAGAGGTACAGAAAATGCAGAATGGGAATTTACAGGAGGATTTGGATTAGGGTTTAGTACTTCTGCAGGTATAAAAATCAATACTCCCAATGAAAAAGTATTTTTTGTAATTGAAGCCGCATATAATTCACTGAGCTTCGGTGTTAAACAAGGTAAAATGATAAGTGATACTTATCAGAATTTATATCGATTAGAACGACTGACAACTTCAGAAAAAGAGGTGATATTTGTTGATGAAATAGACCAAAATGCTCCCAAGGATCCTAACAAACCAATGCAAAAACTGAAATACAAAGCTAATGCAGATAACGTAAGTCTAAGCTTAGGATTGTATTTCAAACTATAATTATTTAAAGAATTTTTAATGACTTCTATAAAATTAACTGTCGTAGGCAGTGGAGACGCATTCTGCAGCGAAGGCAGATTTAATTCATGTTATTATGTGGAGTGGGGGGACAAAAAACTTCTGCTTGATTGTGGCCCCACTTCTCTTGCTGCCATAAGAAAAAGTAATCTTGATCCAATGGCAGTAGATATAATAGTTGTTTCGCATCTTCATGGGGATCATATAGCCGGAATTCCTTTTTTATTGCTGGAAGCTGATAAAGCAGACAAAAGAAAAAAGCCATTAACAATTATCACGCCTCCTGACGGAGAAAGAAGAATCAAAGAGGTCACAGCACTTTTATATCCTGATTTAACGGATATGTTTCAGATTCTGGATATTCGTTTTATTGAGTATTCAAAAGATGACGAAGTTGAGATAGAAGGTTTTAAAATGAAGTTTTTTGAGGTAATTCACAATCCCCTAGTAAATCCTCATGGATTAAGAATTGAAAAAGATTCCAAAATTTTAAGTTATTCCGGTGATACAGGATGGACGGATACTCTTTATCAGATTGCAGATAAAGCGGATCTTTTTATTTGTGAATGCAATTTTTATGAAAAAGTATCTTTAACACACTTAAATTACAAGAAGATAGTAGCTGAACAGCAGAATTTAAAAGCGAAACGTATTCTGTTGACTCACTTCGGAAAAGAAAGCTTGGCTCGATATGATGAGATTATTGGAGAAAAAGCAGAAGAAGGAAAGTGTATTGAATTCTAGCTTTTAACCTCAGCAGTTTTCGAGATTACATTTCTCATCAGCAGTTTCAAATTCAATGGTCGAATGTTCAATTCCATAGTTGGAAAGTCTCTGTTTTACTGACTCCTTAATATGAGATAGCTCGGAAATTGTTTTCTCAGGAGCAACAATAAGATGGACTGTCAGAATGGTATATGTTTCATTAAGTCCCCATACGTGCAGATCGTGTACATTTTTAATTTCATCAAAGCTTAACAAGATTTCATTTATCTCATCCATCTTTTTATCATCAGGAACTGCCTGGAGCAATATCCTAAGGGTTCCTTTAAGATTTCTGAAAGCATTGAATAAAATATATCCTGAAATTCCAATAGATAATATCGGATCGAGAACAGGAATCGTCCAGAACTGTAAAACAATACTACCAATCAAGACTGCAACCCATCCCAGAATGTCTTCGATGAAGTGGAGCCTGATTACACGCTCATTCATGCTGTCTCCTTTGCTTAATCTTAAGAAGGCTATGCCGTTAAAAACTACACCAAGTATAGCCAGGATCAGCATGCCTTCAGCATTTACATCTTCCGGATTAAATATACGTTCGGCAGCTTTATAGATAATAAATGCAGAACTTACAAGAAGAATGGTTGCATTAATTAAGGCTGCTAATATTGAAAATCTCTTATATCCAAAAGAAAAAGAAGGAGTCCTTTTTTTCTTAGAAAGTTTTTCGAAATACCATGCAAGTCCCAATGAGAAAGAATCTCCGAAGTCATGCACTGCATCGGATATAATTGCAATACTGTTAGTATAAATACCGCCAGCGAGTTCTATGAATGTAAAAAACAGATTGATGAAAAAAGCCATCTTTAAGCCACCTTCCGAATTGTGGTGGTGATGATCATGACCGTGATGGTGGTGATGGCTGTGTGAATGTTTGTGCATGGAAGGAAAAAGGTGGCTCTTTGTATAATAACGAAGAGCCGGAAAAATCTCCGGCTCTTGTATAACTTATTTTTTAAACTGCTTGTTTGGTCTCTTCATCGTTTTCAGCCTTTTTCTGAAGGCGCTTAGCTCTTAGATTTTTAATGATCTTGAAGCCTTTCATTTCTTTCTTCTGATTTGGACTTACAAAGGTTATAAGTAATGCCGGAAGCAGAATAAGGTTTGTGAGCATTGCAAAGAACAAGGTTAATGAAGTAAGCACCCCAAGAGCGATTGTTCCTCCAAACTGAGAGAATGAGAAAATTACAAATCCGCCGAAAAGAACCATGGAAGTGTATATCATACTTACACCTGTTTCTTCAAGACTTTTAATTACAGCAGCATAAACATTTCCTTTTAAATTTTTTAACTCTTGCTTGAATTTACTCAGATAGTGAATGGTACTGTCAATCGAAATACCGAAAGCAATACTGAATATCAAAGCCGTACTAGGTTTCAGGGTTATATCGAAGATCCCCATAATTCCCGCGGTGATGATCATTGGAACGATATTAGGTATCAACGAAATTATGATCATTCTGATATCGGTAAAGATAAAGGCCATCATCAGAGAGATCAGAATAAAAGCCATAATCAAACTATCTTTCAGGTCATTGATAAGGTATTCATTTCCTTTAAGGAAAAGGAGAGTTGTGCCTGTAATATGTGTTTCAAAGTGTTTATCGGCAAATATTTCATCAGCTTTCTTCTGAATTTTATCTTTAATCAGAATATTCATATTGGTTGTACCAATATCTGCCACTTTACAGGTAAAACGTACAAATTGTCCTGTAGAATCAACAAATGACTTTAAGGTATTTTCATCAGATTTTTTACCCAGATATTTTGTGATAAATGGAGCTTCCCTGTTTGTCGGTAATCTGTATTGTTCGGGATCCCCGTTATAGAATGCCTGAACTGCACCTTTTACTACATTAAGGACAGAAAGGGGAGGAGATACATATTCCTGCTCTTTGAGGAAAGTTTCCAACTCTTCCAGTTTTTGCAGATTTGAAATACTCTTAATCCCATTTTTCTTGCCCAGGTCTACTACAATTTCCAAAGGCATTACACCTTTAAAGTTTTGCTCAAAAAATCCGAGATCAGATTTTACATGACTGTCTTCCGGAAGGTCGTCAACCATGAATGAAACAGCATTTATTTTATTTATTCCCCAGACAGAAACGGCAAGCACAACAACTGTTCCGATATAGACCCATTTTCTTTTGTTCATTACCAATCCTTCAAGGAACTGGTTAATTTGTCTGAATAGTTTGAAATCAAGGTGTTTAAGTTGTTTTTTACTTGGTTCCGGAAGGAAAAGCAGTAAAGATGGTATTACGATCAGTGTGATGATAAATGTAGCAACACTAACAATCCCAGCAACCATACCAAATTCTCTGATAATGGATATATCAGTGAAAAGCAGTACGAAGAATCCAACAGCAGTATTGATATTGGTCATAAAAGTCAGGAAGCCGACTTTCTCAATAATCCTGCTGATTGCTTTAATTTTATTACCATGTTTGCGAAATTCCTGATGGTATTTATTAAACATATAAATACAATTGGGAATACTGATAATAATAATCAGGGCCGGCAGCATACCTGTTAGCAGGGTAATTTTATATCCCAGGACAACAATAAACCCAAGTGTCCAGAGGACAGTAATTAAAATTACCAGGAATGTAAAGAATACTGCGAAGAATGAGCGGAAGAAAATAAAGAGGAATATACAGGTTACCAGTACCGCAAGGCCGAGGAACAAGTTTAATTCATCTTTAACCTTACTAACCATAATTGCCCTTACATAAGGCAAACCGGCATAATGCATTTTTATACTTGACTCCTCAGAAAACTTCTCGGTCAGGTTGAGAATATTATTTGCGACAACAGTTCTTTTTGCCGAATTCAGAAAGTCTTTATCTATGGTTACCGCTAGAAGGGTAGCGCCGGTTTTCTTATTAAAGAGCAGATTTTCATAAACTTTTACACCTTCAGCAGTTTTTAGTAAAGAATCAAGTTCTGCCTGGCTACTTACGGTTTTAGTGAAAACAGGAGATATCGCAAATTTTTTATTTACAGTATCTTTTTGGAAATTCATTAGTTCGGGCAAAGCAATTACTCCCGTAACTCCTTCTACTTTAGAAAGATCTTTAGCAAGTTGCTGGTATTTGGCAAAAGTTTCATATTCATAAAGCTTATCGTTTTTTAATCCGATAGCCAGAATGTTTCCATCTTCTCCGAATGTCTTTTGAAATTCCTTAAAATAAACAAGATCCGGATCTTCGTCTGGAACTACTTTAATAAAATCGTAGGTGATTTCAATCTTTTTTGCCTGGTATCCCATAAACGCAGTGAATAACACTGTAATAAGGAGAAGCCAAACCCTACTTTTAATAATAATAGATGAAAGTTTAGACCACATAAAGTTTACAAAGCCATTTAAGCTTGGTTAATAAAATGAAATATGACTGAAAAAGATTCAGTCTAAAGTAGTTTTTTAAATCAATTCAGAATTTAATGAGGCTGAATAGTGGAGTTTTGCACAAATACCAAAATTTAATCCATCGATTAACATTCGCGCGCCAAAATTAAATCCATTAAATGAAAAAAATAAGGGGAAAATAAAAATAATACCTTAAATAAAGTAATTTGCTTGATTATCAGTGTTAAAGGTGTAGTTTTATTTTTTTAGCACATGAGAATATATTTGTTTGAACATTTATTTTAATATTTATTGAATTGATATGTAACAGTTTATATAAAATGACGTTTTATAGTAAACTGATTAAAAAAGTGTGATTGAAAGAGCCAGAGGTTTTATTACCATATTCAGTAAATATGTCAAAAAACTTACTTCTGTTTCCTTATTTGCACTATATTTTATTGTTTTACGTAATAATTCAAGCAGAAAAAATTCAATATTAATATGACTAAAGCAGAAATTATTTCAGGAATTGCTGACAAAACAGGACAGGATAAAGCAGAAGTTACTCAGGTTGTAGAGACTTTATTCACTGTTATCAAAGATTCAATGGCAAAAGGTAACGAGATCTCTTTCAGAGGATTTGGTAATTTTATCATCAAGAAAAAAGCTAAGAAGATTGGTAGGAATATATCTAAAAACACAGCAGTTATAATTGATGAGCATTATGCTCCAAAATTTAAGCCTTCAGCTGAGTTTATAGACCTTATTAAGGCAAGCAAAAAAGCTTAAAACAGTTCAAAAAATAATTTCAAAAATCAGAGTGAATTAGATATTTGCTCTGATTTTTTTTAAGCTGAAAGCTAAAAGCGTAAAGCTGAAAGGGAAAAGACAATTGGTATATTGGGAATGAACCTTGTCTGAGTTCTTTACCCCAAGTATTATTGAAACAGCTCTCAGCTTAGGGCAATATTCTTCAATAAGAAGGTTGAATGGGTGTTTGTGAGTTGTAGGTAACAACTTTTAGCTTTCAGCTTTTCACTTTCAGCTTTATTTCAAAAAATCTAATCTTCCCAGAAATAAGATTTCAAAAATTGACTGAGCCACGGCAGAAAGAGGTTTTTCCATCAATTCAAGTTTAAAGTTTTCAACTGATTTACCTTCCCAGTAAGCATAGTGCATTTCATTTTTGACATGGTTGTCAACCAATAGAGGAGATTTAAGAAAATCTATCCAGGAAAGATCATGTCTTGAGTAAGTATATGAACCGACAGTAACTCCTTTTTTCAATTCTCTTTGGCTTACATGGAAATCATGAGAGTCTTTATAAAGCATTGCATCGTCTTCATTTTCAAATAAAAAGGTGGCAACCAGGCGAGAGGGATATTCCTTGAATTTATTTTTTCGTACCAGTTCCAGATTATGTTCTGTCTGGTAACCTCTTAAAAGATTGCTCTGAAAAGGACTTATATATCCGGAGAAATTCTGGTTAGGTAAAAACATCAGATTGTCTTCTCGATTGCTTACAGAAACAAAAGATCCCATCATTAAAGCATTGTAATAAGCATAAACATCTTTGGGATTAATCCATACGTAAAAATGTTTCGGGTCTTCAGAAGAAAAAAGATTTTTCATAAATACTGTTTCAGAGTGCTTTTATAGTTTTCCTTAATTATGAAATTATAGGTTTCATAACCATTTATGAAAAACTCCCTATCTATAAGGCAACTGAATTTTTTCTATTTATGTTTGTGTTTCATTAATTCAAACTGGTCTTCTTTTACCATGGTCTCAAAAAAAATTTATTGGATATTAGTATTGGCCTTACTTTTTATATTTGGGTGTGATAAAAAGAAAGCAAATAATGAAGAGAAGGAAATATTGGTGGACAGAACAAATACTGACACCACTAACAAAAAGAAGCTTGAGCAGCTAAATTTAATACCTGGAAAAATTCAAACAGTTAAAGCATCCAAAGATTCCCTGGTCAGTTATAGTCTCTATATTCCCCAAAAATACTCGGCATCAAAAGCATATCCCATTGTGTACCTTTTTGATCCTAAGGGAAATGGAAATTTACCTGTGGAAAAATATCAAAAGCTTGCAGACCAGTTCGAGATGATTCTGGCTGGTTCTTACAATTCTGAAAATGGACTAAGCTGGGATAAAATCCAACCTAAAATAATGTTAATGATGGAAGATTGTAAGTATAAATTGTCTATTGACAAAAATAGGATTTACACTTCAGGTTTTTCAGGAGGAGCAAGAATAGCCAGTGGAATGGCCATTTCAGGTGATGAAATAAAAGGAGTAATTGGATGTGGAGGTGGATTTCCTGGAAAATCCAATAATATAGGATATCCATTTGATTTCTATGGGATAGTAGGAGAGGAGGATTTTAATCTGGGAGAGATGAGACAATTGGATATGTCTATGAATAACTCAGGAATGACTCATTATATAAGTGAGGTAAAAGGTGGCCATCATTGGCCAGAAGTTCAGGAGATGCATGCTGCTTTTTTATGGCTAAAGATGAATGCTATGAGGGAAAATGTAGTTCCTAAAAATAAATCCCTGCTAGATTCATTAGCCAATGCAGGAATGGCTGAAATTAAATTGAAAAAGAAAAAGAATGAGCATTACGAAGCTTTAGTAGCTTGTAAGAAATGGATAAGTTTCCTGAAAGACCTTAAGTCTGTTGAAGCTTTTAAATCAGAGGGAAATTCTTTATTTCAATCAGAATCTGTCAAAGCCACGCTGGCTCAGAACTCAATTATAGAAGAGAAAGAAATGGAATTGACAAGAAAGTTCTGGTCCGCCTTTGAAAAAGAAGATATGCAATGGTGGAAAAGCAACTATTCCAATCTTCTGACATTATCGCAGAATAGCATGCTTTCGCGAGAAGAGAGAAGTATGTATAAAAGAATAAAAGGATTTTTGGGACTGGCGGCCTTCAGCTTTTCCAACTCTGCTATTCAGCAGACAGATTACGAAAAAGCGTTGAAGTTCTTACAAATATATGAACTCGTTGAACCTGAAAATTCGGAACATGCCTATCTTCAAGCTAAAGTATATGCAGCAAAAGGCAATTGGAAGTTAGCCCATTCGAGTTTGAAAAAGGCAGTAAGCCTTGGCTTTACTGATAATCTTAGAGTAGATGAAGATAAAATTTTTAAAGACGCTCCCGATAAACGTGAGTATAAGTTATTACTTTCTCAGGCTGAGAAAAGATAAAGTTTAAAAAGTTAAAAGTATAAAGATCTTAAAACTTTATAGTTATAGAAGCAGTAAAGTGAATGTTTAAAGGATTCTCATTACTGCTTCTAAAATTTTATGCTCCTACCTTTTCTTTGAGGTTTTCAATAAGTCCTTTCCACATATTTTGAAGGTCATTGCTGTCAGTGTCTGAATAATCTACAACTTTAAGGAAAGAAGTCTGTGTGATTTCATTTTCCTGAAGAGAGAATTCCAGATAAGAATTATTTTTCTGAGTTTCTGTTTCTTCAGACGCAAATTCAAACTTTACATATTGGTTGTTTTTTTGGGCTACTTTTTTTGCTTTCTGTAACCTGCCATCCCAGAAAAAGTCAAATCGTTTTTCATCTTCAGTAATCACTTTATCGGCAAACCAGGTTTTGAGGCCCAGGGCAGTGCTCAGATAAGGAAAGATCATTTTTGAGGAGGCATTTATTTCAAACTCCGCAGTGTATTTGAATTTGTTTTCCATAATAAAAAGATTCTCAAGGGGTATTGCCCATAATTTGAAGCAAGATAAAAAAGATTTTGTAAAAACTTGCTTTTTGACAAAGGAGTTTGTTACATTTGCACTCCGATTTTGAAACGGCGAGGTAGCTCAGGTGGTTAGAGCGTTGGATTCATAACCCAAAGGTCGGGGGTTCAACTCCCCCCCTCGCTACTTAATACAGCAAGAGTAGTAAGCAAGAGCAAGAGATCTTTTATAAAGATAACCTCTTGCTCTTGCTCACACTCTTGCTTATTTTTTTATCCACCAGAAAGAAAATTTAATCTTCCAAATCAAGCTTCGACATTTCTTAAATAGATTCACTAAAAAATCAATTATTATATCATAACTACTTGATACAGCAAGAGGGATCAATCGGAAAGAGCAAGAGAACTTTAGTAAAGCCCCTCTTGCTCTTGCTCATTTAGCTTTTCTTAAGATAAATTCACTTCAGCATTCATTTATTATATAATAACTACTTGATCCAGCAAGAGCAAGAGAATTTTAATAAAGCCCCTCTTGCTCTTGCTCACACTCTTGCTTATTTTTTTATACAGGTAAAATAAAATTATAATATTCCCAATCCAAGTCATCTTATCTTAATACTCATATTTAAAAGGAGTCAATCAGGATTTAATCATTAAATAATTGAGTTAAGAGTGGCGCGCTTATTACTCTGTAGTAGAGTAGTATTTTAATCTTCAATATATTTTTATTCCTACTTTCCGGAAGCATAAATTTCAATATGGTTATTATAAAAATATACCCTTTTACGGTATTGATTGAGGGTGCTTGTTAACATACCTTTGTTTTGTCTTTCAACCAGTTATTTTAACAAGTCTCCATTTTTTAAAAGGTTAAGTTGAACAAAACACAAAGGCTTCTTTTGTAAGAGAAGCCTTAATTTTTTTGATGTAAAATGAAATGGCTAACCTATTTGAATATCATTAAATAATCACCTCAATAACTCCAATCATTTAATAATATCAGTATTAATTTATTATTCTTCAAAAGAAGAGCTTTGCTATTTTAGACGAGTAAAGACGCCATTTAATCGAATAAGGTATTCTCTTGCTCATTATTTTTGATGACAGTGTTAATCAATGAGATATATCAATATTGTAAATACTTAGTAGAGTCCTAACAAAACCGGATAAAATCTGTTGGTTACAATCTGAAAATAATTGTTAGGATTTTACTTTCAGTAAGTCGGTTGTTTTTCAATTATTTAATCAGGAGATGAAAAATGGTTGAGGATTTTGTAGTAAATTTTTTTACTCTACTGGTTACTTTTCGCATGGTTGTGGGTATCTACAAAAGGTTGGAGAGGACCTAATTTAGATTCAGATAGATAGTTAAGGAGATGTGCTAGTTTAAAAGCATGTATCCGTGGAGGTTACAGTCAGAGTAAATCACGATCCTTTATTTATATTGAAATTTAATAATAATTGGTAATTGAAAAAATTACTATTATATTAATTAAAGTGAAAAAATTGTACAATTCATTTGTACGATTTAATTAAAATGAGAAATTCGAAAGAGTGTATTGCAAACACTATATAGGTTAAATAGTATGGTAAAATTTGTAAGGTTTTTTGTTGTTTTTTCAATTTTATTTTCCTCAGGACTAAAAGCTCAGGACTTATTAGTTTCCGGAGGAAATACAGTGTCAACCATTATTTGTGCTAATGGATTTGTGTTTACCTGGGGGAATAATGCTGGCGGCCCCGACTATGCTCCTGTTTTAGGTACTTTAGGGGTAGGATCTACCAATACGCTAGAACCCTTTCCTAAAAAAGTAATATTTCCTACCAACGATCCGTATTTTACATCCATTAACTCAGGTATAACTGTAAAGGCAGTAGATGCCGGATCCGGTGCACACTTTATCGCCGTGGATTGTTATGGTGGCGCATGGTCGTGGGGAAACAATGGTCAAGCTACGGGCATTACCGGTACGGGAAGCACAGCTGCTGCAACTACAGCTCCTGCCCGTGTACTTAGAGGACAAGCACCTGCATCTTCCAATCCTTTATTGGCAAACTATCTTGTTGATGTGAAATATGTTTCAGGAGGGAATGACAATAGCTATGTTATCTTAAATAATGGTACCGCACTTGGATGGGGAAGAAATGATAAGGGGCAATTAGCTAACGGAAATTATACAAACAGTGCGACACCAGTTTACATTAGGACAGCTGATGGAAATCCATTAACCAATGTAATTCAGATAGAAGCAGGTGATGAAACGGCTTATGCTCTTGTTGATCCTGATGGAGACGGATTAGGAACCGTATATTCCTGGGGAGCTGGAGCTGGTACATACGGAGGTGGGGGAATGCTGGGTAGAAATGCAGCAGGAACAGCCAATAGTGGGACTGAACTTGCTAATGATTTCTATGCTCGTCCAGTATTAAAATTGGACGGTACCCCTCTGGATGGAATTGTGTCTATATCAGCAGGAGATGCTATGTGTTTAGCATTGGACGCTTTAGGTAATGTTTGGGCTTGGGGAAATGGTGGATGGGGAGGTATGACAGGGCAGGGTATTACCCAGATTCATTCCGACCCCAGAAAAGTTGTAGCTGGAGAATGGGGAACTACGGCAGGGGCGGGATTAGGCGAAACATACCTCAAGGCAAAAGCTATTTCCGGAGGTCAGGGGTTTGGTATGGCTATTACAATAGATGGCAAACCTGTTGCCTGGGGAAATAATGGTTCTTGTACAACTAACTCTGGGGGACACCTGGGAAATGGTGCTACTACTACTGGCCAGTCTGCATTTCCAGTGTTTATCAGGAGAAATGCCACTACGGTTGACAACAATGTAGTAAGTATTTCAGATGGAGATACCTGGGGGTTTTATACAACTAGTGATAACAAAATATATACCTGGGGAAATAACATGTTTGGACAGTTAGGTTTAAATAATACTAACTGTCAAAGTTATGCAACACAATTTACACTTCCTCCATGCGACTTCCCAGCCCCTCTACCAAAGGCTACTATCGCTCCAAGAGATTTCTCCGTATGTCTTTCCAAATGGACGGGAACTACTTTAAATGCAGGATTTGTCATTAGTGCTTCACTTGCATCGAGTTATAAAATTACCTGGTATAGAAACGGAACTCAGGTGGCTACAGGAAATGGATCTGCTGTAACTTACAATGCTACCTTAGATGGTACATATAAGGTAGTTGTTGAATACGTTGGGTCTGATGCACCTTGTACTCCTTACGAGCCAGCTATTGATGAAATCACGATTTCTAAATATCCATTAGATTTTAGTGTGCCCGATGGTTTGACGTTCTGCGGAAGCACAGTGTATCTAAAAACTAAAACCGGTAATGGCTTATATGATTGGTATACAGCTGCAACAGGCGGTACTAAATTAGGAACAAGTTATCGTCAGGATAGTGTAGGGGTCCTTAAATCTGCAATTACTGAAAAAGTTGGTACAGATTATTTTGCCTATGTAGAGCAGAAGGGGTATGCAAGTGGCAATACAGGGAAAATTAATCCTGCCTCGTGTACTTCGGTAGATAAAATTGATCCTAAGGAGACCAATACTATGGTAAAAGTGCTTTCTGAATCTGTTACAATTGATACTGTCTCTATCTATCTGAGCGGAGAAAATCAGGGATCATCTAAAAACTATACTTGGCAGGTCTGTGCGTATGGCACAAAACTCAATTCCGAAGGAAAGCCTACCGCTGACAGAACTAAAGTTATTGGATGCAGCACTCCAGTAGTTCTGCCTGGAGTGGATGGAGATGACAAAACTTATGGTCTTCTTAAAATTCCTGTAGGGATAACTTTAGCTGGAACTGAATCTGGAGCAGATTACTGGTTAGGGTTTAGCAACTTAAGTACTGCTCAACATATTGCTGTAAACTTTAAATGTAACCCCAACTGGCCTGTATTAGATGACGTTCCAAATGGTGAATTCCTCAATATGATTAACATAGATAATTATGGTAATCCAGTTAACACACCGCAATGGGGAGTAATTTCTAACATTAAATTTCATTCAGAGCAAAGATATTGCGACAGACTACAAGTAAAACTTACAGAAGACTGCCCATGCTCTCAGCCTAAAACTGTAACGGTGAATAAGGCATTTGATAACGATACTACCTTGTGTGTTGGTAGCAATCTTATTATTACTGGAGAGTTTACGCTTGATGCTACCAAACCTGTTCAGAATAAGCACAGATATACATGGTATAAAAAGGTGGGTACTGTTGTTACTGTTATCACGCCACCTACAGTTGTAACAACATCTCCGGTTACATTAACATTGAACAACGTTACTGCTGCAGACGAAGGTACCTATTTCTTCAAAGTAGAGGATGGTGATGGAGTTACAAGCATTAGTTCTTGTTTTCTACAGGATTCATTAAAGCTTACTGTAAATGTTCCCAATACACCAGTAACTCCAACTGCAAGTCAAATCATCTGTAGCGGAACAAAACCAGTTGCATTTGTAACTCCGGTAGCTGCTGGAGGAGTAACTGGTACCGGTAAGTATCAGTGGTTTGTAAACGGTAAAAAGATTGCTGGTCCAACAGGTAATGGACAAAACTATACGTTTGCTTCTCCTGCTGATACCGTATTTAATAATACTTCTACTACAGATATAGTATACACTTATATAAGAAGAGATAGTTCCGGGGTGTGCCCTGCTGTAAACAGCAATCCGGTAACTATTACTGTTATGCCAGAATTAAATGCTGGTACTATTAGTGCAGATCAGGTCATTTGTAAAGGCACAGCACCTGCTCCATTAACTCAGACACCTGCAACCGGAGGTTCGTTAACTTATAATTATCAATGGCTTTCCTCTCAAGATCCTGCCGGTGTGTTTGTGAATGTATCAGGTGGAACAGGATCAACTAATGCGCTTTATGTACCTCCTCTTCTGAATGATTCTATTTATTATACAAGAAGAGTAACGACTACGGCTGGTACTGCCATTTGTACAGCTTATTCTGATACGATAAAAATATCAATGGTGCCAGATCTTGAAAAGCCAAAGATTTCAGATAATCAGACTATTTGTTATAATACAACTCCAGTTGATCTAAATATCTCTAATCCTCCTAAAGGTGGATTAAAGTCCGGAGATTCCTACTCATATAGATGGGAGTCCAAAACGGATGTTGCAGGCAGTACATGGACCGGACCAATTTCTAATACTCCGGGATATTCATTCACAGGAGCCCTGACTGATACGATGCAGTACAGACTTGTAGTAACTGGTAGCTGCGGAACAGTTTCAGTAACTTCAGATCCAGTAACTATAATCGTGCTTCCTGAACTAAAAGGTGGAACCATAGCCGGAGGAGGTACAGTATGTAGCGGAGAAGATCCTGCTGATATTACTAACCTGACTTCACCAACCGGTGCAAATGGGACTGGAGATTATAAGTATAGCTGGTCAGTTAACTTAAATGGCACTGGTTTTTCTACACCTGTTGCAGGAGCAGCAAATAGTCCTGTGCCTCCGATTGCAAATACAGGAACTACCGCAATAACTTATTCTGTTAAACGAATTGTAACTTCGGACAAATGCCCTACGCCTACAGCAGAAAGTAATGTGGTTACTTATACTGTAAATCCATCGGTTAAGCCGGGAACTATTGGGGATGATCAGACATTGTGTAGCGGCAATACAATTGATGAATTAATTGAGAAAACGGCTCCAACTGGTGGAGATGGTATGACTTACACTTATCAATGGCAATATTCTCCAACAGGTACGGCCGGATCATTTGTAAATGTATCTGGAGCAGCAACAGGTAGCAGCTTTACACCAGATCCCCAGGCTTCAACCATTTACTTTGCACGTCTGGATAATTCTCCCGGATGTCAGGCTGTACTGACAAACCCAGTTAAAATAACTATTCTTCCAGGAATACTTGCAGGAGAAATAGATTTTGATCAGGATATTTGCAGTGGATCGACACCTGCTTTAATATCTACTGATCCAGATAATCCTCCATCGAATATTTCTGCTTCAGCTGTATATACATGGGAAATTTCAAATACTGGTCTTGCTGGATCATGGGCATCTGCTCCTTCGCAATCCAATGGGGTGACTTACCAATATCCGGGAACACTGACAGCAGGGACATTATATATTAGAAAATCAGTATATGACCCGAATGGACCGGCTTTATGTAATACAGCTCAAACTGCTCCAGTTAAGATTACAATATGGGATATCTTAACAGCCGGTCAGATTGGAAGTAATCAGACCATATGCGAGGATAGCGATCCTGTTGCCTTTATTGAAACTGTAGCAGTAACAGGAGGAAAGGATGACGTTGCATACAAATACTCCTGGCAGTATTCAACTAATGGATTGAGCTGGACTACTATTAATAATTCAGATAATTCTGTTTATGATCCTGGTGCTTTGAATGTCACCACCAGATATAGAAGAGTTGTTAACGATGTTTTAGGTTGTGGTCCGGTAAATAGCAATGAAGTGATTGTTACAGTTAATCCAAACCTTACTCCGTACGTCAAAATCAGTGACCCTCTTGAATCTTGTCAGGGAGAGTTGGTTAAGTTTGATTTGATTGATAGTACTAACCTTGGTCTGAATCCGACTTATGAGTGGTCAGTAGGTGGTTTAGTGCAAGGGACAAATAGTCCTTCTTTCTCAACTACTTCCCTTGCAAATGGAGAAATGGTTTACCTGAGAGTCAAATCATCCGAAAAATGTATTAAGCCAGGAACTGACCCAGCCATTTCAAATGCAGTAACTGTTAAAATATTAAGTAACATTACTCCAAAGATTGTGTTAGCTGCTCCTGATAAAATTTGTGCGGGAACAAGCTATACAGTAATACCTGAAACAGCAAGTGGGGGAGGTGCTAATCCAACTTATCAATGGTTTAAAAATGGCCAACCTGTTGGAGGAGGATTATCATATGCTGGAGTATTTAATGATGGTGATCAAATCAATGTTATCATGACTTCAGTACTTGGATGCGTTGAGCCGGGAACAAATCCTGCGACATCAAACACCATTACAATGCAGGTACTTCCTATTCCTCAACCAAACATTACAGAGTCTGATGCAACATTCTGTTCAGGTGAGGATACAACTTATACTGCTATTGTAAGTACCGGAACAACTTTAATGTGGTACAAAGATGGTCTTCCTTTAAATAATACTACATCTTCGTTAACAGTAAATCAATCAGGTTGGTACTACTTAAAAGAAGATAATGGTGTTTGTCCAAGATTCTCTGATACTGTAATTGTAAACGTTATACCTACTCCGGTAGCAAATGCAGGAAGTGATATCTATGTTCTAGAAAATGCAACTGTAACCTTGAATGGTAGCGGAGGTGATCTTTATTCCTGGTCTACGGCACTAGTTCCGAACTTCTCGAATAACCCAAATTATACGTTCACAGCAACTATTAACACGATATATGTCTTAACAGTTGCTGATGCTACAAATACATGTTCTTCTACTGACGAGGTTCAAGTATTTGTTGAAAGACCTGTTAGAATTCCGAATGCATTTACTCCAAACAAAGACAGTGAAAATGATACCTGGGAAATTGAAAATATCAGCGGATTCCCGAATGTTACCTTTGAAGTGTATAACCGTTGGGGAACACTGGTTTGGAAGTCAACAGGAAATCTGAAGCAATGGGATGGCACAAACTACCGCAATGGAGAATTACTCCCTGATGGCACATATTTCTATGTGATAGATCTTCATAGTGTGGTCTTCAAAGAGCCTTATTCAGGATATGTTCAGATTTTGAAATAAGTTGAAAGCGGAGGGCTTAAAGCTTAAAGTTGAAAGTATAAAGTTATAAACCCGAAATAATAAAGAGTATCATTCTAAATCCTTCTCCTGAAGGAGAAAGATTTAGAATGAGTTCTTTAAAACATCAAGTGTCCTATTTCTAAAAGGGTTGAGGACTAACAAAAGATTTAAGTAAGAGTTAAATAGCAACTATGAAAAAATATTACTTATCGGCCTTACTAGTATTGGTTTGTTCGGTATTTGCTTTGGGGCAGCAGAAACCGCAATACTCTCTGTATATGGTTAATCCATTTATGCTGAATCCAGCGGTATCTGGTACTGAAGATTATACAGATATCAGATTAGGTTTCCGGAAGCAATGGGTCGGTTTTGAAGGTGCTCCACGAACAATGTACCTGAGCGCACACACGTCTCTTGGAAAGTCCAGGGTTACCAATAACAGGACAAAGAATAAGAAAAATGGTTTTCATGGTGTGGGAGCCATAATATCTAATGATGTTATCGGACCAACAAAAACAACGACCATAGATCTTGCTTATTCTTATCATCTGCAATTTGCTAAAAATCTATATGCTTCTTTAGGTATTATGGGGGGGCTTCAGCAATACTCTTTAAATGCCAATATGTTGCATACTAACACTCCTGATGATCCTTTGCTTAGAAGTTCAACCAATACTTCTCTTGCAGATATAAACACCGGATTCTGGGTATATTCTGATAAGTTTTTTGTCGGAGGTTCGATGGTTCAGGTTATGCCTCAAAATCTTTACAATGAAAAGAATGGGGCTATCACTTCAGGTAAACTATCTCAGCATTATTTTGTAATGGCAGGATATAGATTCCCTATGGGGTATGACTTTGCTCTTATTCCGTCTTTCTGTGTAAAATCAGTTTCTCCGGCACCTATCTCTTATGATATCAATGCAAAACTTCGATATAAAGACTTCTTATGGGCTGGTGTATCTTATCGTAATACTGATGCAGTCGCATTTCTTGCAGGTGTAATCATTAACAATACATGGGATATAAGTTATGGCTATGATTATACTACAAGTAAAATTAGACTTTACAGTGCCGGATCTCATGAGATAGTTGTCGGATATAGACTAAAACCAAAGAACAGAGTTATTTGTCCATCTCACTTCTGGTAGGAAGCTGAACTGGGATTCATGGGATTAAGGGATGGACAGGATTATCTACGAAGAGGATTTTGTAGGATGGTGTGGATTGACAGGATAATTTACGATTATCTTCAAATACGAAATATAGTTATGAAATATATAAGGGTTTGCGAAAGCGACCCTTTTTTTTGTGGATTATTTTTGAGTAAAGAATAATTAGGTGTTATTGAGAGTTTTTTTGAATATTGATTATATATTGCATCATTAATTTTAATGAAGTTTTAACCAGCTAATTTTTATGAAATACAGTGAATTGACCGGTCGGATAATCGGTTGTGCTATGGAGGTTCACAAGTCATTAGGAAACGGATTTCAGGAAGTTATTTATCAGAGAGCACTCGGGATCGAATTCGATTTTAAAAAATTGTTATATGTCCGAGAAGAGGAAATACCTGTATTCTATCGTGACATACCAATAGGAAGCAGAAGGGTTGACTTTATAGTAGAGAATAATATCCTAATTGAACTCAAAGCAATTTCCAAGTTGGATGATGTTCATCTCGCGCAAGCAATCAATTACATGGAAGCCTTTAAAATGGAAATATGCCTTCTGATTAACTTCGGATCCAGAAGCATGGAATTTCGGCGACTGGAAAATAAAAAGCTACTAAGGTAAACTGAGTTTTAAACTCTATTCAGTATTTAAACTAAAAACTGTAAATCTATTTTAGGACGAAGCATGCCTCAATCCTGTTTATCCATCTCAATCCCCTA
>JAEYZG010000020.1 GCA_023428135.1 Bacteroidota bacterium | reverse complement strand
ATATCGGCTGTCCGGTAAAATGAGTACTTTTGTTCATTGTTTGGGTTTAAGGTTTGGTCACCAGAAAGCTACAAACAAAAAAGGAGGCTTAATCGCCTCCTTTAATTTTTTTTACCGGACAGTAATGGCTTTCAGCCTTTCGCTTTCAGCTTTTAACTTTTTACTTATTACTCAACGAAATTGCTCTTCCATAGAAAAATTTTCCATAGATAAACACCAGAAACATTCTTTTGAAATCAGAGAAGAAAAAGCAAAGCAGTAGGATTACGTTTAGTAGAACAGAAATAAGTGCAGGGTCTGGAAAATAATAAGAAAGGATTGATGAAATAATAATAAATCTAAGACATTCAAGATGAAAAATCCAGGCTTTTTGTTCCATTATTGCACCACAGTTGATGAGTGTGATTAAGACTAAAGCATTTAATTGAAAGACCATTCCTCCTGAGATATTTTTGTATTGAGGAATAAGCAATGTGAGCAGTAATATGACAACACTAATTTGTGCTAGTATATATTTTTTTTGAATTTCTCTCTTTTGATGATTAGTAATATTTTTTGCGGAAAGAAATTTCTTTTCCAGTTGTGGTCGGATCTCCGGAGATAAAGTTTCAGGCTTTCCAAGTATAATCTTTAGTTTCTGTTTTAATCCAGGCGCATTCTTTACAGATCCAATTAATTCTAGCAGTTGATGGAAATGTTGCCAGAGAAAGCTTCTGCTGTTCAATGGTTGAGTGAGCCCATATTGTGGTTCTTCTTTTTCTTCTGCAAATGTTCCAAAGAGTTTATCCCAGAAGATAAAAATATCTGCATAGTTTTTATCCAAATAATTAACATTGGAGGCATGGTGCACACGATGGTGGGAGGGAGTTACAAAAACGTATTCAAGGAAACCTAGTTTGCCTACCATCCTTGTATGAGTAAAGAAACTATAGGCAGCATGTATCAGGAGAATGATAATTACCATGTGTACCGGAAATCCTATCAATGGCAGGATGCACCAGAAGATATTTCTTATAAGAGCCTGAAAAATAGTAATTCTTGCAGACACCGTCAGATTAAATTCTTCACTTTGATGATGCACTATGTGGGCAGCCCAAAGAATATTTATTTCATGACTAAATCGATGATACCAATACCATATGAAATCAGTTAAAAATAAAAGTAATATCCAGGTGAATATATTTTCTTGAATAGGAAAAATTACAAAGTGTTCATGGATGTAATTGAATGTAGAATAAAAGATACCTGCCAACGCCAGATTTGCGAGTCTTTCGGCAACACCGATGCTTAGATTTGATATGGTACTGTTAAATGTAAATGCTTTAACCTTCTTTTTTCTGGATAAAATATATTCAATAGCAATAGCCACAAAAAATAAGGGTATAGATATGGTAAGCAATAAATCATTCATAATGGTGTGGTTTAACTAAAACAAAAGAGGGATTATTCGCTAAGTGTTTTGATAATGCAGGAATCAGATCTGTTCAAATATTGAGGGACTGGATCTTTTTTAAGCTTTAGGTTTAATAGGGCCTGAGCAAAAAATATAAAGAGAACATACACTAACATAAATGCAGTCATCTTTTCCCAGGATTGATTTTTTGTATTTTAATATTCATATACAGGGAACTTAATCAGCCAATCATTTTTAATAGTCCTTGTCTTCGTAAGTCTATAAAGTCTATAGGTAAAATTAAGTACTAGCTGATTTGTTTCAAATTGTCCTGGATTTTTTCTGGGAAGAGTACAACTTGAGTTTCTGGAAGAGTGATACTTATCAGTTAAAAGAATAAGTTTTATCTATTCCTTTATTGATAATATTGATTTTTTCTATTCGTCCGGGCTTTCTATTTTTGATCCATAATTAGAACCTCAACAATATGGAAAAAGCAAGCCTTATAGGTCTGGATTTGAGACAGTCTCAAATTTTGTCAGAAGAACTAAATAATCTGTTAGCTAACTATCAGTTATTTTACATGAATCTAAGGGGATTTCACTGGAACATTAAAGGTGAAAAGTTTTTTGAATTGCATGCAAAATTCGAAGAACTGTATAATGATGTGCAGATCAAAATAGACGAGATCGCTGAAAGAATTCTTACTTTGGGCTTTGTACCTGAACATACATTTTCTGATTACCAAAAGAAATCAGAAATTAAAGAAGCTAAGAATGTGTTTGAAGGAACTGAAGCGGTATCTTTGATCCTTCAGGCTTTCAAAATACTATTAATAGAAGAAAGAAAAATATTGAAGCTTGCTTCTGATGCAGAGGATGAGGGTACTAACTCTTTGATGAGCGATTATATTAAGCAGAAAGAAAAGCAGGTTTGGATGTTTTCAGCTTACCTTCAGAAAAAATAATTTTCAAAAAAAGAGGGACTCATATTGAAGTCCCTTTTTTATTCAAAAATAAGATGTTTGACTGATTCTCCTGATCCGGCAAGCTCAGTTAGCGAGTCCAGACCAATTTCGAGGTGTCTTTTTACATATTTTTCAGTAACGGTTTTGTCACTTTTTTCTGTTTTTACTCCTTCAGGATCCATTGGATTATCAGAAACCAGTAACAATGCTCCGTGAGGAATTCCATTTATAAAGCCCACAACAAATATAGTAGCAGTTTCCATGTCGATTCCCATTGTGCGGATATCTCTCAGGTATTGTTTAAATTTCTCATCATGTTCCCAAACCCTTCTGTTTGTAGTGTAAACTGTCCCTGTCCAATAATCCAGTTCATGTTTTTTAATCATACTGGATACTGCTCTTTGTAAGCGAAACGAAGGAAGAGCAGGAACTTCAGGAGGTGCGTAATCGTCTGAAGTTCCTTCCCCGCGTATGGCGGCAATCGGAAGTATCAGGTCACCAACTTTTGTTTTTTTTAGTCCTCCGCATTTTCCGAGAAATAAAACAGCCTTTGGTGGAATTGCAGAAAGTAAGTCCATTACAGTTGCAGCCATAGCACTTCCCATTCCAAAATTAATAATCGTTATGTTATTGGCAGTGGCTGTTTGCATAGCTCTGTTTTTCCCCTGAATCTCTACTTTAAATTTCTCCGCGAACAGTTCAACATAGTTAATAAAGTTTGTAAGAAGAATATATTCCCCAAATTCAGAGATAGGAGTACCTGTGTATCTTGGTAACCAGTCTTTTACGATTTCATCCTTTGTTTTCATGGCATTAAAAAATTTGATAAATTTGTTTTTATGATTCCCCTCAATCTCCCCTCGTTTGACATTAAAGTTAAAGACTACGAAAATAAAACATGGATATTTGATATACTAAGAAAAAAGTATGTTGTTTTAACTCCTGAAGAATGGGTTAGACAACATTTTATTAATCTCCTGATTACTCAGTTTAATTATCCTAAATCTTTAATTAAATGTGAATCTGGACTTAGTTATAATAAGCTACGGAAAAGGTCAGACATTGTTGTTTATAACAGGGAGGCTATTCCCTTTCTTCTTATCGAATGCAAAGCTCCCGAAGTGAAAATTACTGATGCTGTTTTTAAGCAGGCTGCTACCTATAACTTTGTCCTGAAAGCTCCTTACTTTGTTGTTACAAATGGTATCAATACTTTTTGCTGCATTGTCAACCATGATACAAAGGAGGTAGGCTATGTTAATGGCTTACCTGCATTTCCTGAAAACTCAAGTACCCCTTAATGGTTTTGACTGTTGTACCAATTATTATCTATCAGCCCATTATTAAAGTATTGAACATAAGCTTTTAAAACCGATTCCAGTTTTTTCTGTTCAGGTACTTCCGGTAAATGAGTGATGGTCCGTGGTGGATCTATTTTAAAACACTGGCATTTGTTTTCCTGATTTAAAGAGAGGTACAAGTCTTTTTTTATCAGATTATAAGAGCCATTGGAAAAGGTCAAAGCATATCCTTCTTCTTTTTCAGAGAATATTGATGTACCGAAATAATTGCTTTTAGGATTATCTATATTCAAAAAATCAAGTACTGTTGGAAGTATATCTGCATGCTGACAAATTCTTTCAGTATCCGGAACAGTAATTTTTTTCGAAGGATGGAATAAAACCATTGGTACATCAAATGCTCCTAATTCATTGGAATATTCCGGTTTGGAAGACATTTGTGTATGATCGGCAGTGATAATAAACAAAGTATTGGAATACCAGGGTTGTTTTTTAGCTGTTTCAAAAAACTTCCTGATGGAATTATCCGAATAAGCAATACATTCATGAATAGGTAGATCTCCTTTGGGAAACTTACCTTTATATTGCTCCGGAATAGTGTAAGGAGGGTGTGAGCTTAAAGTAAATAAGCCTGTTGCAAAGGGTTGTTTAAAGGTACTGAGTTTATGCGCAAAAAACTGAAGGAAGGGTTCATCAAATATTCCCCAGTTGCCATCAAAATCTTTATCCTGATCAGGATATTCGTTTTTTCCATAATACTCTTTAAATCCTGCATTGTGGGCAAATACGTCAAATCCCATGGTCCCATTTTTACCTCCATGGAAAAAGCTTGTATGATATCCTTCTTTTTGAAGGATATTTCCGAGTCCCACTACTTCATTTGTCTGATATATCGATGTTATATATGGCTCTGTCATTAAGGATGGTATAGAAGCCAGTATACTTGGCAGCGCCTCAATGGAAGTACGACCGTTTGCATATGCATTTTTCATCCATACACCCTGATTGGCCAGAGAGTCAAGAAATGGGGTAAAGCCTTTATAGTCATTCCCAAGTCCTGAATATTCAGATCCGAAACTTTCACAGATCAGAATCACTACGTTTTCTTTTTCTTTTGTTGAAACAGCTTTCTTTACTTTAGTCTTTCTGATAAGGCTGAATAATTCTGACTGATCAGAAAAGAAATTGACTCTTTGAACCGGCTGGATATTGGATGTAGCGATAAGGGAAAATGGAGTATTTAATACAAGATTTCCCAGAATATTTGGATTTAAAGTAAAGGCATGATTAGGTCTTAATGGCTTTAACTGCAGACCGCCGCGTATGATCAAAATGTTAGATGCCAGGAAGCCTATTAATAAAGGGGCAGCAATGTATAGCTTCAGCCTTATATTCATAGCACTTTTGGATTTTGGATACACCCAGGTAATAATTGCAGTGAGAATTACTCCTGCGAACAAAACTGGCCAGTAATTCAAGGCTAACTGTGGTCCCTGATCCAAAATGTCCTTTTGTAAACCTGCAAGATGCTCGTATGTGGACCTTTTTCCTGTAAACCTGAAGAACTCAATGTCCACGAGGTTGACGAAAAGCAGGGGAGTGTTTACAACCAGGAAAAGAAGTTTAAGAAATTTCTGATATCCGGGTTTGGTAATGAAAGTAACAGGAATAAGTGACAGCAGCGTAAATGGCAGGTTGACCATAAATATAACAGAAAGGTCAAATCTTAAACCCGATACAAATGCCTCCAATACGGAAATCGCAGAAGCTTCTTTGAAATACGAGTAGTTATAAATAAAGAAACAAACCCTGCAAAGCGTATATATAAGGGTCAAGACCCCAAGTCTTTTTAAAAGTAATTTATATTGAGTTAAATTCATTTTTCTAGAAATGATTTTTTAACAGGTGTTGCATTATTGCAAACAGATCCATCAGATAAGCAATACCCAGGTGAATCAATAATCCTCCCCAGATAGATCTGCTATAATATGTAATTATTCCTAAAATTGTACCTCCGAAAATAGATCCTACAGCTTCTCCAAAGGGCTTTCCAAAATGAAGGTAGCAATATAAAGCAACCATAATAAATACAGCCCCTTTGTCAAGGTATTTGATCATTGCCAATACCAGGAATCCTCTGAACAAAAATTCAATAGATAAAAATCCCATTCCATAGAAGATTTCATGAATACCAAATGTGGCCCAATAAGGCCATCCAAGGTAATTTTCGGCTAAGCTGGGCTTATATTCAGGATAATAGTTCAGAAAGTCCTGCTGAAAGGAAGCCCAGAGAATAAAAGGAGCCATGAGCAGGAGAAGCCATAAATAGGGTGCCAGTTCCAGGGAGTTTTTCTGAAATCCGTAAAGTGGAATATTTTTCCTGTCTACCCAATACCAATAGCAAAGGATGGGAATAATTATAATGGAAGAGCTTACAAATTCGGTGACAAAGGAAGAAATAAAATGACTGACTTCAATTGGTATTTCTGATCTGAGCCAATCACGGTATAAATAAAATGAGGTTTCGCTGAAAATTAATATCAGGATCACAAATAGTATTGTAAACCAGTAAGATTTAGAGTATAAATGTGATTTTCTATTATAAAAATAGGCGTAGGTAAGAGACAGAAATAACAATGGAACAGAATAAAAAAGAAACAGATATACATTGTATATTTTCTGGCCAGCATATTTTTCCAGAATGGAATTTTCAAAATCAAGGCTGTAATTAAAAGCCAAACTGGCTCCCAAAAATAGTAAAAGTGCCAGGAAAAATTTCAGATTGAATTCTTCCTGGAAAAATGTTTTTTGATATTTTATAATTTGTCTGATTGTTCTGCTTCGTTTAGCCTAAATATTGCTCTACCTCGGAATAGGGCAATTCAAATGCTTCTGAAATTTTCTTATAAACGATTTGTCCGTTCACTACATTTAATCCCGTTTTCAACTCCGCATTTTCCCTGCAGGCTTTTTGCCATCCTTTGCTCGCAATTTGACATACATATGGATAAGTAGCATTAGTCAAAGCCAGGGTAGAGGTGAATGGTACTGCTCCAGGCATATTGGCGACACAATAGTGAACAATACCATCTACAACATACGTCGGATTTTCATGAGTAGTTGGTTTACAGGTTTCAATACATCCTCCCTGATCTACTGCTACATCTACGAGAACTGTTCCAGGTTTCATTATTTTCAGCATATCCCTGGAAATAAGTATTGGGGCTTTAGCCCCTGGAACAAGGATAGCACCAATGATAAGGTCTGCGGTTTTTACAGCTTCATTGATATTACTTTGGCTGCTGTATAAAGTATATACATTGGCCGGCATAATGTCTTCCAGATATCTTAATCTGGCAACATTGATATCCATAATTGTGACATTTGCTCCCAGTCCGGCAGCCATCTTTGCTGCATTTGTTCCAACGATACCTGCTCCAATTATTACGACATTTGCAGGTTTAACACCAGGTACGCCTCCCAGTAAAATACCTCTTCCTTGGTTATGCTTTTCAAGATAATTTGCACCTTTCTGAACCGCCATTCTTCCTGCAACTTCTGACATGGGAACCAAAAGAGGTAAAGAACGATCTGATTTTTCCACTGTTTCATATGAAATGCATACAGCCCCTGACCTGATCATTGCTTCTGTAAGCTGTCGGGATGATGCAAAATGAAAATAGGTAAATATCGTTTGTCCTTTTTTAATTAAAGAATATTCTTTTTCGAGAGGTTCTTTGACTTTTACCACCAGGTCTGCTCCGTTATAGACATCAGCAGCCTGACAAATACCAGCTCCGGCATTCTTGTATTCCTCATCCAAAAATCCTGATCCCTCTCCGGCTTTTGTTTCTACCAGCAGTTTATGACCTAGTTTCACAAGGTCTGCACAATGTGCAGGAGTAAGGCCTACACGATTTTCTAATGTCTTTATTTCTTTAGGTACTCCGATGACCATAGTATATTCGTTTTTGCAAATATAATTAACACGATATAAAACAAAAGCCAACGATTATGTCGCTGGCTTTTGTTTTTTCTTACGGAATAGACCTTTACAGGTTTTTATTTCCCAAATGGAACTGTATTTTTCTCTTCTTTTAAAGGAGTAGGTGTAGAAAGACTTTCTACAACATTACCTGAAAGGGTTACAGAAACTCGAGGATTACTTGGATCGTTAGTGAAAATAGTTAAAATGTCAGAGTTATTTCCGTCAAAAGTCGGATTGTAGGTTAATTCCAGAACTGCGGATTTACCAGGTGCGATTGTATCAGAAGCAAGTGTATGGCTAATGCAGCTACATGCTGCCTGGAAAGATGATAAAGCAAGTGGAGCTTTTCCTGAATTTTTAACAGTGAATTTTTGAGCAACTTTTTGTCCACGCTCAATTTTTCCAAAGCTATGAGTGTTTTTGTCCAGGGAAAATTTTGGAGCAGCCTTCAATTCTTTTGCGGTTAAAGCAGCTTTCGGTTCTTCTTTTTTTATAACGATTCCTTTAATGTAAACTACTTTTGAAGTTTCAGAAGCATTAGATGTAATGGTAATACTTTTGTTGAAAACACCTATTCTTCCTGAGCTATTGTATGAAGCTTTAATTGATCCTTTGCCCCCTGGAGGAATTGGGTCTTTGGTCCAGGAAGGAGTAGTACAACCACAAGATGCTCTTACGTCAGTTAATACAATCGGAGCATCTCCTGAGTTTTCAAACTCAAAATCGTATTCAGCCTGAATACCTTCTTCCACGATACCAAAATCATGTTTGTCATCACTGGTAAATTTAAAAGCACCTTGTGCAAAAGCTCCTAGTGTCAGGAAGGATAGGAAAGCTACAGAGGCAATTCTTTTTATCATTGGTTTATTTAATTTTAATTAATCTGAAAAAAATACATTTAGATCGTCCAAATATAAGTATTATGCGACAATTTTAATACCGATTTTTTATGCAGGAATATTTTATTTAACACTAACTTTTTTCTGAAAAGGTGTTTTTTAGAAAATAATATAATTAATTATATTTTAACTATAAGAATAACAGTGGAGTATGAATTTTAGAAGGAGTCCGTCAGATTCTTAATTTGATAGGTTAGTCCTTTTTATCTATTTTTGAACTTTAACGTAAGTTATTATATTAATTAAATTAGATAAATACTGTTTATATATAGTGAGCACCCAGGAAACCATAAATGATCTTACTTTAACCAAGGAGGAAATTCTTAATGATTACAGAATACTCTGCGAAAGTCGTCAGGCAAGTATTCTGGGTAGAAAAGAAGTTTTTGCAGGTAAGGCTAAATTTGGAATTTTCGGAACCGGAAAAGAGTTGGCGCAAATTGCCATGGCTAAATATTTCAGGTTTGGAGATTTCCGCTCAGGATATTATAGAGATCAGACTTTTATGATGGCTATAGATGAACTGAGTCTTGAACAGTATTACGCTCAACTTTACGCTCATACAGACATTGTTGCCGATCCGGCATCAGGAGGCAGACTTATGATAGGTCATTATGCCACCAGAAGTCTGGATAACAATGGACATTGGAATGATCTCACCAAAATAAAAAATTCAAGTCCTGATATTTCACCAACAGGAGCTCAAATGCCAAGGCTTGTGGGGCTTGCCTATGCTTCAAAATTGTATAGACTAAATCCGGAACTTAAAGATATACAAGGTTTTTCAACCAATGGAAATGAAGTGGCATTCGGAACTATTGGTAATGCTGCTACAGCAGAAGGTATTTTCTTTGAAGCTATCAATGCTGCCGGAGTATTGCAGATTCCGATGGTAGTATCTATCTGGGATGATGGATATGGTATTTCCGTTCCTCAGGAATATCAAACCACTAAAGTTGATATTTCTAAAATGTTTGAAGGTTTTAAAAGGACTGAATCTGAAAGAGGTATTGAAATATTTAAGGTGAAAGGCTGGAATTACGAAGATTTATGCCGTACCTATAGAGATGCCGCTCAACTCGCCAGAGAGCATCATGTGCCTTCTTTAGTTCACGTGGAGGAGTTGGCCCAGCCACTCGGACACTCTACATCCGGTTCTCATGAAAGATATAAATCAAAAGAAAGACTTGCCTGGGAAGAGGAGTTTGATTGCAATAAAAAATTTAAGGAGTGGATTCTTGATAATTCAGTTGCTACACCTCAGGAATTAAAAGAGATAGAAGATAGTGCTTTTGAAAAGGTAAAAAGAGCTCGCCAAAGTGCCTGGAATAGTTTTGTTGATTCTATGAAGGGAGATTTGGATGAGGCGCTTTCCTTAATTCAAGAAGCGTCTTCTCAAAGTACTCAAAAAGAGGCCCTTCTTTCGATTAAAAATGCTCTGGAAAAAACGCTGAATCCAATTAGAAGTGATGCAGTTAAAGCTGTAAAAAAGGCATTAAAAGTACTTCGTTTTGAAGAACTTCCTGCCAGAACTAAACTAATTGCCTGGGTTGATAGAACTTCAGAAGAAAATTTTCAAAGATATAGTTCTCACTTATTCAGTCAATCAGATCAGGCCGCAATTAAAGTAGAAGAGATCAAGCCTGAATATAATGAAGGTAGTCCATTTGTTGACGGTCGAGAAGTACTTCAGGCAAATTTTGAAGCGCTGTTTCTGAAGGATCCCCGCATATTTGCATTTGGGGAGGATGTAGGGATGATTGGTGATGTAAATCAGGGTTTTGCAGGTTTGCAGGAAAAGTTTGGAACGCTGAGGATTATGGATACTGGTATTCGTGAAACCTCTATTATTGGACAGGGGATAGGTGCAGCAATGAGAGGGCTTAAACCAATTGCTGAAATTCAATACCTTGATTATTTATTATTTGCTATACAAACGCTTTCCGATGATCTGGCGACTCTTCATTACAGGACAGTAGGAGGGCAAAAAGCTCCTATGATTATCAGGACAAGAGGGCATAGGCTTGAAGGTGTCTGGCATTCTGGTTCACCCATTAGTATGATCTTGGGAAGTTTAAGAGGAGTTTATTTGCTAGTTCCCAGAAATATGACACAGGCTGCTGGGTTTTATAACACAATGCTTAAATCTGATGATCCCGCTTTGATTATAGAAACATTAAATGGCTATAGATTGAAGGAAAAAATGCCTTCAAATCTCGGTGTATACACTGTACCCCTTGGCGTTCCTGAAGTGTTGAAAGATGGACGTGATGTTACTATTGTAACCTATGGTGCAATGTGTAAGATCTCTCTGGATGCAGCCACACAATTGGAGGAAATGGGAATATCAGTTGAGGTGATAGATGTACAGAGCTTAATGCCATTTGATGTTCATCATATTATAGCTAGGTCTGTTAAAAAAACAAATCGGGTAATATTTACAGATGAAGATGTACCTGGAGGCGGGACGGCTTATATGATGAAAGAGGTACTTGAAACGCAAAAGGCTTATCAGTGGCTGGATTCTGCACCAAGAACATTGCCTGCCAAAGAACATCGTCCGGCATATTCGAGTGATGGAGATTATTTCTCCAAGCCTAATGCAGAAGAACTGATGGATCTTGTATATGAGATGATGAACGAAGCTGATCCAATAAAGTACCCTGCTTTATACTAAAGATTATTGAGGTGTCAGCTCAATTGGAGTAGTTTCAGTCCAATTGCTGAAGTTGCCGGCTTCATCCCTTATTCTAATCTTAAACTTGTAAAATCCTGATTGAAAGGATTGTCCACTGTAAACAAGACTCATATTTGTTCCTTGGTTTAATACACCATCAATTGGACCTTTTTTGCCTGTGGTATTTAAAGGAGGAAATTTCCCGTTGAGGAAATTGTATTTAATGGTGTCAAAATTATTATCCGCATTTTTTAAGTATATTTCGGTAATAAAATTGGGGGTAGCATTCTGGTCAATATTTCCCAGATCTCCATCTCCATCCTGAAAGTTTATAGAGATAGCCAATGAGTCAATATAGTTGCTGCTAATTGGACTGTAGACACTAAATTTTTCAATTTTATTGAAGCTAATTGAAGGTACCTCTGAGTAATTCGGAGCTCTGTCGCAGGCAAATAACAGGCCTGTAACGAACAGAACAAGTGTGGTATATTTGAAATGAAATTTCACTTTTTTACTATTTTAGATTCAATTTATTAATAATAATGGACTTCAAAGAAAGTTTTAAAAAAGATTTATTCAATATCTCAGATCAAAACTTTAACGATAAAGCTCTACTTTTATTCAAATATCAGGCAAAACATAACCCGATTTATAAACAATATCTTGAACTTCTTGGGAAAGACCCTGATAAAGTCTCTATAATTGAAGAAATCCCATTTTTACCGATTTTGTTTTTCAAGACTCAGGAAATAAAAACAAACTTTTTTAGTGAAAAGCAAATTTTTTATAGCAGCGGCACTACGGGCCAGCAAACCAGTCGTCACTATGTTGCTGATCCTGAATTTTATTTGAAGAATTGTGAATGGATTTTTAGAAAATTTTACGGCAATCTTTCTGAGTTTATCATATTGGCATTATTACCTTCTTATCAACAAAATCCGGGATCTTCTCTGATTTATATGGTTAATCATTTTATTAAGGAATCAGGTAATTCGCTTTCGGGTTTTGTTACGGAAAATTCTCTGTTGGAGAATCTAAAAAAATATAAAGAAAGTCCGGCAAAAAAAATACTAATCGGAGTTTCTTATGCTCTTTGGGATTTAGCTGAAAATGTTCACCCTGACTTAGGAGATTTTATCGTTATGGAAACAGGGGGGATGAAGGGCAAGAGAGAAGAGCTGGTAAGAGATGAGCTTCATCAGATTCTGAAAAGGGGATTGAACGTAAAAAACGTTCATTCGGAATATGGAATGACAGAACTTTTATCTCAGGCATATTCAGTTGGGAATGGTTTTTTTTCAGGGCCCGACTGGTTTAAAATCCTATTGAGGGATATTAATGATCCTTTCACAATTGGGTCGGGAAGATCTTCTGGAGGAATTAATATTATTGATCTGGCTAATATAGATTCGTGTGCATTTATTGAAACTCAGGATCTTGGAAGAATTTCAGATGATGAAAACTTTGAAGTTCTTGGCCGGTTTGATAATTCAGATATCAGAGGCTGTAATTTACTTTATCTGAGTTAGTCTTTGAAAAGTTCAAAATTAAATCGAAAAGATTTAATTTTATTTGCTGTTTATTTTAATTATTGAAAATGAATAATTAATTTTACCAAGAATTCAGGTACTAATTTAAATTAAACACTTTATGAAAAAGTATTCACTAGTTGTATTTTCTTTCGTGCTTTTGCTAGCTTCTGCTTGCGCAACTCACAGAACTTGCCCGACCTACACTAAAGAAGTTAAAAAATCAGCTTCTGTAGCAAAAATTTAATCTGAATTTTTTTAAGCGATTCTGTCATTGAAGTTTAAGAAAGTCGACGGAGTTAAGATTTAGAAATATTCGGTATTGTTGATAAAAAAAGAAAGCTTTCCTAACTTAGGAAAGCTTTCTTTTTTTTATCTGAGTTTTTCAAAAATTACTTATTTGCATATTTTTGAGCATCTTCTAGCGAAATAACTGAATCGCTCATTATTATCAGTCTTTCCACCACATTTTTCAGTTCTCTGATATTTCCGGGCCATTCCAAAGTCTGAAGGTAGTCAACAGCCTTATTATCAATCTTTTTAGGGGTGGTTTTGTATTCGTCAGCAGTTTCTCCTATAAATTTTTCAATTAAGAGGGGAATATCTTCCCTGCGTTCGTTTAATGGAGGAACCTGGATAAGGATAACCCCCAGTCGGTGATACAAATCTTCTCTGAATCGATTTTCTTCTATTTCCTTCAAGATGTTTTTATTGGTAGCCGCAACGATCCTTACATCTACTTTAATTTCTTTTTCTCCACCAACCCGGGTAATCTTATTTTCCTGTAACGCTCTTAATACCTTTGCCTGAGCAGAAAGGCTCATATCTCCGATTTCGTCCAGAAAGAGGGTACCGCCGTTTGCCTGTTCGAATTTTCCTATCCTTTGCTTGATGGCAGAAGTAAAGGATCCTTTTTCATGCCCGAAAAGCTCACTTTCTATCAACTCTCCGGGAATTGCTGCACAATTGACTTCAACCATCGGGCCGCTGGCTCGGTTACTTTTCGCATGAAGCCATTTGGCCACCAGTTCTTTTCCAGAACCGTTAGGTCCGGTTACAAAAACTCTTGCATCTGTCGGAGCAACTTTTTCTATGGTTTTTCTCACTTCTTCAATTGCAGGAGATTTTCCAAGTATGTCAAAAGTTTTGTTAATCTTCTTTTTAAGGACTTTTGTCTCAGTTACTAAGCTTGATTTGTCCAGTGCATTTCTTACTGAAACCAGCAGTCGGTTAAGATCTGGTGGTTTTTGAATGAAATCAAAGGCACCTTTTTTGGTAGCCTCTACAGCAGTTTCAATGCTACCATGGGCAGATACCATGATAAATTGAGTGTCTTTTCCAAGTTCAAGTGCTTTTTCAAGCACTTCCATGCCATCCATTTTAGGCATTTTGATGTCGCAAAGTACCAGGTCATAATTGTTTTTCTCAATTAATGCCATCCCTTCTTCTCCATCTTTTGCTTCATCTACCTGATATTTTTCAAACTCCAGAATTTCTTTCAGAGTGCTTCTGATGCTTCTCTCGTCATCTATAATTAGAATATGAGCCATGTTGGTGCTGTTGTTCGGTTTTTAAGATTAAATAAAAAAAATGCAAGCCGTTAAGCCGGGTTCTGTCTTGTCTCATCATTTATCTGGTCCCGAAGTCGCCATCGGGAATCAAACGACCTACCCATTCCGCCATCCCGGTAGCCGGAATCAGAGCGAGCAACTCTGTTGTAGACGGAACCTATTTGGTCTTTCAACCCATAAGGTTTACCCCAATTTTACATCGCTGCAAAACGAGTGAGCTCTTACCTCACTTTTTCACCCTTACCTTTTGCAAGGCGGTAATTTTCTGTGGCACTTTCTGTCCCTTCATAAAACTATGAAAAGCCTTCCCGTTAGGAAGTATGGTGCTCTCTGTTGCCCGGACTTTCCTTCCCGACTCAAAAGTCGGAACGATAAGATGGCTTGCATTCATTACAAATGTATATCTGATTTTGCAATCCCCAAAAGCTTTCTGGTTTTAGTTAATTTTTACCAGCGTTGCTCCGTAGCCAAACTTTTCTTTTTTTGCATCTTTGAAAAAGGCAATGCCTTTGGTCCTGCTTAATATTTCCTGAATTTTTAATTTTAAAATTCCATTGCCTACTCCGTGGATAAACGTGATCTCGTCCATACCTGAGGCAATTGCATTGTCTAGATTTTTCTGAAAATGCCTGATCTGTATTTCCAGCATTTCGCTGTTGCTTAATTTCAGATGATCAGGAGTTAATTTCTCAATATGAAGATCAATTTCAGGAGCAGGTCTGGAAAATTCTGTTACCGCCTGTGGGGCAGAGTACATTTCCTGAACAAGCTTTTCCTTATTTATAGGTGTCTGTTTGTCGTCAATTTTAAACAGATAGCCTTGCTCATTTACAAGAGGGATCAACTTTTTATTTTTATAAAAAGTTGATGCTTTTATGCTTAGTTTTCTGACTAATGGCTCTTTGTAGAGGGTTCGTCCGTAACTGAAATACAGGCATTGTGTTATCCATGACGGCCAGGAATCAAATTCTTTTACCGCCGCTTCCCCAACCTTGATGTGAGCTTTTGCCTTCAGGCTACCGGTGCTGATACCGATATAATTTTCATCAGTCAAGCTGCCAAACGTAAACGAAATATCAAGATCACTTTCATTAATAAGCTGAATAGAATATATTCTGTCATTGAAAGGAACAAATGCAAGATAAATGCCATCTGTTTTAAGCTTTTCAGGAACAATTTCCTGTCCGGGTTCCTCTGCTGCGATAAAACTTTCTGCTGAAGCAACCACTACAAGCTCTTTCATTAGCGCAGGAATAAGAAATCCATCCTGGATCTCTACTTCAACATCTCTGGAATTGATGATTTTTCTTACAATTCCTTCTTCTTTACCATGTATAAATCTGACCTTATCTCCTGGTTTCATAGTTTTAAAAATAAACAGGATGAAATTTAAATCCTTTTCTGCTGTATTCCAAAGCCGGAGCAGGAACATGCAGGATGTTTAATCCATAATCAAAAATGAAATTTAACACTTTGCTTCTGGTTCTTATTTTGGTGAAATCTATGTCAAGACTTAGAAAATACTGTCTGTAAGGATCATATCCTGCAGCTTTGTTCTGTTTGTCCTGGCCATAAATCATATTTTCTGCACTATAACCTAATGAAACATTGAGCCATTTTGGGAATCCACTTTCTTTATTTGAAAGAAATGAAAGGATGTTAAAGGAAAGCCAGTATGTTTGGCCGTTATAGTCTTTCAGTAATTGTTCGTTTAGCGATTTTCCTAACACATTGGGTCTTTCTTTTGCGAATTTTGTTTGGTGAAAAGAAAATTTTGGTTGAATTCTTAGCTCATCCCAAAGGAGATATTGTCCGATTACAAGTGCGGATCCTGAGGCATTGGCTGCAACATCGGTCCAGGAAAAGCCATATTCGGAAGAATAAGCGTCAAGAAATTCAATAGGTGTCTGAAATACAAATCCGGCCAGACCTCCTATGATATAAGCCTTTTTCTTCGGTACGCCACTCCATCTCAAAACATCGACGGCAAAGCGGCTTTCATGAAATGAAGTAGTAGCATGGCCCAGCTTATCCATCTGTTTCCATTCCCCAGAGTCATCAAAAAAGTGAAATGAACTTCTAGGGTTATTTTTATACCAAAGCTCATTAAGACCAATCATACTTGCTGTATATAATCCTACAACACCTGTGGCAACAGGTATCAGCCTTTTTTTATTTATTGCAGAGATAGTATCCTGGGCCTCGGATGCAAAACTTATTAAAGAGATAAAAAATAAAGTAATGATTCTCATTTAGCTTCAGCTTCGTCTTCTTCCTTTTGAGGAGTGACAGTAGTATTATTAAGCGTATTATTATTTTTCTTCTCTTCTTCTTCCTGTTCTCTGTTTTTCTCTTCAGTCAGCTCTTCGAATATTTTTCTTCCGTCTTCCAGATTAAAAATTATGGTGTCTCTCTTTGGTTTTTCTTTTTTTCCGAAAAGTTCTTTCAGGTTATTAAATCCCTGAGTGTGCAAAATGCTGAAGCCCGCAGAGGTGTTATTGATATTGTTCGTGGCAACAGAGTTTAAGAGTGCATTATTGTTGTTCTTGTTATAAAGTTTAAGTCTTAGTCTTCCATCCTGACTAAGAAGGTACTCAATAGTCCATTCTCCAGCAATACTTGAAAAGTTATTCTGATTGCTGCTGTTTGTGTTTTGATAACTTCCGTCACGGGATATTCTTAGTCGACCTTCCAGCATCGTATAACTGAATCGTAACATAAAGGTGTTCATTGCATTAAGGTCAATATCCACCTGAAGGTTTTTATCAAGCTGAGATAGCCAGCTGCTTAGCTGGTTTGAGAGAAGTTCGCTCAAATTACCGCTGGATCCCCCAATACCATTAAAAGATCCATCCTGAGCGGAGAAACTTTTCAGGATAAGTAAACTGAAAACCTGTTTATTTAATTCCTGTTCATTGGTTTTAATTTTGGATTCAAATTCGATCACATCTTCCACCATTTTTGGGTCAGACTTCAGAATATCAATATCAAGATTGATACGGGGAGACATCAAATCTCCTTCAATACCCATCAGTACATCTACAGGGTATCTGTTTTTAAGTTCTGGATTTTTTCTTACTCTTCCTGTATCAATGAGAGGAGCAAGGGAAACATTTTGTCGGTAGGCAGCCTTGATATCAAGTAATCCTTTGTAAGGATCTCCTGTCCAGGAGATACTGCTATTGGGGAGCAAAGTAAATTCTTTGCTGATAATATTTGCAAGTGAAAAATTGTAAGTACCCTTTTGGATTCTGTAGTTTCCAAACATGTTAAAATCACCACGGGTATCAATGCTCATTTTTATATTTCCGGAGCCATTTCCCCTGAGTTTATCACCAGCTTTTTTATCAAAAATGATTTCAATATTTGCATCAGTAGTTAAGTCAAAGTTAAAGTCAAGTGTTATTCCTGAAAGATCAACTGTTTCTTTGGTAATGGCAGCTTTGCTCTTGGAAGTTGTAAAAGTGATATAACTTTGTTCTTCAACTGTAGAGTATTCCGTAAGAGGAATATGTATGTTTGTACCTTTCTGGGATCTGGCATTGGCTGTTATTTTCAAATCTGAAAAAGCGCCCAAAATCTCCAGATTTCCGCTTACAATCGCCTTTCCATAGAATAACTCATTGTCTTTTTCTGTAGTGTTCAATACGCAAACATTATCCAGGTAGCCTTTCAGGTTTACTACAAATTTTCTGAAGTTATCATGAAAAATACCTCCGTCTAAAACAGCATTATTTCCTTCTGAATCTTTTAGTTTTAACCTCTTGAATCCTATCAGGTTTTCGTCAAAATAGATATTGTCAGAGAAATAATAAGTTGTGCCAAGGTAATCAACTTTGAATTTGCCACTCTGAACATTACCATTGCCTTTCAGCACAATGTTTTTCAGAGATCCTCCAATGGTGAAATTCCCTGTTATTTTGCCAGAAACTTCAGATAATACGTCCTTGAATATAGGATTAAGCAGGTCCAGATCCGCTTTGTCCAATTCAGCAATGAGGTTCAGTTTTTCACTTTTACCGTTTTTACCTGGTTGAATATTTCCTTTTACATTAATTATAATGTTGCTCAACCGCTCGACCTCTACAGCAAGGTCCAGAACGCTTTTTTCAGTATTCCACGAAGATGTACCGATAATGTTACCCACTAAAAAATTGTTTACATGTAAATTATTGATAAATAAACTACTTCCTAGGTTAGGGTTGTTGAAAATATCATGAATATTCACTGATCCTGTAAGGACACCTTTTAATGAAACGTCTGTCAATAATGGGTTTATGGTCTCTAGCTGAAAGTCAATCACTTTCAGAAAAGCCTCGTCAGAGGGAACTTCTGATAATGTGCCCTCCAGACTTACTGTTTGCTTGTTGTTGGAAACAGTAAAATTTTCAAAGAGGATTTTTTCAGAATTGAAAGTAATAGAGTTGGACGGATTAATTTTCCATTTCTTATTCAGAAGATTCAGGAAAGAATTATCATTAAGATTTACAACTCTATGATTTTCATTGAAATCAAGATTGCCTGCCAGTTTAGCAGTGTTACTGCTTCCTTTTTGTGCTATCTGTGAAGTGAAGTTTACTCTGGTTCCGTTCCAGATGCCTTCAATCTGAAGATTTTTAGTTGGAGTAAAAGATTTAAGAATTTGCTCATCTGATTTTACAAAGAACATAGCGAGCACGTGGCTGCTGTCTGAAAGCTTGGAAGCAGAGATTTGTGCTTCTGTTTTTAATAACTCATATTCATTGTAATACAAAGTATCAACTTTAGTATACAAGTTTAGAATACTTGAATAACCAGAAGTGAAATCTCCTTCAATTGTAACACCAGGAGATAGATAGAGCTTGGGAAGGTATATTGCTAAAATAGCATTGATATCTGTTAGATTTACTTTAAAATCAAGACGATATTTGTCATAAGCCTTCTTCTTGTTGGCATAGTATTTATCAAGTTCACTCCTTTTATTCCTGGCAGTCATTTCATATTCATTCCATAAAGTTTCAATATTTGAAGCCAGTGTGGTAAAGTTAAAATTACCTTCTGCCTGTATACTTGCCAGGTCTGATTTTACAGAGAAATTCCTTATGCTATCAGTTTTGGAGCTTATTATTTGCATAGAGTCCAGAAACACTTCCTTGTTTTTATAAACCAGATAGCTATTTCTGAAAATTGCTTTACCAAATATTTCATCCAATGTTATTCCTGTGAAATTGAAATCAGCTTCAGTCTTCACGAAGGTCTCTATTGGAGAGAGGTTTAATGCTTTCAAATTAGCTTTCTCCAGATTGGCCTGAATATTAAAATGATTGTTATGTTTGTTGAGATCTACTTCCCCATTAACAGAGAGTACAATGTTACTGTCCTTTATTGCAACTGCTCCATTAAAAAACTGCTTACTCAGAGTTGCAGTAGTTGTGATATTCTTATAATTGTAATTGTTTACACCGATCCTGTGAACTTTTCCATTTATAAAAACTTCTGCATCGTCCAGCGTAAAGCCTGTACCTTCGATGGTTCCTTCCATATCGAGCAATTGAACTTTGTTCTCATACCCTACAAGTTTTCCAAGGTTGAATGACTTTGTGATTAGGTTTCCTTTATAATGGGCTGAGGGTTGCCTGTTATCCTGAATCTTTAAATTGATATCTGACTCAACAACACCTAGGCCAGTTGTGAAATTCCCCTTTGCTACAAAGTCATTTAAGAAGCCGGTAAATATTCCATGTCCTTTTATTTTGCCCAGTTTTTTAAGGAAGTTGGCTGCGTTGTCACCCACATATTGCTGTATGTCAGTAGCGTAAATGTCCGTTTCTTTAAAATTAAGATCCATAAAAGTCTGGTCCAGCTCGGGTAAACCGTCAAACTTGGTTTTACCTTTTAATCTACTTCTGTTACCAAATTGCAAATCAAAATTGGTTACAGAAAAATTGATGACCTTTCCCTTAAATTTTCCTGAAAGCGTGTAAATATCACTATAATCTTGCAGGTCCGGTGCGAAATGCGAAAGGTTTCTGCTTGTTACCACTGATTGTTTGATATTACCGGTCATGACAATCTTTTCATTAAAATCTCCAAGATCATCAATTGTATTGTAGTCAAACCGGACATAATCTTTAACAATACTTTCCCCAATTTCGGCATAGAGGTCTTTGAACTCCATGTTCCTTTTCGTAAAGGTAAAGAGCGTTATGAGCTGGTGAACATTCAGTTTAGTTTGTCTGTCTTTAGTGCTTAATCGATGCACATTTATCTGGACAGTATCCTTAAAGAATTTAAGTTTGGTGGCATCAGCAGAAATATCAGTGAGCGCAAAATGATAATAGTCGTATCCGTAGGTAATTTTTTCTTTTCTGAAATCATGATAGGAGAAAAGCATGTTCTCAACATTGACAGCTTCAATTACAAAAGGAGCTGACTGTGTTGCAGAAGTGTCAGAAGAGGCGGAGAGGTCCTGGATAGCTGCAACAAAGTCGGATATGTTGATGCCACCATCTTTATATCTGAATACTTCAACTTTTCCATTTGCCAGGCTTATTTTGTCTACAACTACATTACCATAAAGGAGGTTAAGAAAATTCAGATCAACTTTTGCAAAACCCACAGAGATCATTTCTCCATCGTGAGTATCTTTTACTTCAAGACCTTCCAGAATAATTTTGTCAAACCAATTGATGTCTACATATTTTACTGTAATTGGGTAATGTAATTTTTCTGAAAGATAAGAAGATGCTTTATTTACAGCCCATGTTTGTACTTTTGGAGAGCGAATAGCAAAAATCAATCCCATCAGCAAAAGGATTATTCCTAATGCAGTAAATGAGATGGTTTTTGTTAACCTTTTAAAAAAAATCAGGTATTTTCGCCTTTTATTCAAAACTTATAAATGGGTCCTTATATTTTAGCAATAGAATCATCTTGTGACGAAACAGCCGCTTCGGTAATTGGCAACGGTAAAATTCTTTCAAATATTGTTGCAACGCAAGATGTGCATATTAAATATGGTGGCATCGTCCCTGAACTTGCTTCAAGAGCTCACCAACAAAATATTATTCCTGTTGTCGATCAGGCATTGCTTAATGCAAATATAACAAAATCCATGCTAAATGCAGTTGCCGTTACGAAAGGCCCAGGTCTTTTAGGATCTTTACTGGTTGGGATTTCTTTTGCAAAGTCATTTGCTTTGGGGCTTGATATACCTCTTGTTGAAGTAAACCATATGCAAGCGCATATTTTGTCTCATTTTATTGATGATCCCAAACCTGAATTTCCTTTTATTTGCTTGACCGTCAGTGGAGGACATACTCAGATAGTGTTGGTTAAAGATTATCTGGAAATGGAGATTTTGGGAGAAACACAAGATGATGCGGTAGGAGAGGCGTTTGATAAATCAGCTAAATTACTGGGGCTGCCATACCCGGGTGGACCTTTAATAGACAAATATGCTCAGGATGGAAATCCTCTGGCTTACTCTTTTCCCAAAGTAGACACTCCCGGATTGAATTTTTCTTTTAGTGGTATAAAAACAGCCATTCTTTATTTTCTTCAAAATAATACAATGAAGGATGAACAGTTTATTGCTAAAAATCTTAATGATATCTGCGCAAGTATTCAATATACTTTAATTGATATCCTTATGAGAAAACTCAGGAAAGCAGTTCAGGAAACAGGAATCAGGGAAGTTGCTATTGCTGGTGGAGTATCAGCAAATAAAGGATTAAGGAAAGTACTTGAAACGGAAGCTCAGACAAAAGGATGGAAAGTGTACGTTCCTGATTTTCAATATTGTACAGATAATGCTGCAATGATTGCAATGGCAGCACATTTCAAATATATTAAAGGAGATTTTAGTAATCAGGCATTAGTACCTGATCCAAGAATGAATTTTTAAAAGATGGCAGCAAAGGAAAAAATATCGTCAGATATCAATATCAGAAATAAAAAGGCAGGTTTTGAATTTCAGTTTCTTGAAAATTTTACTGCGGGAATGGTTCTTAAAGGTACTGAAATTAAAGCCATCCGACAGGGAAAAGTAAATTTTCAGGATGCCTTCTGTTTTTTTAAGGGGAATGAATTGTATGTCAAGAATATGCATATCTCCATTTATACTGAAGGGAGTTATTACAATCATGAACCATTGAGAGATAGAAAACTGTTGCTCAACAAAAAAGAACTTAGAAAATTGCTCATCAAAGGAGATGAAAAGGGACTCACGATTATTCCGGTCCGATTGTTTGTAAATGACAGAGGGTTTGCCAAATTAGAAATAGCCTTAGGTAAAGGAAAAAAACTTTATGACAAGAGAGAAGATATTAAGGCAAAAGATGTTAGAAGAGAACTTGAAAGAGATCGTTATTAACAGTAAGTTTATTTCTTTATATTTAAGCTGAAAAAAATTATATAATAATGCATCAAGAGCCTTTACTGGAAATTTACGGAGTCTGCGTTCTGAGTGTAGTGCCTGTGAAATTGGAGCCATCTGATAAGAGTGAAATGGGGACACAACTACTGTTTGGAGAACTTTTTACCATATTGAATAAATCAGAAGATGGAAAATGGGTTTACATAGAAATACTTCAGGATCAGTATAAAGGCTGGATTGATTCAAAGCAATATGAACCGGTGAGTAAAGAGTATTTCACTGAATATCAAAAGCTACAGTGGCCTGTTTGTAAAGATGTTATGGGGGTGATTCAGGGAAATGGAAAGTATTTTCCGATATTGATGGGAAGTACCCTGCCTTTTTATAATAACGGAACTGTGATTATCGGGAAAAATATACTCAGGTACGATGGTGAAGCCCAGTTTATTAATCATACTCCGGATCTGAAGTTTCTTGAACGAACAGCTAAATTTTATCTGGCAGCACCTTATATGTGGGGAGGTAAATCTCATTTTGGAATCGATTGTTCCGGCTTTACCCAACAAGTAATGAAACTCTGCGGGAAACAACTACCGAGAGACTCATACCATCAGGCAGAATGCGGTTTTAAAAAGCCCTATTCAGAGCGTCTGCCGGGCGATTTGGCATTTTTTCATAATGCACACGGTAAAGTTATTCACGTAGGTGTCTTGCTTGATCAGAATGTGATCATCCATGCTTCAGGAGAAGTAAGGATAGATATGCTGGATGAAAATGGGATTTTCAATAAGGAGAAAAATACCTATACCCATAAGCTTTCTTCAATCAATCAAATCTTCTAACATTAAAATCTTCTAAAAATCAGAGATTTTCAAATTTTGAAAAATTTTCCTACCTTTGCACTCCGTTTTTGAGAAAAAACGATTCTGTTTAAAGGCAGATAACTATTTTATGTTAAACCAAAATTTCAGTCGTATTGCCCGGCGACTGATGTAAATAGGGCAGACTATTAATTATTATGGCAAAACCAAAAGAAGATTTTAACTGGGAAAGCTTTGATACCAAAGGTTTCGGTTCAGGTTATGATGCTAAGAAAAGAGCAGAATTAGAGGCTCTTTACGAAGGTACAATCACCCAGGTAAATGAGAAAGAAGTTGTTAAAGGAACTGTTGTAGGTATCACTGACAGAGATGTGATCCTTAACATTGGCTTTAAATCAGACGGATTAGTTCCATTGTCAGAGTTTCGTGATGTTGAAGATCTGAAAGTAGGACAAGAAGTAGAAGTGTTCGTTGAAGATCAGGAAGACGCTCAGGGACAGCTTATCTTATCAAGAAGAAAAGCTAAGATTGTTCAGGCTTGGAGCAATATTCAAAAAGCACTTGATAACGATATCGTTATCGAAGGAATAGTTAAAAGAAGAACTAAAGGTGGTCTTATATTAGACATCTATGGTGTTGAAGCATTCCTTCCAGGTTCTCAGATTGACGTAAAGCCAATCAGAGATTTTGATGTGTTTGTTGGCAAGAAAATGGAGGTAAAAGTTGTGAAAATCAACTATACCAACGATAACGTAGTAGTTTCTCACAAAGTACTTATCGAGAAAGATATCGAGAAGCAAAAAGCTGAGATCCTTAACAACCTTGAAAAAGGACAGGTACTTGAAGGTGTTATCAAGAATATGACAAACTTCGGTGTGTTCATTGACCTTGGTGGAGTTGACGGCTTATTGCACATCACTGATATTTCATGGGGCAGAATCAATCATCCAGAAGAAGTTCTTAAACTTGATCAGAAAGTTAATGTTGTTGTACTTGACTTTGATGACGAGAAGAAGAGAATTTCTCTTGGTATGAAACAACTTACTTCTCATCCATGGGATTCACTTCCTGAGACTATTCAGGTTGGTTCAAAAGTTAAAGGTAAAATTGTTAACGTTGCAGATTATGGCGCATTCCTTGAAATCCTAGCAGGAGTTGAAGGTCTGATCCACGTTTCTGAAATGTCATGGTCTCAGCATTTGAGAAATCCACAGGATTTCATCAAAGTTGGTGATGAACTAGAGGCTGTTGTTCTTACTCTTGACAGAGAAGAAAGAAAAATGTCTCTTGGTATCAAACAATTAACTGAAGATCCTTGGACTAAACAAGATGTACTTACTAAGTATGCTGTTGGTTCTAAGCATTCAGGAGTTGTAAGAAACCTTACAAACTTCGGTCTTTTCATCGAGCTTGAAGAAGGTATCGATGGACTTGTTCACGTAAGTGATCTTAGCTGGACTAAGAAAATCAAACATCCATCTGAATTCGTTAAAGTAGGAGATAAACTTGATGTTGTAGTTCTTGAGCTTGATGCTGAAAACAGAAGACTTGCTTTAGGCCACAAACAACTGGAGGAAAATCCTTGGAATACATTTGAAACAATCTTCACTGTTGGTTCTTCTCACAAAGCAACTATCATCCAGAAAAATGATAAAGGTGCTGTGCTTGAGTTACCTTACGGAATCGAAGGATTTTCAAGTGCAAAAAATCTTGTTAAACAAGATGGTAAAACAGCAGAAGTTGGAGAAAGCTTAGATTTCAAAGTTCTTGAGTTCTCTAAAGATGAGAAGAGAATCGTTCTATCTCATACAAGAGTTCATTCTGCAGCAGAACAGGCTGAAGAAGCGAAAGAAGCTAAGAAAACTGCAAAAGCAAAAGCTCCTGCAAAAGCATCTTTACCTGAGGTTGAAAAATCAACACTTGGAGATTTAGAAGCACTTTCTGATCTTAAGAAGCAAATGAATAAAGACGAGGCTACTGCAGAGAAGAAAGCAAAAGCTAAGAAAAAAGAAGACGGAGAGTAGTCTTTTTCCATAAATAGAAATGCTCGTAAGAGCATTTCTATTTTATAATAAATGTTATTTTTTTTTTGAAGTTATAAGTATTTGTTATAAGTTTGCATCACCAAAACATGGTTCTGTGGCCGAGTGGCTAGGCAGAGGTCTGCAAAACCTTTTACAGCGGTTCGAATCCGCTCGGAACCTCAAAAGGTCCTTAGTTTACTAAGGACCTTTTTTTTATAAAACTTTTCCAGACGAATTGTCAATAAATACGTATCAATAATATTTATATCCCTTTTAAAATTTCTGCAAATATTTAACATATTAATTAAATTGTTACGTATTATTTAAATACTAAAAAAATATCTTTTCAATGTTTACTCAATATAGACTGAAGTTTTTCCTGTTCCTTCTTTTGTTGCTGTTTCACTTTAATACAAATGCTCAGAGTAATAAGAAGGAAGTAAAAAGATTAACTGATGAGGCTGCTAATTTTTTTCGAATTGGTAAGTCCGGCGATCAGGAAGCATTTATAAAAGCTTTGAATTTATTTTTAATAGCTGACAGTTTACAACCGGACGATCCTGAAATTTCTTATTCTGTGGGATTATGTTATAATCACACAGATCAAAAGCTTAAAGCTTTGCCATATCTTGAGAAGGCCAAAGCGGGAGGGGTTAAGTATTCAGACCTTGATTATTATCTTGCTGTTTCCTATCATCTTGCTCATAGATTTCAAGATGCCATAACATTATTGAATACGTATAAAAAAAATGTTCCTTCTGATAAGCAAACGGCTGAAAGACTTATTTCCAATTGTGAGAATGGAATCGAATTGATGAAAAATCCAAAAGAAGTAAAAATTACCAATCTTGGTCCAAATGTCAATTCAAAATTTCCGGATTATCACCCTTCCATATCAGCAGATGAAAGCACTATAATCTTTATATCCCGAAGAGACACCACGACTGGAGGCCAGATAGATATACAGGATAATAAATATTTTGAGGATATATACATCTCCAATAAAGTAAACGGAGAGTGGACTAAACCTCAGGATTTGGGAAATGGCATCAATACAGATTCCCATGATGGTTCTGTAGGGCTTTCTGCAGATGGACAGGAATTATTTATATACAGATGGTCTAAAGAAAATAATGGAGATTTGTTTGTCAGTGATTTAATGGGAACTGAATGGTCTGCACCACGCAATATCGGCCGTAACGTAAATACCAAAAAAGCCTGGGAATCTGATATGAGTATTACACCTGATAAGAAAATTATATTTTTTACCAGTGACAGACCAGGAGAGGGTGGGCGTGATATATACATGGCAAGAAAACTTCCTAATGGAGAATATGCTAAACCAATTAATCTGGGACCTAAGATAAATACGAAATATGATGAAGATGCTCCTTTCATTCATCCGGATGGAAAAACACTTTATTTCAGTTCAAAAGGACACAAATCTATGGGGGGATATGATATATTTTCCTGTACTATAAATCTTGAAACCGGGGCTATTATTACTGAACCTGTGAATGTCGGATATCCAATCAATACTGCAGACGATGATGTTTTCTTCGTATGGTCCGCGGACAACAAAAGGGCTTATTTTGCATCTGAAAGAGAAGGTGGGTATGGAGAAAAAGATATTTATATGCTTGAAAGAACAGATGTCGAAGCAGCATTGGTTGTGTTAAAAGGAAAAATACTTAATTGTAATTTAAATAGCCCGATTACCGGAAAGATAACTGTTACGGACAATACAACCCAGGAGGTAATTGGTGTCTATACGCCTAATTCAAGTACAGGTAATTATATAGTTATTCTTCCTGCAGGAAAAAACTATGGTGTAAGTGTTGAAGCGCCAGGTTATGTTTTTTATTCTAAGAATATAGATATTCCATTTCTTGAGCATTATCAGGAAATCGATGATCAGATCTGTATGGAACAATTGAAGAAGGGAACCAAAATTGTCCTAAGAAACGTCTTCTTCGATGTTGATAAAGCGACTCTTAGAAAAGAGTCTGAGGCTGAGCTGGAAAGATTGGTTGAACTTTTGAATAATAATAAGAGCATCAATATATTAATTTCCGGACATACAGACAGTGATGGCAATGACGATCATAACTTAAGATTGTCTGATGCAAGAGCTAAAGCTGTAGTGGATTATCTTATAAGTAAAAATATAGCAGGTTCAAGACTGACTTCCAAAGGTTTCGGAGAAACCAAACCTATAATGCCTAATGATACACCGGAAAACAAACAAATGAATCGTAGAACTGAAATAGAAATTGTAGAATAAAGATTTTAGTTATTCTTACTCATATTTAAAAATGGCTGTCCTCAAAGGGCAGCCATTTTTTTAGTACAATGGATAACCTATAATAAAACTGATTTAAGAATAATTAAATGATTTTTGAAAGAAAGACTTTGGCGTTCTCTTTCTGTTTATGGTTATAAGATCTTTTTATTTCTTATGTGTTTCAATCTGAATGGAATAATAAAGTTATTGCTTGAATAAGCTTCCTTTACTACTTTGGAATGATGATGTATCAGTTTACTGCCTCAAAGAATTAAAGCATTAATTATTAGGATAATAAAAGTGAAGGCAATTAAATTTGCTTACCCTTCACTGAATGCCATGGGAACAGTGGGTGATAAAATTGTTTGAATTAAAAGGATATAACTCATAGATCTTTGTCCTTTAAGACTTGACCGTAAAACTTAACATTGTTTAGTAAACCAACATCAGCTATTGGGTCACCTTAAGCCCAGCGAATGATCTGATAATCAAAAAAAACTTCCATTTAATCCCACCATTCTGTCAGATAGTTTTTTATTCATGTTGATAGCTTGTATGGTCCATTTTAAGGTTAATTGTATAAAGTAAGATTCACTTTTGTTGACTATTTCCTTCAGGAGCAGGATTGATGGTGCGGTTTTATGCTTTTACTTAATCTCACATTATCCATGGGACTATTGATGGGTAATCCAGAATCAAGAGAGTCAGAAAAATTTTAATGGACTTATTTATTATTGATAAAAAAGACTTTAAAGAATATACCTTAAAGTCTTTTTGTTATCAGTATATATAATTGACTAGAACGACGGACAAGGCAATCTCTTCATAACTTTTTTCTTGTGTTTCTTAGGGAAAACATAAGTCAGGTTGAATTCATGTGAACCACCGGTACCTGCTCTTGCCAACTTTGATACGGTGAGGTCATAACTATATCCAAGTCGGAGGGTTTCTCCTTTCCATCCAACAAAACCAATGATAGATTCATTGTTTTGTATTCTATTTTCATATCTTTTAATAGGAATACCCCTGTACCAGAAACCAACTAAAAAATCATTTACAGCCCCATATAATCCAAGATCCAACTGGTCTGATTTACCTTGCCATTTGTATTGAAAAGTAGGGGTGACACTTATTTCTTCTTTGTCATGCTGCATAGAAACTCTTTGAAATAAAACATATTTGTAGCCACTGACAATTGAATATTGAGCTGGAAGCGTACTCACATTAGCTCCTCCATCAAAAGACTGGTTCGGAGTATTCACATGGTGACCTGCAAATCCCAGCCAGAATTCTTTCGTGTACAAAATACCACCGGCTGAAAGGTCTGCATAGGCTTTTGCCCTGTTTAACAAGTCCTGAGGATCAGTTCCGGTTACAAGGCCTTGGGTATTATTGAATTGATGAGGAAATCTCAGCTCTGCATAATTAAGGAATCTTGAAACATATGCTGCTTCAATCCCTGGTTTAAAGGTCCAGGTTCGGTTTATATTGACTTCATAAGAATACATGAAATGTACCTCCGTGCTGCTTATTTGTCCTCCTCCCTGATTGTCTTGTAAAACCATAAGTCCTAAGCCGCTTTTGTATTTGGAGAAATAGGTATCAGCGGATAAAACCGAAGTAGTGTATTTGGCGTCAAGTTTCGGCCATTGTAATCTTTGGTGAAAGCTAACCCTTGTTCTATGTAATGATCCCGCAAATCCCGGATTCATATATAACGGGACATTGTAGAATTGCGAGAATTGAATATCCTGTGATTTTAACTCAATAGAGCTCAATATCAGTGTAATCAGTATAAGGCTTTTTATGTAAATCTTCATTTTCTAAAGTATAAAAAAGTGATGATTAATACAGCTCAAAAGAGGTATCAGGTTTATTTACATTATTGTATTTTTTATTTTTGTTGAGATTTTTCAAAGCTGAAGCCTGTTGTTTCTTATACTGAGCAGCAGATGCATTTTTCTTTCCTTTATTATTGGTATACACGTCATCAACTTTATGATAATGCTTCTTACTGTTGTGAAATTTATTGGAACGATATGAGGCTCTGACCTTTTTGGTCTTAGGCTCTTTTTTAGTCTCTTCAGCCACATTAATATTAATGCAGGAATAGAGAATCATACCAGAGGCTATCAGCCAGAATGCTCGTGTTATCATAAATATAAAAAACTGAGTACTAGTCAGGATACGGCTTATACATACTTACGGTTGTTAAAATATTAATTAGCATATTGGGTGAAAATATTTTTTTTAGATGAAAGTTGAAATGATGTCGATAAATGTTTTTTTTGTTTTGGTAAAATTTAATTGTTCATAACTTTTTAATTTTTTTTAATCTAATTTTCAAATATTTATTAACCCGCGAAGGCATATTTCGTACTACACATTTAATCCAAATGACACACTAAAAGGGGATACAAAAAAGTGATTGTTGAAGGACTATAGTCTTATGGCGCTCATAAATTTTCAATCTCTGAATTCTTTATAGAGCAGACCGAAAAGGAACATCACTCTTACACAATAAATACAGATTTATTTCTTTGACTGAATTAGAAAAATTTAATAAAATGGATCACGGGAAACATTTTTTATGCTGGTTGGCTTTTCTTATTTCTTTTCTATTTGTAGAAGTAAATGCTTATGGCCAATGTACTGGGTGTACTGTCAACACAAATGCTACAAGTATATCAGCTACTGCTTCTAATCAGACTATATGTATAACTTCGGTTCCGTCGGGCAATGTCACTTTTAGCCTTAACAACCAAGAAAATGTCACACTCAAAATATGTGTTGATGGTGTTACCATTAATAGTTTTAATGTGGATAAACCAGGCTTTAGGTTGGAGTCTTATGGAAATAATAATATTTCTGTGGGAAGCTGGAATTCTAAGGCATATTTCTATACTGCGAAAAATAAAACATTGAATCTTACTACAAATGCAATTATGGGTGCTTTGGATTTAGATGTCGATACCAATGGAACGATGAAAGTAGTGACCGATGGTAGCCAAGGTATGAGGATTGGTAATAGTATTGTGAATATCCGGTACGGCGCTACTTTTGAAATGAATGGATATATAAATATTGATGGTGGTAATACCTTTAATAATGCAGGTACAGTTATTACACAAGGTGATTTTAGAGTCCAAGGTGCTAATAACTTTTTTAGTAATACATGTGGGGAATCGAAGATAATATCAGGTAAAGAATTTGAATTAGCAGGAAATAGCATTGCATATAACGCTGGAACTATTGAAGCTAAGTCAGCTAATTTACACACAGATGGCTCAAATCAATTAAGGCTTTATAATGGTTCACAATTTAGAATAACAGGGACGGGACCTAGTGAGGGGTTGAAAAATGATAAAGCGAATATTGTAACTTTTGTTGGTGATCCAGGGAAATGTGCTAATGTTTATGTAAGTAAATTAAGAACCTTTAATTATAATTTTACCACCTCATCTCAAATTAACTATTGTGGTGTTATCCCTAGCGCACCCCATACAGGCACAATTGGAAATGCGGTTAATACTTGTGTAATAGATTGCAATAGTCAGAAAAAGCTTTGTATTTGCGAGGTACCACCAAAAGTTGTCACAACCAATCAAACAGTTTGTGCTCCTAATACTGTGGACCTTACCGCTGCGGCTGTAACTGCAGGTTCCACTTCCGGGTATGCACCTGGGTTAACATTTACATATTGGCAGGATGCAGCAGGGACTATTCCTTTAGTGAATTATACTGCAGTAGCTACTTCGGGTACCTATTATATAAAGGGTACTAACTCAGGAACATGTTTTGATATAAAACCGGTGGTGGTCACAATTAACCCCAGGCCAACAGTAGTAGTTACTAATCCGGCAGCCGTATGTTCTCCAAATACGGTAAACATCACGGCAGCAGGAGTAACAACTGGTTCCACAGCCGGATTGACTTATACATACTTTACAGATGCAGCGGGAACAATAGCACTTGGAACACCAACTGCAGTTGCAACCTCAGGTACCTATTATGTAAAAGGCACAGTCGCTGCTACCGGTTGTTTTGATATTCAGCCTGTAACAGTGACAGTTAATCCAACGCCAACTGTAGTAGTTACAGACCCAGCAGCTGTATGTTCACCAAATACAGTGAGCATCACAGGAGCCGGAGTAACAACAGGATCCACAGCCGGTCTGACTTATACCTACTTTACAGATGCAGCTGCAACTTCTGCACTAGGAACACCTTCAGCAATAGCAACCTCAGGTACTTATTATATAAGAGGAGAAGTTGCTGCAACGGGTTGTTTTGATATTCAGCCTGTAACAGTGACTGTAAATCCAACGCCAACAGTTGTAGTTACCGATCCAGCAGCGGTATGTTCACCTGCTACAGTGAGTATCACAGCAGCAGGCGTAACAACAGGATCAACAGCCGGTCTGACTTATACCTACTTTACAGATGCAGCTGCAACTACAGCACTAGGAACTCCTTCAGCAATAGCAACATCAGGTACTTATTATATAAGAGGAGAAGTTGCAGCAACGGGATGTTTTGATATTCAGCCTGTAACAGTAACTGTTAATCCAACACCAACAGTGGTAGTTACAGATCCAGCAGCGGTATGTTCACCTGCTACAGTGAGCATTACAGGAGCCGGAGTAACAACAGGATCAACAGCCGGTCTGACATATACATACTTTACAGATGCAGCAGCAACTACAGCACTAGGAACTCCTTCAGCAATAGCAACCTCAGGTACTTATTATATAAGAGGAGAAGTTGCTGCAACGGGATGTTTTGATATTCAGCCTGTAACAGTAACTGTTAATCCAACTCCAACAGTAGTAGTTACAGACCCAGCAGCGGTATGTTCACCTGCTACAGTGAGCATCACAGGAGCTGGAGTAACAACAGGATCTACAGCCGGTCTGACTTATACATACTTTACAGATGCAGCTGCAACTACAGTACTAGCTAATGCTAATGCAATAGCAACCTCAGGGACTTATTATATAAGAGGAGAAGTTGCTGCAACTGGTTGTTTTGATATTCAGCCTGTAACAGTGACAGTTAATCCAACGCCAACAGTAGTGGTTACCGATCCTGCAGCGGTATGTTCACCTGCTACAGTGAGCATCACAGGAGCAGGAGTAACAACAGGATCTACAGCCGGTCTGACCTATACATACTTTACAGATGCAGCTGCAACTTCTGCACTTGGAACTCCTTCAGCAATAGCAACCTCAGGGACTTATTATATAAGAGGAGA
>JAEYZG010000039.1 GCA_023428135.1 Bacteroidota bacterium | reverse complement strand
TCTTGAAGGAGAATCTTTAAGAAAGAAATTTAACAAAAAATAATATATTTGTTTTAACATTACCTGCCTGTTAAAAGTGGTACACTTTCACCGGAATCACTGGTACACTTTCATCGGAATAGTCACTATATGAAGCAAGAATGTTTTCTATATTAATACAACAATTCCCTATTTATTCTAAATGTTTATTTATGCACGGTTGTATATTTAGCAATTAAGTTTTTATCTGGCACCATATATGCTTCAAAAACACCTGTTTGATTGGATTTAATAAACTCAAAAGGATTTTCTTTAGAAGATCCAAGAAAGACATCAATATGATTTCCCTTGATTTTACTGCCAACATCTCCTGCAAAAAAATATCCGTCATGTACAACTGATTTCCCATCCGTATCTATATACTTAACGTCTTTAGCCTTTGGAATATAAACTACAGAACCAATAGGGATAATAGCAGTATCAACAGCAATTGTTATAAACGGGACTAAGTTATAGTTCTTACACCCCTTTCCGAATCCACTGCTTAATTCCCACAGTACTTTACCTGAATTCAAATAATTATCATAGTTCTTGTACTTGACACATTGCCTGCAATCATATTGTATTTCCTTAGACCGACCAGCATAGTTTAATACATAAGTTCTGTTTTCCTTCTGAATAAAAACAGTACCCTCAATAACAGCATTGCACCAATCACATGAATCCAATTTAAATCCTGTCTTCACTTCATTATTATCTAACAGATCAACACCAGACTCATTATGCATTAAAGTGGGTACATAATAATACGTTGCCCAAAGACTTATTTTTGTTGAATCTGATTGCCCAAAAGTATAATTGTTGAAAAAAGAAAATAGATGATTAAATAAGGTCTCATATAAATACTAATAATACTACTATGCGAAAAGTCATAGCGATGTGGTAGGTGGAATATTACAGACCAAACTTGCTTCTTGACAATACTATCTCAACCTCTCCTCACAAACCCTTTTCACCAAATCTCTCAATACCTCAATCCTTCCGCTCAAATACTTCAAATCATCATTAGTAATCGTATACCCCTTTTTATATCTCGCATCATTCCGCTTTAATATAATTAGTTTCCATTTCTCCTGATGTTATTCGATACTCAGTCCAATAATGAGTGAGTAAAATACCTTGACTTGAAGCATAATTGCGTATATTCTTTGTTAATTTAACACCATAAGTAGTGATAAATATAACTTCCTTAAGCCCTATATTCTTCGCAGCTTGTGTGATTTTATAAGATATTAGTATATATATGCTTCCGTCTCTTCTTTATTTGTTTTCTAAACATATATATACCAACGTCATATACTAGTCCTTGCGGGTAGAGGGCCTTTTTAACAGATTTTAAAATACCTTCTTCACACTTACCTTATCTAACATTTTCAACCTTTTCATTTTCATAGACTTCGTTATAGCGAAGCGTTACTTACGGAAAGATTGTGGGATTAGCTTAGCAGTATTACAAATTCGACATTAGATTAAATTAAGTTTTCCATCTTTTTACAACTGCAAAGTTGTTTTAGCCGATAACCCTATAATGCTTGTTGATTTTACTAAATCAACAAGCGCTTTTTCAGCAAAATCAGGAGAAATTGACAATGCAAATGTTGCAGCCCAAAGTCTAACACTCTCATCTTGTTCATGTATCAGTTCAATAAAAATATTCCTTTGATCTTGTTCTTTTGCCAATTTATAAACCTCTTGAATTTTCTTATGAATTTTATTGGCTTTTTTATAATCACCAATAGCAATAGCTTGGCCATGGTTAATGGCAAGAACTAGAAATTTTTCTTTTAAACTTGTTCCTTTTATCATGGTGTCCAACCAAAACGTTTTAGTACATCTATTCCAAATTGATATTGCTCTTCAAAATCAAGAGTTTTAACATAATCTCTAACTCTCATTGTTGTACCTGGCATATTAGAATTATAATACCCAGTGACTTTTGCATGAAGAGATCCTTCACCTGCAGGTACTCTTATTAAATTTTTTAAATTATGTATTTTTTCTGCCCCAAATTTAGCAATATTATCTGCATGTTGTTCAACTATATGGTGCCCCGTTTACCTGTGCGTCTTCTGTCTCTTCATTATTCTGACCATGAACATATTTGTTGACACCATAATATCCCCCTAGTGCAACAAGGAGGACAAGGATAATAGCAAAAGTTATATTTTTCTTTTTAACAGCCACCTGCTCATTAGTAGTATCTCAATTTTTATTTTTTTCGAAAATTTATTTTTGAAAAGTTCAGTAGTATATACAATCGATATGGAGCTATGTTAATAATTACTTTTTAGGTTCATTGTTAGCAACACCTGAAGTTTGTAAAAGTCTGCGATACGCAACTGCCGCATCTGCTTTGGAATTTGCATAGTCCAGATTTGCCAGCAATTGTTGCACAAACGCATCCAGCAGATCTGTTGTAGTGACCAGGTTATTGCGGTATTTATTTTTTGTTATTCTGTTATTTTCAGTTGCCTGTTCAAGAGCCTGAGCGTATACTTCTATTTTCTTTTTACTCAAAATATATCCCTCGAAAGCCTGGGCTACTTCCATCTTTACTCTGTCATTCATCAGATCCTGACAGGCTTTAACTTCTGCCAGACGGATTTTTGCTGACTTTACTTTTGCTCCCGTTTTCCAAAATGAAGCTACATTATAACTAATCCCTAATCCTGCATTCCATGCATTTGATATGGAAAACAGATTGGGAATATTAGCAGCAAAATATCCTCCTGTTATTTTTAAAGAAGGATAATAATCTGCCTTTGCCATTCTGATTCTTGCTGATGCTGACTGCTCTCTGTATTTAAGTGCTGTAAGATCATGTCTGTTCGTAAGTGCTACCTGCTCAAACTCAGAAAACGTTCTTGCATCATTAATTTCCATGAAAGAAGTACTATCGAGTTGGAGTAAAGTATTATCATCAAGTCCCAGCATAATGTTCATATTAAGATTTGCCAATCTCTGATTGCTTTCAGCATCCATTAAGGCAAGCTGAACGTTTGATTGCTGAAGCTGCACTCTGAGCAGGTCATTCCTTGCTATAACACCATTCTTTTCAAGATTTGTAAAATCAGCAGTTCTCAGTCCGGCTTGTTTAAGATTTTCTCTTACTATTGAAACTGTTGACTGAGCTTTGAATAAGTTACTATAGGCCGCTACAGTATTTTGAATGATAGCATCCTTATCATTTTCTGAATCAAGTTTTGTCGCTTCTTCAAGATACCTGGAAGACTCTATACCATTTTTTGTTCTGAATCCAGTAAACAAAGGTATTGAGCCACTTACAATAGCATAAGCTGCCTCATTAATATCCGGAGACGTTGTATTGCCTAAAGGACCACCGATTGTTGGCTTTGTCAGTCGTATATAGTTTGCAGATCCTGCCAGGTCAGGTAATCGTCTTTCCCTGGCTTCCACAGTTGAAGCAGTTGCAGATTCCACTTTCACTCTATTTAATTTAAGTTGTTTATTATTCTGCAGACATAATTCTACAGCCTCATTTAGAGTGAGAAATTTTGTATTCTGAGCGAGAGATACCTCTGAATTAAGTCCTGCTATAATGAATGCAGCAGCGATTACTCTTTTTTTTAGTGGTAGCATTGCTTTCTATAATCTTTATTGGTTTTTAAGTATTCCTGTATTAAAAAATTAATTCAGGTTCTTGATTCGCTTTTCAATTAAATCCAGATCGCCTTGCTCAAGCTGATAAGAATCTTTGTCTTTAATTGTAATGCTTCTCAAACCATTCATTGCTGAGATAAACAAATCAGCATGTTCAGAGACATCAATACCCCTAAAGCCATTTTGTTTACCCCTTCACTCGGAATTTCAGAAACCAATGCTACTTCTTTGAAAAATTATTCAGGAGATCTCTAACTGAGGTTTTACAGTCTCCAGGGTCATTTTAATTTTTTCAAGATTCACAATCACATTCAAAAAATATTCATGCCTTTTATTCGCATATTGAACAAGCTTATTTTTTGCTGTGCCTTTATTATCAATAATTTTCTTTTTGATATCGCTAAGAAATCCATCCTCTCTCTTTTTAGCGAAGCCTTGGACAATCCTACAACCGAAGCAATTTCTACCATGGTTGTCTTTGCAAATTCATATAACCAAAGCGTTTATAGCAGCATCCAGAATTGAATTAATTTTAACATTATTAGTATTTGAGGAAGCTTCGACCATTTTATTTTTTTTGACTTTCTGACTAAATAAGTCAAATACACAACTAAATTTTCCATAAAACTGCTCCGTATGAATTACTTTTTAGGATAATTACCGGAATAGACAATTATAATTCTGAAGGAATTTTGAAGAAAATTAGGACAACCTAGAATTCTAATGCATAAACTAAATATTAGAATGTTTTTATAAGCTATCAGTAAGAGAAAAGGAAAATTTATAACAAAAAATAAGAACTAAGGCCTATTCCTTTTTCATAACTATTTTCACATGAGGACCTCGTACAATAGAAATTGAATCATTTTCTACAGTATAAAACATTGCATAATTAAGTTGCAGATAGAGGTTATTATTTACTAAACTATCAATTATAAAATATGGATAAGGAATATCCTGATCTTTTAAAAATATCGTGTCCCTATGTACTCTATATTTACCACTAAAATTATCCTCTTGCCTATTATCTAAAATAAAAGTTGAATCAGGCATTAAAGCAATCGTAAATTGTTTATTCAAAAACCTTTTATCGACTGATTGACCTTCAGAAAAAGAAGTTTCAAACAAAGAACAAATCCCTGTAAAAACGATACTATCAGCCCTCCATTTTCCTATTAACAAATCATATTCTGATTTCCTTTCCTCAGCAGGTCTGGAGCAACATATAAAAAAAGTAAAGATTGCAAAAAAATGAAGAACTTTATTCATTATCTTCTGAATTACTTTTTCTTCTTTGCAAATGCTTTTTCATTATTCTCCATTACTCTGAACTTGACAATCTTTGTGATCAATCCAATAGGTAAAGGCTTATCTAAAGGGAATTGTATTGCACCTTTTGAGGTTTTATACTCTGTTAATTCATCAGCAAACTCTGCAATACCAGAGTTTGTTGGATAAAAGCCGATGTGCTTCTTATAACCAGCGTAGTAAACCAGCATTCCGTTCAATTTAAATGCAGGCATATTATAACTGATCACCTCTTCTGCTTTGGGAGCAGCTTTGCTAATGGTATGCCTGATTTTTTCAAGTATAGGTCTTATTTCCTGAGGAAATGTACCTATGTATTCATCAACAGTTGTGAACTTATGTGCCTCCATCTATTTCAGATTTATTTACCGTGATTCATCACCTCAGCCGGAAACTTATCAGCTATCAGATTAAGCTTGATATTAAGCTCAAGATAAGCTTTCAGACCATCCAGTACTGTTGTAAAACCTCCTGTGGAATCTTTAATTGCTTCAAGCAACTCATCTCCTGTTTGATTAAACCCAAAGTGCTTAATCGTAACATAAGTAGAACCATCGCTCAGGGTTTTAAAATCAAAATCTACAGTTGTGGAAGGCTCATCCCATTCGATAACGATCTTCTTTCCAGGTATAATCTCTTTAGCAATCACTGTTGTGGAAACGTCATACATTTCCCATTTCCAGACTACTTTCTTACCAACCTCCAGCTTGTCACTTCCATAAGTGAACCAGAAATTCTTTGTAATCTCAGGATCTATAAAGGCTTCAAAAACCTTTTCGGCAGGCTTTCTGATGAGCATTTGACATTCGGAACCTTTCATATTCATTTTGATTATTCTAAAATTTTATTTTCCTTTTTTACGTCTCTCCGTAACCTGCTGACCACCTATCCCCCAGTTATCAGTCGATACTTCATCAATGACTACAACTGTTGTTTCAGGATTTTTATTAAGAACTATCTTTAGTAGCTCGGTAACACCTTCGATTAATTCAGCTTTCTGCTGCGATGTCACATTTTCATCGGTAATTTTTATATTGACGTATGGCATAATGGTTTAGATCTGTAAAAATGAATCTATAAAAAGATTATTAATTATTCAAAACCTTTCATGTATAATAGACACCTGTCTAATAATTGTTTATTATTTCTTGTAAAAGAACATTCATTACAAAGTTTCTCAAATAGAAATGAATTCTCGACTAAATTGTTTTTAACAATGATAATCAAATACTTACAAATCAATTCGTAACTTATAAATAATTAAGCTTTTAATCTTCAAAAATTTCCGAACTAAACGAAATTTCCTAAAAACCTGAATATAAAAAACTTCATTACTATTAAAAGATTTTCTTTCCTGAACCCACTCTGCCCCCTTTTGAAATCCCTGCCTACTTGTTTATTTTTACTTTACAACTACTATGAACATGCAAAGAATTATTTCCGCCTCTCTTATTTTCAGTTTCTGTTTTCTATTCATCATTCAATCCTTCAGTCAAGAAAGTCTCAGAGCCCATTCCGACACTTTAACAACTCGGCAGGATACCTTAAAAACACAACAAGACACTCTTTCTAAAAAAAGAGAAAGAGGATTCCGAAAGAACTCTGACCTGGCTGCTATTTTCTCAGACTCTGCAAAACTTACGAGTAGTGACTATCAGATTCGCATAGAGAAAAATCATGCTATCCTTTCTTTGATTAAAAACAAAAGTGATCTGGGCCCTGGCATTCGTAGTATCCAGGAAAAACTTGCGGATAGTGACTCTGCATTACTTGTTTTAAAAGAAAATATCCTAAACAACAGTCAGGCTCTGGGACTTAGAAACCTTCAGATGTTCCGAAGTTTATTAAATGACATTCATAAAGATATAGAAAAACAGAGTCACCTACTTGACAGTGCAGAAGCTACTCTTAATAGTTTAAAAAATGAGTTGAAGTTAATGATGAAAGATACAGTCATCAGAAGCCTCATACGTGATTCTGTTAACAGAAAACTTTTTGCTCCACAGCTCAAGGAAATGCGGGAGGCTTGGCGCGACGGTACTTCCAGATTAAAAGAAAGTATTACACTCATTAATTTACTCCAGACACATAATTCAGCCAATGCTGTAATTACATCTACCTTGCTTGAAAAAGTTAACAATCTCCTGCTTACCTCTTTCTCCAGAGTATTCAACAAGGAATTTAATTACATTTGGGAACCATTGCCGCATCAATCATTAAATCAGGTACGGCAATCTTATGAAAAAGCTCGTATTGGTGAAAGAAAAGCACTTAATTATTATTTCAAAGACAGCCTTAACAACAGACTATTTCTGATTGTCATCGGTCTCATTTTTGGAATATGGCTTTACAGAAATATTTACAGGTTAAAAACATCAGACTCATTGGACAAAGTCCAATATCTGGAGATTGAATACCTCTATCCTCATTTTATTGCATCATCCTTTGTTCTCATATTTACATTAGCTCCATTTTTTGATCTGGATGCACCTTCTGTTTATATAGAATCGATGCAGTTTTTGTTAATCCTGACCCTTACATTTATCTGCTATAAAAAGTGGCCAAGAAACCTCTTTATTTATTGGCTTACAATGATAGTCCTTTACATATGTTTTTCATTTACCCAATATATATTGCTTCCTGGCCTTATCCAGAGGTTCGGCCTTATTTTGCTCAATATACTTTCTGTTATATTCGGATCTTTGTTTCTGAGAGGATTAAAAGATCATTTGCAGTTGCGCGGATTCCTGAAGTTTGTCATTATTCTGCATAATATCATGAACATCCTTGCAATCCTGTTCAATGTGTTTGGAAGATTCTCTTTGTCTCAAATTCTTGGAAACACAGCAATATTTTCCTTTACACAAGCAATAGGTCTTGCTATATTCAGCAAGATCTTTATTGAGGCAATACTGCTTCAAATCGAAACAAGCAGAATCAAACAAGGCTTTAAAACTAATTTTGATTTTCATGCAGTCATAAAAGACTTTCAGGGACTTGTAATGTTTACAGTTGTCCTGTTATGGGTAATTGTATTTACTACTAACCTGAATATTTACAATACTACCAAAGATGCCGTTGCTATTTTAATGACTAAACAACGCGCTATTGGCAGCGCCAGCTTCACATTAGGGGGCGTAGTATTATTTTTCCTCATTATCTGGGTAGCTCACCTGCTGCAGAAATATGTTGGATATTTCTTCGGAGATACAGGCAATGAAGATATTCAGAACAAAAATCAACGCTCAAGAATGCTCATAGCAAGACTCGTGGTTCTTTGCGCGGGTTATTTGCTTGCTGTAACAGCATCAGGACTCCCTGTTGATAAAATCACCATTGTATTAGGAGCTCTTGGTGTAGGTATCGGACTTGGCTTGCAGAATATCGTTACAAACTTTGTATCTGGTATAATTCTAATTTTTGACAGACCTCTTCAGGTTGGTGACTCTATAGAAATCGGAGACAAAACAGGAAAAGTCAGAGAGATCGGGATTCGTTCAAGCACGCTATTAACAGGCGATGGCGCCGAAGTGATTATTCCTAACGGTGATATTTTATCTCAACACATTACTAACTGGACTTTAAGCAATACACAGCAAAGACTCTCTATTTCAATGACTGTAAATGGTAATCAGGATATTGAAAAAATCACCAATATCATTAAAACAACCATATCCTCTTCGTCCTATGTAAAAGCTAACTCAATACCAGAAATCGAATTTGTGGCTCTTAAAAAAGATGCCTTCGAATTAAAGATACATTTCTGGTGTAAAGATGTTTACAAGGCAGAGGAAGCAAAAAGTAATACCATCTATCATTTATATAAAGAGCTTGGAGAAAGTAATATTTCAATAAAAGGATAATAATATTTCGAGAAATCTTTTCCTATAAACTTGCCTTCCCAAAGTTTCATTTTATAAAATTTAGACTCTGGGAAGGCATATTTCTTTCTTATTTTTTTTTAAGTATTTCCTGCTAAAAATTTCTACCATTGTGATATTTAAATAAATCTGGGTTAATAAACATTAAGTTCATTTCAACTAATATAACTCTACATTATTGGCCCTTCCCTTTGATATACTCTTTTATGGGATAAAAACATTCCAACAAACGAACAGTTTATATCCAAACTAATGAAGTCAATGAAACTATAGGGATATTATGCAAGACGACGATAAACCCCAACTTTCCTTTAACAAACTTCTTACTAAAAATCCTGTACATGCTTCATTTCTTTTTGCATCTCAGCGCACAGGATTAGCTTTTCAGAGAACACGTCTGAGCGCAGACAGAACATTAATGGCTGTTATCCGAACTTCCCTGTCTCTGATAAGTTTCGGATTCACAATTTTCCAGATTTTCTGGCACCTAAAGGAGGAATTCCATAAACATTGGAGATCACTGATGCCTAAAACATTAGGATTCATCCTTGTTATACTTGGCATCTTAATGCTAGTCATTGGAATCGCTTATCAGGTAAGGTTTATGAAACAGATCCGTATTGAAAGAGAAGATATGATGAATAAGGGCCTCCTTCCGGATGAAGACAAGTTTCCCGTTTCCTTCACATTGATTATTGCTACACTCTTACTTTTTGCTGGGATTTTTGCCGCCATATATATGGGAATCCAAGTTCTAAAACCTAACATCAACATTCCTTAAAAAAAAGACAACAACACCCCAAAAAAAACTATTAAACACAAAAAACATCATCACTTTCAACACCAAAACATCTTTATTTTACATAAAAACACCATAAATACCCTTAAAATTTTGACCAAAAACTAAAAAAGTTATTTTTATCCTACATAAGGGATTTTTTGTCCTGTAACTTCCTTTAATTATCCTTTACCTTTAATCAAAGAAATCATATGAAAGATCTGCCAGTATTAACGATCAGTAATTTTGAAGATTACAATCATTGTCAGCATTGTGGTAATAGTTTCTACATCAGAAACTTGGACAAGCATCTAAAAGACAATTTGTTTCTGGACAGGCCTCATGGACATGATTTCTTTATTTTACTTTTCATAACAATGGGATCAGGAACGCATAGCATTGATTTTAAAAATTATAAAGTCAAAGCGGGCAGCTTATTCTTATTATCTCCCGGACAAGTACATCACTGGAATTTATCTTCTGACATTAATGGATACATTTTATTCTTTACCAAAGAATACTTTCTGTTGGACTTCAATTACAATAAACTTTTAACACTGCCATTCTTCTATACTCATATCAATTCTCCCTGCATGGAGATTAAAGAAGAGGATATTGAACAGGTTTCAAACATATTTAAAAAGATTGATGATGAGTATCTGAACAAAAGAAAATTATTCCATGATGTTATCAGGCTTAATCTTAAGATGCTGCTGATCGAACTGGAAAGAAAATATACCGGAAATCAGCAAGCATCCGGTCTTATGCAATACCAGATGAATCAGTTGCATAAGCTGGAGACATTAATTGATGCGCATTATAAGGAGCATAAGCAAATTTCCGAATATGCAAGCATTATGAATATCTCCATTAAACAGCTGAATACGCTATGTAAAAAAGCCCTTAATAAAACTCCGGGTGATTTATTACAGGAACGATTGATCCTTGAAGCCAAGCGGCTTTTGGTTTATTCAGACAATTCAATCAGTTCAATTGCATCCAGTCTCAATTATACGGATAACTCATATTTCATAAGATTATTCAGAAAGCTGACTAACATGACTCCAGAGCAATTCAGGATAGTACAACTTTCAGAATGCATCAGTTAAAACTCCTTGGCTTGACTTTTGACGCAGACTTTAAAATTATACCATAACCCTTTATTAAATTAATTATGATCAGCAAAATCGAAATGACCGAAGCCATTATTGCAGCAAAAGCAAAGAAGAAAACCACATGGACTGAAATATCCAAATGCATTGGTCTTTCTGAAGTTTTTACAACATCTGCGTGTCTTGGCCAAAACACACTTTCTAAAACAGAAGCAGAGAAACTGGGGACTTTTCTGGATCTAAGTTCTGAAGTAGTACAAACATTACAAATATTCCCAAGCAAAGGATCTGGACAGGAAATATCTACAGATCCTCTTATATACAGATTTTTTGAAATTTGTTTTGTTTATGGACCTACCCTTAAAGAAGTAATTCAGGAAAAAATGGGTGACGGAATTATGAGTGCTATTGATTTTACAATGAACGTTGATAAAGTAGAAGACCCCAAAGGAAACCGAGTTGTCGTGACAATGAACGGAAAGTTTCTACCATATAAGAAATGGTAATAAAATATATTACATGCATACACTATTATCCTTGCAAAAGATTCATCTTTTTGCAAGGATAGTTTCAATCAGCAGAAGAAGGAAGAATACCAGACAGACCGGCTATGACAAAGTCTGCAGCAAAAGATCCAGATTTGATGAATTCAAACCTCAATTCAAATTACAGATTTTACTTAAAAACACTGGCAAATAACTCATAAGATTTTAGCCTGTCCTCAAAATCAAATGCTGCATTTACAGCCATAATCTCATTAACATCATATTCATCGGCAAGTATTGTCAGCTGCTTCCTCAGCTCTTCCGGAGTACCTATTGCAAAGCGTAGACTGTTAAAAGCAATCCTTTGCTCCTCAGCCGGACTGTATTTAACATCCTTTATTTCTTCGAAGGTAACAGGATCAAACCGGCCTTTTGTTTCAAGCTGCAAGAATCTGTAATTCAAAACAGCTTTCACTTGTTCATTCCTTTCCTTCGAATCGGAGCAAAACATAAAAAGGGCCACAAGTACCCTTGGCACTCTGAGTTGTTCGGAAGGTTTAAAATAGTTCCTGTAAACTTCTACAGCCCTTGCTCCTCCGTTAGGATTAATAAAATGAGCAAAAGCAAATGCCATTCCCAAATGTGCAGCAAACAGACCGCTTTGTCCACTGGAACTTAATACCCACTGCTCCGGAATGCCTTTAACAACGGGAGTTGCCAACACCTTCCCCTTATCTGATTCAGACTTAAGAGAATCACTCAGATAACCTTGCAGATCCTGAAGCTGCTCTATAAAATCCTGTTCACTGAAATGATTATGTGGATTAAGCAATGAAGCTGTAAGTCTGTCTCCTCCGGGAGCCCGACCTACCCCCAGATCTATCCGACCGGGAGCCAGAGCCTCCAGTATTCTGAAATTTTCAGCCACTTTTAATGCACTGTAATGAGGCAACATAACACCACCAGACCCTATTCTGATTTTTTTCGTCTGAGCTGCCAGATAACCCAATAATACTTCCGGCGATGAACCTGCAACAGAATACATATTGTGATGTTCTGAAACCCAAAACCTTTGATATCCTAAGTTATCAGCAAGCTTTGCCAATTCTATTGTAGCAGCAAGCGCCTGCTCTGCTGTTCCCCCCTTAGGGATATGTGACTGATCTAAAACACTTATATACATTTCAATACATTTAACCCACTGATATTCAACAATAGTACTAACAAATTTGGTTTCCCTTATTTCACAAGGATTCCAGTAGCCTAATGTAAAATACATATTTGCATTTTTCAACACCTAAACTTTAATTTTACCAGTCGACTTCAGAATTACAACCAAAAAATTTTTATCTTTAACTAACCAATATTATATATTTACGCATGAGAATATTACATATAGCAACAACCTTTCTTATGTTGCTTCTTTCAATTCAGTCATTTTCACAAAATAATTTTGATCCCCAAAAAATAGCAGAAAAGACTGTACAAGAGCTTAATGACCGCATGCTGCTTGCTCCTCAGAAAAAAGATTCCCTCATCCTTATTTTTAATAAATACTTTTCTGAAAAACAACTCAATCGAGGCAAAGACAACGAAAAGTTTGCTAAAGCGATAGCGCAAAACAGAGATATGAGTGTAAAGCAAGTGCTTTCGCCTTTTAACTATCAGGAATACCTGAAGTATATCGAGGAACAAAAGAGTAAAGTAAAGACTAAAGAGAGAGTAAGACACGGAGAAAGAGAAGGTTCAACCAATCTGATCGACTTTTAATGATATTTAGATTTGTATTATTCCACCTTAAATGAAGAAAAAAATTATTTATGGAGCACTGCTCCTGCTTATTGCAATTCAGCTTGTTAGACCAGAAAAAAATCAAGGCTTAGCAGATACTCCAAATGATGTAACACACCATGTTGATGTTCCGGAAAGTACATTAAAAATCCTGAAGACCTCTTGTTACGATTGTCATTCGAATCATACCAATTACCCTTTATATTCAGAGATCATGCCTTTTGGATGGTTCCTTGCAGACCATATAAAGGATGGTAAAAAGCATTTAAATTTTTCAGACTTTTCAAAATATACCAAAAAGAAGATTGATCATAAACTAGAGGAGACTGCTGAAGAAGTTGAAAAACATGATATGCCACTTTCCAGTTATCTGATCATGCATTCGGAGGCAAAGCTAAATGAAAGCCAGACTCAGGAAATTATCGAATGGGTAAATAGAGAGAGAGCTAAATTGCAAGCTTCGGGATTATAGTATTAAAGATAATGGGCTCATAAGTAAACATAGGAGCCCCTTATTATTCTCCCATAATCCAGTCACCTCTCTCAAAATGACCATTTTTCCATTTAAGCTCTATTCCCTTTCTCCGCTCTTTATACCTCATCATATTTGCAGTCTCATCACTGACACCATCTAAATAAGGTTCAAAATATACCTTTATATTTTTTCCATAATGAGGCAAATATATTCTGCATTCAAAACCAACTTCCCTTTTTAACCTGTCAATGTCATTTGGAAACTCAGCCTCCATTTGCTCATAATCAAAAAACTCACCTTTCAAAATGATAGGACTTGGCAATAATGCTTTATCACATTTTTGTATTTCTCTTGAAGAGGAATAAGTATAAAAATTCAATTCAGAATAACAAACTGTTGCACATTGGTAAACCTCATATCCTATCAATTTTTCACCATTAGATAAACTCCAATAACATAGACTAAATTCAAATAATTCTCCTGATATAAATCTACCCCTTATATAGCCATTCTTTAAATCAATTTTATCAAACCTTAATTCAAAAGGCCCTTGGATATAACTTTGATTTTCATATTCATACAATGCACTTTTCACCACATCAACATTTCTGAAAGTGAATATGATTTAGATAACATCAATAACAAATCAATTACATTCTGGGAATAAGAATTAAAAGCCATCAATAAAAATAAAATGCGTATCCGGAACCTTGCCACAAGAATTAGTACCAATGTTCACTAACTGCCGCAATAATGGTTCTTTCAAATACATTTGTACCAAAGTACCTCCTGTTAAACTTATAGCAGAATTCATCTAAATAGTTTTGCAGGTAATCCCCCCATATACAATGATGAATAGCCTTCAAGAGGTTTTTGGAATTGGCGATCGCCTTGTGTACCCAGGGCAACACCTTTTCCACTTCCGTATAAGCCATATTGTAGACTGTGTTTTTCCTGACAACTTCGCTTAGTTTGTTATAGGATTTGTAATCATCTGTTATTGTTTCTGCATCCGGGTTGATGGATTTTGACACCTCGGTATTTATGGTACTTGCGGCAAGATCCTCTACTACCTTCATTTTTATGTATTTCACCTTGGTTTTCTGCTTGTGCTTTTTTTGTTTTTGCATTGGCACTCTATCAAATGATGCCATCACAAGCACTTTGGCTTTTCGTTGACTGCCTTTTCCTCTTTTAAGTTTTTCTATCTTACCGGTAAGTTCATCCACCTCAAGAACATGAGCGATAGAGAAAAAACCTTCATCCAACTCAACGGCTTTGTTTAATTTATACAAGTCATCTCTTTTGGACATTACTCGTCTTATCTTATGCATCATGGCCCACACAGGCTCATAGTATTTATGCCCAAGCTGTCGCTGCAATTCCAGAGATGAAATTGATTTTTTTGTGGCTGTCATTAAGTGCATGGCCAAAAACCAATATTGAAAAGACAACTTCGTATTTTCCATTACGGTACCACTTTTTAGGCTAGTTCTGAACCTGCAAGTGTTATTCCTGCATTGATACATCTCCTTAGACTGCAGCCAATAATGTGCTTTACTTCCACATTTTTTGCAGGTTATGCCTTCTTGTTCTCTTTTTTGCTTAAAGAATGATTTACAGGACAACTCATCTGGAAATTGCGCAATAAATTCTATCAATTTCATATCTTAAACCTTTTGGATAAGTACAAATATGATAGCTTACCTCGCAATCCATTTGCGTTGTGGCAAAGTCACCGATACGCATTAAAAATAATAAACTCAAAAATGATCTTTTCATCAAAGTAAAAAATTGAAACGCCTAAGAAAAAAACCGATAAGAAAGAGCATAAAATATCACTTTCTTATCGGAGTAAATATTATAATTATTTGCCTTTTCCGCTTCCTTTCCCCCTTACCGGTCCCTGGCGTTGCTCACTACCACTCTGACTGCCGGAAGGCACATCAGACATATTAGTTCCATCACCTCCGCCTCCATCTTTCAGGTCATCATTATTGATAAGCTTCCTTCTCTTTTTAGGTTTTGCATCCTCCATAGTCATCTTCCCTATTTTATAAGAGAAGGTTACCTTAAAGTTCATATTATGAAGGACATTAGTACTCTTCTGATTGATAACAGGAGACACCAGCTCACTTCTGATTCTGAATGAAGTGTTAAAGAAGTTTTCTGCTCCCAATCCTATACTTCCTTTACTATCTTTAAGTTGTTTTCTGAAAGTAAGACTATATATACCAAATCCTCCCTGATAGCCTTGCAATTGCACTTTTCTTCCTCTATAAAAACCAAACAACTGTGCTTCCCAGCTTTTAGGTAATTTATAAGATGCCATTAATCTATAGTTAGCAACCCATCCCTCATTGTTTGCATTATAAATAGGGTCAGGCACATTGTTTCTTAATACAGCATAATACATATCCGTTCCCCCGTTTAAACTAAACTTATCCGATAACTTAACATTGGCAAAAATACTGAAGCCATAAGTGTTTTCGCTTCCTATATTCTGGTAAGTAGTAACGATGGTATCTCCCTTTACATTTCTTACGCTTTGAATGGCATTATTAGAGTTTTTTGCAAAAGTAGAAATCGTCAAAGAGCTTCTTTTAATATAAGCATTGTAAGCCAATTCAAAATTGTTGGTGTATTCCGGGTCAAGGTTGGGATTACCAAAAGATACATTAAGAGGATTAGCTGCCTGAAGATTGGGATTCAGATATCTTAATGAAGGTCTCTGAATTCTTCTGTTATATGAAGCTTTGACAATGTTTCCGCTTTTCAGTTTTCTTGATAGGTTGATACTTGGAACAAGTACTCCGTATGATGGAATATCAATAGAACCGCCCCCGCTTTGAAGTCTTGCATCAATGGTGGTGTATTCATATCTCAAACCGACTTTTGCACTGTATACTTTTTTAAAGGACACAGTTGCTGCGCTATATGCAGAGGCTACATTCTGATTATAATTAAGTCTGTTACTCAAATTATTATTACTCAACTCAGAAAAGGGCCCCTCACTGCCTGGAGCTGAGAAATATTTATAATCACTAGTAACGTTTCTGTATATATTCTTCACTCCAACCTCAAGCATAACTGTAGAGTCTATTGGAGTCTGATAATCTGCCTGGAATGTAGCTTCCTGATTATAACTATCATTTAAGTTTTTTATCCTGCTTACTGTTGTTAGACCTAAATTGTCCATGATGGAATTGGTAAAGTCATTAACGCTTTTGTTCCTGCTGTACAAAGCCATAAAACTTAACTCCCTCATAGGTTTCTTAAAAAGGCGAGTATAATTTATATTAAAGTCAAGGTTAGTATTGTTGTTTTTAGAGAAGACATTTCTTATTCCTATATTCTCCAATATTCCCCCCTGATAAGTTTCTGTAGTAAGATCATCCTGATAGTTCTTACCATTTCTGAAGCCAAACTTGGCAGAGGCTGTCAGTAAGTTATACTTATCAATGTCATAGTCCCATCCAAATTGATAATTGCCATAGCCATGGAAATTTCTAGTATTTGCATATTGAGTATTTTCATTTACCACTCCTGTTTCACTAATGGTTGTCTGAGTGTTTCTAAAACTTCCCGGTGTATTGTAACTCCATCTTCCATTTCCCCCTAGAGAAAATCCCATTTTTCCTTTTCTATAACTGCCGTTTAAACCCAAACTAGATGCCCTTAATCCAACACTACCATCAATACTCACCATAGCACCTTGCAGATTATTCTTTTTAGTTATGATGTTAATAATACCTGCAGATCCTTCCGCATCGTATTTAGCAGATGGAGAAGTAATCACTTCAACGGACTTAATCATATCTGCTGGTATCTGTCTTAGTGCGTCTGCAACACTTGTAGCAGTGATTGTCGATGGCTTATTATTTATAAGGACTTTTACATTTTCACTACCTCTAAGGGAGACATTCCCATCAAGATCAACAGAAAGCATTGGTACCTTTCTTAGTACATCTGTTGCATCACCACCTTTATTCCCTGCATCATTTTCTGCATTATAAACAGTGCGATCTACCTTTTCTTCAAAAATTGACTTTTCTCCAACTATAGTAACTTCTTTTAATTGTTGAACAGTCTGACTTAGTTTTATTTCGCCAAGTTCAATATGTTCTTTGCCTTCAGAAACAGAGATTCCTTTTATTACTTTCGTATCATAACCGATAAAGGAAATTTCTATATCATAGCCCCCCGCGTCAATTTTAGTAATTTCAAATTTACCATTTTCGTCTGCCATTGTACCATTTACAGGATTCCCCGATTCCTGGCTTATTATTGCAACAGTTGCAAAAGGAACGGATGCACTATTGGCAGAATCTTTAATAACGCCTTCAATCTTACCTTTACCTTTTGAAGGAGTATGTATAGCAGTTTTCTCACCTGATGGCAGGGTCTGAGCAAAAATGATATTAGAAAACGCTAATAGAACACAAAAAACGATTGAGTACTTCACCTATTAAATTTATTTAAAACAGTTTAAAATTAGTATTTAAAGTTGAAAGTATGTAACCATTCATATTTGAAAATCAAGGGTTGGTATATTATATTAGGGTGAACATTCTGAAACTCAAAGATCCTGATAAGGTTATGCTTGATTAAATTTCCATTAAAACTTTTAATCACAAAATCAATGAGACAATAATCCTTTACAACTGTCAAAAAAAACACAAACCAAAACAACCAAAAAGACTGATAACAAGACATATACACAAAAATATACTTCTAATTAACATCTTTTCTTACCTCTTTCACCTTTACAATTACATTTTTGCTAAGTTTGAAGACTTTAATGTTAAAAAATTGTTAGAAAATAAACATTTTTAGCTTAAGAGAATTAAAGTTTAGTTAGCTCAGGCAAAACAATTGAAATAAAATATAAATCATGGCGATTTCTAAAGAAGATACCATTCAGGCTATCAAATTATCCCAAATCATTCAAGACCATTTTGACAAAAACAAAAATTGTGGTTCACTTAGTACAAATGACATGTATGAGTTTATCTACAAAAAAGGAATAAGCAACTGGGATAAAAACAGCACTGGTAAATTCAAAGATTTTCTAAAAAAATTATCTAACAACAACGCACTGGACCTGATCCCTCAATGCAGAGCAGAAAGTACTGGCAGATCTGTTAGCTGGTATTTTGAATCTACTCCCGGGAAAGTCATTAAAGCAAGAAAGTTAGTGCCACTTTCTGAGGCAAAAAATGTAGTTGCGAACTAAGAAACTGAGACCTTTAACCAGGTCTCTTTTTTTTTATCCATTAATTCTCTTTTTTTCAGTAATTTCCGAAACATTTTTACATATAAACAATCACTTCCTATGCACCCTATTTTAAATAGAAATTTATTTTTCATCAAGGAAAAAGTCGGCATGTTTAAAGCATCTAACAACTACGACATTTATAATCCGGAAACCCAGGAATTAATTCTCACATGTACTGAAGAAAAGCTTGGCTTTTTTACAAAAATTTTCAGATTTACAAAATATAAAAGAAACACTCCTTTTAATGTTGTTGTAAAAACCACCTCAGGAGAAACAGTTTTAACAGTAAAAAGAGGTATTTCTCTTTTCTTATCGAAAGTCGAAGTATTTGATGAAAAGGATAACCTGATTGGCAAGTTCAAACAAAAGTTCTTCTCTATTGGTGGGAAATTTGACGTGCTGGATGCCAATGACAATCTTATTTGTACTCTTAAAGGCAAATGGACTAGCTGGGATTTCAAGTTTATGAAAGAAAATCAGGAGCTTGCTGAAGTAAGTAAAAAGTGGAGCGGACTAGGTAAAGAACTGTTCACTACTGCTGATAACTATATGCTTTGCATCAGCGAAGTACTTCCGGAAAACGCTCCTGCCAGAATCCTTATCCTTGGCGCTGTGATGTGCATAGATATGGTTTTGAAAGAGTAAATAAGCTGAAAGCGGAAGGCGAAAAGCAGAAAGTTATCATTTATTATAAGTGAATAAAAGTATTCCTACTTCAAGAAAAGAATTTAGTATAAAGTCTTTAGAAACAAAAATGCCGGTAATAAAAGCTTGCTTTTATACCGGCAACATTTTTATATAGCCACCTTTAAATTACCTGAAAACTTGTAGCTCCTGAAAGCTTTCCATCGAGATAAACCTGCATAAGATGTTTGCCTGGCTTGTACTCGCTTCCTTTTTCAAAAACAAAGTTAATATTTTTACTTCCTGAATACTCAAAATCTTTGTTAACAGTATAAGGAATTTCCTTTTCCCCAATTTTTAGCATACCTCCTCCTTCAAAAGGATTGTACAATGTTTTACCTCCTGGCTCAACCAGACGTACAGTAACCTCTACACGACCTTTCGATGATTCAGGAAAAGCTGCCAACGCTATCCTGAACTTAAGCTTATCCTTAGGCTGCAAGGAAATGGCATCTGCTTTTATTTCTTTGCCATTAACTACAGCTACAATATTTATTTCTCTTACTTTTAAAGTTGCTTTAACAGGCGTTGTTTTGGAAAAAGCGTCGGAGACTTCGTCTGCATTTTCAGAATCAAAACCACTGGCAGCATTGGCCTCAAATTCAACTCCTTCTTCCGATTCTTCTGCTTTTTTAGAAATAGCATCTTCGAACTTCACAAGCTCTTTAATAAGAAATTTTACATTCGCTTCGTTACGGGCATACTCTTTTTCCTTTAACTTACGGGTTGCCTTCTGTTTTTGAATTTCTTCAAAAATGTATTCAAGTTCTGTTTCTTTTAATTTCAATTCACCCAAAACCAAAGCAAATCTATTAGACTCTTGCTTTACCGAATCTTTCATTACTTCATTCTCCAGTTGCAGTGCTAGCAAATCAGCTTTTAACTTTTCTATTTCACTTGATTTTTTAACAATAAGGAGACTGTCCTGTAAGATGCGGTTTCTCTGGGACATAATAATTGAATTCTTCTCTACTCCGCTATATATAAAATAAGCCAGGGCAATAGAGATTGATAAAAAAGCTATAAAAAACAGCTTTTTCAGATCACTTTTGGTTGAGTTTTCATTCGTAGACATATGAATTTATTTTGGGAGAAAATTGGGATATGCTTCCATACCATGCTCAAGCTGGTCAAGACCTTCAACTTCTTCTTCTATAGTTATCCTGATACCTATGGTGTATTTCAGAATCAGAAATACAACAAACGAAAAGACAAACGATGCAAAACCTGCAGCAGACATGCCTATGAGCTGAGCTATTAACTGATCTATTCCGGCTTTATTTCCAAACAATCCAACCGCAAGTGTGCCCCATAAACCACAGGAAAGATGCACTGACAATGCTCCTACTGGATCATCTATTCTAAGTCTGTCAAAAACCATGACTGAAAACACCACTATCATCCCTGCTACTATTCCTATGATAATACTATCAAGAACTCCCATTTGATCCGCACTGGCAGTAATACCTACTAATCCGGCAAGAATACCATTCAGGGTCATACTCAAATCGAAAGATCTGCTTATTGAAAAAATAGTAATACTTGACGCAATACCTCCTGCGCATGCTGATAAGCAAGTCATGACTAACACTCTTGACACTTCTCCCGGATCAGCTGAAAGCACAGAGCCTCCGTTAAATCCAAACCATCCCAGCCAGAGCATAAAGGTACCAATTACTGCTGAAGTCATGTTATGGCCAGGAATTGGGTAAATATTATTGCCTTCATATTTGCCAAACCTGGGCCCTAGCAGCAATACAGCCGCCAGTCCTGCCCAGCCACCGACTGAATGCACGAGAGTGGAGCCTGCAAAATCATGAAAGCCTATTGTGTTAAGCCATCCATTTCCCCATTTCCAACTACCAATAATCGGATATGCAAAGCTTACAAATAACGCTGAAAAAATTATAAAACTTACCAGCTTGATTCTTTCTGCAACAACTCCGGAAACAATGGTAGCACATGTAGCAGCAAACATTCCCTGAAATAAAAACTCAGTCCAGAAGGTATAACTTGAACTATAATCAATTCCTTCACCGCCTTCAGGAAGGAATATTCCAAATCCCTTAAAACCTATAAAATCATATGAAACCCCTTTTTGAAAACCGGGATTCATGAGACTGTATCCTACCAATGCAAATGATAGCAATCCTATGCAGGGGATAATCACATTCTTAAATAAAATATTGGTAGTATTTTTGGCCCTTGACAAACCTGACTCGAGGGTAGCAAACCCAAGATGCATGATAAAAACCAGGATGGTTGCTACCATCATCCATAGGTTATTCATTACAAAACTACTTTTCTTAATTTCACTGGTTTGAGCAAGTTCTGCACTTTTTGCTGCAGCGACAGAATCTTTTATAGACTGAATCGCCTGCATAAGTTCTGCTCGAATCAGTTCAGACTGGTAAGAATCGGTTGCAGTGCCATGAATAGTGTCGTAAATGATATCCTGCATATTGCAATTATTTAGATTTTAACTAGTTCTGCGACATCGAAAATTACAATTTTCCCATCTCCTACCTGACCTGTGCTCGCTGCCATTTTTATGCTTTTAACTACCTCTTCACAATCTTCAGAAGGAACTATGATTTCCAAAGACCTTCTAGACACTGAAGCATTATCAACAATAGAAGTGCCCCGATAGGCACCTTTACTTTCACGATGAAAAACAGCATCTTTAACATCGTAATAGGTAAAAATCTCTATCCCGATTTTGTGCAATGCACTCCGTACTTCCTCAAATTTCGATGCTCTGATGATTGCCTGAATTTTTTTCATGAAGTTAGAATAATCAAAATCTATTCGTTTTCAATTTATATAATTTTTTTTATATTCATAAAAAAGATTCAAAATTTTAAACATTTCAAACTTCCTCTTTTCTGCACTCTTGATTACTTTTTCTGAAATTTTAACATGAATTTGACCGCATATTTTAACATAAATTTGATATTTAACCTATTTTGCGTCAAAATGACTTAGAAATGAATAAGTAAGGCCAAACATTTTTTTTGAACTAAACCAATATTAAAAATAAAAGAATAATTAAAAATAATATAAAAATAATCCCAAAATGAAACAATATAAGCATCATGCAATCCTCATTACCACCAGGCATAGAAAGCTTATTGATGAATTAAGAATAAAGGCAAAAGATTTTTTCCTTAAAGGAATGCAAGCCAAAACCGGCCATACTTTGATAGGAGAAATTACTCTCAGTATCATCGGCGACTTTTATACCATGGTAATTTTCCCCGATGGAAGCAAGGAAGGATATGAAACTTCTGAAGAAGCGGATAATATCAGAGGTAAAATTATTGCTGCTATAAAAGAACTCAATCAAAAGGTCGGAAACCAGGAATTAAGTTTTGTAGAGGTATCTTACGGTTCAGATACAGAACCGGCCGCAATTGAAAGCACAAATTAAAATATCAGTCTAAAATCTCTACTTCATCCACAATATATTTGGTATCTCCTCTCCAGTCAAACTGGAAAAACTTTTCATTGTAATGGACTTTCACTCGTTTTCCGTTAAGCAGTGCGTTTTGCAATTTACTTTTCAATTCATCTTCAGAACCTTTTACTGAAAATTTCCAGATATTTGAAACACTCACTGATGGTTGCTGGTCATGTAGAACCATACCAAGGTTAAGTTCGCCTTCATATGTTTTAAACATGACTCCTCTCTTACTGAATTTTATCATTGTTCCTGCCCTGTATCCATCACTATAGTTGCCGAATAAAAAATAACCTCCTACACCAACTATTAACACAATAATAATAATTGCAATTATCTTAAGTTTTGCCATGAGAATTTTGAAATTCTCAGAAAAACTGTCTTGTTATACTTTTGTTCTTTAAAGTTGCCTACCTTTGGGTTAGAGCTAAATATTGAAGTGTGCAGCCTGATCCGGAAATCCTAATCAAAATAGTAAAAACAAAAATGCCGTTTGGCAAATATAAGGGGACCTTACTGTGTGACCTCCCCGTCTCTTACCTTGAATGGTTCCAAAAAGAAGGATTTCCAGACAACAATCTTGGAATGATGCTGGCCACTGTCTTCGAAATTAAAATCAATGGTCTTCAGGACATACTGAATAATCTGAAAAAAATGTACTGATCCAGCCTGCTTAAACCCGGCTCTGAATATTATTAAGAAAGCTCAAACTGCAGTTTATTAAGGTTTCGGTACAATCCATTCTCTACACGGATCAGCTCATCATGAGTCCCACATTCCTTTACTAATCCCTTTTCCAGCACGACAATCTTATCTGCATTTCGAATGGTTGAAAGTCTATGTGCTATCACAATAGAGGTACGTCCTTCCATCAGACTGTCAAGAGCTTTCTGTACAAGCAGTTCAGATTCACTGTCAAGTGAACTTGTAGCTTCATCAAGAATCAGAATTGCAGGATCTTTTAATATTGCTCTGGCAATAGCCACCCGCTGTCTTTGTCCACCGGAAAGTTTGACTCCTCTTTCTCCAACTACAGTATTATAGCTTTCAGGGAAGCTGGTTATAAAACCGTGCGCATAAGCCTTACGGGCTGCCTCTTCCACTTCCTCCCTGGTAGCATCCGGTTTTCCGTAAGCTATGTTTTCAAAAATTGTTCCACCGAAAAGTAATACATCCTGAGGTACAAAAGCCATTTGTTTTCTCAACTGAGATAAAGGAAAACTTCCTGCATCTTTCCCATCAAATAATAAATCTCCTTCTACAGGATTATAAAAACCCAGTAGCAAAGAAACCAGAGTGCTTTTTCCCGCGCCGCTCGGCCCCACAATGGCTATCTGCTGTCCCAGGCCTGCTTTAAAGCTAACATCTTTTAATATCTGCATTTCAGGGCGGGAAGGATACCTGAAAGCCACATGCTTTAACTCCACAGTTCCATCAATTCTGAAAGCATCCTGAACAGGCTCATCCTTGATGTTTACATTTTCGGTAACTTCATCAAATAGTTCTTTAACTCTTTGTGTCGCTCCCAATGTTTTCTGCAATTGCGAATATAGCTCTGCAAAACCAGCCATAGACCCACCGATAAAAGCAGTATATACCACGAAAGCAGTAAGCTCTCCAAACTGAAGGATACTTGTTCCATACCATACAACCATTACAATTGCAGCAAAGATGCTGAAAATCATAATTGAAATGAATATACCCCTGAGCTGCGCACTTTTGATGGCCAGCTTTACTACCTTTTCAACACTGATGCTGTAACGGTTTAATTCATAGCCTTCATTTGAAAATGCTTTTACATTTGCTATCCCCTGCAATGTTTCCTGAACAATAACACCTGAGTCTGCCAGCTGATCCTGTGCATCTTTGGATTCCTTTCTAATCCTACTACTGAAGACTACTGCAACTACAACAATTACAGGCACTACAGATAGCATTACCAGAGTAAGCTTCCATGACAGATAGAAAATCAATCCGATACCAATAAGCAATACTACCAGCCCTCTCAGCAATTCAGCAAGTACAGAAGAAACGGTATCCTGTATCTGGGAAATATCTGCTGATAACCTGTTTGATAGTTCCCCCACTCTTCTTTGTGCAAAAAACTCCATAGGCATCATGATCATCTGCTTATAAATATCTTTTCGAAGGTCAGCCACAGCATGCTCTCCTACAAAAGAAAAAAGATATACTCTTGAAAATGAAAATACCATCTGAATTGAAAGCACCCCAAGCATAATCAGCGCAACAAGTCCAGGAGCAATTGCATCTTTCCCAAGACTAATCTTATGTGCATTATCTATAAGCTCTTTCAATAAATATGGAAAAGCCATAGTAGTAATTCCGGAAAGTGCTATAAACACAAGCCCCAGGATAAATTTGAATCTATAAGGTATAATGTATTTAAAGACCCATAAATTTTCTTTGATACTTTCTTTACTTAACTTAACCTTAGGTAATTCTTCTTTAATAGATCCGTTGCTGCTATAATTCGGTCTTGCCATTTGTTGTATATATTTTTTTTGCTTTTCCTACAGGAAAGACGTTTGACTTAAGTAAATATTTTAAAGCTAATTTTGAAAAATCCTCAATTTAGACTGGTATGATTTACATAACTTCATGGATTCTTTATCTATCGTTTTAATAGTTCCGTTAGCGTCTTGCATAAAACAAGTTTCAGAATTTTCACAATGTGATAAACCAAGAGTATGTCCAATCTCATGCAATGCATCTTTAGCTATTCTTTCTCTTAGTTGAGATCGGCTCTTTAGGTTCTTTTTCAACCTGAAATCAGATATTACACAGGAGCTACCACCAAGATAACCAAGTCCCATAATACCGAAATCAGGATATTTATCTGTACTTGTGGAGATGTCCTGGCTTGTCACTCCAATTATTTTATCAAAGTCCTCCGGCTTATTTTCTTTTAGGAACCTTATAAGCTTATCAGCTCTGTATCTGCCTCTTGGAGGATAATAACAAGAAGGTGGCAATGGAATTTCCGGCAATATTTCGATTTCTACTTTGTAATAGTTTTGCAATTCTTCTTTAACAATGAAAACTACCTCTTTGCTAATACCATGAAAAGGTTGTACCGAAATTTTAGGCTTGAAGGCTGAATGTAGTAGCAAGAGGTTAAATACAAATTAGTTAAGACAAAGCAAAGTAACTGGAATGCGATACTCTTATTTTTAATCATAATTACCTTGAAAAGACACCATGAGGATAATAGTTAGCATAGGCCTCTATTAAATTGAATAAAAACCTGAGAGCAATCCGTAATATTTCTGAGATCATCTTTTCTTTGATCTGGATCAGCCCATTGCCTATTGGAATAAGAAATTTTCCATACTCCAGAAACGTTTTGGTTTTTAATGAAGTATTACCCGGCACTATAGAGTTGTAATGAACGATGATATTTCGGATTTCTCTGAAAACAACGAGTGCTTCCCAATCTTCTGCTATACTATTTTCTTTCAAAGGAAGTATATTGGAAACAAGTGAATAGTATTGATAAACTTTATCCATATCGGACAGCTTCCTTTTAAAAGCAGAATGATCTGTCACTATTATTTCACAAAACTTCCTGAATGAATATTCAAAGAAAGAATAAGCAGTTACAAAAAATGAATTTTGTATAATAAAAGGTGTGAAAGGATATATTTGAACTTCTTCAAGGGAATATGTATTTACTTCCTTATGTATTGACAATCCAGCGTTTGCCCCTGTAGTGCCCATTACTGCGCCAATAGCCAGTTGTATAGACTTTTCGCAATTACTGAATTCAGTGTTTAAAATTTGGTAAAATTGTTGCTTGTAGTTCATACAAAAATTTTATCACAGACTTCCATTTATTAAATGGCAATTTCAAGTTGCTAAATTAAATAATGCAATTTTATTTAATGAAAAAACGAGATGACTATGTGGATAAAAATAAAACCCTTAGAATACAATATTTACCCACATCTGTTATTATCGTCATAACATTACGAACATAAAGCCGTATAACAATAAAAATTTATAAAGTTATGAGCTCAGCATTAGAGATAGCAAAGGAAAAACTTAGCGAAATTCACTTTACTAAAGATGATGTTCTAAGTGATCCAGCAAAGAAAAGGCTTAGAAACATTTACCTTAAAAAGGCGGAGCTTCTTGGAAATGGGTACAAAGGAAAGGTAAAGATGTTTTTCAAAACACTTGAAGGAAATGTGCTTTGTGTTGAAACCACCATTTGGGAAGCCAATGAAGAATATATAACGCTTAAAGGCGGTATCAACATCCCAACCAAGTCTATCATAGAAATCGAATTTTAATCTGCCTCTTAAAAGAAATTTAAATAGCCTCGGGAAAGAGGCTTTTTTATTTCTTCTAAAATCTGTTTATCTCCCTGAAAGTTATTTATTACTTATCAGGTAAGCCTTATTCCCCCTGATAAAAATCCTGTAAAGCACCAAAATACACTTCATTCCACCCTTCTACAATATCGCTGTAATCTTCATCAGGTATATTGGTATGTCTTAGTTCTGCAGAGGTTCCTTTTTTATCCTGATGTAGAATTATTGTTACGATAGATTGAGCTTCCTGCTCTCCAAAAAACCATTCCTGTACAATCTTTTTACCTTCTATAAATTCTATATTCCTTCCGGAGATACTTCCATCCCAAAGAGAAAATTCAGCCCCCGGATCAGTAGACATTTCTGCAGGCTCCCCTGACCAAAGCTGAATGGTTGCAGGATTTGTCAATGCGGCAAATACTTCTTCCGGTTCAGCCGGAATAATATAGTATTTTTTATAATCTTTCACTCTTGTAAACTTATTATTAATGATCAATATAAAACTTAAAAAGCATGCCTGAAAGATCAGACATGCTTTCTATATTTCCAATATCAACAATACTTATTTAGACAATGTTAAAGCACCTACACCGATTTTTTTACCATCACAGTAGAACTCGATAGTGTATTTACCTGGCTTATATCTGCTTCCTTTCATATAAAGGAACCCAGTTGAGTGAGACACATCAAGATCCAAAGTCTGCTTATCAGTATAGAAGGTTTTTTTACCATTAACAAGGAAAGTTTTATCACCTTCAAACAGAGTGGCACCGCCTGGTTCAATAAAGCGCATATAGATCTCTTTTTTACCCTGAGCCAGATCATTCGGAGCAAGAGAAATAGACATTTTAACCTGCTGAACTATCATGGCTTTGTAAGCTGGAGCTTGTTTAAGTTCTTTACCGCCATGACCTAAAGCTGTAATATGAATAGATTCAACTTTTAATGCCGAAGCTACAGATACTTTCTCTGCCAACGCCACTTTTTCATTTACAAGAGCTTTGATAGAGTCATCTTTATCCTGAAGTTGCTTGTAAAGAGTTTCTTTCTCATACTGCAAGTGCTTATTTTCAGCAGATAATGACTGAAGACTTGCGCTTGCCATGATATAATCTTTTTTGAAGTTTGATAGCTTTTTATTCAACTGATTAATTGAAAGCTGTTTATTTTGAAGCTGTGATTTTAAATCATCAAGCTCTGCAAGTTTAGCTCTCTCTTCACTAAGTTCTAAACCAAGTTTTTGTTTTTCTGCAATAACGATCTTAAGGCTGTCCTGAAGTCTGGTAATCTCAGCTAACTTGCCGTTAATATCAGCTTTAAAAGTTTCTGTTGTGCTTTGCAGCTCGGCTTCAGCTACTTTCGCCTGATCTGCTTTGCTGTAGATGAAAAATGCAAGTGCCCCTAATAACAATACATTTGTAATCAAACTGATAACTTTTACAAAATCAGTACCTCCTCCATTTGATTTTGGTCTGGATTCTTTTTGAGCTTTCTCAGGCTTTGATTTCACTTCCGGCTTTGTTTCCTTTGGCTCTGGTTTAACTATCGCCTTCACTTCAGGTTTAGCTTCAACTTTAGGTTCAGGTTTAGCTTCAACTTTAGGTTCCTGCCTCGCCTCAACTTTCTCTAAAGGAGTTGATTCTGATTGTACAACTGGAGCTGAATCAAACTTTATTTCGTCAGTTTTTTTTGACTCAATCTTCGTCTCCTTTTTAACATCAGAACTAGCTGCCTGATTTTTTTTGTCATTCGGATCAGCAGGTTTCTTCTTGACTGGTCTCATGATCGGTCTGGGACCATTCATTCTAGGTTCTGGGCTCATGAATTATAAAGCTTTTATTAATTGTACTAAAATGTGATTTTTTATAAAAAGATTGACAATTTACATAAACCGTGAAACATCTACAATGTTTTTTAAGTATAAATCTTTTTTTTAATTAAAGCAGATTTTTACCAGGCCAAATGCATTAAATGGCTCTATAAAGTCATTTTTACGGTTTTATTTGACTATTACAACCTTTCATTGAATGTCCTGACAGGATTCCCCCGCTCCAGACAGTTGTGCTGGTTCCATTGTTTTTGTGTCTTCTTTGATGCTTCATCAGCATTCCAGCCTAAAACTTTGGCTTTCAATCTTTCGAGCGCTTCTGCTTTATTTTGATACTGAGACCTTCTTTCTGAGGCAACTACTGAAATTCCTGAAGGTAAATGTTTTGCCCGGATAGCCGACTCTGTTTTATTAACATGCTGGCCTCCCGGACCAGAAGCTCTGAGACTTTCAAAGACTACTTCTTTGTCATTCCAGACAAAAAAATCAGCTACATCATAAGCCTTTATTCCCACAAACCAATTTTTTCTTTTATGAAATTTCCTGAAAGGACTTGGTGAAATCCACAAAACAGAACCTTCCCAGTTTGTTAAAAACTCTTTTACTTTAACACCTTTTATCAATACTGAAACTGACAATAAGGTGCCGTTTAATGGCCCAATCTCTTTATCCATAACTTTTACAGACAGGCCTTCTTTTTTCGCTTCCTTAAGGAAGATTTCCAGCACCTTTGCCACCACCTTCCAGCATTCCTCCGGACCACGTCCGGAGGAAATTTGTACTAAATATTCATTCATCCTATTCCTTATTCATTCTCACAATTTTTGGAAAAAACTTTCCATGAACATCAACAAGTGATTGCTGAGCAGCCATTACTTTTTCGATGTCTTTATATGCCTGAGGTGTTTCTTCCACTGTACCTCCGACAAGAGTTACTCCTGCTGTAGAAAGCTGCTTCTTCAATGCTGACATGGTAAAGGTTTCACGGGCCCCACCCCTTGATAGCCTTCTACCTGCACCATGCGATGCTGAATTCAGAGAATCGCTACTACCTTTACCAACAACAAGAAAACCAGGCGAAATCATATTACCGGGAATAATACCCAATTCACCTTTACTTGCAGGAGTCGCACCTTTTCTGTGAACTATTACATTTTTGTCATTGTGCCATTCTTCCCAGGCAAAGTTGTGATGGTTTTCAACCCTTGCTATCGGTTTTTCTCCGATTGCTTTAGCCAGGTTGTAATGAATGCGATCATGACATGCACTTGCATAATCTCCTGCCAGATTCATACTTTCCCAATATTCCTGGCCTGCGGAACTATCAAGCGACAACCAGGCCAAATGCTGAGCTTCTTTTGGCAGTTTACAAGTGTCCATTGCAATTTTCATATAATGCTTTGCTACCTCAGCTCCAAAGCCACGTGAGCCTGAATGAGAAAGAATCGCAAGATATCTTCCTGCAGGAAGATTCAATATATTATCTGCAAACAGCTCTAACAAACCAAACTCAACGAAATGATTTCCACCACCAGAAGAGCCAAGCTGCTTCACAGCTTTCCCATGAAGCTTTTTAAGCAAATCGGTATTTTGAAATTCCTTTCTGTCAAGAATTTCATGTTCCTGAGCAAAAGCAAGGCCTCCATCCATACCGAAATGAGTATACTCGCTCAATGCCTTCTTTAAATGGTAAGCATTCATTTGAAGGTATTTTTCAGAAAGATCAAATACGGACAGAGCCATTCTGCAGCCTATATCAACTCCCACTGCATATGGAATGACCGCATTATCTGCGGCCAATACACCACCTACCGGTAAGCCATATCCTGTATGAGCATCAGGCATCAGAGCACCTTGAAGGGCTATGGGCAAACGCATGGCAAGCTCCATCTGCCTCTTGGCATTTCCATCAATATCTTTTCCTCCAAAAACTTTATATAATGAAGGTTTTTCAAGCAAATCATAAGATTCAAATGACTTTGCTTTTACCTTTGTAACAAATGTGTTTGCTAATGGCCCCAACTTCTCATCGTCTAAGTATCCAGATGGGTTATCTTTTACAAGAGACAGCATTTGCAATATTTCATCTTTGGCAAAATGTTTAAAATGACGCATCACTGCAGAGATTGCTACACTGCGGGATACATCGTTATGATAACCTATTTTTGTAAGGTCTTTCGTTTTAATAGTTTGTCTTCCCATATGGGTATGGACTTATTATTTAATTTGAAATAAAAATTTATATGGCCCTTGTCTGCACAAAGGACCTGATATACTGAGGTCTCTGAGACCATATCAGAAAAAGGATTAGACACCAACATAAAACTTTGGATTTAAGAACAATTAATCATTGAACAATTCTGAAATTATAAATTCAGAAGACACAAAAAATACCACCCTTCCCGAAGGAAAATATCTGGAAATAGCTTAGCAGGTAAGGAAATCAGGACTAAAACAGTACTAAATACCGGTAAAAAACGATATTAATGCTTCAGTAAAATCATAACAAAGTGTAACTAAACCATACAGAGAATATGATACCTTAACACTAACTATTTTTGATTCTAATATTAATAATAATAAAGTGGTGTCCTGAGCTTAAAACTAAGCTGTCAGTTGAATGGGTGATATGTAGAATAAGACTTGTAACATATTATCCTCCTTTCAAAAAATTAGGGGATTAGCCCTGCAAAGGTAAACTTTTTTTTCAAAAGTACTGTAAATGATCCATATTAATTTTAAACAAAAGTTATCTAAAAAACTTTAACTTAAAATTGTGGCCAACTTGTAAGAAATTACCGGTTATTCCCCTATAAATACACCGTATTTTTCCCTACATTTGATCCGTTTTTTACGAAACCTAACCAGGTAACTCAAAAAATTAACCAAATGACCAGAAAATTATCAATTATTCCATTTATCGTTTTAATTGGCATTGCCTTAATTACTTTATTAATAACAGGTGTTCCAAGTGTAAATACAATTGACTATTGGACGAAGTACAAAGACCAGCTAAGTGCCGGAGACACAGCCTGGATGCTCACAGCGACAGCGCTGGTTCTGTTAATGACGCCTGGATTAGCCTTTTTTTACGGGGGCATGGTAAACCCTAAAAACGTAGTATCTACCATGCTACAAAGCTTCATTTGTATGGCTGTCATATCCGTCCTATGGATTGTTATGGGATTTAGCCTTGCTTTCGGAGAAAGCTATGACGGATGGATTGGAAACCCTTTGACCTATTTCTTTTTTAATGGAGTGGCAGAAGGGAAACCCTGGGTAAATGCACCTACTGTTCCGCTTCTTTTATTTGCTCTTTACCAGTTAAAGTTTGCTATCATTACACCTGCCTTAATTACAGGAGCTTTTGCCGAACGTATCCGCTTCACCTCCTACATCCTGTTTATATGTCTGTTTTTCATTTTCATTTATGCTCCTCTTGCCCACTGGACATGGCATCCTGAAGGAATTTTATTCAGCCTTGGCGTTCTGGATTTTGCCGGAGGAACAGTGGTGCATATGTCTGCAGGCTGGGCAGCTCTGGCTTCTGCTCTTTATCTGCATCAGAGAAAAGAAGCAGAACATAACCCTGCCAATATTCCTTTGGTGATGCTTGGAACAGGCTTGTTATGGTTTGGTTGGGTTGGATTTAACGCCGGATCTGCACTTGGTGCTAATCAACTAGCAGTCTCTGCCGCGATGACCACCACAGGGGCCTCTGCTGCTGCTGCTCTTGCATGGATTTTCTTTGACACTGTAAAAGGTAAAAAACCAAGTGCCCTGGGAATGTGCATCGGTGCAGTGGTTGGACTGGTAGCTATTACTCCTGCTGCAGGATTTGTTACAGTTCCACACTCTATCTTCATAGGCGTTATCGCTAGTCTTATATCCAATAAACTGGTAGACTGGAGAACCAGCAAAACGACAGTTGACGACACTTTGGATGTATTTCCATGCCATGGTGTCGGTGGAATGGTTGGAATGATTTTAACCGGTGTATTTGCCACCAGCGCAGTAAACCCTATTATACCTGATGGTGACAATGGTCTGTTCTTTGGAGAAACAAAACTATTCCTTCATCATTTAGCTGCACTAATTGGCGTTTCCGTATTCGCCTTTGGAGGATCTTACCTTCTGCTTATGTTCACCAACTGGATTTCCCCACTGAGAGTAACCGAAGATGACGAAAAAGCAGGTCTGGATTCAAGTCAGCACGGAGAAGGTTATTTATCCTGGGTAAAGAATGACTTGGAACATTCATAAAACTTCGACAACCGTATCACTGTAGATTAAAAAATCTAAAAGTAAAAGGGCAGAAGACTTTCATCCTCTGCCCTTTTTACTTTTAGTCAAAATTAATAAGCCTTTGTTATTTTCACTTGTTGCCCCTGAAATTCTACAACATCCCCATCTCTTATTTTTTTTCTTTTCTGAATTTCAACTGCACCGTTTACCATCACCTCGCCATTTACAATAAAAGTATTCGCTTCTCCACCTGTACCTACAAGACCTGTTATCTTTAAAAGCTTATTTAATTCTATAAACTCGTATCCTTCTAATTCAAATTCATTCATATTTTTTTATTAATCAATATCAAAGGTAATGATAATTTAATTAACTTATCTATCCCCTTACCTCTACACTGAAATTTATGCTTTTAGATGCAACCAGGGTAAAGAACAAACAAGCAAATGCCTTCTTATCAACCTAAACCAGCAACCTAAACCAGAAAATTGTCTACTATTGAAATCTATTATTTTTTATCTAAAAACTCCTCAATCAGTGGAATTGCCAATGGTTGCCGACTCTCCTGATTGGACACAGTTGTAATTTCTCCAATATATTCCCCATGCCCACCAGGTATAATTGCAAGTTGACAATTGGGAATAAGCCTATACATCTCAACAGCATGCTCCGGTGTCATCACGTCAGCATCACCTACTATCAGTAATGTCTTTGCCTTAATGGATCTAAGCTGCTCCTCTTTCCAGTCTTTAAAGTCAGCCATTCTTTTGGCGCATTTATCATGCATATTTTGTAAGCCTTGAGGGTGAGAAGATACTTTTATATAGGCATCCTTATATTGCGGAGGCATATAGTCTATTGTAGCTTTCTTCATAAACTCCCAGAATTCAGGTGATGCTCCACTTCTTTTATATAATGCAGACCCAACAATTAATTTGCCTACGAATTGTGGATGCCTCATCGCTATTTGTAAAGTTGTCATCCCGCCATTACTGAACCCCAGAAAATCCGCCTTAGCTACATCTAAATTTTTCAAAAGCATAGCAACATCATCTGCATCTTGTTCAAATGTCAGATCAGCATTTCTGTCGCTTGTCCTTCCATGAGCCTGCAATTCAACACCGATTACTTGTCTGTGCTTTGAAAGCTCCGGAATTATTCGTCCAAAAGAGGTTTGGATAGTTGAACCTCCTCCGTGAATCAATACAAGTGGTTCTCCTTCCCCATAAATTTCATAATACATCTTCAAACCATTTACATCAGAATAACCGGTCTTGGGACTCATGCTATCAGCTTTGATAGCCACTAAAGAAGTATTCTCTATCATTTCCTTTTTCTTGACATTGCAGCTGATTAAAATTAAAACTGCCCCTATAACATATATAGCCTGGTGTTTCACTATAGTTCTTTTCATAATTTTATTACCTGCTCTCCTCTGCCAATCTTTCCAGCATTTGTATCCAGCTTGGATAAGCTCCGGTTTTTGTTGCCAGTTTTTGCGAAACTGTTTGTCTAAGTTCAATAGTCGTTTGACCATTAACTTCAGAAAAGGTAATGGAAACCAGTGTTTCTATCGGCCAGTCAGGATCCATTCCTGCCTTTACAGGATCAACAGTATTTCCATCTTTATCTGACACTACCATGGTAAATTCAATGCGTTCAGGGAAAATAACTTCCTTATAAACACCTTTACACCAGCAGTCTCCATATTGAGGATTATTAATACAAGAAAGATATGCCCCTCCTTTTCTTATATCCAGTTTTTTATAAACAATAGTACAGTTATGCGGTGCAAACCATTTGATCAGTTGTTTTGGATCGGTCCAGGCTTTAAAGACCATTTCCCTGAGTGCATTAAATGTATAAGTCAGATATACTTCACGATCTGCTGTTGCGTTATTTCTTTCTTCCACTTTTTTTCTTTTTAGTTTGTAAATCTTCCAGGAAATGATCTAATGATTTAAATTGGTTTGTCCAGAACGCTTTATACTGGTCAACCCAACTCGATACTTCGCTCAGCTTATCAAGCCGGGCCTCGCAATACCGCTCCCGCCCTTGCTGCCGAATATTTACCAATCCGCATTCTTCCAGAATTTTGATTTGTTGGGAAATAGCTGGTCGACTTATATCAAAGTTCTCAGCAATGGCATTGAGATTCATTGGCTGCTTAGAAAGCAAACCAATGATCTGCCGTCTGGTAGGATCAGCAATTGCCTGAAAAACATCTCTTCTGGCTTCTACAGTCATTATTGTAAATTTTCTTAGACAAAGATATACGTAAGTAAATGCTTACGCAAATTTCCACAGAGTTTTTTACAGAAAAAAATATATCCGAAATGGAATTTATTGATTGAGTGATTAAAAAAATATCCTGAAAAAAATGATAACCTTCAGTCTTTGACAGGGCTTTCAGGAACAATGAATGCATCACTATATCGGCAATTCCGTAGAATTCTTAATCTCTCCCATCACGAATACACTATGAGTACTTCCTATATTCTCTATGGAAGCCAGTTTATTCATGATGAAATTCTGATATTCCGGCATGTCCTTAACCATCACCTTTAACATAAAATCATATTGTCCTGAGACATTATAACACTCTGTCACTTCCTTTAAGGACACAATATCATTTACAAACTTCTTCCCTATACCTTTTTCATGCTGCTTCAAGGTGACATTACAAAAGACAACCAGCCCTTTATCCAACTTTTGGTTATCCAATAGAGCCACGTATTTTCTAACATATCCATCACGCTCCAGTCTTTTGATACGTTCATGAACAGGTGTTGGCGTAAGGTTAAGCTTATTGGCCAGCTCTTTTGTAGTGAGTGTTGAATCTTTTTGAAGCAACTTCAATAGTCTGATATCCAAATCATCTAATTCCGTCATAGATAAATTTTCTTTTTAAGAACCTTTTGAACATCAAAAACAGATTTTTATTCTACAAAACAAAAATTTATAGATATTATTTTCAATTTTTAAGCAAAATTACAGTATTAAGATCTACCAATATAGATTTGTAAAGAATTTAAATCTACAAACAACTATGCTAACACAAAATTTAGGATACCCGAGAATTGGCGCTTTCAGAGAGCTCAAGAAAGCTTCAGAGCAATACTGGTCAGGCAAAGAGAGCCTTCAGAATCTTTTGCTCACAGGAAAAAAAATCAGAGAAGCCAACTGGACACTTCAAAAGAATGCACAGATTGATCTTATCCCTTCTAATGACTTTTCCTTTTATGATCAGGTATTGGACATGTCTCTCATTGTAAATGCCATCCCTGAACGTTATCATGATATTGCTGAAGATAGAAACATCACTGAGTGTGATTTATATTTTGCAATGGCCAGAGGCTATCAGAAAGATGGAAAAGATATCATCGCAATGGAGATGACCAAATGGTTTGACACCAACTATCATTATATCGTTCCGGAGTTCCATAAAAATCAGAAATTCAGCTTATTTTCCAATAAGATCACCAATGAATACCAGGAAGCTAAAGTGTTGGGCATAGAAACCAAACCCGTAATCATCGGCCCTGTATCCTACCTGCTATTGGGAAAAGAGAAAGAAGATGGATTCCACAGAATAGAACTTATCAAAAATCTTCTGCCTGTTTATATAGAAATCATTGAAAAGCTTGAGAAAATGGGGGCTCAATGGATTCAGCTGGATGAGCCATTCCTGACAACGGACCTGAGTAATGCAGAAAAGAAAGCCTATCATTTTGTTTACGATCAGCTAAGAAAGACATTCCCTTATCTGAAAATTTTGGTTGCAACTTACTTTGACTGCACCGGAGACAATCTGGGACTTGCAGTGGTGCTTCCAATAGATGCCTTGCATATTGATCTGGTAAGATGTCCTTCACAACTTAATGACATCCTGCAGACGTCCTTCATACTTTCAAAAACCTGTCTTTCCCTTGGGATTGTAGATGGCAGAAATATCTGGATCAATGATTTCGAAAAGTCTTTATCTTTTATTCAAAAGACTGTGAATATATTGGGAGAAGACAGAGTGATGATAGCCCCATCATGCTCTTTACTACACTCTCCTTGCGATTTAGATAATGAAAAAGATGACACTATTTTAACTGCTGAAATCAAACAATGGATGGCTTTTGCGAAACAGAAGATTGAAGAAGTTTCAACTTTAAAAAAGCTGGCATCAATAAAAGATATTAAAGAGCTTGCAATGGCCTTAAAGCCAAACAAGGATATTATTGAAAGCAGAAAGAACTCACCTCTGATACACAAATTGCAAGTAAAAGAAAGAGTAAGAAATATTACCGATGCTCACAGCAGAAGGGCCAGTACATTCGATATAAGACAAAAGAAACAGGAGAAAGCATTAAATCTTCCCTTGTTTCCTACTACAACAATCGGTTCTTTTCCACAGACTGACGAGATCAGACAACTCAGAGCAAAGCTAAAAAATGGAACATTGTCACCTGAAGAATATGAGGAAAAAGTGAAATCAGAAATAGATCGTTCAGTTGTATGGCAGGAAGAAATAGGTATTGATGTTTTGGTACATGGTGAATTCGAGCGCAACGATATGGTGGAATACTTTGGCGAACAGCTGGATGGTTATGTATTCTCTCAAAATGGCTGGGTGCAAAGTTATGGATCAAGATGTGTGAAACCTCCCATCATATACGGAGATATTGAAAGAAGCAAACCTATGACAGTAAAGTGGTCTCAATATGCTCAATCAAAAACCAATCATTATATGAAAGGCATGCTCACAGGCCCTGTTACCATTTTACAATGGTCATTTGTCCGCGATGACCAACCCAGGTCTGAAACAGCAATGCAGATAGCACTGGCTATAAGAGACGAAGTAACCGATCTTGAAAAAGCAGGTATAAAAATCATTCAGATAGATGAACCGGCCATCAGAGAAGGACTGCCATTACACAAAGCAGACTGGGACAAGTATCTGAACTGGGCAGTAAAAGCGTTCCGAATAAGTGCATCCGGTGTAAACGATGAAACACAGATCCATACACATATGTGTTATTCTGAATTCAATGACATTATTTCACACATTGCAGATATGGATGCTGATGTGATCACGATAGAAACTTCAAGGTCTCAGATGGAGCTGCTGGATGCTTTTGCTGATTTCAATTATCCGAATGAAATCGGTCCCGGGGTTTATGATATTCATTCACCAAGAGTACCGGGCGTTCAGGAAATAGAGCATTTGCTCGAAAAGGCCCTTGCTGTGATTCCCGCCAGAAACCTTTGGGTTAATCCTGACTGTGGATTAAAGACAAGAAAATGGGCTGAAACAGAGCTGGCATTAAAAAATATGATGATAGCTACAAAGAAGCTCAGACAAAAAATAAAGGAATCTTCCAGCATTGAAGCTTAAAATTCCTCTCTTATAGGTTTGAAAAAAGCATTATAAATTCTAAAGGAAATAAAAGCCTTTTACGAAGAGATTCCTTGTAGAGACGCCATGCTGGCGTCTCTCTTTCCACAGAAAGGGTATGTTAATTTACCAGAACACCGCAAAAGATAAGGGTTATTAACTATTTAATGTATCCATTAAATACCATAATCAAAACAGGTATAAACGCCACACTTGGTGTATATATGAATATTATATTTTCTTATACAAATAGTTTTGGTGCTTTTCATATGTGTTGTGAGTTGCTGTTTAATCTTAGTCGGTTTTCAGCAATTCACTCATTTATAAACTATAATGAACGTAATCAATTTCAGCAGTATAACATAAACCTCTGGTGCAGTTCAGCGTCTGTGTGCGTCTCTGTTATTATATTTATTTACATAATATGTTAACCAAAATTCTCATCGAGGCTCAAATACTTTTCCACAGGTAACAACACTTTTTAATAAAGTGTCGTATGTTTCGAAAAATTTCAACAATATGAGAAATCGTTTTTTATTAACTTCAGCTTTTATTATACTGTTTGCAATACTAAGTCAGTTTGCAAATGCACAGACTGTATATGTTACGGAAAAAGGCAAAAAATATCACAAGAAGAACTGCTCTGTTGTAAGCGAAGGCAAAAAAGGAAAAGAACTTGCTGAGGCTAGAAAAAGTGGCTATGAACCTTGTGCAGTATGTAAGCCTGACGAAGCGAAAAAACAAGAAGCCACGGACCCAAAGAAAAAAAAGTAACCCTAAAATAACCAGAGGCCGGAGCAGCAAAGTTCCGGCCTCTTTTAGTTATATCATTTCAATAAATTTATTCTACAATAATCGGAGCAGACTTTCTTCCTGCCTGATTGCTTACTTCCAGAATATACATACCAGCTTCTACACCGGATAATGAAAGGGTATTCTGAGATCCCTCAAATAGCTTTACAACTCTACCCGATAAATCCATAATTCTTACAGCATCATCGGACAGCAAACCTTCTACAGATATAAATTCACTCGCAGGATTGGGATAAACATTGATTTTACCTGCAGCTAACTTTTGCAAGGATGTGATCACATTTTCCACCTCCAATAAATTAGAACCAAGAGATAAATCCTCGGAAGTACGTGCAGAAGGGAAACAGAATACCCAGTGCATTTCAATCTGATAGTATAATTTTTCCGCAACAGGAGGATTTATATCTGTAAATGAATAAATACCGTCAGAAACTGTTGTAACCAACTCCAAAGCATCTTTGGTCTCACCTCTGTAAATTGCATATTCCGCTATACCTGCGCCTTCGTAAGCATTCCAGTTAATTGTAATAGCACTTTCTTCTTTATCCTGAGAAAGTAAAACTGTTTTGTGTGCCTGAGATAAAGGTGTAATGTTACCATCAATACCTCTCACGGCAATACTGTATGAATATGACGCCGTCTCTGGATGTGAACTATTGTCTGTAAATACACTATAATCACTTCCTACAATAAGTCCTACCTGCAAGCCATCTCTATATACTCTGAAACTATCAATCGCAGGATAATTTTCCGATTTATCTAATGCTATTACAATCACATTTTTGCCAGAACTCTTATCGTAAGTTGCCATACAAAGTGATGCTTGATGCACACTAAGCTCTGCAGGTGCAGAAGTAAGAATACCGCAACTTGAAATTACATCACATGAATAATTCAGTCCCCTTTGATCAGTTCCTATTTTATCTAATGTTAATTTGGATGAATTTGCCCCATCTATGTATTCAGATCCTGAGCCTCTGTCTGTAAACCAGGCATATGATAATCCCGCACCAGTTGCCGCAACCTCAAAAACTGCCGTTCCATTTTCCCATACGGAAACAGCCTTGGGATCAGTGGTAATAGTCGGATTCTCACTAACAGTAAGCTTTCCCGATTCAGAGTAAATTTTAGTTCCACTCCCATCAGTAAGGACGCATCTGTAAAGACTACCATTCATTTCTGTTTCTACTGGAGGTGACTGATAAGTATCCGATTCAGCCCCATTTATATCTACATAAGCAAAGCCTGTGTAAACCTGCCACTGATAAGATAAATTTTCTCCTTCAGCCTGAATAGAAAATAGTGCACCAGTACCAACACATACAGAAACATTTTCCGGCTGTTTGGTTATCAGAATTTCATTTGTTTGCAGAGTATGATTTACAGAAGATCTGAGTACTTCTGCTTTTGCCAATGAGGATACAGAAGTTAAAGAAGCTGAAATCAGCAATGAAAGCAGTAGTTGTTTTTTCATCTAGGAATTCAATAAATAAAAGTGATTACTATTTACAAAAGTAAGCTTAACTTTCTAATTGTCAAAGTGAATTGGTTAAACCCCATTTAACACCAAGACAAGTAATTTATATTCATAGATAAGATTTGTAGAATACTTCCATCAACATGAAAACCGAGCGGATTAACATTGAGAAATAAATCATGAGATTTTTTCTCCTCCTATCAGACTTTCTCTAATCCTTGCTTACCTTTGCATTTTCAAAAAAACACAATCACTTGTCATTTAATCCATTATCAATAGACCTTCCTGTAAGGGAAATTATTCCTGCTGTACAGGAGCAACTTAGCAAATCTAATACACTTATTGTGAATGCCCCACCGGGCGCGGGAAAAAGTACCTTATTGCCACTGGCAATTTTTAATGAACCATGGCTTGAAGGGAAAAAAGTACTAATGCTTGAACCCAGAAGACTGGCTGCCAAGACAATAGCTGAGCGAATGTCTTCTCTGCTTGGAGAAGATGTCGGACAAAGCATAGGTTACAGGATAAGGTTTGAAAACAAAATCAGCAGTAAAACGAGAATTGAAGTTCTGACAGAGGGCATTTTAACCCGCTTCATACACAGTGATAATAGTCTTGAAGGGGTAGGTCTTGTGATCTTTGATGAGTTCCATGAACGCAGCATTCATGCGGATGTTGCAATGGCTCTTTGCAGAGAAGCACAGCAAAGATTACGTCCGGACCTCAGAATTATGGTAATGTCAGCAACACTTGATATGCCTCAACTGACTCAGATCCTTAAAGCTCCTGTTGCACAAAGTCAGGGTAAACAATATCCTGTAGAAATCATTTATACCGGTGAAGCTGATCAGTACCTGCTTCCGGAGATGACAGCAAAAGTAGTCATCAAAGCTGTGAAAGAAAAAGATGGAGATACGCTTGTATTTCTTCCGGGTGAAGCTGATATCAAGCAATGTGAAGGAATCCTTAGAAAAGAGCTAAAGGGCTTTGTCATTCATCCTTTGTATGGCATGTTGCCACCAGGCAAGCAATATAGCGCCATTATGCCAGATAAAACAGGAAAGCGTAAGGTTGTACTTGCCACTTCCATTGCGGAAACAAGCTTAACAATAGAAGGCATTAAGATAGTTGTGGATTCTGGCTTCGGTAAAACATCAAAATTCGATCCTCAATCAGGATTATCGAGGCTTGTAACCCAAAGGATTTCCAAAGATTCTGCGGATCAGCGTGCAGGCCGGGCAGGAAGGCTTAGCCCTGGAACCTGCTACCGAATGTGGTCGGAAAGCATTCAGGAGAATATGGCTGAACACAGAATTCCTGAAATCATGGAAGCTGACTTATCTTCATTGGTGCTGGATATGGCTCAATGGGGAATAGTGGATCCGCATCAGCTTACCTGGCTTACACCTCCGCCTAAAGCAACTCTTGCTCAGGCGGTAGAAACTTTGCATCAGCTGAGCGCCCTGGAGAATGGACGTATTACAGATCATGGCAGGAAAATTCATTCGCTTCCATGTCACCCGAGAATTGCGCACATGCTTCTGATGGCAGAAGATGAAAACAGACTTCCGCTTGCTACTGACCTTGCAGCTATACTGGAAGAACGTGATCCGTTGAAAAGAGAAGCTGGAATTGATATTAACCTAAGAATTGAAGCACTAAGAAGATATAGGAAAGAAAAAGGTCAGGGGAAACAGTTGGGCAGGATTGAGAAAGTTGCAGCATCATACAGAAGGCTTTTTGAAATAAAAGAGGATAACGGTCAGCAGGATCCCTTTGAAACAGGTGTCTTATTAGCACATTGTCATCCGGAACGTATAGCTTTTGCCAGACCTGGCAATAACGCACAGTTTCAGCTTGCCAATGGAAAATATGCATCCGCAAGTCATAAAGACGAACTGGCACACGAATCCTGGCTTGCCATAGCAAACCTGGACGCAAGAGAAGGCATGGGAAAGATATTCCTTGCCTCTCCTTTGAACCCTAAGGATCTGGCTCCACTGGTTAAAGAACAGGAAGTCATTTCTTGGGATACAGAAGATGGTACATTAAAAGCTTCCAAAGATTTAAGAATAGGCAGTATCATCCTTAAATCAAAGCCATTACCAGCACCTAGCGATAAATTCAGGATTAAAGCAATCTCCGATGCGATCAAAAAAGAAGGAGACTTTTTACTTCCCTTTACAGAAGAAGTAAAAGAATGGCAGGAAAAAATATTTCAATTAAAAAAAACAGAACCACAGAATGGATGGCCGGATGTAAGCATCTCTACACTACTGCTTACAAATTACGAATGGCTGACGCCATATCTTACAGACATTGAACACCCTGATGATCTCTATGAGCTGGATCTGTTGGAGATCCTTCAGAAATTTCTTACCAAAGAACAAAGAGAAAGGTTGTCATAAGGGTATATATTCCGGACTTCAGTATCAGATCAGCATTCTGAAGTCCGACTTTCACCAATTGAAAGCTAAATAAAATAATGATAGGAAAGTTCCCAAGCATTGCAAAAGAGGATAATTCTGAATACAAATAAAGACATTCAAAATAATTCCACCCAATAATACTGCATTCACTAAAACTTCCACCAAAGGGCTTGCTATCGTTTTTTGAAAGAAAAATAGAAATATGCACTAATGCTGATCAGAATAAGCATGTAAATAGTTAATCTGTGCTCCGGTGAAAAAGTAGCCGATTTCTGACAGCAATCGTTCTTTGTGCCATCTATCAGGAAAAAGTACACAAGAGGATATACAACTATAAATAACCAGTCAAGCACCCTGATAAGACCATGATCCTGCTCTCCTTTTCTAAAAAGGCATTTACCATTAAAAATGGTACACTACAAAGTCCAGAAGAACCCAAAGTAATGGAATGATAAAAAAGCAATAACCGCAACCATATTATAAATTTAATCTAACCCTGTTTTATCATTACAAAAGTCCCATTGCCGGTTGAGACAAACATTGGAATAAAACCTTTCCCAAAAACTAACCTTTTCTTAAATCTCCAGGTACCTGTAATATTTCTCTCATCCTTTGAAAATATGCCTTCATAAATCAATACAGGATGCTTTTTATTCTGATCAATCTGATATTCACCATTTCTTTTTATATAACCGTATACGGGCATCAACTTTTCAAAATAAATATGAGTATCGGTATACCATCCCTTTATCCTTCCCACACCAGGCGTACCACCCATCTTAGTATTATCCTCTACAGTCCCCTTAAATTCTGAGCCATTGTCAGTATTGATGTCTATTACAAACTCCACATGGTTGACTTTAATATCTGAAAATTCTGCTTGAATATTATAGTAATATGTCCCTTTCCACTCTCCTAGCATAATATAATTTATTGCGTCAACTTTAATAAGTTTTATTTCAAATGTATAAAATATTATGCATCGCACAAAAGAAGTATAATGCCCTCTTTCCATAGCACCTTTTCATTTTTTTTAACATAAATAGATCTATCCATTAATAAAGGAACATATATATATCAGCATTACCTGTAACCAGACAAAAAACAGTTCCTGCCTCAAAGAGTTATCTTATTATTCCAGTATAGTATCTCTCTTATTTAGCGATGAAAAAACTTAATCTGAGTATTCTATTTTGTACACTGTTTTTATTCAGGATAGAATTTCCTTCGAAAGCCGGGATTGGTAACAGTGAAGAAAAAGAAAACTACTGGTCAAAATGGAATAAGGGAAAAAAATCGAATAGATTGAGCAACGCTTTCGATAGCACCAAAACATATCCTCAACCCTTCCTGACGCTTCATCTCGGTGTAGCACATACAACTAATTTCGGAAATGTCCGGCTTAATTCCGAACAAGCCCAGGGTACTAAGATAAGTTTACGTAATGATCTGGATTTTCCAACAACCACAATATCTCCAAGAGTGAATGTCATTTTCAACTATGGAAACTTTCATAATCTGGCTTTTGATATGTATAGTGCCAATAGAAAAGAAACAGAGGTCCTAAGCAAAGATATAAAATATGGCAATGCTGTTTTTCCCTCAGGAAGTGAAGTCAAAACAACCCTGAGATTAAACTATGCAAGTTTATGTTATTCCAGATTTTTCTTTGATAATGGAAGAGGAAGAATTGCTGCACTTGCCGGAGTTGCGGTGATATTTTATCGTTTAAACATCAAAAGCACAACGATTCCGGATTTAAGCCAAAAGAAAAGTATTTTTGTTCCTCTGCCAACCATTGGTTTAAACGGATCAGTTTATCTTACAAGAAATCTTTTTTTAAGGGGCATGATAAAGTATTCAGCATTATGGACTAACAATTACAACTGCAATGTGGTAGAGTTCATACCATATTTTGAATATTATATTTTCAAAAATTTTGGAGTGGGGATGAGGTATAACTTTGGCTATACAAGCTTTGAAAACCTCCCTGACAAAAAATTTAACGGAAGTATAGAGAACACTTTTAATGCTGTTTCTGGAGTATTTGTATACAGATTCCTTAAAAAAGATTCAAAGGAATTTAACAAGCTTTGGTAAATACATTGTAATATTTGAACAGGCAAGGCATTTCAAAACGTTTGTATCTATGAATTGACTTAGTTCACTAAATTCCCTGCTATCTTTCTCTCATCGAGAGGACCTTTGCTGCATCGGAAGATAGTCAACATTATGATTGTAAAAATAAGTAAGGACACATACATTTTCCAGGTTTTCATCTTATCAGTTCATGTTCGTTCCTTATAAACCAGTAACTATAAGCCCACTGTTTATCACATCAATTTTTAATAAAAGCCGGTTTATCAGCATCTGTATCTGGTTTATTCACTCCAAGGCTTCTTTTGATCCCCGATTCAGGATGTTGAATCAGTTTTACAATCAATTCAGCAACACTTTTCCGAGACACTTCCGTTCCCTTAAAGGGTTCTCCTTTTTGAGTTGTTTCATAATCTATTTCATCATAATCCGTTAGCCATGCCGGCCTTATTAGGGTATAGTCAAGACCTGAATCTTCAATAATCTCTGCAGCTTTTCCATAAGGTCCTAAGTATTGACTGATCATACTTTTATTCCATTTTCCAAAAGCACCCGGAACTTCGTCATAGATACCAAGAGAAGTAATAAAGATAAGTCGTTTCACACCTTTTTCCTTCATAACTCCAACAATGACTTTAGCCATATTATCCACTTCCCCTGCCAGATTTGCATATACTATATCCTGTCCGTCTGTTGCTTCTTGTAATTTCAGATGATCCAGCACATCTCCCTCAATCACCCTTATCTTATTCGTGTCAGTATATCCAAATCTGTTTGCATTGCGCAGATATAGGGTTAATTCCACATCTGTTTCTTCCAACAATTGATTAATAGCATGTTTTGCAATTCGGCCGCCTGCTCCTAAAATTAATACTTTAGTCATTATTTAATCCTATGTTAAACTAGTGCATTCCTCTTCAGTTATTATTTCTAAATATAAAAAGGCTATTATCAAAGCATTTGAAGATACCACAATTTCGATCCATTGAATACAATCTTCACCTCTGCTCTTATGATATCATTAAATATCATTTGCAGGCTGGTTATATTCCTCATCAGTCACCCTTTCCATCCAAAGCACAATTCCATTCTGAGTGTTGGTATTAATTGCGATATGTGTACATTCCCTATTGGGCGAAGCTCCATGCCAATGTTCCACATCAGGAGGTATATTGACCACTTCACCTTGTCTTATTAACCGTATTGGCTGGCCTCTCTCCTGGAAATAACCGACACCTTCTGTCACAATCAGTATCTGGCCTCCCGGATGTGTATGCCAATTGTTTCTTGCCCCTGGCTCAAATACTACATTGCTTACCTGGCAATGCAACATGCCATCGTTCGGCACCAACAATTTCACCCAGGCATTACCTGTAAACTGATCTGCCGGAGCTTTTCCACCTTTGGGAAAGATCTGGGTTTGAATTCCTGTTATGGCCATAAGTCACTTTTAGTTATTAATTCTGTTAAATACCAGAAAAGAGTGTCTTTGTTAAAAAAACTTTTTCATACAAAGCTGAAATTCAAAACAACAATACAAAAAACTTTTTTTAATATCGGATCTGTAATTAGTTACTTCTGCAAAAACAAAACTAAAAAATCATAGTATATGAATAGGTAAAAACAAATCCTTTCAGTTAATTCAAATATTAACTTTCCCTATTCTTAATAATAAAGGAGATCTAATTTCTTTAATCTCTTTTTCATCCCAATATTGATCAATACTTCCCCATATATAATTAACCGGGTTGAATCCATTCTGCTTAATGAAGTGTTTTACAGCGGACCAGGTATTTAGATATCCATAAGCAACTTGTCCATTTCCCGTTCCACAATCTCATGCAAATTCTTTTTTGACAACTATTGAACTTAAAAAATCAAAAAGCTCGTTGGGATAGCCAGGTCCGTATATTGCATACTGATTAGATTGGGTAGAAAAATTATCTTTCATGCAATTTGATTTAAGCTGTTTGCAACAATTAATTCAATACCATTAAACGAATGAATTTGTTGGAATACCGGGGAGGATAAATCATATATAGGCTACATGAAGGTCCGAAAGGATAATTCTATTATCGTTTAACCATTATGTAAATTTATCTACAACAAGATGTTCAACTAATTTTTTAAATAGATGAAAATATTTTTATCTTCCGAATAAACTAATTAAAGTAAAAGAGAACCGAGAGGTCTTTAACATATAAAACAATTTATAATTGAGCATAAAAACAATTGAAATATTTACAGACGGAAGCTGCAATACCGAATTGAAAATCGGAGGGTGGGCAGCATTACTTCTGTTTGAAAATAAAGAAATAATTATAAAAGGAACTATTTTGAATACAAGCCATAACAGAATGGAATTATGGGCTGTATTAAAATCATTTGAATTTGTAAAAGATCAAAATATTATTTTTGATAATGTCCGTATTTATTCTGATAGTCAGTATGTCGTAAACCTTCCTGATAGAAAAGACAAATTAAAAAAGAGTAGCTTTATTACAAAAAAAGGCATTCAGATTCAAAATTCAGATCTGATAGAGGAGTTCATACATATGATTGAAAACTATAACATTGAACTAATAAAAGTAAAAGCGCATCAAAAAAAATATGAGACTGAAAATTATAATCGTAAAGTCGATAAGATTGCTCGCAGCCAGGTAAGAAAAGCCATTACCCTTAGTCAAAACCCAAGTATTATCATTAACACCTAGAAGCTATCAAAAATCATAAATATCCCAATAACCATTAAGTCTTTTGTAGTGAATAAAAAAATAAGCCTATTTATTTCTTAATAGGCTTTGTATGCTTTTTGGGCATTAATGATCTTTTTCTTTCTCTTTATCCTCCTCATGAGGTTCATGTTGCGCAAGGACACTGCCAGCTAATGATTTAGCCCTCTTGCTGGAGTTTTCATCCTGAAGTACTCTGGATGCCATGCTTGCCAACTTATCACTTGATGCTTTATGTACCTTTTTCATATAACAATATCGTCTATATTGTTCCTTACCATACAGGGGGGAACTATACCTGTTTGCCGTGCTTTAAGGTATAAATACCTCAAAGCTATCAAGCCACTTTATAAAACAACAATGATAAATTCTGATAAGTTGCAATTTGGAATCATTTCAGCTAAGGATTCGTTTGCTGAGATTCATCAGGATTCCCCCATGACAGCTAAGATAAATATCTAAATCGGCAAGGAAATCAGATTGATTATCCAATATGAGCCAGCTTTTTATGGTCATTAATAAACTTCAGCTTTGAATAAACCTTTACAGTGTAGACTAAATAATCAACAAATTCATCATACTGATTATTCTTAATAATACCCTCAAGGGAATATGAGCTTTTTTTACCATTGTGCTGAATTTTCATAACAATGCCCTTTTTACTGGCAGAGTAAATGCAAAATCCACCTAATAGAGCTGGTAAAAAAGGAACCAATAATTCCTCAATATAAATCCGCTTAACTGATGGGTCGTTAAACACATCTATCAGCCCAAAAGCATAATATATGCTAAAAGCGATCAGGCTTAATCCAAAAATAAAAACAAAGAGCCAGTTCCTGATTAACCTACCTCTGCCTATCTCCAGAGAAGTGATATCTTTAAAATTTATCGTACGGTAATTAAAATTACTTCTTAATAAATGAATTCCTGTATCAGATATACCGAACTCTCTGGTAGAGAACTTATAATGCTTCATCGTAAAATGGCAAATAGATTATCTTGAGCTTCATATAAATGTAGGCAAAAAAAGAGAGTTAATAAATCATGTATGAAAATATCAGGATAAATACGGACCAATAAAACCAAGGTCTTCATTCATTTTATTCTCATTTGAATCTGGTTATTCAAGCTTTCTAGATGAATCCGAAACGTATCAAGAAAACATAAAAATTAAAGAAGTTATTTTTTCCTTTGAAGAAAAAGCAGACGCTATGCATGGCGTGTGTCTCCCCCTACGATTTAATTAATCTGTATAAATGAATTAATTTATCAATCTCCTTCTGAATGGTGGGCACAATATTTTCAGCAGATATCTCCGGATCACTGGGAACATAGACCCTGTCTATGATAAAATGATATTGTATATGATCAGCATTGGTATAATTCCATAATGCCTGTTCATCCACAAATGAGTCAGCTTGCTTCTTCTCCCCTGCTACCTCTATCCAGTAATCCTTGCCCAAACCCTTTAACAGATCATAAAATTTTTTCCGGTAATCTTCATTAATCATTTCCTTCCTGAAATACTCACGGTCTTCCGCTCCGCTATTGGGTTTTCCTAACATTAGGCAAATCCCGAATTCCTGAGACTTCAAAATCAACTGAATGTTTATAAGATCCGTTAGTTTTGACTTATGTGCCTCCAGTTCTTTTTTGCTTCTGCCATAAGCAATCCACATAACCTTTACTTTATGTTCGTAATGAAACATAGGATCAAGACTGCTTACGATTTGTTCAGGATCATCATTTTCATGAAGCTTAAGTTTATGCAGATAAGATTTTAATTGTTCATGCAGCTCCAGCAACTTATTCTGAAGCATCACTCTTTCATGATGCACCAATTGAGTATTTAAAGGGGCTTTAGTGCTACTGAGAGTTGAATAATCATCAGCTTGAAAATATTGCTTGGAAAAACTTTTATCATCCAAATTAAAGCGCCCAGTAATAACATCCGTCAATTGCTTCATATCTTCCTTTGTGGCATTATTCCTTGCAACTATGGATGGATATAAGATTTCATATTCCTTAATAATTTTCTCAGACAGATCTTGTCCAAAATCAAAATAAGATCTGAAGCAAGCCTTTAAGTCCTCTACGTTTCTTTCTACATCGATTTTATAAGAAAGCTCTTCATGATCCTTAAGCCCTCCAAGGGTAAGGTGTCCTGAACCAACAAAGGCTACTCTTTTCCTGAAAGGCAAATCAAAAATATACAGATTGGAATGAAAGAAATTTCTGGTGAAGATTCTTAATTTTACACGACCAGGATATTGCTTGAGGATTTTCCAAAGCACGTTAGGATGAGTGGGCAGATCAAGTCCGGTAACTATATCAACATTGCAGTGCCGAGGAATACTGCTCATCAGAAGATCAAAAGCAGGCTCTGAAATAGCCGCAGAGGCTATATAACAATGTTCAGATTCTTTAAGGATTTTATTATTTACAAAAGGAGCAAGTAATTTCTTTATAATCATGTTACATGTTTTAAAACACAAAAGCTGTTTATGATCCCATGAGATAATAAAAAGCTGCCAATGTGGGATACTTAAATAAAACTTTATTGACTAATAAGCATATATTATCATATAATGAATGCCTATGAAATTAGATGAATACATTTAACCCCATCTATCTATAACAAATGTAAATATACTTAAAAGATGCAGGGATTCAATGCAACTTCATTTCCTTTGACTATTTCATCCATAATTCCCTTCATGATTTTATGGCTACATTTAAAATCAAATATACACATTCATACATTGATGAAAACAAAAATAACTCTCATCTAACTTAACTGAAAGCCAGTTAATTTTACAACTCTTCAACACTTCAAAAGAGTTCAAGGAACAATGGATTTCCAGCCTCTGTTTTCATAAAAGAAAAACTTATGATATGATGGAAAGCGTTGGAACATTTATAAATGATATCAAAACTAAAATCAATAGTGAAGATTTCAGAGAGGGAAAAATTGCCAAATTTATTGAAACACAAACAGCTAAATTACCTTCAGATGTGTATTTATGGGCAGCTATAGGGTCTATGGCAGCTTCTTTAACATTAAAACTAAACAGAAGGGATAAAGATGCTTTGTTTGTAGGACAATGGGCCGCACCATTCTTGCTTTTTGGAGTTTATAATAAACTCGTAAAGACTCACGGACACGAATAATATCATCAATAGAAAAATATATAAACTATTCAGATTGCCTTTGAGAATTAATTGATTTAGAAAAAAGTTGCCAGTTCAATGAACTGGCAACTTTTATATTTCTCTAAAATATTTTTCCTGCTCAAAGTCTTTCTCAAAACTAAGAGCAAAGCTCTGACTTTCGGAATGTTATATTATTCTAACTACTAAACCTTCAATTAATTTTATTTTAAATGCTATACTCTCGATACCTACACACAAAACTAATATTGCTCATAACCGTATCTTAACAAACCTTAACTTTTAAAATCAGAATTTTTAACAAAAAAATTAAACTTTCGAGTAAAGCTTATATGACACTAAATGATTATCCATTATTAATTCCCCAAAAATCTACCCCACCGTGGTGATATAATCCATCATAACTAAATAAAAATCAGAACAGTAATTAAGGAATTTTATAAACTAGTTTTTACTTGGCAAAGGCTCTTTTGTGCATCGCCAATGAAAAAGAAGTATATAAAATCCTGTTTCAAAAATTCAATAATTATGTTAAGAAATCAAACTACTAAAAGACAAAAGGAAATCATTAACCTAATTTCAAGAATACAAATAAGATATACTGAATTAGGAGATTATAAATCTCATACTGAAGATAATATAGGAGTACATGTAGTTTTGACGAACGGGAAAATTTTTGTTCCCCATGTTGTAGTAGCAGACGCTGAATTTGCATTTCAAAAGCCTGATCTGATTGCTTATATTAAAGATTCTTTTGTTCCTTTGAATCCTTCCTATAAATCTTCCAAACAAACTTTTTGGAAAAAAATATTTACCATTATAAAACCTATTGATAAAAGTTCCGGCAAGTATGTATTCGAGTAATTTAAATGAATCCATACCTCCATTTTAATTCAATTGGCAGACAGATCAGAACAATTTAAATCACCATCTTATATTATATCAATAAATACAAAAAAAATAACTAACAGTAAATCAACACAATAGTATTTTAACCGTCTATAAGCTACTTTACCCCTTTAATCTTCAGAATATGATCAACCAGCTGATCAAAAATAAAATCTCAACAAAAGCATCTTCCAGATAAGTTTCCGCAATAACATTTCAAACACATAAAATAAGTCTACGAATAAAAGACTGAGGGCAGATCCGAAAGCTATAAGCATTATTGGAACTTCTATTTTCTTCATAACTGCAGAAGCCAGCAATCCCATGGAAATGGAGATAATTAATAAACAGTCCCCACCAGCCAGATATCATTTTTGAGGCCTCTTATCATCATAAATGAATAAATATGGACCAAAGGCCAGACACCGGCTACCAAAAAACATCTTCCTTATATCCACAATAATAACATTAACTATTTATGATTTCCATTCATTGGTGGTGCATTGTTTATCACAGTGAGAATGGAAAACCATAACTTTTTCATTTATGTTATGAAGTCTGATAAAATTAATATTTTGTCTTTGAAGAGAAGGATGTAAATGAATACAAATAAGAAAAGGTTCCTTTATGATGTAGGAGCATAAGGTCCTTTTCTAATGATCTTGATATTATTAAAATGAAGGGGATATGTTCAGAAATTTGTATAAAAAATCAAAGATGGCTTTAAAGCTATATACCTTTTATAAGGAAAATAGATATCTGGTACGTACAGCTGTGGATGCAACGAATTATATGACTTTATACATGAAAATTGTTTCTGAAATTTCCAGGAAACAAATGAGGGTAATACGAATACTTGGAAGATCACTTACCAACAAAACACATAATGAAAAAGGAGTAATATCATTAGCCCAGATAAAAGTAACAGGCACCGTCATACATTATTCCATAGGCATATTCTTTCTTTATTGCTATCACATTCTATGGAAGAACAGAATTACAAAGCCCAATCTTACAGGTGGATTATCATTAGGCTTAACCAATGGATTACTGGGCATTGCTGTCTGGTACCTGTATATGAACCTACATCGCAATCCTCCACAAATCGACAGAAAGAGTTATCTTATAAATTTAGTGATTGCACATATAATTTTCGGAACGGTAGGTGCCTTCGAATACAACAGGCGATTACATCTTTCTGAAAGAAAATCAGCTTATAACCCTCAATCTGCCATACAATTCTTGTCATAGAGGAGCAAGCTGATGTTTATTCTTTCAAACAGTTATAACATTGTGGCCTTATACTTTAAAAGCACCTAAAAAACTGAAACAATGGAATATAAACCATCCTCATTACCGGGTGAACATCTGAATGAGCAGCCGGGCTCTGAAGCAGAGATGCAGCTTAAACCTGAGTTTATAAGGAGCGACTATAAAGGCAGTGAAAAGCTTAAAGGTAAAATTGCTTTGATCACCGGTGGCGATAGCGGCATTGGAAGATCTGTTGCCGTTCACTTCGCTAAAGAAGGTGCAGACATTTCAATTGTATATCTGAAAGAACATGAAGATGCAGAACAAACTAAAAAAATGGTAGAAAAGGAAGGCCGTAAATGCATCCTGATTTCAGGAGACATAGGAGATCAGAACTTTTGTAATAAAGCTATTGAAGAAACCCGGAAGCAATTGGGAGGCTTGAATATCCTTATCAACAACGCAGGTGAACAGCATGTAAAAGGATCTCTCGAGGAAATAACAGCAGAGCAACTGGAAAGAACCTTTCGTACCAATATCTTTTCTATGTTCTATCTGACACAGGCAGCATTGAAGCAGATGAAGGAAGGGGATTGTGTCATCAATACCAGCTCAGTAACTGCTTATCGGGGAAAAGAATCCTTACTCGATTATTCATCTACTAAAGGATCTATTGTAACATTTACAAGATCACTAGCAAGCAATCTTGCGAAAAGAGGAATAAGAGTAAATGCAGTAGCACCAGGTCCTATATGGACTCCGCTGATTCCGGCTACTTTTCCTCCGGACAAAGTAACAAGCTTCGGAAAGCAAGTACCATTGGGCAGGCCTGGACAACCATCTGAAGTAGGCCCGGCTTATGTATTTCTTGCATCCAAAGATGCTTCCTACATAACAGGTCAGGTTATTCATCCTAATGGTGGGGAACCGGTAGAGAGTTAATAAAAAAAATGCTGTATACTTAAACCAATAAGTTTGAGTATATCAAAGACCTCACCCTAAATCCCTCTCCTGAAGGAGAGGGACTTTAATGTTTATGTTATTAGTTATATCAGTTTTAAGGGATAAAGTTTATAACCATTGATAGGACACGTAAATAACTGCCTTTACAAGGTTATCTTGATTCTATAACAACCCAATCTATAAACTTGGTATGTTCTTTTGAAAAAGAATCAGTGTTCACATCAACAACCGCTTCTTCAATTATCCTGAAGTATGCAAGCTGTTTCTTCTTTGATTTTTGCAGAGGTTTTTCCCCTTCGGCTTTTAATAAAACGAAATTAATTTCCTCATTCAATAAAGTAATTGGTTTATCAAGATTCACCAGGATCCACTCTCTTTCCCCTGAAAGGTTAACTCTCTTAAGAACAGCTCCTTCAACTGGTCATAAATGTTTTATTCTGCTGTCTTTATTATAACGTTTGATTACAATCTTAGAACCAATAATAGTACTCATTTGTAATACTCTGAATGCAACAAAATAAAAGAATGGAAGAATATTCAAAAAAATACCAATCTCCCCGTCGCTGTGAAATATAAATGTAAAACCAAATTTAAAACTTAGCACCTGAACGACATCCCAAAAGTATGAAATAACAATAATCTGGCTTATAATCCACAGATAGATCAATGCCTTATACCATTTATTTTTAAAGACAAATAGAATAACTCCAATTATTCCAATAGAAGATATAATTAATGTTGGTATATTATTTAAAGAAAGATTTCCAATGATATCTAGAATACTGAGAATAAGCACCAGAGAAGGAAAAAGGAATTCTACTTTTTTCATTGTTTTGGTAAACTGTTGATTCGATTAAATACAAATAATAATACAAGGTTGTAACTATCTAAAAAGATGAAGGCATTAATCTAATATCAAAAAGTCCTCAGTGAATCTTCTATTCAAGATAAACTATCTTTTCCTGATACGCTTCAAAAAAGCCTAAACCACCATTGATGTTTGAATAATAATTATAGTAAATAGGTTCTGAGAAGAGTGGCTCCTGAAAAGCGTCTGTGCTGTCCCCTGAATATATAGGTTCTCCAGATGGTCTATCAATACGTGGATCAGAAAACATATCACGAAAATTGTATTCTTTTAATCCCTTATTAAAAGAGAAAAATTGAAGATAGTTATATTTTCTATAAGTGATAGACTCTGCTCCAGCACGATCTATAATGCTTCGATAAGAATAAGATTGAAAATATGGATGGTCAGGCATATTGTAAATAATCCTATAACTACTTTGGCTTGAAATTCTATATACCGTATCTTTTAAAGGTTCTATAAATATATTATTATATAGATAATACTCATAGTGCCCCAAAGCATATTCAGAATTTAATGAGTTATTGATACAATTATACCCAAAAATCCATTGGTCCTTTATGTACATTGAATCTGACTTTGTTACTGTCACATTAATATCATCCGGAACTATAGTCACAGCATCAACATGTCTTCCATCAGGTAAATCGACATTTAGATATAATTTCAAACCAGCTCTAAAATCAAAAGGCATTCCGAAGTATCCATAATAAGCAATTTCCGGATTGAATCTATACCTGTAAGGCAATTCAAGCGTATCTTTTCCATCGGAGATGGTTACCCTGGCATCATCTATATACTGTTGATCAAAAGAATATCCATTTTTATTAAAAAACGGTAAGGTCTGGCTTACATATATCTTTATTTCATTTTTGTCTACCAATCCCCGCACTATGATTTTCATATCTCTTAAAGAAGTCGGAACTTTCACCTCATCCGCCTCTTTTATACAGGAGGTAAACAAAAAAAATGATACCATCAACAATGATATATATTTGTAAAAAAGGACCATCAGAAAATTAATCTATATGAAACTGAAGGAATAATCGGAAACAAAATAACCTTATTCAATTTGTATTTTGTATAGCGTATGTTACTATATTCAATATATCCATCTTTTGCAAGGAAATAATAATAAGGATTTTCCCGATTATAAACGTTGTATATACTGACGTCCCATACCCTTGAAATATTTCTTTTTAACTTTTTCTGAAATTGAGCTCCGAGGTCAAGTCTGTGGTATGCCGGCATTCTATAACTGTTTTTTGGAGCATAGACGGTATACATAAACCCCCATGGATCACTTTTCGGCTCACTGTTTATTTCACGGGCAATTTCCGTAGGTATTGTATAAGCATTACCTGAAGAATATACCCAGGTTAATGACAATGAAAACTTCTCTTTGGGCTTGTATATAACTACCACAGACGCATCATGCCTGTTATCATATTTGGCCGGGTATTTTCTTCCCAGATTAAGTTCTTTAAACTCCATCCAATTCCACGACAATGTATAAGCCAGCCAACCAGACAACTTACCTGCTCTTTTATGAAGCATAAACTCACTTCCATATGCCCATCCTCCGCCTTGAGTAACCTGATCCTCCCAGGTCTTAAAGTGTCCTGAGCGGTCAACATCTTTGACCAAAAAGCTAGAGCCTTCTTTATATTCAACGAGATTAAAACTCTTTTTATAATAACCTTCTATTGTAAAAGTCAAGCTATTTTTAAAATCCTTAGCTAGGCCTAATGCGACTTGTTTTGAATTTTGTGGAGAAATATTATCTGTTGCAGGCACCCATAAATCGAGTGGTGGCCCTAATATCGACTGCGAAAGCATCAATGCATATTGATTCATTTCTGCATAAGAAGCTTTAATTGCAAACCTTTTAGTTATATGGAAAGCCACCGAAGCTCTTGGTTCTGGCTTGATATAGATTTTATTTCTGACACTGTATCTTGTAAGCCTTCCTCCTATATTGTAAGAGAAAAAGGATGAAATTCTGCCTGTCTCTTCAACATATAAAGACATCTCCCGGGAGGAGACAGGCTTATCAGACACATCTGATACATCATTCTTGATCTCTTGAATATATGCACCAGGTACAAAATGATGAAAGATCATTTGTAGACCAGCATTGATAGTGTGCTTATCAGAGAGCTTATAAAGCAATTCATATTTAAGGGTAATATCTTTAATAGAAGAATTGTAATTATAATCATAGACTGTACTATCCTGATAGGTATATTCTTTAGTTTTTATAAAAAATTTGCTTGCCCCTACAGAAAGTCTGGAAAAGAATTTGTCGGAAATAATATTATCCCAGACTAGATTGCCAAGTATGTTATTCCAGTTCAGACGAACTTTAGTACTAGATTCAAAGTCGGCATAATTACTTTTAAAATTATCTTTACCATTGTAAAAGCTGAAGCTGATTTTATTTCTGCGATTAATATCCCAATTCACTTTGGCATTAATATCATAGAAATAATACGAAACCTTAGACGTGTCAGGAAGGAAAGGACTTATTAATAAATCCATATAACTTCTTCTTGCCCCTATAATAAAGGAACACTTATCTTTCTTTATAGGTCCTTCAAGCATGAGCTTGGATGAAAGGATTCCTACCCCAACCTCACCGTGATATTCCTTTTTATTGCCCGCCTTCATAGTCATATCCAATACAGATGACAGCTTACCTCCATACCTTGCAGGAAAAGCTCCTTTGGTAAATTCTACATTTTGCAAAACATCCGAATTAAACAGAGAAAAGAAGCCGTACAAATGAGAAGCATTATAAAAAGGCATGCCGTCCAACATAATAAGGTTCTGATCTGGACCTCCACCACGTACATACATGGCAGTATTCCCTTCTCTACCCTTTTGTACTCCGGGCATCAGTTGCAAAACTTTGATCACATCTCTTTCTCCAAGCAATGAAGGTACGCTATTAACCTGTTTCATCGACAAGTTAATCTTACTCATTTGTACATCACTGCTCAGATAAGTTGTATCTTCCCCAAGAATGGTAATCTCCTTCAAAAAATGCTGATCTGAAATAAGTCTGACATCGAGCACCTGAGAACTCCAAACCCTTTTCTTCTTGGTAGCATATCCCTGCATCAGAAACAAGACTTCAAGAGTGTCTTTGCATTCAAAATTAAGTGAATAATATCCTGATGTATCTGTAGCGGTGCTTAAATTAATGGCAGGTATACTTACCACCACTCCTACAATAGGCTCGTTGCCTGATGATTCTTTGATATGACCTTTAATTGAAATACTATTGTTGGTTACCTGAGCTGACAATTTCTGATAAGAAACTGCAAGGGATAATAAAAAGATAACCAGTCTACTGAAAAAATGCATTTATAAAAATGGTTCTGTTATAAAATCAAGTTATACATTATTGCAATATCTAAATTTAAGCATTTCCAGTTGAAAGAAATTCTTCATGAATATCAATCACTTTTCAAAACTAGACTTAACCTTTTAATCTCTCTTTAGTACTGAATGTCCAGCGAAGATCAAAGATAAGATCCTTCGCTGAACTCAGAGTTCTCACTCTTTTTCAAAAGCCATTATACCTCTGCTATGAAAAGGTCTACTAAAATTTCACAACATTACCCGATCCGATTATTTCACTATCTTTTTCTACGATGTAATGATAAATACCTTGATTTAAAGATGCATTTTCATAATCAAAGGATGTTGTGTCTGAATTAACAGAAAACTCCTCTTCACTTATTTTTTTGCCTGAACCATCAATGATGAGGAGTTTTAAATTAGCCTCTTCATATATTGAATTAAAACGAAATGATAGTCTATCGCTAAATGGATTGGGATATACCAATAACTTAGATGAAGTTACTTTATCATTTTCCGGAATACCATTTATCACAGGAATTCTTTTATACATCGTTGCATTATTAAACAATGTATCTACCCCGCAATTTTCTGCTTTTTGTATAGATGCATGATATAGTATAGTCTGATTAGGATCTGATATATCATCGCAAGAAATATCTTCATTGATTATTATTTCACCACAGCTAAAAGGCTGTAATTCGGGAATGAAAAAATTTACGGTTGAATCTGATTTACTGACCCAGGGAATAGAACTTTGGACTATCTGGGCATTCTTAGGATATTTTAAAATGATATGAATGTCTTTTTGAGGTAAATCTCCATAATTACAATACTTTAGCAGAGTCAGATTAGAATAACAGAGGAAACTTGATGCTCTCTGATACCTGTTATCATCCGTTAAATCAACTTTTAATAAAGAACAACTTTGATGATTATTTGCAAAATCAAATCCGGATGTATCTATGGCCGTTTTATTTAAGACCAGTCGATAATCTGTTAAAGGACAGCTTTGCACATTTTCAGAATAGATACTAAACGGCTCAACTTCTCTAATGGTATAGGTACCTGTGTCTAATTTTAATGAATAATGACCATTTTCATCTGTCTTTGCATAATAAGGACCGGGCAATGCTTCCACCCAAACGTCATTCATATATTCTTCATCTGCATCACGATTACAATCCTTATTTCTATCATGAAAAATACTTCCCTTGATCAAATTACTATTTCCATTGACAAAAGTAGAATCGCCTACTGCAGATATGAACATCCCGGATTTATAGTATTTGGATAATAAATGATTGGTACCCAGATCTAATTTTCCATTATAATCTCCCAACAGATAAAGTGTACCTTTATTATTTACACATATTGAAGCCGGGTATACTACTTCCTGCCCTACTTTTTGAGACTCCCACACTGGTTTTCCGGTTGAATCCCACTTTTCTACCATGTTTTCAGAAGAGAATAAATATACATGTGATGTATGATCTGATGCTATATGTTTAACATCTGTTTGTTTTGCCCAATCAATTTGCCCATCAGTATCGTATCGGCAAATAAAGAAATTATCCATGGAACTACTAGATAAAAGAATATTATCAAACCTTACAGAGTAATAAAAGTCACCGCATACATAAAGATTATTGTGTCCATCAAATGTTATTTCATTTCCATGTACTTTTCCTGATGATGTAGAATATTTAACCCAAACCACCTTACCCTGTGGATTATATTTTGCAATAAAACAATCTCCATTATAACTTACTGGAATGGAAATGGTATCAAATAGCGCTTCAGTATTCACTCTACCTCTACTTGTGTAACCACAAGATCCAATTACATAAGAGTTGCCCAGAGAATCTACTGTTATGTCATTGCCCGTATCTTCAAACAACCCACCAGCCTTACTTACCCATTGAACAATTCCGTTTTCATTATATTTTGCAACAAAAATATCTCTTGCCCCTGAAGATGTAACACTATAATTATCAAAGCTCACCGTGCCCGTAAAACCACCAGTAACAAAAATATTTCCTTTATTATCTCCTGAAATACCGTAACCACGTACCAGGCCGTGTTTATATGTTTCCCGATCTGTCTCTACTGCGTTTCTAACCCATAAAAAATTTCCTTTATTATCACATTTAGCAATAAAACAAGATTCATGAAGATAGTCTCCGGTTAGGGCGAAATTACCCAAATGAACGTTCCCCTCATAATATCCTGTTAAATAAACAAATCCTTTTGAATCACAATAAATATCATCAACATAAGCTTGAGGTTGATCTTCTACACTTTTTACACTTTTAACCCATAAAATCTCACCTCGTGAATTGTATTTTGTAAGAAAAGGATTCCAGGTTTTGGATTGTAAGGAAGTATCTTTAAAGGAAATAAATTCAAAATAATTACCTGCTGCATAGACATTCCCTGAATCATCGACAGCTATTGATTTTGCTTGGTGATAATTTAACAAGGATTCTGTACTTCTTGCCCATATGTATGATTGAGCATCTGCGATAAAAGGATTTACTAAAAATAAAAATCCTAAAAGTAGTTGTATAGTTTGTTTCATATTAAAAAAATATAATTTAATTGTAAGATAATATTTTAACAATTTATTTCAAAATTCATCCCCCTTCAACATAAAATAAGACTCCCCAAACCTTAAATTCTCATTCTGAAAAAGAAAGGAAGAGCATCATGCCTGGCGCTTTAAAAACACTGATAATGAGCAACAATAAAAATTAAACAACTCCAATTCCAGGCAATGAACTCTTACTTTATTATAATAAAAATCCCGTTAGCTTTACAGAATACGTAATAGTCAACTTGTGCATCGTTCGCGTGCATGCTATATACAACATGCTTTTATCTACATCCGTTTTATAGTTCTCTGCTGTCGCAAACGGAACTATCACCTCATCAAATTCAAGCCCTTTAGCCAAATGAGCAGAACTAATATTGACACCTTCTTTAAATGAGACAGACTCATCTGTGAGCAAATGAACTCCTTCTGCTTTTAAAGCATTATAAGCTTTCTCTGCCTGTTGCTGTGTCTTGCATATAATTCCGAGAGAACGATTCTCTGATCCTCTGAAAGCAATAATCATTTGTTTAATGGCCGCAAACTCTTTTTCTATGCTGTTAAATCCAGATACTACCGGCTCCTGCCCATGCCTTTCCATTGGGATAATATCAGGGTTTGGAACAATACGCTGAGCGAAAGTAGTAATCTCCATGGTTGACCTGTAACTTCTGTTCAGCTTTACAATATCTGCTGAAGGAAATACTCTTTCAATGGTTTCCGCTGATGAAGCACTGTATGGGTTTACGGTCTGACTGATATCTCCCAGAATGGTCATTCTGCAAGGAAACAATCTTGATAACACTGCATATTGAACCGGAGTGTAATCCTGCATTTCATCAATCAGCAAGTGTTTTACCCTGTCGAATGTACTTATCCCTTCAAGACGTAACCGGAAATAGATCAAAGCAAAAACATCCGAATACTCTAACCCCGTTTGCTGATCTGTTTTGAACAAGTCTGGTCTGCCGATCCATTGATAAAAGTCTTTGTAGAGGTCAAACACATTGTTAAATCTGAACATGCGGGGAACAGCTTCCCAGATCTTTGCTTTATCTCTTCCTGTTAGCTTCTGCCCTTTGGCTTCTCTGACAAATGTCTGTATGTCTTTTACTACAAGATCAAACCTTTTTAACATCGGCATCCGATGATAGTTCTTAAACTTCTGAAGGATGAAATGACCCAAAACTACCGTCTGACCAATCTTAAGGTCTGTAGATTTGAAATAATTATTCTCTACATGAAGAAGATACTGATTCAGCTTGCTGAGGAATTCAAATGATGACTTAAATTTAATACGTTCAATGAAATCGGGATCATGGGCATCGAGTAAACTGGACACCTGCTCAAAGAAGGTTTGAAACTTGTATTTCTTATCAAGTAAGTCTGAAGCCAGCTCTTCCATGACCAGCTCCGGAATGTGCTCTTCACCAAGCTCTGGCAGGACGTTAGAGATGTAATCGGCAAAAACTTTATTGGGAGATATGATCAGGATATCTTTTGCAGCAATGCTATCTCTGAAGCGGTACAACAGGAAAGCGATTCTGTGCAAAGCAATAGAGGTCTTACCAGATCCGGCTACTCCCTGAATCACCATAATACGGGATGTATCGTTCCTGATAACGGCATTCTGATCACGCTGGATGGTTGCCACGATGTTCTTCATCTTGTCATCAGAAGACCTGGCTAACTCTTTCTGAAGAACATCGTCATGAATATTGATCTCGTTTTCGATCATAAACTCCATACGACCATCTCTGATCTTGTATTGTCGTTTTAATACAATCTCTCCCTGAACAGTTCCTGAAGGTGTGGTGTAAAATGCTTCACCCAATTCAAAGTCGTAGAACATGGAGGATATCGGTGCACGCCAGTCATAGATCAGGTTCACACGCTTTTCCATATCAGCAAAGGAATAGATGCCGATATAAACAGGCACTCTTACCTGATCATTGCCAATAAAATCTATTCGTCCAAAGTAAGGTGACTGACGCAGCTTGATCAGTTTCCGTTTTCTTTCTACTGCTGCTCCTCCTGTAAACGCCATTCGATTAATAGATTGATCCGCAGCAACCATTTCAGCCTCATCCATGCCCGACTTTTGCTCATGGATATATTGCTTTTTCTGCCTCATCTCCTCTGAATAGCGCTTTACAGTTTCATCTATGTACTTAACACCCAGCGTAAGTTTTTCTTTAATCTCTTCAAGGTATTCTCTTTCTCCTTGCTCCGTTGCGTTGATCATTAAAATAGTTTGGGAAAATGGACCACAAAGATAGTATCAAAATCCGGTGACTGGAAGGGTAATAAGGATTATAATTTTGAAGGAAGATGTCTCAAAAAATTGATTAAATCTGAAAGTAAGATGTATTTCAAGTCTAGGGCATTTGGTAAGCTTTTTCTGTACCAAGGAAAAAGGAACAGAACGCTTGTAGATACCAGAGCACTATAAGTAACATGGCCTCGTTTGAATATCGGCCAAAATTCAAGTAAATTGTATATAAAATAAAGTCACGTGGAATGTTTTACAAATGAATACTGAATTCAATTACTTAAAATCAGCTGCATTATTCACCATTGTTGGATTTTTAATACCCGGATTTACTGCTATATTATTAATTTTGATTCTACTATTTGCTACCTCTCTCGGTTTAAAATGCACACTGGTGTGGAACACTCTTTGGATACTGATGTTACTTGGCAGTTTAATAACGCCCTTTATTTTCTTCAAATATCATTTGAAGAAAACTGAAGATACAACAACTAAAAGGAATAAATTCAGATTATTTAATATCATTGAATATACGTTACTTCAGGGCAGTATAACTAATTTTATTACCAGTGCAGATACGCTTTGTAATGTTAAAGACGGACAAAATGGAATTCAATTAATATTAGCAGCATGGCTTGCATTCCAATCATTATTCTGATCAGTATTGTTTTTCAACTTTCTTAGTAAAGATCGGTAATAACCTGAACCAAAGTCTCAATAAACCACTATTTATGAAATAAACTCAACATATTGATTTCTCAGGAAAATATATTTTTAAAGTAAAACTAAAGTCTTTATTGGATATGTACATTATTTGGATCCTATTTTTAGCTTTTTACATTTACTGGCTAATAAAGAAAAAGCCTTATAGAAGAAGTAAGATTTATAAGTTTCCTTTAAGTAAATTCTCTATAACAATAAAATTAAGGTAGTTCGAATATTGTATTAACCGTAGACTATCCTTTTAAAACATCAATAACATCATTGATTTTTCTTCCCGAAATAAATCCATTTCAAAAAATATAAACAGCTAAATCCCAACAAAAGCTCTAATGCAATTGTTGCGATTATAAAAAGACCTATAGCAATGTCCTTTCCTTATCCTTCTGCAATAAAATCATGAATTGTTATTGTATAAAATCCAGCCAGAATAAGCCCCAGTATAAAGGACATTATTGCATATATAATCCAAAGTAATCTATTACTGTTAAACTTATCAGCTGTTCTTTGGTAGGTATAGATTAATAAGGTCAGGATTATTATGTCTAAAATAAACATATTATGTTTTCAAATAATCTTATAAATTTTGTTGGGATAAAGCTTAAAAAAAGGTTTACAGCAAAAATTGTAAACCTTTTTTAGGACAATACATACTTTAAACCTCATTTAGGACGAGTCACCCTCAATGTTCAGCATTTGCCGATTTTTTCTCGCTTACTATTTTTTCTGCCATCAGAAGTGCCTGATAGGCATTCACAATTCCTCCTGTAGATGAAAGATTGGAAAATGGAACTTTAGCAGTATCAGCCTTTCCACCCGGAATCAGCACTTTCTTTTTATTTAAATTTGTACATGAGTTCAATAAGATATTTCTCAATTCAATAGCGGTGAGCTCCGGATAGTATGACCATACTAAGGCTGCAACACCCGATACTACAGGACCTGCAAAACTGGTTCCATTAACCATTGTATAGGTATTCTCTTCGGCCAGTGAAACAATCTCTACTCCCGGAGCAAATAAAGCAACATTATTTTTTCCATAATTGGAGAAACTGGCACATAATCTCTTATCGGCCTTTATACTATTCGCTCCGACCTCAAGCCAATTGTTGACGGAATTCCCATCATTGCAAGCCCTGCTTGGATAATGAATGATTTCATCAATATCATAAGCACTGTTACCTGCTGCGTGCACCAGAAGTACATTGTGCGCTTCCGCATATCGTATAGCATCGTCCACAAACTTCTTTTGTGGTGAAAATTCTTTACCAAAGCTCATATTGATCACATTCGCTCCATTGTTCACTGCATAGCGGATAGCCAGAGCAATGTCCTTATCATATTCATCTCCATTTGGCACAGCTCTTAAGACCATAAATCTGACATCTTCAGCAATTCCATCAATGCCCGTTCCATTGCCTCGTATTGCTCCAATCACTCCTGATACCGGAGTGCCATGATCTGCTCTTGGACCTTTTACATCATTATTACCATAAATACTATCATTAATATTTTCAATATCATCACCAATGATCTCTCTTGGATTATAACTTAAACTCAGATTTTCTTTCAGTTGTGTTTCAGTCCTTTTTTGCATTTTCTCCAACTCCTCACGGCTAAACCCTTGTTTATACCTATCAAGCAACCAGTCCCGTGCATATAAAACGCTCCGGTTTGCATTGGTTATTCCCTTCAAATCCTCTACCGTGTATGTGCTGGTTCCAAGATGTTTAAGAACAACCTTTTCAACATCCGTAAGTACCTTTTCAAATTTCTTAAGGGTTTCATTCATCAAAGTTTGTTCCGCTACTTCAGCTTCATGCTTCTCTTTGACTTTAAGATATAATCTATAGTCATTCATCTGATCAGCTGGAACATCTGCTTCTGATTGTATATTTTTAAAAACAGGATCATATTTTCTGAGCATTCTTACATATTCATACGTTTCTGTCTCAATGTTTTTGCCTTTATCATTTCCGAGAAATCCCCAGCCATGTATATCGTCCACATATCCGTTTCCATCATCGTCTATACCATTACCCGGTATTTCCTTTTCATTGACCCATATCCTGCCCTTCAGATCTTCATGATCTATATCTACCCCGCTGTCTATAATAGCAACGACAACCGTTTTACGAGTCTTTTTATCTTTCAGTAAAAGGTTATATGCTTTATTGACACTTACTCCTGCTATTTTATCTTCTTTAAGATCTGCATTGTACCAATTGATATTTTTCTTAGGAAATGCATTTACAGAGGATTGCGACTGTGCAAGAACTGAAAAAGAAAAAAATACATTTAATAGTAAAAGATTTACTAAAACCCTGTTTTTCATAGAGAAACTTGTAATGAATAAATTATTGAAAAAAACTTTTAAGTATTATAGTAATTAAATTTCAAATTCGCGAATACTTACAACGAAAAATGCTTTTTTGCATTGCTTCAGTTTACCACTGATTTAAAAATGATACGCTAAAATGTCTGAACCACTGATTTAAAAGTGATTAATTTGATTTATATGATTCATTGACCACTGATTTTTAAAATGATTAATTTGATTTATATGATTCTTTGACCACTGATTTAAAAGGATATTTTTGATTTTGTCTTCATCATATTAATCATATCAATCACAATAATCAGCGGTACTTATTACTAATGATACGCTTAAATTCTAAACTCTTTGCACCAAAGTTTATTAATAACCCTACTTCTAAATTGTATGCTTCCAGATAATTAATGGCCTGAGCCAAATGTACCGGTTCCAGTCTGCTTACGGCTTTTAATTCTACTGATATAATTCCTTCCACTAAAAAATCTACTCTCCTTGTGCCTATATGTTTTTTCTTATAATAAATAGGCATTTCGTGTTCTCTGGAAAATGTAATACCCCGATCCTCCATCTCTATCTTTAATGCTTTTTGATAAATTACTTCCTGAAATCCATTACCTAATGATGAATGGACTTCCATGGCACATCCTATCACTTTTGATGTCTCATGTGAATACTTATATTCTTGTTTGATCATAGCCGGGACAACTGATTTTAAAAATGATTATTTGACCACTGGTTTAAAGTGATTATTTTGATTTATATGATTCTTTGATCACTGATTTAAAATTGATTATTTTGATTAATATGATTTGGACCACTGATTAAAAGGATAATATTGATTTACATGATTTTCTGAGCTGCCTCGTCCTAAAATGGGTTTACACTTTTTTGTTTAAATACTGAATAGAGTTTACAAACTGCCGGTTTTAGAATAATTTGATTTCCCAAATGCAATAATCATAATAATCATTCCAATCACAAAAAATCAGTGGTTCAGACATTTTCCCCTTTAAACGCACTCTGAAATGCCTAGCTGGTTTTACATCTGGGTGAATGGTTGCAACATTAAAATTTTTGAATTAAAAAAGCAATGGTACCTAAGCAAAGTACATCTCAAAGGTTGGTGAGGCATAGAAAGTTCTTTGAAAGATTATATAACCAGTTAGTTAAAAAAGTATTTTGAAAGAAGATGATATAAGATTTCACCTCAATGACAAGTCCCCTACAGGACCCACCAGCATAGAAAGGAGCACCTCTGCCAATGATTTAAACTGATTACTTTAGTTGACATCATTTCCAGCGCTTGCGATTTGAGTTAATTTGAATTCTCAAGATGAATTAATCATAAAAATCATTCCATTCACAAAAAATCAGCGGCACCTGCACAGAACTTACTTCTGATACTCTATTTTGATAACACGCCAGACAAATTCCCCTGCACCTGTTTTCACTACTACTTCATCACCCACTTCTTTTTTCATCAGGGCGACTGCCATAGGTGAGTCTATAGAGATGAAGTCTTTGGTGGTATCAAAGATCTCATCATACCCCACTATTCGGAAGCGTTTTTGTTCGCCTTTGTCATTTTGAATCTCCACCCACGCACCAAACATTACTTTGCCATCCTGGAAAGGTGAATAATTCACGACTTTCAAATCAGTAATTCGTTTCCGTAAATAAAGCACCCTCCTGTCGATTTCCCGCAATCGCTTCTTATTGTAATGATAATCTGCATTTTCAGAACGATCTCCAAGACTTGCAGCCCAAGCTACCTTCTGCGTGGTGTCTGGCCGTTCAACGCGCCATAAATGATCCAACTCGGCTTTTAATTTTTCTAAACCTTCTGGAGTTATTAAGAGCGTTTTCATGTTGACTTGTTAAAAGGGTAATGCATGTACTTACTAGTCCGGATTTGCAATCCGGGCGCTCAATATACAATATTTCCAGCAAAACTTTTCAGCCACAATAATCTCTACTCCTTGGCTGGTGGCGGAATCTCGAAGAATGGGTTTAACATGAAAGTAAGGAGTATTTCATGTTTTTTTATAATTGGAAGGCTTTCGATCTGTGAGACCGAGAACAGCTACAATGTCGAGTAGGCAAGGGCATTTCAGCCCAAGCCTCTCACAGAACCGTACTTGACAGTCTCCCGTCATACGGCTCTTGTTATACAAATCACATTTCTTTAAAACCAACCTGCCAATGATAAAACA
>JAEYZG010000038.1 GCA_023428135.1 Bacteroidota bacterium | reverse complement strand
GGCGTGGGTAGGGCCACAGCGAGAGAATTTGCCAGTAAAGGAGCAAAGATTGCAATTCTTGCAAGGGGCGAGGATGGTTTGCTAGGTACCAAAAAAGATGTTGAAGAATTGGGTGGTATAGCCCTAACAATTAAGACTGATGTTGCAGACCCTGTTCAGGTGGAGAAGGCATGTAAAGAAATAGAGGAAAAACTTGGTCCTATAGATATCTGGATCAACAATGCCATGACAAATATTTTTTCTCCCGTTAGTCGCATGAGGCCTGATGAATTCAGAAGGGTAACTGACGTCACCTATCATGGACAAGTTTACGGTACACTTGCAGTTCTTAATAGAATGTTATCAAGAAACAGAGGGGTAATTCTGTTCGTTGGGTCCGAAAATGCTTCTAAGGGAATTCCATTGCAATCAGCTTATTGTGGCGCGGAGCAGGCTATTATTGGCTTTGTTGATTCACTCAGAAAAGAACTGGTTCATGATAAGAGTAATGTTAGGGTAACCCTTGTTCAGTTACCAGCAATTAATACTCCTCAGTTTAATATAGTTAAAAGCAGTCTTTCCAATAAAACAAAGCCCTTAGGGAAAATCTTCCAGCCTGAGGTAGCTGCTGAGGCAATATATTTCGCATCAAGACACAACAGAAAAGAAGTGCACGCAGGATACCCTTCATTAGAGACTATTCTGGTTGATAACAATCCACTGGTAGGGGGAAAGTTTCTTGCTTTTTCTGAAATAGAAAGGCAGCTCTTAAATGAACCGGAAGATCCCGGAAGAAGAAATAATCTTTGGGAGCCTGTGCCCGGAGATCCGATGGCTCGAGGTAAGTTTGATGATAATGCTTCTGATTTCAGTCCTCAGCTATGGTTAACAAAACACAGGGGAGCACTTATGGTCGCCACTGGTGTATTGATGGCAGGCATCTTTGTCATAAAAGCTCTTTCAGGAAAAAGATCAAATGTACCTCTTTCCGTATAAGTCGATTTTCGGTTCTGATAAACATCCTATATAAAAATAGGTTAAGCCTAAGTGTATAAAACTGCTTAGGTAATTATGAAAGTTTTTTTCTGGACCATTGCGGGAATTGTGGGGATATCGCTGTTTTATGTTTTTCTGAAAATTTTATCCGATTATATTCTTTACAGGAAAAATGAAATTGAGTCACAAGAGGATTATAATTATCTAAATGCTGTTTTGCTCATTTCATTCCTTGTTACTGGTCTGCTTCTTTTCTTCGGTTATAACTATTTTCATGAAAGTCCTTTTCTTCCTGTAAATGCATCTGTGCATGGAGTATATGTAGACAGAATGTTCTGGATAACTACTGCATTAACAGGTATTGTATTTCTATTGACACAAATCCTGTTGTTTTACTTTTCATACAAATATGCAAAAGGAAAAAGCAACAAGGCCTTCTATTGGAAGAACAATCTTTATATTGAAGCAATCTGGTTTTCAGTTCCTACACTTGCCTTTATAATATTGTTTATGACTGGTAACTATTATTGGAATGCAATCAATCAGGGTGTAAGTGAAGATGTTCTGGAGATAGAAATACTTGGAGAACAATTCAACTGGAGAGTAAGATATCCTGGTAAAGATGGTAAACTGGGTAATTATAATTTTCATTATATAGATGGTATCAATGCGATGGGGTTGGATCTCAGAGATACCAATGCTTATGATGATTTTATGCCTGTGCAGTTACATCTTCCAAGAAACAAAAAAGTTATGTTGAGGATACGCTCAAGAGATGTCATTCACAGTGTATATATTCCTAATCTTAGAGTAAAGATGGACGCCGTACCTGGCATGCTTACAAGGTTTTCTTTTATTCCTAGGTATACAACTGAAGAAATGAAAGAAATTACCAAAAATCCTGATTTTAATTATGAAATAGCCTGTGCTGAACTTTGTGGCAGAAATCATTTTTCGATGCTTTTAATTCTTGTCGTGGAAGAGGAAGATGATTATCAACGCTGGTATAATAAGCAAATCCCTTGGCTGGTAAGGAATTCTGAATATCTGGTCAATGTTCCTGCAGCTGGCAAGGAAAAAGCAAGACAAACAATTGAAGCATTTTCAGGAAAGATAATTTCTAATCTATAAGAACTTATGGAGGTAACAAGGCCCAAAAGGAATAAACTGCTTAGATTCATCTTTACCTATGTGTTTAGTCAGGATCATAAGGTGATAGCTAAACAATATCTTTTTACAGCAATATTCTGGGCTCTTCTGGGTTCACTGTTTTCAGTAATTATGAGAATTCAACTCGGATTTCCAGATGCTGATGTTTCCTGGCTAAAGCCTTTTCTTGGAAGGTGGATTCAGGATGGAAGACTTGACCCTGAATTTTACCTTTCAATGGTCACGATCCACGGAACCATCATGATTTTTTTTGTACTCACAGCAGGACTTAGCGGTACTTTCAGTAATCTTCTTATTCCTCTTCAAGTCGGAGCAAGAGATATGGCTTCGCCTTTTATCAATATGCTTAGCTATTGGTTATTTTTTGTTTCAGGATTTATCATGTTTTGCTCCTTGTTCCTCTCTACTGGTCCTGCTGCAGGAGGCTGGACAAGTTATCCGCCTCTGAGCGCTCTTCCTGAAGCATTAAGAGGTTCGGGTGGAGGAGTGACGTTATGGATCATCAGTATGGTTTTCTTTATTGTCTCTACACTTCTTGGTGGATTGAATTACATTACGACCGTTCTTAATTTACGAACTCATGGGATGTATATGACAAGGCTTCCTCTTACTGTATGGGGTTTATTTTTTACTGCCATTCTGGGGCTGGTTTCTTTTCCGGTTTTGTTCTCGGCAATGTTACTATTGCTTTCGGACAGGACATTCGGCACGAGTTTTTTTCTTTCAGAAATTTACATAGGCGGAAAGCCGCTCCATTTCAGTGGAGGAAGCCCGATTTTATTTGAACATCTGTTTTGGTTTCTTGGTCATCCTGAGGTATATATAGCCATTATGCCAGCATTTGGTATTACCTCAGAGGTGATCAGTACATTTTCCAGAAAACCTATATTTGGCTATTCTGCAATGGTAGTTTCTTTTTTAATTATAACAATACTATCAGTATTGGTATGGGCTCATCACATGTTTGTTTCAGGTATGAATCCCTTCCTCGGCTCTGTATTTAGTCTGACATCATTTATCATAGCAGTACCTTCATCCGTAAAAGTATTTAACTGGCTTGCTACTCTCTGGAGGGGAAGCATTGAATTTACACCAGCCATGTTATTTGCAATTGGAATGGTTTCATTTTTTATCACTGGTGGACTTACAGGCTTATTTGTTGCGAATCCTGCTATAGATATCATGGTGCATGATACACACTTTGTTGTTGCTCACTTTCATCTGGTGATGGGCAGTGCAGCGATGTTTGGCTTTATTTGCGGGGTTTATCATTGGTTTCCTAAAATGTTTGGAAGATTGCTAAACCCTCAATTAGGCTATCTGCACTTCTGGATTACATTTGCAGGTATTTACCTTATATTTTTTCCGATGCACTATGTTGGAATGGCAGGCTTTCCAAGAAGATATTATTCATTTACTATTTTTGAGTCCTTCAGTAAATACTATGATTTGAATATTCTTATCAGTGTTGCAGCATTTGCCACTTTTGGAGGACAGCTTATCTTTATTTTTAATTTTATTCATAGTATGTATAGGGGAAGAGCAGCTGGTAAAAATCCCTGGAGATCTAATACTCTTGAATGGACAACTGAACCAGTACCTGGTCACGGAAACTGGAAAGGTCCATTGCCAATTGTTCATCGCTGGCCTTATGATTATAGCAAACCGGGAGCCAAGGAGGATTATATAAGTCAGACTGTTCCTTATTCTGAAACTATGGATTCTAATTTGCCCGAAGATCAACAAAGAGGTGGTAAATCCAATATTATAGAAGGGGAGAAAAAAGATGAAGATCTCTGATTGGTTCTTATTTATTCTTCTGTTTTTGCTTCTGGGAATTCCTGAAAGCTCTTCAGGGCAAAGTAAGGAATTACCTTCAGACAAGGAAAGTATTGATAAAGGAGAGATATTGTTTCTTAACAACTGCAATGTATGTCATGCTATATCTGTTGAGCGGATTGGACCTGCCTTATCGACAGTCACTAAAAAAAGATCACTAAAATGGTTACTAGGCTTTATTAAAAATTCCCAGAGTATGATTACTGCAGGAGACACTCATGCAGTCTTTATATTTAAAAGTTACAATAACACGGTAATGCCTTCATTTAAGAAATTGTCAGATGACGATATTTATGATATACTAGCCTATATCCAGGATGCTTCGAAGACGGGTGTTTCAAAAGATATATATCCGGAAGCTCTTTTAAGCGGCAAGTATGGTGATGCTGCTTTACACGGGAAATTTCTTTTTGATCAGCAATGCGCAGTGTGTCATGCCTTCGACAAAGAGGTAATAGGTCCGGCTCTTGGTAGTACGCCTAAAACCCTCCCTCTAAGCTGGCTTGTTCCTTTTGTGCACAATTCTCAGGAGGTGATAAAAAGGGGAGATCCTTATGCTAATTTTATTTCAGAACAATATGATCATTATAAAATGCCTGCTTTTACATATCTGAGTGAAAATGATATACGGGATATTTTTCTTTATCTGAATGCTAAAGCCTCCGGCCCGGTCCACATTTCAGGTTCCAATGCAGCATTAAATCCCGACCTGTCTCCAATGTCAAAATTAAAGATAGATCCGGGGCCCCCCAGAATGAGCTTTGAAGAAGGACGCAATTACAGGAGGTATATAAGTCTGAATCTGATGCAAGGTTTATTCCTGCTGGGAGCCTTGATTCACATAGCCTTTATAATCGCATTGGCATATGTATTTTTTAAGCTGATCAACAAATGATAAGAGATTTAACCTTTTTCAAATTTAAGAGAAAATATTCTGCTGTAAATTCTTGTAATATTCTTGATTTTCAGTGGTATTTCCCTTTTTAAGCTATGTTTCAGCCCAAGATAAACCAAGGAGAAGGGAACTAATCGAAAAAAATATCCTTTATAAGAGAATAATGAATTTTATACAAGGGAATAATTTTTTAATTTTATCCTTTCTAAGGAAAGGTTAGGACAAAATAAAGCATGAGACACAAGATATTAAGTGGTGGAGCAAAAGAACTTAGCTATGAAATAAGGGAAATAGTGAAGAAAGCTGATCAGTTGAAAGACCTTGGCTTAACTATTTATTGGGAAAATATCGGGGATCCGATCCAGAAAAATTCTGAAATCCCTCAATGGATGAAGGAAATTATTTCCGGCTTGGTGATGGATAATAAATCTTACAGTTATTGTCCTTCCAAAGGTAATCTAGAGACAAGACACTTTCTTGCCAGATTGAATAATGCCAGAGGCGGAGCACAGATAACTGCGGAAGATATATTGTTCTTTAACGGGCTTGGAGATGCTATCGCAAAGGTTTATCAGTTTATTGATCCTACACTAAGGGTTATCGGCCCTTCCCCTGCGTATAGCACCCACTCTTCTGCTGAAGCTGCACATGCAAACCAGGTTCCGATTACTTATAAGCTTGATCCTAATAATCATTGGTATCCTGATCTGGATGATCTTTATAACAAAGTAAAATACAATCCGAATATTATAGGGATTCTAATTATCAATCCTGATAACCCTACAGGAATGGTTTATCCTTATGATACTTTAAAAAGGATTGTAGAGATTGCCAGAGAATTCAAACTGATGCTGATCAGTGATGAGATTTATCTTAATATCACATACAACGGAGCAAGAGCATATTCACTTGCTGAAGTGATTGAAGACCTTCCGGGAATAGCAATGAAGGGTATTTCGAAAGAGCTTCCTTGGCCTGGCTCAAGATGTGGATGGATGGAATATTATAATAAGGATAAAGATAAAGAGTTTACTAAGTTCTGTGCTGCATTGGATAATGCAAAGATGATTGAGGTTTGCTCGACTACTTTACCTCAGCTTGCCATTCCGAAAATCATGGGTGATCCAAGGTTTCAGCCATACAGAAAAGAGCTTAATGAACGTATAGGAAGAAGAAGCAAGATTATAGCGGATATTCTGGGTGAAATTCCAGAGCTGATGTTTAATGAAACATTTGGCGCGTTTTACAATACCATTATATTTAAGGAAGGAGTATTAAGATCTGATCAGAAATTGAAGATTGAAAATCCGGAAGTGAAGAAGCTTGTAGAAAGCTGGGTTGAAAAGGAAGATGTTGCTTTGGATAAGAGATTTGTTTATTACCTGCTGGCATCTACAGGGATCTGCGTTGTGCCTATTTCCTCTTTCTGTTCGGATCTGAAAGGCTTTAGAATTACACTCCTTGAAGAGAATGAAGAAATGCTTAAAAATAACTTTATAAGACTCAGAGAAGCTATTAGAGAATATCTGGCAAGCAAAACAGAGTCGGTTAAAGTGATAGCTTAAGAATTATATAATAACATAAATTTAAAGCCTTTGCATATTAAATACTGCAAAGGCTTTTTCTTTTTAGAAAGAGTTTGGTAATGTTTAATCTCCCTATTAATTCGTTCTTTATTTAAATTTTCTTTATGAATAAAGTTTTTATGATTTTTTTCATTTTAATTCTATTTCAGCAACTTAAAGAGAAGTAATTTCAATAAAGCACAGCCTGAATTTTAACTAGAAATTTTAGAAGAAAAGAATATGCAATCTGCTTTTATAAAATTTGCGTCAAGGCCTGCGACTCTGAAAAAAGGTCTTATGGTAAGCCTGATGGTGGGAACTGCGCTAAATTTTATCAATCAGGGTGATTTGTTTATTGGTCAGAAATGGGAAAGCCTTAGTTTATTTAAATTGTTTCTGACATGTTATACCCTTTCTGGTTTCTGTGTATAGTACGGCAACAACTCTGGTAAATTTGGATAAAGTATATAAGCATAGAAGTTAATGGGAAAAAGAGTTCAAGCCATAAGAATCGCATGGTTATTTTTTGAGGCTGTAAAAACGGTTGTTAATTCATAACCACATTTTCACTGTAGATAATTAATATTTATTAGTTAGGAGATGATTTTGAGGTTTTTAGTCTTACCTTTTGGTCGATTTTTTAATTTTTTCTAAACCTAAAACCAATCGTTATGAAGAAAACATTTGGGACTACATTGTTTTTTTGCTTTTTAATTTTGTCTGAACTCCATTCGCAGGTGATAGACTGGGTGAAACCTTATGAAGGCGAATTTGCCAATAAGCCGGAGAATATTGATGCTGACAGCAACAGATATGCTCATGAAAGTTATGAAGAGCTTACTCCTGAAGGGTGGCCAGTTACTGTAGTCTATCTGGTAAAGTATGATAAAAATGATGTGCAAATCTGGAAGGCTTTGCTGCCAGGCGTTAACTATGTTGAAGGGATATCAAAACTTGATTCAGATGGGAACATTATATCAGTAGCGGTTATCGATTATTATTCAAATTTATTAGTATCAAAATTTACCCCGTCAGGTACTAAGGTTTTTGAAACGCTTACCAATCAGAATTCCACAAGTTGTTTTATTTTTCCAAGGTATGTGAGCATTGACAGAAATAATAATATCTATGTCGGAGGTAATTTAAATGGATTCTATCAATTTGGTTCATTTACTTTGAAATGTCAGATTGATTACGAATACCCATATTTTATTCAATATTTTGATGAACCTTTTTTAGTTAAAATAAATACTCAGGGAGAATTTAAATGGGGTAAACTTGCCAATAGCAATGAGCCATTTGGTAATATGACTTCAGCATTAACTACAGATAAATTTGGGAATGTGTATTTGGGAGGTAGCTATCTTTCAAATATAAATTTCCAGGGTGAAACTTTACTTAATTCATCCACCCATCATAATCTTTTTTTCATAAAGTATGATAGTACAGGAAACAGATTGTTTGCATTGGGACATGGGAATGTGGAAGGTGTAGATTTGGTGGAAAAATTATCCAGTGATGAAGACGGAAATATTTATCTCCAAGGAATTGCAGATTTTCCTTTTACTCTGGATAGCTGGACAGCATCCGGATCTTTTTTGGTTAAATTTTCTAAAGACGTACTTGGACATCCGATTGAATATAGAATTAATGCAGGAGGTCCTGATATAAGTGCATCCGATAAAAACTGGGAAAAGGATTATCAATTGCAAAGATCAGTATATCTGGATCCTTTCAGTTCAAACCATACAACGGGAAGCTGGCATTATTGGCAGGGTGTTAATACCACTGGAGCTCCTAATGTCTTGTTTGGCTCAAACAGATATGACCTGGATTTTGGTGGTGAACTGTCTTATAATTTCCCTCTGGCAAATGGTATTTATAGAGTGAGTTTATTTTTTGCAGAAAAGGTGCCTGGAGTATCTCAGACAGGAGTGAGAATTTTTGATGTGAATCTGGAAGGTCAAGAAGTCCTTTCAAACTATGATATTTTCGCAAACGTTGGTGTCAACGCAGATAAAAAGAACTTTTATGTAAAGGTAACGGATGGAGTGATGGATATAGACTTTATAAGAAATGTTGGCAATCCTCAGATTAATGGTATTGAAATAGCTTCAATGGAAATGGCAATCTCGTCTGCTTCTTCCGGATCTATTAGTAATGAATTTACAGTTGCCTCTCATAGTGGCTCTAAATATAATGTAGTCGGTAGAGATGCTGATGCACTATATGTTTCTTCTGAAGAGGAAAGTCCTAATCCGGTCAATTTTAAAATTTATGATATGCAAGGAAGACTTGTGTATGAAGAAAATATATCTTCTGCTGACAAGCGATATAAATTAGATACTAACTTATTCGGTGATGCACAACAAGGTCTTTATCTTATAAATATTAACAACGAAGAAACAATTAAGGTAATGAAGTAATCTTTGCCTTCAAGGCGTTATAGTAGAGAATTGAAGTTATTAAGTTTAATTATTAGAGTTTATTAAGCATGAAGGTCTTATGTTTTCATGCTTAATTTATTTAAATACGGCAATGTTTCTTTTGTAGAAATTTTTATATTTTTAATTAACTAAATTTTAAATCAAAAATTTTTTTAATCAAATGTCAGAAAAAGCACCTTTCAAGATTGGAGAAGGCTATATAAGCAGTTATAGCTGTATATTTTTAGGTTTGTTATCATTATTTGCAATTGTATGTTTTCATTTCCCGGAGCATTTTACAACTCCGGAATTCCGTGAGGTATATACAGGGGAAATGATGAAGACCTTATTAATGGCTGTTATTATTGCTTCATTCTTTTTTGCCGCACTTGGTTTTTTGCTCAGTAAAAAGAAAAGGCTTCCTGTAATAGGTATAGTTCTTTGCACGCTATCTATTGCCTTGGGAGGCTTTGAAGTAAAAGCAAGAGCTGTTGATAAAACTGCATGGAGTATAGGTCTTGACTGGCTATTAATCGATCTGTTCATACTTGCCTTGATTTTTATTCCTATAGAAATGGCATTTCCAAAGCGGATAGGACAAAAGAGGTTTCATGCAGAGTGGAGAACAGACCTTGTGTATTTTGCAATCAGTCATTTGTTTGTTCAGTTTTTCGGAGTTATTACACAAGCACCGGCAAAAGTATTGTTTGGTCAATTAGGTCTTGATACATTTCATACATGGGTTCAGGAGCTCCCTTTTGTTGTGGAGTTTTTATTTGCTTTACTTGTTACAGATTTATTTCAATACTGGGCACATCGCCTTTTTCATTCCCATGTATATTTATGGAGATTCCATTCTGTCCATCATTCGACTCAATCTATGGACTGGCTTGCTGGTTCAAGGACGCACTTTGTGGATATTTTTGTTACAAGGTCAATCTCTTTTATCCCCCTATATATATGCGGCTTTTCAACGATTACATTTAATGCTTATATAATTTTCGTATCTATCCATGCAGTACTGATACATGCGAATACAGGAATTAATTTCGGTATATTCAAATACATCTTTGTAACGCCTCAGTTCCATCATTGGCATCATAGCGATGATCCGAATATTTATGGTAAAAACTTTGCAATTCATTTTCCATTTTTAGATAAGATCTTTGGAACTTATTATTTACCCGGTGATGTCTGGCCTGAAGGAACAGGAGTGAGGGAAGCTAATTATCCTAAAGGATATTTGAAGCAATTAATATATCCGTTTACTAAAAGTCCTTTTGATAAAGACTTAAACATGACTGATAAAAGTGAAAGATGATTTTTGAGCTGAAAGTTAAAAGCTCAAAGTTAAAAGTCTAAAAAGTGGAAGGTCCACTGAACTTTATAATCCTATATAAGAAGCTTTAGTATTTTCATATTTTAAAATAGCCCACTTGCATAAGCGTGGGCTATTTTGTTTAATTAACTGAATGTAACCCAATACGATTTCCTTCGGTGTCTATGATGTGTGCTATAAATCCATATTCTCCTATGGAAGTTTTAGGGAATACAATTTTTCCTCCGCTCTTTTCCACTCTTGAAAGTTCATTCTGAATATCATCACATGAGAAATATACCACTGTGCCTGATGAACTAGGTGTTGTTTCCTCACCTTTAACCAAAGCTCCTCCTGAATTAGGACCATCATCAACCATGTCAAAAGTTGCCATCTCAAGATCATCCATTGGCATGTCTGTTAACTTTTTCTCAAAAACCGAACTATAGAATTTTTTTGCTCTATCCAATTCTTTTACTGGTATTTCAAACCAGCCTACTACGTTTCTATCCATATCTTTTATATTATAAAATACCCTTACAAGGAAAACGAAACACAATGAACATGGGTTCTCTATCGATAGTTATAAGAGCTGAATGAAATTCGTTAGGTAAGGATTAGATATTGTTAATGAGCACAAACAAAAAAGGAGAACTAAAATTGTTCTCCTTTTGTTACTCACCTTTTTTATGCTTGCGATTTTTTTTGCCAAAGAGTTTAAGTCTTTCCATATACTTATAGTTATAAGTTTTGGCATTACTTGCCTTCTTTTCATGAAAGGCGAGGCCTTTGGTCTCATCGGAGTTTTCTCCTGATACACTTTCTTTATGACTGTTGCGGTCGCCCTCTATAATCAATCCCATAGGAAGGTCTTCAACAGGAATGTTTTGCCCGATCTCCTGTTCTATTTTTCTGACAAGAATCAGTTCAATATCTGTGGCAAATGAAAATGCAAGTTTTTCGCTTTCCGTTGATTCTTCCTTTTTGATCCTGTCAATAAACAATACTTTGGAAGGAGGGATATCAAAATGGAATATGAATGGAATGTCTGCTGTATCTGTGATAGGGTTTTCTTCATTTGAAACAATGAGCATTCGAATCTCAGGATTTTCAATGAATGCCTCTAGTGAAGAAAGAGAAGGATAGGATGACCTGTTTACATTAAATAAAGCCACTTCTCCGGGATTCCGTTTATCAAGACTTTTACATATACTTTCGGTCGTTATTTTGGTGTTTGCAAAAATAACAACTTTTGAAAATACCTCTGCATCCCTCATCAGGAGGTTAAGAAGGTTTAATTTCGTTTTATAGTTAGGAACATGGTAGAGAACCTGATCTATTACATCCATCTGTTCAATACTGTCGATATCTACTTCAACAGTGTTGTAATGATTGAGAATAGGTTCTATCAAACGTTCCAGTTTTTCATGATATACCTCAGAGAAAATAAGACGTTGGCATTTTAGAAGGCTCTCTGCTATCTGGAGAATGATTGTCTGAAACCCTTGTTTAATATGACGTTCAGCGTCATCTATAATAAATACTTTAAGCTGACTGAGGTTGATGCTGTTTTTGTAATACATTGCCTGTATTCTGTCTGGAGTGCCAACAACAATGTCCACACCTTTTTCCAGCTCTTCTTTCATGCCCTCCATACCTGCCCCGGGAAAAACACCAAAGTACCTAAGGTCTGTATTTTTACCCAACATCTTAAAATGTTCAAGCAATGCAAGTCCTGTATCTTTGTCCGGTACTAATACTAAGGCTCTGGGTGCCTCATCCTGAGCGTATTTCAGACGCATAAGCGTTGTTAATACAAGAGAAGTAGTCTTTCCGCATCCTTCAGGTCCGATTCCGAGGAGATCCTGTCCACCCAGAATTCTGGAAATTGATCTGGCCTGAAATTCTCTTACTTTGCTGAATCCTGCATCTTGCATTGCAGTGATCAGCTGCTTGTTCAATTTTAATTGGTCCAAAGACATGTGGAATGTATTTATTTTGCAAAAATACAAAACTTATTTCTGCAAATAGTAAGAATACAAGGCAATTACTTACATAGTTTTATTTGAATATATGACTTGAAATTATTCTTTTGTTTGAAAATCAAAGTGTTCATGCTGGTTGTTGTCAATCCTGATCTTGTTTGATTACAAAAGACAATAAGGCCACACTTAGGCCCAGAAATGAAATAATTAGGAATGAAATCCTCAGGCTTGTTAGGCCTGCTAAAATACCAATGAGGGGTGGTCCTATAAGTAATCCGATAAATCCTATGGAGGAAACTGCTGTGAGGGCGATTTCTGTAGGTACTTTGGTAGATTTTCCGGCAGCACCATAGGCAAGGGGGACGACCGAAGAAACTCCAAATCCAACAAGCAAAAAGCCCGCAATGGCAATGTATAAAGTTGGAAATATGATTGCTGTAAGCAGGCCAACAGTAATTAATATACCGCTGACAAACAAGGTTTGTTTTAATCCGAAACGAGTTGTATAGCTATCCGCAAAAAATCTTCCCAGGGCCATTGTACTCATAAAGGCTGAGTATCCAATTCCAATCCATCCTTTTTCTGCAAGTACAACTTTTTTGAAATAAACACCACTCCAGTCAAACATGGCGCCTTCACATGTCATACAGCAAAATGCAATAAGTCCGTATATTAAAATTGATTTATCAGGCAAAACGAATAGGGGGCCTTTGTTTTCCTTCCTTACAGCTTTGGGTATAAAGAATGAGACAATAGCAGCTGCGCAGAAAATAAAGAGCGTAACAATAAAAAAGTGGAGCTGGGGAGAATTGCCTTTGCTGATCATAAATGATCCCAAGGCCGCTCCGCTGAATCCAGCAAGGCTCCATAAACCATGGAAGGAAGCCATAATGGAACGATGGTATAATGCTTCCACTATTAAAGCCTGGGTATTGACAGCAATGTTTACCGTGTTACTTGCCACTCCAAAGAGGAACAAAGCAAGGATTAACTCATATTGATCCTCGGCAAGGCCGATAAAGGATAGAATTAAGCCATACGATAGAATAGCTCCCAGAACAATCTTACTGCTTCCATATCTGGCTGTCAGCCATCCGGACAAAGGCATGGAAGCCAACAAGCCGACTGGCAAAGCAAACAATACCATTCCCAATGATACGTCCGTTAGTTTTAATTTTTGCTGAATATCAGGAATTCTCGATGCCCAGGTAGAAAAACAAAGACCATGAAGGAAAAATAATAAACCTACCGCAATTCTTTGTGTTGTACGACTATGTTCAGACATTGCTTAGAATATTGATCTTATTGTGCTAAAGAATATTATTCAAACTTAATAAATCACAAAAGCACAAAGAAAATATTAGTACTTAATGTTTATGATTAAATAGGTAAGATTGAGTATTCTCACCTTTGTCGGAAGGATAAAAATGTAAATTCAATTTGGATTTGTAATAACCTTGAACCATTCCCTGATTATTTAATCGAGAGGTTCGGCGATGGTTCTGTATTCGAAGATGAAAGGGAATTGGAGAGCATCAATAAAGAAAAAAGCAGAAAGATATTCTTTCTGCTTTTTTCTTTATTATGGAAATTGATAAGGGACTTTATTCGTAGCTGATAATCTCCTGTATATTTACTTTCATTTTGCCTGCCATTTCATCAAAAGGCAGATCATTGAGGTCTTTACCGAATGGTTCTTCAATTTCTTCTGCAGTCAGAACGATACTCATCATGACGTAATACAGAATAATTTCCAGAGGTAAGGCTCCCCAGCCGAGATCGTGAGAAAGGCCTATAGGTAAAAGGATTACATAAATGTTAATGAAGAATTTAAGGAGTAATCCGTAAGCAATCGGAATAGGAGTATTTCTTATTCGTTCACATTTTCCGCAAATGTCAATCAGCGTATTTATTTTGGTAACAAGAAGATATTGTTGCATGTCGGTCAGTATCTTCTCTTTCCAAAGAATTTCAATTCTGGCCATAATCAGGTTAGCAATTGCAGAAGGTTTATGCTGGGCCTGTTCAATTATTTTGTAATCGGCATCTTCAAGGTCCTGCATATCCTTCATTTTTACTCCATTTCTTAAATGCTCTTTAAGAGCATAGATGAAGCAGGTAAGTAGGGTTGCAATTCTTGTTTTTTCCTTACTTCCGGGAGGTAATAATCCATTGATATCAATTGCAAAGTTTCGGGATATGTTTACAAGTGCCCCAAGTTCTTTTCTTGCTTCCCACCATTTGTCATATGCAGTGTTGTTTCTGAAAACAAGAAGTAAACCCAGTGCAGCTCCCATATAGCCAGGCAGGGCATTACTTATCTGGATATGAAAGATGTCTTTCTGCTCCATATAAAGTAAAATAGCTGTAACGGCAGTAATGTATACAAGCCCCCTTAATAGTCTTTTGATTAAAGAACTCTTGAAGGAAAATAATAATCTTATGTCGGTTGGGCTGTATTTGATACCTAGAAAACGTTTCATCAGATCTTCTCTTTATTCAGTACTTGTGCCTGTCCGTCTATAATGACTTTCCCAGTTTCCTTGTCAATGACTTTGGTTTCAATGACTGCCAGATGTTTGTCTTTGTTTACTTCCAGAACTGTCAGTATTGCTTCATAGGAAGTGCCGACATACATCGGACGTTTGAAGTTTACATCCTGTTTTAAGTAAATTGTTCCTTCGCCCGGGAAATTCATTCCCAGTATCTTTGAGAAAATACTGATACCTAGAATACCATGAATGATAGGCTTTTTAAATGCGGTTTTAGAAGCATAGTCAGCGTCCAGGTGTACAGGATTATGATCTCCTGACACCTCGGCAAACCTGATTACTTGTTCCTGTGTAAATGAAAACACCTCGGAATAAACCTGACCCAAATCAAGCATAATCAACCGATTGTTTTCTTAAGTGCATTCACAAGCTCTTCTGTTTTTTCAACAGAATAAGCAGGGAAGTTTGCTATTCTTATTTGTTTTTCTTTATAGCTGCTGTACCCACTACCTACTGCGAGGTCAAATGGTTCCAGTTTCTTATTTACCTCAGGAGCTGGTATGGCAGTATTGGCAACTATGGTAGTTTTAGATCTGTGAGCCGGGTCTTCAACACCGAAAGAAAAGTTATTGCTGTCTTTGATGTAGTTATAAAGCATATCAGCTTTTAATTCAGTTTCTTTTCTGATGGTAGCAATACCCTTTTTATTCATATCCTCGATTACTTTGCCCAGCAGGAATATATTCCAGACATTTGGAGTTTCCGGTGTCTGGTTATCTTTTGCTTTGCTAAGAATAGAAGATATGGTATGATAGGTTCCTGTCAGCACTTTTTTAGCTTCCAGTTGTTTCGCCTTTTCAATAACTCTGTCATTCAGAGTCCAAACTCCAAGTCCAGCAGGAAGGCCAAAGCATTTCTGCACAGAGAAGAAAGTAGAATCTATTTTAGTAAAGTCAAATTCAGGATAGGGGAGAGATGAAACAGCGTCAACAAATAACAGAGCTTCTTTATTTTTCTCCCTTATTTTGTGGATATCTGCTACAGGCATAGATACACCTGAGCTGGTTTCATTCTGAGTAAGACAGATGGCTTCTGTTTCAGAAGGTATTTCAATATTTTCAGGATAGAAACCTTTTCCAAAAGCAGCTTCAGCTTTGAAAGCATTTTTCCCAAGCTCTCCTGAAAATTCATAGAACCTTTTTGAGAAACTACCATTTACACAGTGAAAGCTTGTATGCTCTACACAGTTCTGAATAATTCTTTCCCAGATCTCTGTAGCACTGGAAAGGAAGAATATCTGATAGTTATCAGGTATATTCAAAAGGGTTCTGAGTCCGTCTGTTGTATGTTTGTACAACTCTTGGAATTGCTTGCTTCTGTGAGATATAACTCCGATTTTTTGCTCAAGCGCAGTTTGAACGTGAGCTGGTACTGTCGGGTATAGCTCAGATGGCCCTACCGTGAAAAATGTCTTCTTTACCACTGTTGTTATTAATACAATATTCTAAACTTGATTGTGTTGTTGATAGCTTTTAGCTCCTGTATTACCTGCTTATCATATTCCTTGTTGATGTCTGTAATCACATATCCGACAGCCTCATTGGTTTTTAAATACTGACCGAGGATGTTAATATTGTGTTTTGCAAGTATATTGTTGATTTGTGCAAGGATACCAGGTACGTTCTCATGCAGGTGAATAAGTCTGTGCGCATTGTTCAATTCAGGTAACTGAATATTCGGAAAGTTCACGCTCTGGAATGTATTTCCGGTATTGATGTAATCCAGTATTCTGTTTGGAACGAAGCTTGCGATGTTGAACTGAGCTTCTTCTGTACTTCCTCCGATGTGAGGAGTCAGTATTACATTTGGAAGACCTCTTAGTTCATTTATAAACTCTTCGTTATTGTTTTTCGGTTCATAAGGGAAAACGTCTACGCTTGCCCCGAGAATTTTTCCACTCTTTAGATTTTCTGCAAGAACAGGTACATCAACCACATGGCCGCGGCTTAAGTTAAGGAAGATGACCCCTTCTTTCATTAGGTCGAATTCCTTCTTGCCTATAATGTTTTTGTTGCTGGCTCTTCCATCAACATGCAAAGAAATCACGTCAGCAAGGCTTAGCAATTCATTCAGACTAGAGCATTTTTTAGCATTACCAAGTTGAAGTTTTTCCACTATATCATAATAGTAAACTTCCATACCCATCGATTCTGCAAGAACAGAAAGCTGAGAACCGATATTTCCGTATCCAACGATACCTAGTTTTTTACCTCTTATCTCATAGCTGTTTTTTGCAGATTTATCCCATTTACCCTGATGCATTTTATTGCTTTTTTCAATGGTATTTCTGTATAGCATGATGATCTGTCCGATGGCAAGTTCCACCACACTTCTGGTATTGCTGTATGGGGCATTGAACGCAGCTACTCCGCGTTGCAGGCAAGACTTAAGATCGATCTGGTTGGTACCAATGCAAAATGCACCAACTGCGATAAGTTTATTGGCACTTTCAAGTACTTTTTTAGTTAACTGTGTTTTTGATCTGATACCAAGGATAGAGACGTTTTTGATACGTTCACAAAGCTCATCTTCGTCTAGACCACTTGAAATTACTTCGACCTTATAACCTTCACTTTTGAATAATCTTAAAGCTTCCGGGTGAATGTTTTCAAGAAGCAATACACTTATTCTGTTTTTAGGATAAGAGATTGCCATTGGAAGCTTGTTCTGATAAAGGAATTCATCAAAGCTTGGTGCAATGTGTTCTGCTTTTGCAAGTACAGCATCTCTTTCAATATTCTCTGTAAATGCATAGAATTTATTTGCTAGACCAGCTTCTTTGATTTCATAATCTGTATACCCATCACCGATTACATATACATCACCTTTAAGGTTTAAAGCTTTCAGTTGTTGTATTTTACCTTTGTCAAGACATAGTACATTGTTTTTATCAAACCCTGTAATATTACCTTGTTCATCATATACAAAAGTATTAGCGTAAATATTTTCTTCTTTTATGCCGAATTCAGTAACTATAGGGGTAATGAATTCTTTGAAGCCACTGGATACAATAAGAATATTATCAGAAAAGTCTTTGAAAAAATCTCTGTTTCTTTTTACTGATTCCGAAACTTTAGTTTTAAGTCTTCCGATTAGAGGAAGAAGGTGTCTTTTATTAGCTCTCAACAACTCAAGTCTTCTTGTAAGATTCTGAGTGAACGACGCTTTTCCCTCCATTCCGCTGTTTGTCAGCTCGACGATTTCTTTTAAAATTTTATCTTTTTGCGGATCACCGTCAAGTGAAATATCTCCCAGTTCGTCAAGAGCTTCTACTTGTGTGAAAGTGCTGTCAAAATCGATGATGAAATACTTAATATTCTCCATTTTGTTTCCCCAGAAAATTTTTAAGGCCCTAATTTCTTTAATTTTTACCAATAATGGAATTTAAAAAAGCTTTTATTTTAATCCTTGCAGCCAAATATCATTTATAAATATGGGTCAGATGTCTATTTTCCCTTATTAGTAAAATTTTTATCCTGAGAATTAAATCATTGGTCTTGTTGCAAAGAAGTGTTTTCAGATTGGTTCAATGGAAAAACAAAAAGGAAGTCGAAAACCTTCCTTTTTGTTTTTCCATTGTAAATCAGTATTTTAAAAATTTGTCTTTCTTTTTGCCAGCTGTGACAGTCTTAAATTCAGGTATGTTAATAAAGTCTTTGAATTCCAGATCTGTTTTAGCTTTCTCGCAATACGCGGGATTGTCCTCACAAGCCCATTGAAGATTTTCTGTTACCATTTCTTCATTATTGGTTCTGGCTCCAACTACAGCTAATGCATAAAAACCATTTGGGTCATCCGGATTGGTATTGGTGTAGCTATTTAAATCTTTTTGAGCTTGGGGGTAATCCTTTAAAAGAAGTGATACCACTCCTTTATTATATTTTACCTCAGGCAGTTTTTCTTCAGCGAGTTTAAATTCCGCCAATGCTTTTTCATATTCACTTCTATTAGCATAGACAAGTCCCAGATTATAATGAGCTTCCGGACTGTTCTTTTCTTGAAGTGACATTTTCAGGTATTTTATTGCGTCTTCGTAGTTGCCCTCCTTCATATAAATGACACCCAAATTGTTTAACATACAATGATTGTGAGGATTTTTCTCCAGTTCAGCAAGGTAATGCTCTCTGGTGTTTTCTGCCTTGGCCTTTCCCTCGCGGGAGTTTATATTTAATGAATTATCCAGTGCAAATGTATCCGGTTGAGGTATTTTGTAGAAGGCAAGAAACATAGTCTTTTTACCCTCTTCGTTAAAGTTACCTGCTTCCTGATCTATCCATTCTCCTTCTTTGAATACTTGATTTACAGGCATTTCTGCGGTTGCCTGACTTGCTTCTGCAATCGTGTCTTCAGCTGTAAGATGTGAACCGGATACTATAATATTGGTCCTTCTTAAAGGAGCCAGGTAAGGTATCAGTTTTTCCATTCCTCCTGCAATCTTCAGTATTTTTTCCTCTTTAAGATCTGAATCAAGGTCAGATCCAGCTATTTCTATAATTTCTCTTTTTTGATCTATGCTAAAGTCAGAATGCTTTATACTTTGTTGAAGGCCTACCCAGTCCTCGGCAACGATACTTAACTTGATCTTATTTTTAATTTTCTCATAAAGAGAAGGAGAAGTTGCTTTAATTTCATCTTTGATAAGTTGTTCAAGTTTGATAGCTCTTTCCTTGGCCAGCAACTCATTCCTTTCCAGCTTACCTTCAGGAGATGCAAAACCTTTTATTTCAATAGAAGAAATATCCTGCTGATCAGAAATAAAGCTTCTGAAAGTTGAATAGTCCGATTTCTCCATTGATTGAGCATTCAGATCATAGATGTTTTGTGGAAAGTTAAATTGAGCTATGAGTTTAAGTGCTTCTTTTTTCTCTGACTTCAATGGAAGAAAATATCCATCAGAACTTAACAATTCACCACTCTTCAGACAGCAGTATGCCAGGTTCTCCATTGTCTTAAATTCAGATTCATCAGCATTTTTATCGAAATAGTATTGTTTGGCACTCATGTATTTACCCATCATATCAGGATGGTATGGTGCTGAAAAAGTAAAGGTGCAATCGACATCACTGGGAGTATCCACTTCACATAGTACACCGTCTACAACTATTGTATCAAAATAGTGCCCAGCGATTTCAGGTACTATATAATATTCAGATTTAAATTCCAGACCAGAGTTTTCGGGAATGATTACCTGGGCATTGAATCTTATACTATCACCATGTACTTCCAGTATTCCAGGTTTTACTTCTACTGTCGCTCCTTCAAATTTTTTTTTCTCCGTGTTCTTGCAGCTTTCCAGGAGTCCTAGCGAAGCTAATAAAACTAAATAATAGACGACCTTTTTCATGCACTTCTCCATCTTTAAGTCTGTAAGTTTAACAGTCCCTAAAAATGGAATGTTATTGATTTAAAGTTTGTTTAGCTAATTTGTTGATTTAGTGTTGAATGTAAGTGTGGTAGTGGAGGAGGAGTATGCGAAAAATAAAAAAGTCTGAATTGAGGAGTAGATCAGTTTTAAACAAAAAGGCCAAAACGAAATGTTCTGGCCTTTATATTTGAGAGGTTTAAAAACCAACGTTATTTAAGATTCATATCATTGATAACGCTTTCAATCTTCTTGTCAAGTTCAATGTTTACTTTGTCGTAATCTTCTTTTTTACTCAAAGGTGTATTTACACTAATGTAGAACTTGATTTTTGGTTCGGTGCCTGAAGGTCTTGCAGAAACAAGTGTCCCGTCTTCTGTTAAGAATTGAAGAACATTTTCCTTCGGCAAATTGGTAGGAGTTTCCTTACCTGTCTTTAGATCTTTGATGGTTTGTGCCTGATAGTCTTTCAGCTGAATCAAGGCAGAGCCCGCAACAACTTTAGGAGGGTTGTTTCTAAGGTCTTTCATCATTTGCTGTATTTCTTCAGCTCCGGATTTTCCTTTTTTGGTAAGTGAGATAAGTTTTTCTTTATAGAAGCCGTATTTCACATACATGTCACGCATCATGTCAAATAAGCTAACACCCTTGTCTTTAGCATAAGCAGCCATCTCAGCAATAAACGCGCAAGATGAGATAGCATCTTTATCTCTAACCTGATCTCCTACAAGATAGCCATAGCTTTCTTCTCCTCCTCCTATAAACAACTCTTTACCTTCAAGTTCTCCGATCAATGCTGCTATATATTTAAATCCTGTCAGTGTATTATAGCATTTAACGCCCTTATCAGCAGCGATCTTATCTATCAGATATGTGGTAACGATTGTCTTAACGATAAACTCTTTTCCTTTTATCTTTCCTGCTTCTTTCCATGCATTGATAAGATAGTTCAAAAGCAGGCTCCCTGTCTGGTTGCCGTTTAGTAATTGAAATTCGCCTTTGTCGTTTTTCACTGCAATACCTACACGGTCAGAGTCAGGGTCTGTTCCCATAAGGATGTCAGCATCAATCTCTTTTGCTTTTTTTAATGCAAGTGAAAGTGCATCGGGCTCTTCAGGGTTGGGATAAACAACGGTAGGAAAATTGCCATCAGGCTTAGATTGCTCTTCAACTACATTGATATTCGTGAAGCCAAATTTCTTCAATACATCCGGAACCAGCACAATACCTGTTCCGTGTATCGGAGTGAAGACAATTTTTAAGTCCTTTTGTCTTTTAATGGCATCTTTGGAAATAGACAAAGAATGGATCATATCCAGATATTTATTGTCTACTTCTTCTCCTATATTTTCAATAAGCGCATCGTTTCTTTGGAATTTGATATCGCTTACATCTTTAATATTCTGTACTTCAGTGATGGTATTTTTATCATGAGGAGCGATCATCTGAGCACCGTCTTTCCAGTAAGCTTTGTATCCGTTATATTCTTTAGGATTGTGAGAAGCTGTGAGTACGACTCCACCATGACATCCAAGGAGTCTGACGGCAAAAGAAAGCTCTGGTGTAGGTCTGAGTGCTTTGAAAAAATACACTTTAATGCCATTTGCAGAGAAAACTTCTGCTGTGATTTTAGCAAAGTAATCACTATTGTTTCTGCTGTCATGAGCAATAGCAACTTTTAGTTGCTCTCCTGGAAAGCTTTTCTTCAGATAATTACTTAAGCCCTGGGTGGCCATTCCGATTGTGTATTTGTTCATTCTGTTTGAACCAACACCCATGATACCTCTAAGTCCACCAGTACCGAATTCGAGATCTTTGTAAAAACTGTCGATCAGCTCGTCTTCTTTTCCTCCTTTAATAAGACCTTTGATTTCATCTTTCGTCTGACTATCATAGTTGCCATTCAGCCACTGATTAATCCTGTCTTTCGTTGCTTTGTCGATTTTAGTTGACTCAATTAATGTGTCTTCCATATTATTTTTCAAAAATTGTGTTTTTATAAAAAGATCTGCACTCAAATTAAGAACAATACAAGAATAATTAAACTCATTTGTACGAAAATAGTTAAGGGTAGGTTTAAATTTTGTAAAAATTAAATTTTAAATAGATTACGTTTACTTTTTTCAATTAAAATTTATTTTGAGATGTATTTTTGAATAATTTGCAGTCCTTAATTTTAATGAAACTGAATTAGGTCTTATGGACACGTTACAACTCAATAAAGCACTGAATGCAATTGTAGAAAAGAAGAACCTTCTTGGAACTTTATCTTATGATGATAAGAAGTATGATAAAATAGAAGAAGAGCTTCATGATCTTGAAGATGACTTTATGGACAACTTTGGAGATGACCTGGAAGAAATATTACAAGATGTACATGATGAAAAGTGTCCTGACAATGAAGTTCTTATGCCTATAGCTTATTTAGGTAATAAGTATAAGGAAGTTGGAAAAAATGCAGACGGATCAAAAATCTATGAAGCACTGCCTAAAGAAGGTGTAATGGTGGATGTGGATGACTTTGTAGGAAAAGATACCAGACTTGTGCTTATCCCAAACCCTACCAGACTTGAACTGATCATTGATGGTAAGAAAAAAGTTGTGCTTTGGGAAGCGGATAAAAGTGGTAAGTGATAAGTTTTAAGTCATTACTGTCCGGTAAAAAATGAAAAGTCATAAAAAAGAGTCCCTATTTGAATAATAGGGCACTTTTTTTTATATCAATAAAAGAGGCCTACCCTGAAAAGACAATTTTAATTTGCCTACTTGGTTGAGAGGTTATAATGGCACATTCTGGATTATTTAAAAATGATATAAGATTTAAATAATTAAACAAGTGAAGTCTGACCAGTGAAACTATTGAGGAAAAGGCCCAAGATTTTTTTAACTGCTTCTTT
>JAEYZG010000048.1 GCA_023428135.1 Bacteroidota bacterium | reverse complement strand
TGAAAGTGTACCACTTTTAACAGGCAGGTAATGTTAAAACAAATATATTATTTTTTGTTAAATTTCTTTCTTAAAGATTCTCCTTCAAGATCCAGTCGATTTGCAGTTACTGACAATCTGTCCATGATCGCATCAGCCAGTGTTGGCTCATTTAGGTAATCATACCACGTTGTAAATGGTAATTGAGATGTAATTATAACTGCCTTCCTATCATATCTATCTTCCATAATCTGCAGGAGTGCCATTCGAAGCCTTTGAGTCATCGGACTCAGACCAAAATCATCCATTATCAGCAATTCGGCTCTGCTGAGCCTGCTCAGGAACTTGGACCTGGTTGCATCTGCTTCACACATGAGTAGTTGTTCGTCTAGTCTGGACATGTTCAGATAGATAGTTTTGTATCCAAGGCTGCATGCTCTATAGCCTAAAGCGGTAGCAATGTAGCTTTTACCGCATCCTGTCGCTCCTGTGATTATAACGTTTTCTCCTCTTTCTATAAAGCTGCAGGAGGCAAGGGTAAGAAGCTGATTTTTATTGAGATTTCTTTCTGAGTGGTAATCTACCCCCTCCAGAGTAGCCTGATACCGGAACCTGGCATCCTTAACATATTTTTGAGTTTTTCTGCTTGTTTTGTATAACAGTTCTGATTGCGTCAGCATGGCAATAAGCTCGTGGCTGTCGGGTTGGTCATGTGAAGGCATCCGGAGTACTTCCTGATAATGTTCATGCATGCCGTTTAATTTTAACTCTTTGAGTTGATCAAGTGTCTGTGATGTATTCATATGTGTTTTGTTTATTTATAGCTTTGAGATCCTCTTGCAGTATGATTAAAGGGTAAAGTAAACTGACCATCTTCGTGTAATGATGAATCAAGATTTTTTTCCAGTATGGACTGCACGGATTTATAGGTTATATTTTTGTAGTCTAAAGCCCTTTTACAGGCCATATTTACTCTTTCAGGAGGATATTTTCGTGCCAGGCTGATTACGCCCTGACAGCTTTTAAAATGCTGTGGAGTTAATAGTCCTTTATTAAGAAGTACTTTTGTAAATTCAAGCACATGAGGGCCGATACTTTCAGCCTGTTTTTTTAACCACTGTGGATCTGTTCCGTTTTTTACTGCAATATGTTCAGGAGGCATATGGGCTTTGATGGTAGAATACCTGCCTGTCCTGCACATGCGGTTGTGAATAGCTATCCTTTGATTATCACAAAATATCTCTACTATTTCATTGTCATACACGACTGTAACTTCTTTTCCTGTATAGATGTATGGCAGGCTATAGTAATGCTCGTCTTGGCCAAGCCATATGTGGTAGTTTTTCTGGACAGTGGCTTTTTTTACATATTTCTTTGTGAACCGGTTTAAGGGCAGCGGAGAGAGAAGATTTTTCTCCTCCTGATAAAAATCGTATCTGCTGTTGCTGGTGCCACGATAAGCCTTGCGGTTGTGGATCTGAAGATGTTTTTCAATAGCAGAGTTGAGTTCATTTATACTGTAAATGGATTCATTACGAAGAGGTGCATAAATTCTCTGGTATATTAAATTTACATGGCTTTCAACCTGTGCTTTGTCTTTTGGTTTGCGTACTCGGGTAGCATCAGCAACAATTGAGTTATGTATGCAGAACATCTCCAGAAGTGCATTAAAAGTAGGTTCATAACGGTCTGATTTTATTACTCCTGCTTTGAGATTGTCAAAACGGACGACTGTAGGGCAGCCACCAAAATAGGAAAGAGCATCGCCAAGACCATCAATGAAGCATTCCTGAGTCTGCGCAGGCAGGGCTTTTACGTAGGTATAGCCACTATACCCCAAAGTAACTATAAGCACCTGACATGAAATTTCTTCTCCTGTTTCTTTGTCAATATATGAAAGAAGTTCTCCGGCAAAGTCAGCTATCATAATTTCTCCGGGATTGAATGTCTGAAATAATGATTTTTCGCTATTACGGAGCCTTTTACTCAGATATTCGCAAAACTGTGAGTAGCTGTAGAAGTCATTATTATACTTCTGAGTATACTCCTCATATAGAAGCTGTCTTGTAACATGTTTTCGTTTAATTTCAGTCTGCGCATATTCAAGGAATTCATTCAACCAGCGCTGTTTCTGATTTAAAGGAGTGTTTTCAGTATCTTTTTTAAAGATTTCAGCAAATTCATTGTCAGCCAGCTCAAGTGCCTGTAAAGCAGATATAGAGCTGCTCTGGAGATTATTTAGATAGGAGGTTACAACTTTCCGGTGAATACCAGTTATAAGGGAGATTTTTCTGAGACTACAGCCATCGGCTGAAAGTTTAATGATGTCGCGTATTTTGTGCATAGGTATCGATTTATTGGCCATGATAGAAGAGAATCTTTTAACATGCCGATTTTAAATCTTACCTGCCAATTAAAAAATGGTACACTTTCTGCCGGAATGTCAGCCTCCAGAAATGTAAATTTTCATCTCGGATTATCCGTTTTTACTCATTGAAAACTGGTACACTTTACTCCGGAACAACTGGTACACTTTACTCCGGAATCGGTGGTACACTATAGACCGGTATACTCACTAAGATGGAAAGCAATTCAATGGCTAGGTAAGTGTTCCTATAGCATTTATTTATGGCAACAGCTTTTTACTGGCGACTCCAATTTTTACAATACCCCCAGCATTGCACAATCTTCCATACTATCTATAGCTGCTATATTAATTTGCGCAGCAGCACTATCTTATTATTTTATCGAAATACCATGTATCCGGTTTGGTAAAAGCTTGACGCAACAAAAGAAAGGCTATACTATTTCTGAAGAACAATATAATTAACTCTCAAAGTTAATTTTGAGCAAGTTTAAACTTAAAATTCTTTGCAAATTTATGGGAAGGCCTTTCTATTATATAATAGTATCCTGCAGATGCTAAAAGACAACAGAGAACTGTAAATGTAAAAACAAACCAATTTGTAGCAGTATTGAAATCAAAAAAGTACATCTTCCATAAAAAAGGGATAGCCATGTGAACTAAATATATAGAGTAACTAATTTGTCCGCCTAATTCTAAAAACTTATTCTCTTCTTTATCTTTAAAAAAAGCTATTTCATTTCGAACCCAGTAATACCCTAAAAAAGAAAAGAGTAATAGGGAATATGCATATGGAATAATTAAATGAAATCTGCCAACAGAACAAATTAATGCTGCCCCCCAGACAAAGATTCTCAGGCTATAAATTTTCCATTTTGAGGGATTGCTTTTTTTTATGTAAGAAATATCATTGGCCGCTTTCACTCCTAATAACCACACAGGTAACCCGATTATCCATGTTATTAAGAACCCATTTCTATGAAAATTTCCATTATATTCTGTTGAGTAGTAATCAGTAAAGCCGGAAATTACAATGCTAAAAAAAAAGGCTATTACAAGAATCTTATTTAAGCTAATTCTACTTTGAATATTTAATATTATAGGATATAAGAGATAATATATAACTTCACATATCAAACTCCAGACAACACCTAACAAAACATTAAAAAGCAGCCAATAAAGAGCTACTGCGATAATTGCAGGAATCCCAATTCTTAAGATCCTTTGTTTGTAAAACGTTTGAATATTTAAAGACCTTCCGCTAGAATAAGGATAATGAATACAAAACCCAGATATGATAAAAAATATCATTACACCGGCAATTCCTACAAATGAGTTGTTCAAAACACCTTGAACATATTTAACTCCATAAAAGCCTGTTAGTTCGGGAGCTCTTAAGTGTCCCAGAACTACGATAAACGCACAAATGAATCTGAACGTATCTAATCCTTTTATTCTTTCCATGTAAAGGGCATATTTTAATTTTTCCCTAATTATTTAAAACGTTGATTAGAATATCTGACTGTGAAACAATTAAGTTAAAGAATGAAAGTATATGTATTCAATGAAACAAGTTTTCTGGCCGCTGATTATATCCGATTGGATCTATTAGTTCAGATTAGGGCGTTTCTGAATAATTTCTTTTCTCCTTTTTGACTTTCTATGAAATTTATCGACTTTAACAATTCACTTATAGCTTTCTCCACCTTTGGATCGTGAAACTCAATTGAGATAAAATCAACTTTTTGAAGCCATTGATTATCCCCCTGTAAAAATAATTCTTTCTCAACGCCTTCAATGTCAACTTTTAAAAGATTGATTTTTTCAATGTTAAATTTCTCCATTAAAGAATTAATTGTGATGGCCTGAACAGTGTTTGTTTCACTTGTTTTATCTGACTTTTTAAAAATTAAAGAGTTCGTTTGCTCTGTTGGATTTTCTAGAGAAACAAGTTCATTTTTAATCCAAATCGCATTATTAAGTTTTATGATATCTTTGAATTGCCTGGTATTATAACTTAAAAGTTTAAAGTTTTTAATATCAGGTTCAATTGCAATGATTGTGGCTTTCGAAAATCGATGAGAGAGAGCTAAGGAAGAAATGCCAATGTTCGCCCCAAGATCAATAATATACTCTGGATCATTTGGAAGATCTAAATTATATTCCTCTGACCAAATCACTTGCCTTATTGTGGCAAAATCGCCTGTATATGGACGGAACTTAATAGTCGTCTTGAAGCCTTTTAACCCTACAGAAATTGTTTTAAGCTTTAACGCATGAGCTAAGAGAACTTTTGCTGCCCCAAACCAACCAAAGGTATTTTTGAGTTTACTATACATATGTTATGATTTTTAAGAGATAATTTCTCGGTTTTAAAAGGCGTACTTTTTATATTTTGCTTTTGGCATACAGGTTTTTAAGTGCCTTTTAAATAACTAATAATTTGTTTGTGGAAGTTTATAGCCGCCCCCAGTTAAAAATTCTATATTTTTTAATAAGTATTTTGAGAAAAACTGATTAGGTTAACTTACTTCTGTTACAAAGAGAAGTACATAACTCTCAAATGAAAATATTGTTTAAAAAAAAGTTATAAAAAATTGATAATTATAAAATAAAAAGCTATAAAAGTATAAATCATAAAAAAAGCCCCGAAAATTATTCGGGGCTTTTTTTGATTTATTAAAATTGGAATAATCAATCAACTAGTATGTCTTTCTCAAGAATCTTGGGCTTCTGCCTCTGAAGTTATTGATATTGGAAACAAAGGTGTATCTGGCTTTTACCTGAAATACAAAGTATCCATCATTTCTTTTAGGATTGCCTCGCTGGAAATTTTCAGTATTACCGGTTTTAACTTTATTAGAGATATCTCTTGCTACAGGATCTGAAAACTGACTTTCATCTAGGAATTTATAAGAACTTACATCATCCAGATAATCCGTAAAAGTAAATCTGTAACCGCCCTCAACCATAAACTCTAGTTGTCTCGTGTATTTAATTCTAAATCCAATGCCTACAGGAATGATTGCAGTCACCGGGCTGTAAGATTTCCCTTCTGTATGAAGTGGTCTGAGTTTATACCATTGTCCGTTCAGAGATCCATAAGGATTGAAATATGTAACCCCAAATCCTGCGAAGACATAAGGATTTATAAGTTTTCTACGTCTGAAATGTTTGGTATATGGGGAGTAATCATATACACCCGCTACATATGCTTCCAGGTTTCCGGATCTGAAATCCAGATTCCTGTTTTCGTGTACATCTTTGGATGCCAGCCTTACATAATTTATTTCCGCTCTTCCATAAATGTTTGGAGTAAATCTGTATGCCATACCAATTCCGAAGTTTGGACGGAATTGCATGCAGTCAAATTTATCACACAAATCTCCATAGTAAGATGAAAGTCCCAACTGGGCCGTAAGGCTGAGTTTCTCTTCCATCAGATATGATTTTCTTGACAGTTTATTACGCTTTGCTTGAGAGAAACCCACATGGGATAACAATAAACAAAATATTGTAAAAATGTAAAGTTTTTTCCTTGATTTCATTTTGTCTTAAAGATCAAAAAACTGAAAATTCTTTTCCAGTTTAAAATTAGTAATAATAATCAATTTTTAATAACGTAATTTGAATTAAAAACCAAATTAAACCGTTTTGGTTAAATATTTCTTAAAATAGAACCAATAAAAGCAAAATCATATACGGATTTTTACGCGTTTTGTTAATGGTTTAAAATATTTATGATAAAACTACTTTATTTACTGTTAGTTATATTATTTTTTGGGGGGTGTGATTCTCGGGGATCGGAAGGAGAATTGTCCTTTTTAAATAAAAAAAGTGATATTTCTAATAATGTAAAGTTGGTTGAGAATTATTATACTCTTAAAGGAAACCTCTCGCATTCTCAAAAAACTAAATCAGCGAAAATAGGAGACCTTGTTCAAAAGCTTGGACGTTCCAAACAGTTTAATGGATGTGTCCTGGTTTCTGAAGACGGAAAAATCATCTATGAGAATTCTTATGGATTTTCTGATTGGAGGAAAAAAACACCTCTTTCAGATAGTGCTTCATTTCACCTCGCATCTGTATCGAAACAATTCACAGCTATGGGAATAATGATGTTGAGCGAAGAAAAGAAAATTTCTTTTGATGATGATATTCAAAAATACCTGCCTGAAATTCCATATAAGGATATTAAAATCAGAAATCTGTTAAATCATAGTTCAGGAATCCCCAATATTCTCAATTATCTGCCTAATTTTTTCTGTTATTGGGACAGCTGTGAGATAGCCAAAAACAAAGATTTGGTATATATCTATAAAAATTTTCATCCACCTGCGCAATTTAAACCTGGAAGTAGATTCTCTTATAACAACAGTAACTATGTTCTTCTCGCAGAAATAATAGAAAGAGTATCAAAGGAATCGTATGAATCATTTATAGAAAACAGGATTTTTAAAACTTTAGGAATGAGAAACTCTTTCGTTTATAATATTAATGACGAAGGAAAAATAAGGAATAGAGTTAGAATATATGGTCCTTACAGGGGAGGGCACAGTTCTGATGAGAATGATCTTCGGAATGGGATGGTTGGGGAAAAAGGAATTTATTCCTCAACAATTGATTTGTTTAAATGGGATCGTGCCTTGGCTAAGAATATTCTGGTTGCTGATTCTACATTAAAAAAAGCATTTGATTATTCAGTATTGACAAATGGTAAGCGGATTAACTATGGTTTTGGTTGGAGAAAGGTTAAAAATGAGCCGGATATTGTCTATCATTTTGGTCATTGGAGAGGAGCTAATACCTGTATTATCAGATTTACAAAGGACAATAACTGTATCATTATTCTAAATAATACCAGCAGTCGAAGAGTTAAATACCTGGCTCAGCAGATCATTTCTATCCTTTATCAGGACAGAGGATTTGAACCGGAATTTTAAATAATAATTAAGATAATCTGAAGGTTAAAAGAAAAAGGTTGCTTTAAAAATATAGGCAATCTCTTTCTATATTGATGCCATCGCTTAAAGCGATGGCATCAATCGGACTTGAAAAACATATGATTTTCCAGTTTTGCGATTAATCCCAGAACTTAGGCCATCCCAAAGCAAAAAGGGCCGATTTCCCGGCCCTCTCTACTTTTTACTTTCAGCTTTCAGCTTTAAATCTATTTCTTCTTCTTCCCGGATTCAATTTCTTTCGCCTTATCCCACTGCTTCAATGCCGAGAGGTAGATTTCATCAGTTTCATTTATGATTGGGTAAAATCCGCTATTGCCCCAAACGCCTCTTCCTATATATGCCTTGATATTATTACGAAGCATACTCTTAGATTTGTTAAAGTCGCTTTCTTTGTATTTCACTCCTGATCTAGTAGCCAGGTCAACAACCTCTTTTAGCATTTTATCAGTAACTGTGAAAGATTTTTTAAACTCTTCAAAAGTCATTTTCTGAAGTTCCTCTTTGTTATTTGAGAAATAATCAAGAGTATATTCTCTGATAATATTCTTGTTAAAGAGTTCTACAAGATAGGTAGTAAATGCGGTGGTATCTCTTGGGACAAAGATGTCAGGCATGATGCCTCCTCCTCCATATACAAATCTACCTTTCGTTGTTTTATATTTTAAAGAGTCATTAAACTTAATGCTATCTGCATGGAAAAACTCTCCATGCTGGTATCTTTTCAGAAGATCAGAGCTGTAGTCATCAGAATTATTTTTATCATATGGCTTCTGAATACTTCTGCCGCTTGGAGTATAATATCTGGATATTGTCAGTCTTAATTCAGATCCGTCACTAAGCGGGATCGGCATCTGAACCAAACCTTTTCCAAATGATCTTCTACCTACAATCAAAGCTCTGTCATTGTCCTGCAAAGCACCCGAGACGATTTCAGATGCGGAAGCACTACCTTCGTTTATCAATACAATAACAGGACCTTTTTCAAAATCACCATTCATGTAAGCTTCGATCCTTGAGTCATAACGAGGATCTTTTCCATCAGTATAAACAATCAGTTTTCTATCATCCAATAGTTCATCAACAATTCTTGTAGCCCTATCCATGTAACCTCCAGGGTTATCTTTCAGATCTATAATCAGTTGTTTCATACCTTTGGCTTTTAGGCCAGTGAGCGCTTGTTTGAATTCTGTATAGGTATTGGCAGAAAATCTACTGACTTTGATGTAGCCGGTTGTCTGATCGACCATATAAGATACATCTACAGAATAGGTAGGTATTTTATCACGTGTGATAACAAAATCCAGAGGTTTTTTAGCATTCTTTCTTATAATGGAGACTTTTACTTTAGTCCCTTTTGGTCCTCTTAGTTTACTGAATACGTCACCATTGGTGATACCAGCCCCGGCAACTGATTTATCATCAACCTTTACTATTTTGTCTCCAGCCATCAGTCCAACTGCCTCAGATGGACCTCCACTAATGGGTGCAACAACATATATAGTGTCTTTAATAATATTAAATTCAATACCAATTCCTTCGAAGTCACCTTCTAATTGAGATCTGGCAATATCAATGTCTTTTTTGGGAATATAAGCAGTGTGGGGATCAAGTTTTTCCAGCATTTTTACAATGGAAAAATCTACCAGCTCGTCAATGTTGACAGTATCAACATAATCATTATCCACATAATTTAGAATTTCATAATACCTTTTAAAGCTCTGGGTAATATTATTCTTACTTCCGTCACTGTTCATAACAGCGCCGATGAAGATTCCGCAAATCACAGCTAGTGCCAGAAAAATTGGGAATTTGTAGTATTTTCTAGGATTTGTTTTTTGAGTCACGTTTAAAAAAATTTAACTATTTGTTGTACATTCTATAACCAATTATCGCTTGTAAAGTTATTAATTTAAGATAATCAAATCATAAATTCTTACAGTTTGTTAATTCTTTCTCCCTACTATTATTCAAACTGATGAATGTAAAGGTTAATATATGGAATAGAAAGCTGGATTAAAAAAAAGGTTTGTAGTAAATTTATTAAAATGGATTTCATACAACCTTTTTGGAGCATCCCTCTTATATTCCTCCATATTGAATAGAAAGTTTCATTTAAATGATGCATTCAGAATTAAGCAAATTTAGCGTGTTTTTATTTCTGTTAATCTGCAAATAATTTATACTTATCGGTATAAATGATGTATTTAATTTGCTTAGTTTTGGAAAAAATTGTAAAATAATAATAAATAATATTTTTATTTTTGAGAATTTACATTCCAAATATTATCCTTCTTTTGCTGTGCCTGATTAGCAGGATTCTAACATCACTTTATTATGTGGAAGATGTAGAAAATCTTCGTTATGCAATAAGTGTAATGGAGTTCGATTGGGCGCTACACCATTCGAATTTTGTCGGAGCTCCTTTGTTTGTCGCAATTACAAAGGGCGCTTATTTTATTACAGGTAACTTGCCAGTCGCATTTTCCATGATTGGAGCGCTTGGACTTTTTTTACTTATTTATTTTACATTAAACGTTCTCCAGGTTCCTCTGGTATCCCTTGAAGGAGGCCTCACAGCATTGTTAATATTCTTTAGTCAGGCTATATGGCTTACCAGTAACAGATATCTCCCTGATGTGCTGGCTGTGTCGGGCTTAATGGCATGTTTCTATTACCTTGTTCCGGATCACTATCAAATAAAGCAGGTTTACAAAGGATGTTTTGTTGCCGGCCTGGTATTGGGTATAAAATTAGCATACCTTCCTTTTCTGATTGTTCCTCTTTTGTATGCTTTTATTAGTAACAATAAATTCCTCCCTTGTATAGGGTATTTTTTACTTGGAGTGGCTCTTTGGCTTATGCCTGTAATTATTGCTACCGGATGGCCTGAATTCCTGAGTCTTGCCGTTGATTATATAAAAAACTACTTTATATCCGGATTAACGAATTTTAAAGTTACTCAGGTATTTAGTTTTTTAGAAAACCTTTGGGCAGATGGTCTTGGAGGTTTTTGGATTGACAAAAGTCCATTTACACTTATCATTTCGATTGGAATTCTTTTTTGTACTTTTTTTGGAATCATCATTTTGTTAAGCTTTGACTATCCAAGAGCTAAAAACTATGTCATTTCGGGTACGTTGGGAGTATATGCAATCTGGGCTATTATCTTTCCAAATAAATATCATGGCTCGGCAGATGTATTGCCTCTTGTACCTTTCTTTCTAATTACTATTTCTTACGGGATTATTTATTTCATAGTAAATTATAACTATCTATCAGCTAAATTAATGGTTCTGATATTTCTTATTACCAATATCAGTTTTACAATTTACCTTGTTGTCCAGCATATGAAGCCAACGGCTCTTGCCCAGGCAAAAATGTATGTGTCTGAAATTGAAGGTACTAAGAATGATTCTCTGAATCTTATTTCTGTTCAATCAATAAATTACTACTTCGAGGCTCAAAAGGTGAAGGGGAAATTTTATAATGTGGAGTTGGATAAAGATAAAATAGGTGGACTAAAAATGGGTAAAGTTATAACTATAGGGGCAGGGCCATTTCTTTTAAAACAGACTCCTAAAAAGGTGACGGCGTTTCATCACAATCCGGAAGTAAATCGTAATTGGGCTGACATCTGGGTTTATGAATATTAATTATTTAAATTATGGGTAGAATATTGGCTATAGATTATGGAAGAAAGCGGGTTGGATTGGCTGTAACGGATCCATTAAAAATCATTGCAACTGCACTAGATACAATTGACGAATCCAAAGTCCTGGATTTTTTAAAAGCATACTGCAGTAAAGAAGATGTTGAAACCTTCGTTGTGGGTATGCCCAAAACTTTGGATAATAATGACTCTGAAAATGCTAAGTATGTAAAGGCATTTTCTGAGAAACTAATCAAAGCACTTCCTGCAATACCTATTCACTTTATAGATGAAAGATTTACAAGTTCGATGGCTCTAGACGCTATGATTGCCGGAGGAATGAAAAAGAAGGACAGGAGAGAAAAAGGCAATATTGATAAAATCAGCGCTACGATTATTCTTCAATCTTTCCTTGAGCAGCAAAGGCGGTAAAACTTTATTAAGTTGTGGCAATTTACTGGTTAAGAGAGTATTCTGGTAATAATGCCATGTATTCCAGTATTTTTTGGGGACTCATGTAATACTGGTCAATCCACTCATTATCACCTTCCATTTCGGGAAGACTCCTCACATAAGCTGCATATTCATAAAGTTGCCACCCTAAACCATGTCTTATGGTCCGGCGGTCGGTATCTTTTTCAAACTGAGATCTTGTATTAGGAAATATATAATCCAGAGCAACAGATGCCAATTCTTCTCCACTTTTATTGATGTAAAAAGCTGTGTGAGCGAGTTCATGACCTATTACGCCAATCTGAGCATTAAATGACAAACTTTTGAGAATTATATTATCCATGATTGGACTGCTCTGACTGCTGATAATTACCAAATATTCTCTTCGGTCCGTTTTTCTTAGAACTGTCCATAGATTTGGTTGAGAAGTAAGGGGAATATAAGCAGGCTTCATTACAAACTTAATTTTCACTCCTTTTAGCTCAGGGAAATGTGATAGGGCGATTAAAGCTTGCAGTTCGTAACCTTGAGGTAATATTTTGTTTTGCCCGAACTCTTTTAAAAGACTGTCATATTTAGATATATAATCTGCTTTTTTATATTCTTTTTTGATTTCATTTTTTGTCAGCGTCAACTGTCCTGTTCCTGAATACAGACTGTTAAATAATGAGGCAAGGAGTGCTAAAGTCAAAACCAAAATGCTATTTCTCACCATCATATTAACTTACCTTAAATTGTTAGTGAAGTACAATTTGCTTTAAAAATGTCTATTAACCAATTTATTTAATAAATCTCATTAATATGACGTTGAATATCATTTTTATAAAAAATACCTATAAAATAAAATATTGTTTTAAAACTATTCTGGTATGTTGAATCGAATCAAATACCAGAATAGTTATACTGTTACTTATTGTCTGTACTGTCACTCTCGCTAGCTTGAGCGTCGGCTTTCTTTGTGTCAGCCTCAGCTGCTCCGGGAGCAGCCTCAGTTTCTCCGGGATCAGACGGTTTGGTATCTACAAGATTTGCGGGATCTTTGTCTTGAAGCACTTCATTGGGTACTCCATTTATTGTTAAAGTGTCTTTAAATGCAGCATCAACAGTTTCGTAATCTCTGCCACAAGAAAACATTATACCCACAGCCATCATTAACAATCCCGATTTGAATATCCATTTCATAGCATTGCTATTTTTGATTTTATTCTTTAGTTCTCCCATTGAAAAACCATGCATTGGTACCGTGTGCCCCCTGTTGTCCTTCAATAGGACCGTTTTCGGCTTCGGGACTTGCGCTATTATAATTGTATTCCGTGTTTTGGGATGCGCCTTTAGGCAACTCCCGCTCAGTATTGATGCTATAACTTTCAGATCCGGTTTGGTTTTTACATCCAAACCCGAAAACTACCATTATCAATGAAAGAGCTATTAAAATCTTTTTCATAGTTTTACCAGTTATATTGCTGCCATTCCTGCTTATACGAGCTAGTATCCATGTCTTTATTGCTGCTATATGCAGAGTCCGTCTCCGGATAACTTCGTTCTATAAATGCAGTACTGTCAGTATAAGATTTTTTGACTGTTGGTGAAGGCTTTGATGGATGTTTCTTTTCTGCGGCAATTTTCTTGTCTTCACCAGCGAAATAGGTGGATGCATAACTTCCTCCCATGCCCATTCCTGAAGCTCCCTGAAAATTTATTCTGGTTCTGGGAAAGCTGTAAGCATAACCATCAGAATCAACATTGCTTTCTTCGGCTTCTTGCTTTTTTGTTGACGAACTGGCAGAGACATTTCCCTTGTTTACGCCTTTGGTATTCATATAGGATTTGCCTCTTGACCTGCCTTTGCTACTGCAGGACCCCAAAACCAGGGAAAAAATTATTATGCTATAAAATATCCTTCTCATCACATACCTCCTTTTTATAAAATTAAGTTGTGATACTCAGGAAATGTTTTTTGTGGAAATATTATGTATTGATAACTAATTAGTTAGTGAAAGCCTCTAGGGAAGAGAGAAAGAAAAAATATCAACAGATTCTTGATCAAAAAGGAAAGCCTTTTGGTCGCTTAAAAGAGCAAAATTATAGGATTTTTCGATTGGGAGTTCTATCTCTCTTACATTTTTAGTGTAAAGGTCAAGAATAACAAGCTTGTTGTCTTTAATGTAATAAAGATTGTTTTTGATAAAGCTGAAATAATCCAATCCTTGTACTTGAATTCTTTCTTTGAGATTACCCATATTGTCAAATATCAGAATTCCAGAGTTTTTGTCATTTATAAATAATAAATTCTGGTACTCTCTCAAATAGGTTAAATCATAATTCTGGGGGTTCAAAATTAGCTCAAGAGGATTTCTGATGTCTAGTTTATGAAAAGTCAGATTATATTTTTTCAGAGAAAAGTCCGTCTCATCCACAATCCATATATTATTGTCGGATGAAGGGGCGGCTATTCTGGCAAAGCCTACAAGCTCTTCATTTATATCTGTATTTGGAGAGGGGGTGAGGAATCTGTTTAAAAACAGGAACTGCTGAAAGTTTCTGTAGAAGACAAAGATGTTAACATTTCTCCATGCTTCCAGCAATGTAACATTACTTTTTTTCTGAGGAGAAAAGTTTAACAGATAATTACCATCAGAATCAAATTTACTGACATTGCCGTTGGCATCAGCAGTATAAAAATTGGAATAGGTGTCTATAGAGACTTTTTTTACAGTATTGCTGATTTTTACAGATTTTATAAACTTGAGATCATTTTCCTGTGAGAATGAACTTTGGAAAGAAATGAATAATAGGATTGAGGAAATAAAATATTTAATTCCTGAATTCTTTAAGCTCAAGTTTATTTCCGTCAAATTCTGCATAGGTATAATAATTAATCCAGTCTCCAATATTCATATAAACGGAATTAGCGCCTACTTTCATCTCAAGTTTCAGATGTCTGTGGCCGAAAATATAATAATCCCTGTGTTTTAGATTTTCCTGTTCGATGCAATACTGGTAAAGAAATTCTTTATCGCCCAGAAACTCCTCTCCATGTTTACGGGTTTTGTTTCTGCTGCTTTTGGAGAAATAGTTTGCAAGTCCTATACCAATATCCGGATGGATCCAGCTAAAAAGAAATTGACATATGGGATTATGAAAGAATTTCCTGAGCAATTTAAAGGTCCTTTCTCCCGGCCCCAAAGCATCACCATGCCCTATCAGAAATTCTTTGCCTGCAACAGTTAGTTCTATTGGATTTCTGTAAACCGGAATATTTAATTCTTCAGTGAAGTAATTAAATATCCACATATCATGGTTTCCTGTAAAAATATAAATTGGAATGCCAGCATCTGATAATTCTGCCAGTTTGCCCTGAAGCCTGATAAAACCTTTGGGAATTGCATGTTTATATTCAAACCAGAAATCAAATAAATCACCCAATAGATAAATTGCCTGAGCTTCATTTCTGATTGAATCCAACCAAGCTACAATTTTTTTTTCTCGAAGAAGGCTTTCCTCAGCAGTTGGGACACCAAGGTGGAAGTCTGAAGCGAAAAATATTTTTTTCCCTGGGAAAAGCGAATTAATTACCTGTTTCATCAATTAAAAACAAAACAACTTCCTTTGGACGTTGCTCTGCATTTGCAGAAGATTTTGATCCTGTTAAAATAGAGACCAAAGATGGTGAATTTTTCTGATACTTTTCTTCTAGATGTCTGATTCCATCATTGCGGGAAAGTAAGACCTGGCCAACAAATGCAACGATGATATGAACGTTAGAGTGGAAGTACAACGGAGATTGAATCTGTTGTTGATTGGAAGAAACTATTATACTCCCTGAATCTGCTAACAGGGATTCACAACTTGATATGAACAGATTATTATCTGAAAGTTTATCAATTTTATTCTGGCACTTTATTCCAAAATCTCCTGCCATTTCACTTATAAGTGTTTCAGCACTATAAGAAGTACATTTTTTTTTCTGCTTTACAAATTTGACAAATGCGTTCTGGAAGTGAACAGTTGATTCGCAGTAGATGAAAGTACCCCCTGCCTGCGTAAATTTTTCTGCAAATGATATTTCCGGATCTTCAGATTTATCTATGCCATAGATAGGGGAGGAAAAGTCAGGAGTGCGAGCTGCTCCCTGAACGGCAGAACTCGCACTCCTTATTTTATTAAAAATCTTGTCTTTTGATAAATTGAATCCCATTAATTATTCGGCTGATCTCCTTCTTCTTCTTGTCTTACCTTTTCAGGAGACTGAGATTCTGATTCTTTCTTTTTTTCCTGCTCTGAAATCTTTGCTTTGTGCTCATCTTCAAGATTTTTCAAGGCATTAGTGTTCAAGTCAACATTACCGTCGCCAGATACTTTTCTATTCGTGTAAGCCTGATAAGTTGTTTCTCTTTCAAATGGCCTTTTTCCGATTAACACCTCCAGATCAGTCTGGAAAATAATTTCTCTTTTAAGAAGTTCCTGAGCAATTAACTCAAGCTCATTTCTTTTATCCGAAAGAAGTTGTTTGGTTCTATCGTACGCTTCCTGAATAATTGTCCTTACTTCCTGGTCAATTGTCTCGGCGGTAGCTTCTGAATACGGCTTGTTAAAAGAGTATTCGCTTTGTTTTGAATCGTAAAATGAAATATTCCCGATTTTAGTATTCATACCGTACATGGTTACCATGCTGTAAGCCATTTTAGTGATTCTTTCAAGATCACTTAATGCACCGGTAGATATCTTACCAAAAACAATTTCTTCTGCAGCTCTTCCTCCAAGTGTCATGCACATCTCGTCAAACAGCTGCTCAGTAGTGTAAAGGAACTGCTCTTTTGGCAGGTATTGGGCGTATCCAAGGGCTGCTATACCTCTAGGAACAATACTTACTTTTACCAAAGGATCTGCATGTTCCAGGAACCAACCAGCAACGGCATGACCTGCTTCATGGTATGCAACGATCTTTTTCTCTTCTGGAGAAATAATTTTATTTTTCTTTTCAAGACCACCAATAACACGGTCAATAGCATCTTGAAAATCATTCATATCTATCTCCTGTTTATCTTTTCTTGCTGCAATTAAAGCTGCTTCGTTACAAACGTTTGCTATTTCGGCTCCTGCGAAGCCGGGAGTTTGTGCTGCCAGTTTTTTAGCATCGAGTTCCTTGGACAGCTTTAAGGGTTTTAAATGAACATTGAAGATTTGTTCTCTTCCGACAATATCTGGTTTGTCAATGCTAATTTGTCTGTCAAAACGTCCTGGTCTCAAAAGAGCAGAGTCAAGAACGTCAGGTCTGTTTGTAGCTGCAAGTATGATTACTCCAGAATCAGTAGAAAATCCATCCATTTCCACTAGTAGTGAGTTAAGGGTGTTTTCTCTCTCATCATTAGCTCCAGGAATCTGGCCTCTACCTCTTGAGCGTCCAATAGCATCAATTTCATCTATGAAGATAATACAAGGTGCTTTTTCTTTAGCCTGCTTGAATAGGTCTCGTACCCGTGCAGCTCCCACTCCGACAAACATTTCTACAAAGTCAGAACCGGAAAGAGAGAAGAATGGCACGCCTGCTTCTCCTGCAACAGCTTTTGCAAGCAAAGTTTTACCAGTCCCCGGAGGGCCTATCAGGAGCGCCCCTTTAGGAATTTTACCACCCAGTTTAGTAAACTTGGTAGGATTCTTAAGGAAGTCTACAATTTCTTTTACTTCTTCTTTGCCTTCTTCCAGGCCGGCCACATCAGCAAAAGTGATTTTTACTTTATTTTCTGCATCAAATAATGCCGCTTTAGATTTGCCAATATTGAAAATCTGACCGCCAGGACCGCCTGAGGTCATTCTTCTCATAAGGAACCAGAACCCTAGTAGAATAAGGAATAATAATCCCCAGTTTACAAGGAAGGTAGAAAAATCAGATCTATCATTGTCAACTTCATAAGCAGCTCTTTGGTCTTTTGGTACCTTGCTTGCGAGTTTATCCAAATCTTCTTCAAATTTTTCAGCGGAACTTATTTGGAATTGAAAATGAGGTCCCTGCGTAAGGGCAAACGGCCCTCTCTGAGCGAATTTATCTTTGTACTTCTCATTTTCAAGAGCTGTATCTTTAAGATATACCTCTACATATTTTCCGTTTACTACCACTACCTTTTTTACGTCATGGCTCAGGTACATGTCTTCAAACTTTTTCTTGTCAATTTCAATGACAGAATTGTTCTTGTTAAAGTAGGTAATACCAAATACCAGCAACAGGAGGATAATTATAACCCATATCTGATAATTTGGTTTTTGTGGTGATTTTGGAATGATCTTCTTCTTGGATTTATTATCAGTCATCTTGCTTATTATAAAAAATTAAATTAATCTTCAATATTAATGATTTTGGCGTCTCCCCAAAGTTCTTCGAGTCCATAAAATTGTCTTCTGTCGCGCTTAAAAACGTGTGCTACCACTTGTACATAATCCAGAAGTATCCACTCTTTGTTGGTTTTACCCTCCTTGCGCCATGGATTTTGAGCTATTCCTTTATAAACTTCTTCTTCTATTGAGTCTGCAATTGCATCAATTTGTGTATCCGAACCACCAGTACAGATAATAAAATAATCCGCCACTGCATTCTTAATACTTTTTAAATCTATTATTGTTATATTAGTAGCCTTTTTTTCCTTCATTCCTGATACTATCAAGTCTTTCAGATCTTCTTTTTCTTTAACTATTTTTTCTTTCACTCTTAAATTAAAATTAATTTTGATTCTTAGTTCATCTACAAATATAGAAATACCTTGTACAATATTACAGCCAACACGCTTTTTATCGGAAAACCTTTGATTTATCTGCCATCTTGTCATTCAACCAATGAAATTGCTGCAGAGATGGTTCAAAGTCCGAATATTACGGAAGGAACGACTATCATTGCAAATTTCCAAACTGCAGGAAAGGGGCAAAGGGGTAATTCATGGGAATCTCAAGAAGGTAAAAATCTGATGTTTTCACTCATTTTAAAACCTTCTTTTCTTTCTCCTACAGAGCAATTTCAACTGAATATTACAATTTCACTTGCCGTATCTGAGTTTTTAACAACTTATCTGGGGAAAAAGATCAAAGTAAAATGGCCCAATGATATTTTTTTTGAGGATAAGAAAATTTGCGGAATTTTAATACAAAATTTTATTAAATCTTCAAAGATTGAAACTTCAATAGTAGGAATTGGCATCAATATCAATCAGATTGAATTTTCGGAGGGCAAGGCTACTTCTTTAGTCAAAATTCTTGCAAAAGAATTTGACCGGAACGTTCTCTTAAATGAGTTTCTTTCAATTCTGGAAAAAAATTATTTACAATTAAGAAATGGAGGAATAGAAAGTTTGAAAAACAGATACATTGATAATTTATTCAGGGTTTGGGAAATATGTTTTTATAAGACAAAAGAAAATGTATTTAAAGGGATGGTCATTGGAGTAGATGAAATAGGTCAACTTTTGATCAAAGAGAATGAAAATATACACTCATTTCAATTTAAAGAGGTTGAGTTTCTTGATATTAATGACAAATGATCTGATTTCGTTGAATTTAATAAACCAACTGGGTATATTTGCTAAAGAGAAAAAAAATTTAAACTCAATTTTAACTTTTCCTATCAAATGGTTGAGACGTATATCAAATACAAAGTAAAAGACTTTTCCCTAGCAGAATGGGGAAGAAAAGAAATAGAACTGGCAGAAGCTGAAATGCCAGGTTTAATGTCTGTGAGAAAAGAATTTGGTCCTTCTAAGCCTTTGAAAGGTGCCAGAATTGCAGGTTGTCTTCACATGACAATTCAGACTGCTGTACTTATTGAAACACTTATAGAATTAGGTGCAGAAGTTACCTGGTCATCTTGTAACATCTTTTCTACACAGGATCATGCTGCTGCTGCGATTGCTGCTGCAGGAACTTCTGTATATGCTTGGAAAGGTATGAATGAGGAGGAGTTTGACTGGTGTATTGAGCAAACCCTGTTTTTTGGAGAAGATAGAAAACCTCTTAATATGATCCTTGATGATGGAGGAGATTTGACTAATATGGTATTAGACAAATACCCAGAACTAGTTAAAGGTATCAGAGGTATTTCTGAAGAAACTACAACTGGTGTATTGAGACTGCATGAGCGTGTAAAAAACGGAACACTTCCTCTGCCTGCAATCAACATCAATGATTCTGTAACAAAGTCTAAATTCGACAATAAATACGGCTGTAAAGAGTCTCTGGTAGATTCTATCAGAAGAGCAACAGATATTATGATGGCTGGTAAAGTTGCAGTTGTTGCTGGGTATGGAGATGTAGGAAAAGGTTCTGCTCAGTCTTTAAGAGGTGCAGGAGCAAGAGTTATTGTTACTGAAATAGATCCAATCTGTGCTCTTCAAGCTGCTATGGACGGTTTCGAAGTGAAGAAAATGGATGATGCAGTAAAAAGAGCTGACATTGTTGTTACTGCAACAGGAAACAAGGATATCATTGTAGGAAGACATTTCGAGTCAATGAAAGACAAAGCCATTGTTTGTAACATCGGCCATTTTGACAATGAAATCGACATGGCATGGTTAAATAAAAACTATGGTTCTACAAAAGATACAATTAAACCTCAAGTTGATAAATATACTGTAAAAGGTAAAGATGTAATCGTGCTTGCAGAAGGAAGACTTGTAAATCTTGGTTGTGCAACAGGTCACCCATCTTTTGTAATGTCTAACTCTTTCACTAATCAAACTCTGGCTCAGCTTGAGCTTTGGCAGAATGCATCCAAGTATGAAAACAAAGTTTATACTTTGCCTAAGCACCTGGATGAAAAAGTTGCCAGCTTACACCTTGAAAAAATCGGTGTAGAACTGGATGTCCTTTCTTCTGATCAGGCTAAATATATTGGCGTCGCGGTTGAAGGTCCTTTTAAATCAGATTCTTACAGATACTAAAATAAAAAAGCCCCTATTCGGGGCTTTTTTATTTTTTATTTCCATCCTGTAGCAGGCACGTAGACTACTTTTTTTGTATCAAAAAATTCTTCTTCAAAGAATTTACTTATATCAGTAATCTGAAAGGATTTTATGTTTTTCAACTCTTCAGTAAGATCTCCGCCTTTCAGGTAAAGAAGACCATTATCAAGGTCATTAAATCCACCTTTTAAGTATTTGCCTTTTGCCCATTTTCCAATTTCATCCAGAGTAGTGACAGCGCGACTAACAACAAAATCAAATTTTTCAGGAATTTGCTCTGCTCTTGCTTGTCTGGCTTTAACATTAAGCAAACCTGCTCCGGAGCTTACTTCTTCTACCACTTTTATTTTTTTACCGATTGAATCTACCAGTAAAAAATCAGTATCAGGGAAGAATATAGCTAGCGGAATTCCCGGAAATCCTCCTCCTGTGCCAATATCCAGAACAGTCGTCTGAGGTTTAAATTGAATGACTTTGGCAATTGCCAAAGAGTGAAGTATATGACGTTCATACAAAAGATCAATGTCTTTGCGGGAAATAACATTGATCTTTTGATTCCATTCTTTATATAATTCTCCTAGTTTTTCAAATTTGGAAATTTGATCTGAAGATAATCCTGGAAAGTATTTTTTTATTAAATCCAAAGTTTAGATAGCGTCTTTTCTGTTTTTAACCAGATCGTAGAGCAATTCTCTTGCTCTGTGCAATTGGGCCTTTACGGTTCCAAGAGGTGCATCAATTTCAGCAGCAATTTCTTCGTAGGAGAGCTCATTGAAATATCTCAGTTTTACTAATACCTGATACTTTGGAGGAAGTTTTGTTACTATAGTCTGAATGATTTCAACTTTTTCAGATTTAATAGCCTCTTCCTGAGGGTTCAGGCTGCCATCTTTTATGTCAATATCAACATTGTCTCCATTGTCATCCTTGAAAGTGTTACTGATACTAAAGGTATCAAGCTTTTTCTTGCGAATAAAATCGATACAGTTATTGGTAGCAATCCGGAAAAGCCATGTACTGAATGTAAACTCAGGATTGAATTTTTTCAGATTTTTAAATGCTTTGGCAAATGCTTCAATGGTAAGATCTTCGGCATCATCAACATTTCTTACCATTTTTAGAATCATATGGTAAACAGGCTTTTTATACCGTTGCATTAATTCTGCGTAGGCTTTTTCATCACCGCGCTCTTTGGCCAGCTCTATAAGTTGAAAATCTTTTTTAGCCTTTTCTGAAAATTGCTTATTACTTAAATCCATTTAATTTTTCTTGAAAATAAGGCAGATATGCCAACCAAAAGATAATTTAGATAATAAAAGAAATCTAAAATGGGGAACCAATACCATGCTAAGGAATCTTTTAGCTTTTGAGTTATCAACACAAAATTAGAAATTATCAACAAAGTTCTCAAAATAAATACAATTATAATAATTTGATGAATACTTTCAAGATAAACCATTAACAAAAAGCTAGCATAAAATCCTAGATTGGCCATTACGAATATCCCTAAAATTAGTTTGCTTTTTAGAGTATAAAGTTTTCCTACAGACAAATGCCGTAGCTTTTGTTTAAACCATTGTCTATAAGTGTTTTTTGGTATTGAAATAGTCTGACTACATTTTTTTGTTACGATTGCTGATTTTGAATATAGTGAAATTTCCTGCACAGTAAGATCATCATCACCTCCTTGTACACTACAATATTTGTCCAGGGACTTAGATTGCAAAAGTGTCTGTTTGCGGTAGGCAAGGTTTCTGCCGACTCCCATATATGTCATCCCGGCTAATGACAGGGAGAAGTATTGCATTGCAGTATAAACGGTTTCAAAGCGTATTATTTTATTCAAAAATGTATTTTCTTTTGAATAAGGGGAATAACCAAGAACTAGTGATGTACATGAAGTGAATTTTTCCGCCACTGATTTAATCCAGAATTCAGAAGCCGGAAGGCAATCTGCATCAGTAAGAAGTATGATTTCACCCTTTGCAACGTTGATTCCTTGTTTTAAAGCATATTTTTTCCCATTCCAACCTTCTGGCAAAGATTCTATATTAATAAATCTGAACTTTGAATCTTGAGGAAATTGTTTTTGTATAAATTCCCCAGTATCGTCTTCAGATCTGTCATTAATAAGAATAATTTCAAAATCAGGATGTTGTTGGGCTAAAAGGCTCGGAATAAGTTTTGCTAAATTATCTTTTTCATTCCTTGCACAGATAATTACGCTGACTTTTACTGTTTCAACAGTCCTTGTATTTTCTTTATAAAACCAAAGTCGGGAAAATACAAAAAGTATATAAACAGCCTGAATGATTGCGGATATTATAAATAAAACTGTAAGAATCCCCATCAGGCGAAAATTAAAAATTAAAATTAATAAGAATTAAGATATTTTTGTGAATTGATTTAGCAAGAATGGTTTTTAAAATACAATCAACAGACAAAAAAAGTAAGGCAAGGACTGGAACAATTCAAACAGACCATGGAGAAATTAAAACTCCTATTTTTATGCCTGTTGGAACTGCAGGGACAGTTAAAAGTATCCACCAACGAGAACTGGAAAGTGATATCAACGCACAGATCATATTAGGTAATACCTATCACTTGTATTTGCGTCCAGGATTAGATGTATTGTCTAAGGCTGGAGGTATTCATAAATTTAATGGCTGGAACAGACCTATTTTGACGGATAGTGGTGGGTATCAGGTTTATTCGTTGTCGGGCACCAGAAAGATTAAAGAGGAGGGGGTAACTTTTGCTTCTCACATAGATGGTAGCAAACATACCTTTACCCCGGAAAATGTGATGGATATTCAAAGGACCATCGGGGCTGATATCATCATGGCATTTGACGAATGTACACCATATCCTTGTGAATACAGGTATGCCAGGAAATCTATGGAAATGACACATCGCTGGCTTAAAAGATGCTGTGACAGATTCGATTCTACAGAACCTAATTATGGATATAGTCAGACCTTGTTTCCAATCGTTCAAGGAAGTTGTTTTAAAGATCTGAGGCTGGCTTCTGCTGAGAAAATTGCTTCTTTTAACCGTGAAGGAAATGCAATTGGCGGGCTATCTGTAGGGGAACCCGCTGAGATTATGTACGAAATGACAGAGATTGTTTGCTCAGTACTTCCGTGGGAGAAACCAAGATATCTGATGGGAGTTGGAACTCCTGCCAATTTACTGGAATCAATAGCTTTGGGAATTGACATGTTTGATTGTGTAATGCCTACCAGAAATGCGAGAAATGGAATGATTTTTACAACTGAAGGAATTATCAATATAAAAAATGAGAAATGGAAAAGTGACTTTTCTGAAATTGATCCCGGTTTGCCTTCTTTCCTGAAAAATTATTATACCAAAGCTTATCTGCGACATCTGGTCGCTTCAAAAGAAATTTTAGGTGCGCAGATTGCAACTTTGCAAAATCTTACTTTTTACCTTTGGTTGATGAACGAGGCCAGGACTAAAATTGAGGAGGGAACATTTTCTGAATGGAAAGACTTGACTGTTAAAAAAATAATGACAAGACTATAAACTGATTTAAAGTGAAAATTATAGACAGATATATCTTAAAGAAATTTTTAAGTGCTTTCTTTTTTACAGTAATACTTTTAGTGGCGATTATTTGTGTAATTGATTTTACTGAGAAAAATGATGACTTCATAAATAGCCATGCCCCCTTTAAACTGGTTATGAAGTATTATTTAAACTTTGCTCCATACATAGCCAATATGCTGAGCCCGATTACAGTATTTATCGCAACTGTATTCGTAACAGCAAAAATGGCCTCGCATACTGAAATCATTGCAATTCTGAACGGAGGAATAAGCTTTAGAAGAATGCTTTTACCATATCTAATGGGGGCCAGTATGATTGCAGTTTTTATCTTTATCCTGATTGGATGGCTTCTGCCAAAAGCAAATAAGGAACGAGTTGCTTTTGAAAACGTCTATGTAAAAGATCAATTTTATTATGAGGGAAGAAATGTGCATCTCAAAATAGCTCCAGAGACCTATGTATACATGGAAAGTTATAACAATCAGATCAGCACTGGATATCAGTTTACTTTAGAAACAATTGACGGGAAAAATTTGAAAAGCAAACTGAAAGCGATGAGGATTACCTGGGTGCCAGATAAGAAGAAGTGGGAGCTGGAAAATTACATGGTACGAAAGTTTGTAGATGGGAAGGAATTTATCAGTTTTGGAACACGCACAGATACCACTATAAACCTTTATCCTAAAGATTTTGAAAGTACATATTTGCTTCATGAAACTTTTACACTACCCGAGCTTAATTCTTATATTAAAGAATTAAGAGATAAAGGTGTTGAGAGTGTCGCAGTATATGAAATTGAGATGTATGAACGATATACATATCCTTTTGCAATCATTATCCTTACAGTTATAGGTGTGGTGGTTTCAGCTAGAAAGACAAGAGAAGGCGCAGGTTTTCAGATTGCATTTGGCTTCTTGTTGGCCTTTATCTATATCATATTTGTAATTATGAGCCGAAGCATAGCTAATGCAGGTACCCTCAGCCCTTTGTTGGCTGCCTGGCTTCCCAATTTGGTGTTTGCTTCCATAGGGCTGATAATGTATAAAACACTACCGAGGTAATTCAAAAAGAAAAAGAAAATGTAGTGCAACCTGATAATGATATATTGAGAAGATGATCTTTCTCTGTAAATATTCCGAACATCGTGGACCCGCTTCCGCTCATACATGAATATATAGCTCCGGAGGAATACAGTTTTTCCTTGATATCATTTAGCATAGGGTAGATTTCAAAAACCGAATCTTCAAAATCGTTATGCAATTTATCTTTCCATTGTGAAATGTCACCTTGTATAACTTCTTGCAAAGGATACAAAGGAGCTTTTGGTTTAACTTTGCTGTAGGCCTCTTTTGTGGAAACTCCAAATGGTGGAAATACCAATAATCCATAATAACCATCTAAAGTCAGATTGACAGGAGAAAATACATTACCTTTTTCTTTTCCTATTACTGCTTTATTGTTCACAAAGAATGGACAGTCACTACCAATTGGAGCGACTATATCTTCCATTTCGGTCGTTGAAAGGCCAAGTTGAAATAATTCGTTAAGAAGCTTGACAGCAAATGCAGCATCTGAAGAACCTCCTCCCAAACCCGCACCCATTGGAATTGCTTTGTGAAGGTGAATCTTTACCTGGCCAATACCATATTTCTTTTGCATCGACCTGTAGGTTTTTATTACCAGATTGTCTTCTCCGGAAGAACTTTCTATTCCGGAATGAGTAAACTCGAACTGATCGGAATGAAGTATTTCAAGGGAATCAAAAATTTTTACAGGATAAAAACATGTTTCAAGGTTGTGAAAACCATCAGGTCTTTTAGAAATTATATTTAAGCCAAGATTAATTTTGGCATTGGGGAAAGCAATCATTAATTAAATAGAAGCTATTTTTGAAACAAAAATAGAAAAAAGGCTTTAAAATTCGTAAGACTCCAAAAGCAATGTATCGAAGGATTGTAAAACCCATTTTTGATTTTCTTTTTGCCTCTTTGGCCATAGTGGCATTATTTCCACTGATAGTCCTTATTACACTCTTTATTTTAATTTTTTCTGAAAGACCGGTTTTTTTTATTCAGGAAAGAATCGGATTCAGAGGAGACAAATTTAAAATAATTAAATTCAGAACGATGAGGAACGGTTCTCCATTTGGTCAATCCGAATTGACTTTCTATGGTAAATTTTTAAGGAAAACAAGTTTGGATGAATTACCTCAGTTAATAAATATCCTCAAAGGTGATATGAGCTTTGTTGGGCCTCGCCCTTTATTGACAGAATATCTTCCATTGTACAATGAGGAACAAGCGAAGAGACATAATGTAAAACCTGGAATGACGGGTTGGGCTCAGATAAATGGACGAAATGCAATTTCATGGAATACGAAATTTGATTTTGATTTATATTATGTAAATAATTGTTCCATGTTCTTAGATTTGAAAATATTGATACTTTCAATTAAACAAGTATTTTCAGGAGCAGGTATTAATAATAGTTCAGGTAATTTTGTAGAAAAATTTAAAGGAAATTAACATGTTGTTATACGGCGCTGGTGGCCATGCTAAAGTAATAAGGGAATGTGTAAAATCGATAGGGGATGAAGTATTCTTTATCTTTGACGATTTCAGTAAGTCAGTTAAGCTGGAAGACACTCCTGTCATTGGTCCTTATAATTCTGAGTTTAACATTTATGACAAAATTCTAATCTCTATAGGAGACAATCTGACGAGAAAAACAGTAGCGGAAAAGGTTGTTCATAAGTTTTCAAACCCAATTCACCATCAAACAGCAATTATTTCCCAATATGCAGCTCTGGAAAAGGGAACTGCTGTTATGCAGGGGGCAATTATTCAGGCCGGAACTCAGATTGGAAAGCATTGTATTATAAATACAGGAGCCAATATTGATCACGACAGTAAAATATCAGACTATGTTCACATAGCTCCGGGTGCGATATTATGCGGAGATACAGAAATAGGAGAGGGGGTATTAGTTGGTGCGGGGGCTATTGTAGTACCAGGAATTAAAATAGGAAAATGGTCGGTAATTGCTGCCGGCACAGTTGTTACTGAAAATGTGCCTGATTATTCTCTAATTGCCGGGGTGCCAGGCAGGCTTATTAAATCTCTGGTGAAAACTGTCTGAATAACCATTTGAATGAATAAAAGAATTTACCTTTCTCCCCCTCATATGAGTGGAGCGGAGGAGAAATATATCAAAGAGGCATTTGAAAAAAACTGGATTACTACAAGTGGAGAAAATATTGAATCGTTTGAAAACAGTTTAGCCTCATATTGCAACATACCTTTTACATTAGCTGTCAATTCGGGGACTTCAGCTTTGCATCTTGCTTTGATGGCATTAAATGTTTCTGAAGGAGATGAAGTAATTTGTTCAACATTGACTTTTTCTGCAACAGCAAATCCAATTTTGTATTGTAATGCCACTCCGGTATTTGTAGAGAGTGAACAAAGCACTTGGAACATGTCTCCTGAATTTCTGGAAATTGCAATCAAAGAACGATTAAAAAAGGGTAAAAAAATCAAAGCTATAATTCCTGTTCACTTGTTCGGAAATCCGGCAAAAATGGAGGAGATCATGTCAATATCAAGACATTTTAAGATCCCTGTTATAGAAGATGCCGCAGAATCACTAGGGTCGATTTGCTCAAACAAGATGACTGGTACAATTGGAGATATTGGAATTTATTCTTTTAATGGAAATAAAATAATCACAACATCTGGAGGAGGGGCTCTTATAACCGCTGACCAGAATATCTATCATACAGCTAAATATCTAGCTTCTCAGGCTCGTGAAAATGTGAAATATTACCTTCATAAAGATGTTGGGTATAATTATAGGATGAGTAACGTACTTGCCGGTGTAGGAAGAGGACAACTAGAAGTTATTGAGGATAGGATACGGACCAGGAGAGAAAATTTTGAAGCCTATAAAAAACTTTTGGAGCCTTCTGGCAAATTTAAATTTCAGTCTGAAATAGAAAATAGTTTTTCAAATAGATGGTTATCAGTTCTATATATAGATGGGGATACTAGTGTGCGAGATAAAATTATGACTGACCTTGAATCATTAAATATTGAATCAAGGCATGTTTGGAAGCCATTACATACTCAACCTATTTTTAGTAAATTTCCATATTACGGAGATCGATTTTCAGAATCACTTTTTTTGAATGGATTATGCCTTCCTTCAGGTTCAGCCTTGAAGAAAGAAGAAATTCAATTTATCGCTGAAATGGTAATAAAGACAATTTCGCGCAGTTAATTAATGTTTTTAGACTCCGAACGCCTTTTTTGCGTAGGTTAATATGCATAAGTTTTAATAGTTAATTAGTATTTGATTCTACTCATTTATGAGAAAGTTCCTCCCTCTTTTCGGTTTTACATTTTTTATTTATTGTTCAATTTCTTTAGCAGCAGATAATCATGATGATGCATTATTAAAAATCGATAAAGATTACAACAGGGGTGATTATAAACAGGCACTATTAAAGGCTAAAAACCTTCTGACAAAATCCCTGGAGAATTCGCAAGACTTATTGAACATAGCCAGGGTAAATTTTAAGCTTGCCAAAATATATGATGCGCTTTGCAGATTTGAAGAATATAAACTACACATAGAGGAAGGAGCAGCAAGGTTGTCAAAAGCAGATCGTAGAGACACTCTCTTGTATATTTCCACTTGTCTTGAGGGCAGTGTTGCATACATGGAATATGGAGAATATTATAAGGCTTCAATGTTACTGGAAGATGCAAAACAATTAGCATATAAAACCAACCTTCTTCTGCTCAAGGCCAATCTGCAGGAAAAGGAAATTCTTATCCTATTTCGAATGGGGTATTACAAGCGAGCAGAACAGTCTTCTGCGGATCTGGTAAAAGTTCGCAAAGAAATATTGGACGATCATTCAAAAAAATCACGTGCTAAAGAATTACGTGAAAAAAAATCGGATCTGGCAAGAGCCATAAATCTACTGATTGAAATAAAGTTAAATAATTCTGATTTAAAATATGCAGACTCTTTAGTTACCTCAAATATAAAATGGATCTCATCCAATATCGGAAAAAAGCGAATTGAATATTCGAAAGCACTGTATTTAAAAGGAATGATTTATGAGAATAGAAGAGAAGCGTCAAAAGCAGGGGTAAAATTTTCAAAGGCTGTAAAAATCTCCTACAAAAGTAGGGATGTAAAATATAAAGTTCATAGTAAGCCAGCAATAGTCTACTATGAAAAATTAATTCCGGCTCTGAGGAAAGCAGGCCATCCGAGAAAAGCGAGTAAAAGAGAAAAACAACTTGAAGCACGAATCAAGAGGTACTATGGAAAGGAGAATTATGCTTATGGCAAAACCCAACTGATTATCGCAGATCGCTTTTTCAAGGAAAAAGATTACCATAAAGCTCAGTCTAAGTTGCAATCTGTACTGAAAGAGAAAAACTTCTTCCCTCTTGATCATATCGAGAGAGCAACTGTATTAAGCACTCTCTACAAGTCTCAGATTGAAAATGAAGAATTTATAGCTGCAGAATTGACTCTTAAGGAAATTTCAGAATTAAATCTTAAGGCTTATGGAAAACTGGCACCCAAGTATCATCTGGGACTTGTAGAAGAGGCTAAGTATATTATTAATTATGGCTCCCAATTGTCAAAAGCTGAAAGGATATTCTCCGTAAGCCTTAATGGTATTTTGGCATTGGAAGTCCCTCACCATAATGTCCAGTATATGGAAGGATTGTATAGCCAGGCTACATTACTTCAGTATATTGACAAATACCCTGAAGCACTGACAACATTGCAACAGACCAAAAATGAGGTTGAAAAATTCTATGGGAATTCTTCAGATTATTATGCTGTAGCTCTGGATAAATTGGCATCTATGCAAATTGTACTTGGTAAATACAGTGAAGCTGAGGAAAATATAAATAAATCTCTTGCTTTTTATAATACCCAAAAAAACAGGGAACAAAACATTGATTTTGCACATGGTCTGGAAACATTATCAAGATTTTACATTGTCCAGGGGAAATTTAGGGAGGCAGAGAGAACAGTTAAGAAAGCAATAAAGATACTTAAGAATGCTAATGAAAATGAAAAGGTTTCAACAGTTGCAGAAGAACTTATAAACTTGAATATCCTTACAGGAAAGTATGCCTCAACGGAAAAATCGCTTTTGGAAATGATAAAAATGAGAGAAGGTAAATTCGGCACCAAACACCGCAGCCTCATTAGTCCTTTGAGCCAGCTCTGTAACCTTTACCTCATTACAGGAGATTATAACAAAGCTGAAAAACTGGCCAGAAGAGCATATGCAATAAGTGAAGAAATATTTGGATCAAACTCTGTCATTCATTCAAAGAGTATCAAGCTACTAGCAAAGACATATACAGCTATAGGAGATTATGATAAGGCAGAAGATGCAGGAAACAAAGCTTTATCCATTCAGTCGCTCCACTATGGTCATAACCATATAGAGATAGCTTCAACACTGAATGAACTGGCTATTGTGAAATTTTATAACAACCCTCATGATCCAGAATCAGAGAGACTTTATACGGAAGCAGCTTTCATAATCAATTCTTGCCTTGGCAGTGACAACCTCCATTATGCAGAAATATTGAAAAATTTGTCAATGTTTTATATTGAAAATGGAAAGACTAAATCTGCAGAAGATAGTCTCAACAAAGGCAATGCTATATGGATTGCGAAACTTGGAAATGCCAATATTCATTCAGCAGAAGCTGCATATATGAAAGGAATATTCTTTTCTAAAGAAGAAAAGTACATAGAGGCCAGGAAATCCTTTGAAGATAGTAAGAACCTTTATGCTAAGATATTTGATTCCCAACATCCTTATTACATAAAAGCTCTCAGTAAAGAAGGCCAGATGGCATTTATTTTAAATGATTTCAAAGCCGCGATAAAATGTCTTGATGAGACAACTGTTGCTGATTTAAAATTTATAAAAAAATACTTTCCATCTCTAAGTGACAGGGAAAAGAATAAATTCTGGAATCTGATTAAAGATGACTTTGAGTTTTATAATACGCTTGCTATTAAATTATCAAAGGAAAATCCCGAATTGCTTCAAAATGTCTATGACTTCAGCCTTAAAACAAAAGCAATTTTGTTGAACTCATCAATTAAGGTTAAAGAAAGGATTCTGAGTAGCAATAATCCAGAACTTATAAAAAAATATGAGAGTTGGATAGATAAAAGAGAATTCCTGACATCTGCGTTATCCATGGATGTAGAACAGCAGAAGGAAAATAACATTGATGTAAAGCTCTTGGAAAAAGAAATTGAAATTCTTGAAAAAGATCTGAGTGAAAAATCTGAATCCTTTCTTGCGAATTATGAAAAGTCTGATGCCAACTGGAAACAAGTTAAAGCAGCTTTGAAACCCAATGAATATGCAGTAGAAATAATCAGATTCAGGTACTTCGATAAAAAATTTTCTGATTCGGTCCTTTATGCAGGTCTTGTTATCAATGAAAATTCAAAAGCTCCGGAACTGGTATTGATACCGAATGGAAATGAACTTGAGAATAAATATCTAAACTATTACAGAAATTGTATTAAGCTTAATGTTGAAGATCAGTTTTCCTATGAAAAGTTCTGGAAACCATTCAATAATTTAATTAAACAAAATGCGACAGTCTTTATTTCTGGAGATGGGGTTTATAACCAGATTAATATAGAAACAATATGTGGTCCTGATAAGAACTATCTTCTGAACCAATATGATATTGTTCTTGTCAGTAATACCAAGGATCTCCTTAATTTAAAAGTCCCCAAAAAAGATAAAGCTAAACCTACAGCAGCAAACAAAATCAAATTGTTTGGCAATCCTACATATTATGAAGAATCTGTTGATAGAAACGGCGAGACTAAAGATTCCATTTATTTTAGGACATCCCTTAGCTTGATTGAGAGAAAAAAAATCCCTCAGCTCCCTGGGGCAGAGGGAGAGGTAAAACATCTCAATGATTTAATGATTAAAAACGGGTGGGAAACAGAAATCTACTTAAATAATCAAGCCACGGAAAGCAATTTGAAATCTATTAAAGATCCAAAAGTATTTCATATAGCAACTCACGGTTTTTTTATGGAGGATATTGAGCCAGCTTATAATGAAGGGCTTTCAGACAAAAATCTACAAAATCCATTATTAAGATCAGGGTTACTGTTAAAAAATGGAGGAGCAATACTTGCCAAAAATAATATATATGAGTTGAATTCGGAAGATGGAATATTAACAGCCTATGAAGCTATGAACTTGTATCTGGATCATACGGAATTAGTAGTATTGAGTGCTTGTGAAACAGGAGTTGGTAAGGTTCAATTAGGAGAAGGAGTGTGTGGTTTACAAAGAGCCTTTTTGATTGCTGGGGCAAATTCCGTGATAATGAGCTTATTTAAAGTTTCAGATAATGTAACCAAAGAGCTTATGACTATTTTTTATGATAAATGGCTTGCTACAGGTGCTAAAAGAAAATCATTTTTGGAAGCTAAGAGATTAATTAAGGAGAAATATAAAGATCCGATCTATTGGGGGGCGTTTATTATGGTTGGAGTTGAATAAAAAATAAATTTTATTTATAAATAGGGTTATAATTTGTTATTTGTGTCTGATAATTAATGTTTTATGTTTTTTTTGTGTGTTATAAAACAATTTTTTAAAAAAATATAAAATATAGTTTTTGCAAAAGATTCTAATTTCCGTATCTTTGCCCTTCCAAAAAAAATAAGGGATTTAATTCTTTTTAAGTAAATGCCTACTATACAACAATTAGTAAGAAAAGGTAGAGAGAAACTGACCTCTAACTCTAAATCTCCCGCGTTGGATTCCTGTCCACAAAGAAGAGGAGTATGTACAAGGGTGTACACCACCACTCCAAAGAAGCCAAACTCAGCAATGAGAAAGGTTGCCAGGGTAAGGTTGACTAACGGAAAGGAAGTTAACGCTTATATTCCGGGAGAAGGTCATAATCTGCAAGAGCACTCAATAGTGCTAATCAGAGGCGGAAGGGTAAAAGACTTACCAGGTGTAAGATACCACATTGTAAGAGGAGCCCTTGATACCGCAGGTGTAAACGGAAGATTACAATCAAGATCAAAATACGGTGCTAAAAGACCTAAGCCAGGTGCTGCTGCAAAAACACCTGCTGCAAAAGGTAAAAAGAAATAATTCGTTATGAGAAAGGCTAAACCTAAAAAGAGATACCTTCTGCCTGACCCTAAGTTCAGGGATACATTGGTAACTAAATTTGTGAACTCTTTGATGTATGATGGAAAGAAAAGTATCGCATATGATATTTTTTATTCTGCATGTGACTTAGTAGAGAACAGAACCAAGGAAAACGGACTGGAAGTCTGGAGAAAAGCATTAAATAATGTAAGTCCACATGTTGAAGTAAAGAGCCGTCGAGTTGGTGGTGCTACTTTCCAGGTTCCTACTGAAGTAAGACCAGAAAGAAAGGCAGCTTTAGGTATGAAATGGCTTATTCAGTATGCCAGAGGAAGAGGCGAAAAAACAATGACTGAGCGTTTGGCAGGTGAAATAATCGCTGCGTCTAAAGGTGAGGGAGCTGCTGTGAAGAAGAAAGATGATACCCATAGAATGGCTGAAGCGAACAGAGCATTTTCACATTTCAGAATATAATTTTCTATAGAAATTAATGGCACGCGATTTAAAATATACAAGAAATATAGGTATAGCTGCTCACATTGATGCTGGTAAAACCACAACAAGTGAGCGTATACTTTACTATGCGGGTGTGAGCCACAAATTGGGAGAGGTGCATGATGGCGCGGCTACGATGGACTGGATGGCTCAGGAGCAGGAAAGAGGTATCACGATTACTTCTGCTGCTACAACAGTAAACTGGAATTACAAAGGTGAGAAATATCATGTAAACGTTATTGATACACCGGGTCACGTAGACTTTACCGTTGAGGTAAACCGTTCTCTTCGTGTTTTAGACGGTTTAGTGTTTTTATTTAGCGCAGTTGATGGTGTAGAACCTCAATCTGAAACTAACTGGCGTTTAGCAAACAACTATAATGTACCGCGTATCGGTTTTGTAAACAAAATGGATAGAGCTGGTGCAGATTTTCTTAATGTTTGCAAGCAAGTTAAAGAAATTTTAGGTAGTCATGCATTGCCACTTCAGTTGCCAATTGGTTCCGAAGAAACATTCAGAGGCGTAGTTGATCTTGTAAATTTCCGTGGTATTCAGTGGAATGAGCATGATAAAGGAATGACATTTACTGAAGTTCCTATTCCTGCAGATTTGGAGGAGGAAGCTAAAGAGTATAGAGAGAAACTACTAGAAGCAGTTGCAGAGTTTGATGAAAAGATCATGGAGAAATATTTCGATGATCCATCTACTATCACAGAAGAAGAAATTCTTACTGCATTGAGAAAAGCTGTCATTGCTATGAAAGTAGTCCCAATGGTTTGTGGATCATCTTTTAAAAATAAAGGTGTGCAAACAATGTTGGATTATGTAATGGCCCTTCTACCTTCTCCACTTGATAAAGAAAGTATAAAAGGAACAGATCCTGATACAGGAGATGAAATTTCACGTAAGCCAGATGAAAAAGAGCCTTTCACTGCTCTTGCATTTAAAATTGCCACAGACCCTTATGTAGGTCGTTTGTGCTTCATTAGAGCTTATTCCGGAGTACTAGAGTCTGGATCTTATGTTTTTAACTCTAGATCTGGAAGTAAAGAGCGTATTTCACGTGTATTCCAAATGCACGCTAATAAGCAAAATCAAATAGAACGTTTACACGCAGGAGATATCGGAGCGGTTGTCGGTTTTAAAGATATAAAGACAGGAGATACTCTTTGCGACGAGAAAGCGAAAATTGTTCTAGAATCAATGACTTTCCCTGACCCTGTTATCGGTTATGCTATTGAGCCAAAAACTCAGGCTGATGTTGATAAAATGGGTATGGCTATAGCTAAACTTGTTGAAGAAGATCCTACTTTGCATGTGTCTACGGATCAGGAAACTGGTCAGACGATTCTTAGAGGAATGGGAGAACTTCACTTGGAGATTATCATTGATAGGATGAAAAGGGAGTTTAAAGTTGAGATTAACCAGGGTGCACCTCAGGTTGCTTACAAAGAAGCTCTTACTAAGAACTTTGAACACAGAGAGGTCTACAAGAAGCAAACAGGAGGTAAAGGTAAATTTGCCGACATTAATTTTGAACTTGGACCTAGATTAGATGATAAAACAGGTCTTGACTTTGCTAACGAAATCGTTGGTGGAGTTATACCAAGAGAATTCATTGCTCCGGTTCAGAAAGGCTTTAACGATGCCATGAAGAATGGACCTTTAGCCGGTTTCCCAATAGAAGCTATGAGAGTTAGATTATTCCATGGATCTTTCCACGATGTCGATTCTGATGCTCTATCATTTGAACTTGCTGCAAGAGGTGGATTCAGAGAAGCTGCCAAACAAGCTGGTCCTAAGTTGATGGAACCAATTATGAGCGTTGAGGTAATTTGTCCTGATGAATACATGGGATCAATTACAGGTGACTTGAATAGAAGAAGAGGGCTTATGAAAGGGATGGATACTAAAGCTGGAGGACAAGTTATAAAAGCTGATGTGCCATTAAGTGAATTATTCGGTTACATAACTGACCTAAGAACGCTTTCTTCAGGTCGTGCAACAGCAACATTGACATTCTCTCATTATGAATTTGTTCCAAGTAACTTAGCAGATTCAATTATAGCAAAAGTAAAAGGAGCAGCAGTAACGAAATAATTTTATGAATCAGAAGATAAGAATTAAATTAAAATCTTACGATCACAATTTGGTAGATAAATCATCTGAAAAAATTGTGAAGGCGGTAAAAGCAACTGGAGCGGTTGTAAGCGGACCAATTCCCCTTCCAACGGAAAAAGAAATCTTTACTGTATTGAGATCTCCACACGTGAGCAAGAAGTCGCGTGAACAATTTCAGCTTTGCACATACAAAAGGCTAGTTGATATTTACTCAACAAGCACTAAAACTGTAGATGCTTTAATGAAATTGGAGCTACCAAGCGGAGTTGATGTTGAGATCAAAGTCTGATTTGATATAGAAGGTACTACAAAAAGGGACCAATAGTAATAATATTGGTCTTTTTTTTCCCCTCCATTACCCATTTTTAAAAATATTGTTCAAAACAAATTTGCTGGGAATTTAAATTTTGTTAACTTTGCAGTCCGTTTTTAGAAATACTAAAAAGTTAACGGAAAGAGTCCTTAGATTAAGAAATAAAGCGACAAGAAAATGTCAGGGATTATAGGTAAAAAAATAGGCATGACAAGCATCTTCCAAGATGGTAAATCAATTGGAGTTACCTTGGTAGAAGCAGGTCCTTGTGTGGTAACTCAGGTTAAAACTGTTGAGAAAGATGGTTATACTGCAGTTCAGTTAGCATATGGAGATAAAAAGGAAAAAAATACTCCAGCTGCTTTGTTAGGACATTTTAAAAAAGCAGGTGCTACGCCTAAAAGTAAATTAGTTGAGTTTAAAGAGTTTGAAAAAGCTTTAAACCTAGGAGATTCAATAGCTGTTGCGGATGTTTTCATAGAAGGAGACTTTGTTGATGCTATTGGTACTTCAAAAGGAAAAGGTTTTCAAGGTGTTGTAAAACGTCACGGCTTTTCTGGAGTTGGAGGACAAACTCACGGTCAACATAACAGACAGAGACACCCGGGTTCCGTAGGTGCATGTTCTTTCCCTTCCAGAGTATTTAAGGGTATGAGAATGGCAGGTAGAACAGGAGGAGATAGAGTAAAAATTCAAAACCTTAGAATAGAAAAAATTTATCCGGAGAAAAACCTTATTCTAGTTAGTGGTTCAATTCCCGGCGCTAAAAATTCATTCGTAATTCTGGAGAAATAACAATGGAACTTTCTGTAGTAAATAATAAAGGAAAAGATACTGGTAGAAAAGTTATTTTATCAGATAATATATTTGCAACTGAGATCAATGATCATGCAATATATCTTGATGTGAAACAATTCCTTGCAAATCAACGCCAGGGGACACACAAGGCAAAGGAGAGAGCTGAAGTTGCATTCTCAACAAAGAAGCTGAAAAAGCAAAAAGGTACAGGAGGAGCAAGATCTGGAAGTAGAAAGTCACCTGTATTTGTTGGTGGTGGTACTATATTTGGACCAAGACCAAGAGATTACAGATTTAAGCTAAATAAAAAGCTAAAAACTCTAGCTAGAAGATCTGCACTGACTTACAAAGCAAAATCAAATAATATTTCTGTATTAGAAAACTTATCTTTTGATAAGCCTAAGACAAAAGTATACATTGAACTCCTAAAAAATCTTAGCTTAAGTGACAAGAAAACACTTTTAGTTCTTGGCGACTCAAACAAGAATGTATTTTTGTCGAGCAGGAATTTGAAAAATGCTAAAGTTATAACTTTTGATCAATTAAAAACATTCGATGTTCTTAAAGCTGATAAAGTTGTGTTAGCAGAAGGTTCAGTTGCAAAATTAGAAGAATTACTGGGTTAATATGAAAAATATTTTAATTAAACCCCTTGTAACTGAAAAGGTTACAGTCCTTAATGAAAAAGGAAAATATGGGTTTGTTGTAGATAAATCTGCTAATAAGATCCAGATTAAGCAGGCTGTTGAGAAACAGTATGGTGTTAATGTTGAAGAAGTTAAGACATTAATCGCACCTGGAAAGAAGAAAACTAGATATACCAAAGCTGGTATAATGTCTGGAAAAACTTCTTCTTATAAAAAGGCAATTATTAAAGTTGCTGAAGGTGAAATTATTGATTTTTACGGAGGACTATAGAATTTAATTAAGATGGCTGTTAAAAAATTCAGACCCATAACTCCTGGAACCAGATTTAGAGTCGGTTCTACTTTCGATGAGATTACTTCAGATGTTCCTGAGAAGTCTCTGTTAACTTCGGTTAAAAGAAGTGGAGGAAGAAATAACTCCGGAAAAATGACCATGAGATACATGGGAGGTGGTCATAAAAAACAATATCGTATTATTGATTTCAAAAGGGATAAAAATAATATTCCTGCAACAGTAAAGTCAATAGAGTACGATCCAAATAGAAGTGCAAGGATTGCTTTACTTTATTATGCAGACGGTGAGAAAAGATATATTCTTGCTCCAGATGGATTAAAAGTTGGAACTAAGGTAGTATCTGGTAAGGGAATTGCACCTGAAATTGGAAATAGCTTAGCTCTTTCAGATATACCATTAGGTACTATCATACACAATGTTGAGCTTAAAAAAGGTAAAGGTGGAGCTTTAGCTAGAAGTGCAGGAACTTATGCTCAATTAGTGGCTAGAGACGGAAAGTATGCAACAGTGAAATTACCTTCTGGCGAAATGAGACTGGTACTTGCAGAATGCGTTGCAACAGTAGGTTCAGTTTCTAATCAGGACCATATGAATCTTACTGCTGGTAAGGCAGGAAGATCTAGATGGTTGGGTGTTAGACCAAGAACAAGAGGAGTTGCAATGAACCCTGTTGATCACCCTATGGGAGGTGGTGAAGGTAGAGCTTCTGGTGGTCATCCAAGATCAAGAAAAGGACTTTTGGCTAAAGGCAAAAAGACTAGAAATAATAATAAATATTCCAAGGATCTAATTGTTTCAAGGAGAAAATAAAGGCTAAACGATGGGACGTTCTCTAAAAAAAGGGCCATATATTGATTTTCGTCTGGATAAGAAAGTTCAGACTATGAATGAATCAGGTAAAAAATCAGTTATTAAAACTTGGTCTCGCAGATCAATGATATCACCTGATTTTGTAGGCCATACATTTGCAGTGCATAACGGTAATAAATTTATTCCTGTGTATGTAACAGAAAATATGGTAGGACACAAGCTGGGTGAATTTGCACCTACTCGTAACTTTAGAGGTCACACAGCTAAAAAAGACAAAGGTAAAAGATAATTATGGAAGCAGCTGTTAAACAAAGAAGATCTGTAGTTAAAAAGAAAAAGAAAGAGGCAGCCTTAAAAGCTTCTTTTGATGGATCTGTAGTTGCGAAACTACGCAATGTTCCAACATCTCCAAGAAAGATGAGATTAGTTGCTGACTTAGTTAGAGGTATTAAAGCAAATGCTGCTTTAGCTATGCTAAAATATCAACCTCAGTCTGGTGCTAAAAAAATTGAGAAATTATTATTATCAGCTATTTCTGACTGGCAAATTAAATATCCTAATGAAAGACTAGAAGATGCTGATTTAATAATAAAGGATATATTTGTTGATGGTGGAAGAATCCTTAAAAGATTACGTCCCGCTCCGCAAGGAAGAGCTCACAGAGTTAGAAAAAGATCTAACCATATAACGCTTGTATTAGCTAGCCTTAATGGTGTTGCCTCTCCAGCAATCGAAGTTAAGAAAGAAGAGACTAAGTCAAAGTCGGTGGAAGGTGAGAAGAAAGAGGCTAAGGCAAAGGCTCCAAAGGCAAAAAGTGCAGCAAAAACTGAAGTAAAAAAAGCTACCAAAAAATCCGAAAAGTAATAACATGGGACAGAAAGTAAATCCTACTGGTTTTAGATTAGGAATCGTAAAAGGATGGGATTCTAATTGGTATGGAGGTAAAACCTTCTCTGATAAATTAGTTGAAGACGAGAAAATCAGAAAGTATGTTTTTGCCAGAATTCCAAAAGGTGGTATTGCTAAAATCATCATAGAAAGAACTCTTAAAAGAATTACTCTTACAATAAATACTGCGCGTCCGGGTGTTGTTATCGGTAAAGGTGGAGCTGAAGTAGATAAGATTAAAGAGGAGTTGAAGAAAGTTACAGGGAAAGATGTTCAAATTAACATCTTTGAAATTAAAAGACCTGAGCTTGACGCTAAACTTGTTGGAGAATCTATAGCTCAGCAATTGCAAGCTAGAATCTCTTATAGAAGAGCTATGAAACAAGCAATAGCTTCAACAATGAGGGTTGGAGCCCAAGGTATTAAGATTAAGTTAGGTGGACGTTTGGGTGGCGCCGAGATGGCTCGTAATGAGCAATATAAAGAAGGAAGAATTCCTCTACATACCTTAAGAGCTGATATAGATTATGCTGTTTCTGAAGCTTTGACAGTTTATGGAAAAATCGGTATCAAAGTATGGATTTTCAAGGGTGAAGTTTTTGGAAAGAGGGATTTGTCTCCTAATGTAGGTCTTGCAAGTTCATCTGCAAATGCTCCTGCTGAAGGTGGGTCACCACAAAATAGGGGTGGAAAGAAAAAGTCCGAAGGTGGACCAAAAAGAAAAAGAAAATAACAAGAGGTTTTTACTGCAATAGTAAAGAGTTGGTTAGGCAACTGTAAAAGTTTAAAAGAATGTTACAGCCAAAAAGAACAAAATTTAGGAAGCAACAAAAGGGTAGAAACAGAGGGATTGCGACAAGAGGTTTTAGTATAGAATTTGGATCTTTCGCTATCAAGGCTCTGGAGCCTGGTATGATAACCAGCCGTCAGTTAGAGGCTGCTCGTATTGCTATGACTAGAGCAATGAAAAGAGAAGGACAAGTTTGGATTAGAATTTTTCCAGATAAGCCAATAACTAAGAAGCCTGCTGAGGTTCGTATGGGTAAAGGTAAAGGAGCTCCTGAATATTGGGTGGCTGTGATTAAACCAGGAACTATTCTTTTCGAATCAACAGGTATTTCGAAAGAAACTGCAATGGAGTCATTAAGACTTGCAGCGCAAAAATTACCAGTTAAAACTAAATTTGTTGTTCGTCCAGATTACGAAGGTTAATTCAATGAAAACTTCTGATATAAAATCTCTAAACGCTGCTGATTTAAAGAGTAGAATCTCTGCAGAGCAAGAGGCTCTTGCAAAATTAAAATTTGCACATGCTATTTCTCCGATTGAAAATCCTATGAAGATTAGGGAGGCAAAGAAAGTAATAGCTCGTCTTCAGACAGCTTTGAGTGAAAAGGTTAAATCCAAATCCTAATCTTTAGATTATTATGGAGCAAAGAAATTTTAGAAAAGAGAGAATTGGTAAAGTCGTTAGTAATAAAATGACAAAATCAATTACAGTAGCTGTAGAAAGAAAAGTTAAGCATGCTAAATATGGTAAGTTCTTAAATAAGACTACCAAATTTATGGCTCATGACGAAAAAAATGAATGTGGTATCGGAGATACTGTAAAGATCATGGAAACTCGTCCGCTGAGCAAATTGAAAAGATGGAGATTAGTTGAAATTATTGAAAAGGCGAAATAACCATGATACAGCAGGAATCAAGATTAAATGTAGCTGATAATAGCGGAGCTAAAGAGGTTTTAGTTATTAGAGTTTTGGGTGGAACAAAGAAGAAATATGCTTCCATCGGCGATAAAGTAGTAGTAACTGTTAAACATGCACTTTCGTCTAGCAACTTAAAAAAAGGAACAGTTTCTAAAGCTGTTATAGTTAGAACGAAAAAAGAAGTAAGAAGAGTAGATGGTTCTTACATAAGATTCTCGGATAATGCAGTTGTTCTACTAAACAACAATGACGAACCTAGAGGAACTCGTATTTTCGGGCCAGTCGCAAGAGAATTAAGAGAGAAACAGTTTATGAAGATTGTATCACTTGCTCCTGAAGTATTATAATATTATGGCAACTACAAATAAAAAATTACATATAAAGGCAGGTGATACTGTAAAAGTTATTGCCGGCGATTTTCGTGGTAAAACTGGTACAATTAAAAGTGTCGATGTTTCAGGTAATAAGGCTATCGTTGAAGGCCTTAATATGGTAACAAAGCATACAAAGCCAACTGCTACGAATCCAAATGGTGGTATCGTAAAAAAGGAAGCTCCTATTCATGCTAGTAACTTAATGGTGGTAGATGTTAAAGGTACTGCTTCAAGAATAGGTAGAAAGTTAGATTCAAAGGGTAAGCTTCAGAGATACTCAAAGAAAACTGGAGACATAATAAAGTAAGGATATGGCTATTCCAAGATTAAAGGATAAATACAATAAAGAAATTATTGCTCAACTAAAAAGCAAATTTCAGTATAAATCTCTGATGCAGGTTCCAAAATTAACAAAGATTGTTGTTAATAAAGGAATGGGAGCTGCTGTTTCAGATAAAAAAATTGTTGATGTTGGAGTTGAAGAGTTGACAATAATTACTGGTCAAAAAGCATTAGCAACAAAATCTAAAAAAGCTATCTCAAATTTTAAGCTTAGAGAAAATATGCCAATAGGTGCAAAAGTAACTTTGCGTGGAGATAGAATGTACGAATTTATGGATAGACTAATGTCAATTGCATTACCAAGGGTTCGTGACTTTAGAGGTATTAGTGATAAAGGATTTGATGGTAAAGGTAACTATACTCTTGGCGTTAAAGAACAAATTATATTCCCTGAGATTAGTATCGATAAAGTAAGCAAAATTTCCGGTATGGATATTACTTTTGTTACTACTGCAAATACAGACGAAGAAAGTCTGGAATTATTAAAATCATTCGGTCTACCTTTCGCAGGACAGAAAAAATAATTGAAATGGCAAAAGAATCAGTAAAAGCTAGAGAAAGAAAAAGAATCAAACTCGTAGCTAAATACGCTAAAAAAAGAGAAGAACTTAAAGCTAACGGTGATTTCTTAGGTCTTGATAAATTACCTAGAAATTCTTCAAAGGTTAGATTGCACAATAGATGTAAACTAACTGGAAGACCTAGAGGATATATGAGGAAATTCGGTATCTCCAGGGTTACATTTAGAGAAATGGCGTCTGCCGGTAAAATTCCAGGTGTAACTAAAGCAAGTTGGTAATTTTTTAATAAAGATTTTCTTTTTCAAAAAATCTTCTTAAATTTGCAGCCCTGATTCGGGGCTTTTAATTTTAATATATAAAGAAAAGTTTAAAATGGATCCTATCGCAGATTATTTAACAAGATTGAGAAACGCTATTAAAGCGAATCATAGGATAGTTGAGGTTCCTGCTTCAAATATAAAAAAGGAGATAACCAAAGTTCTTTTTGACAAAGGTTATATTCAAAACTATAAATTTGAAGAGGATGATAAACAGGGAAAAATAAAAATTGCCTTGAGGTATAATCCTCTAACTAAACAATCTGCAATTGTTAAAATAGAGAGAATAAGTTCTCCAGGATTAAGAAAGTATTCTAAATCAGCTACTTTGCCTAGAGTTTTAAATGGCTTAGGTATTGCAATTTTGTCTACTTCTAAAGGTGTAATTACTGATAAAGAAGCTAGAGAATTAAATATTGGTGGTGAAGTACTTTGTTATATTTATTAATATTATAAAATAATTAATATGTCAAGGATTGGAAAAAAACCAATTGCAATACCTGCGAAGGTTGAAGTAAAGGTTGGTTCTGGAAATTTGGTAGAAATTAAAGGTCCGAAAGGGACTTTAGTTCAAGCTGTTGACTTAGATATTAAGGTAACTGTTGAAGGATCCAATTTAAATGTTGAAAGACCTACAGATCAGAAGAGACATAAGGCGTTGCACGGCTTATATAGATCATTGCTTAGTAACATGGTGCTTGGCGTAAGTGAAGGTTACAAAATTGATCTAGAATTAGTTGGGGTTGGTTATAAAGCTACTTCTACTGGCTCTGTGTTAGAGTTAAGCTTAGGATATTCACACAATATATTTGTTGCATTGCCTAATGAAGTTGCTGTAAAAACTTTAACTGAAAAAGGTAAAAATCCAATAGTGACCTTGGAATCAATTGATAAACAATTGATTGGACAAGTGGCTGCAAAAATTCGTTCTCTGAGAAAGGTTGAGCCATACAAAGGTAAAGGTATCAGATTTGTTAACGAAGTTGTTAGACGTAAGGCTGGTAAAACTGCTGCTAAATAATAAATTGTTTTAAGATGGCTACTAAAAAAGATTTAAGAAGACTGAGGATAAAGAGAAGTATCAGAAAGAAAATTTCTGGTACAGGGGTTAAGCCAAGACTCTCAGTTTTTAGAAGCAATACAGGGATATATGCTCAAATTATAGATGATATCGCAGGAAAAACAATTATCAGTGCTTCTTCTGTAGAGCTTAAATCCCAAAAAGGAACTAAATCAGAACTTTCTAAAAGTGTTGGTTTAAGGATTGCTGAAAAAGCAAAGAGTAATGGTATTTCAGAAGTAGTTTTTGATAGAGGTGGATACCTTTATCATGGTAGAGTCAAAGCTTTAGCTGAAGGAGCTAGAGAAGGGGGCCTTAAATTCTAATCGATATGTCTCAGGTAAATATTAGATCAGTAAAAGCTAGCGAAATTGACCTTAAAGAAAAGGTAGTAGCTATTCAAAGAGTTGCAAAAGTTGTAAAGGGAGGTCGTAGATTTAGTTTCTCCGCAATTGTTGTAGTCGGAGATGGACATGGTGTAGTTGGTTATGGCTTAGGTAAAGCTAATGAAGTTACAGATGCCATCACAAAAGGGATAGATGATGCAAAGAAAAACCTTATTAAGGTTCCGGTTTTAAAAGGTACTGTACCTCATGCGATACACGGGAAATATAGTGGAGGATTTGTATTCTTAAAACCTGCTGCTCCTGGTACTGGAGTAATTGCAGGTGGTGCAATGAGAGCTGTACTTGAAAGTGCGGGCGTAAAAGACGTGTTAGCAAAATCAAAAGGTTCTTCTAATCCTCATAACGTTGTTAAAGCTACTTTTGATGCTTTATTAAGAATGAGAGCTCCACATGTTGTAGCTCAGCAGAGAGGTGTTACATTGGCAAAAGTATTTACCGGTAAGTAAAATGGCTAAGATTAAAATAACTCAAGTTAGAAGTACTATCGATCGTCCAATCGATCAAAAGCTTACAATAAAGGCTTTAGGACTAGGTAAAATCAATAAGAGTGTTGAGGTAGAATCAACTCCTCAAATTCAAGGAATGGTTAAGAAAGTAAATCACTTGGTAACTGTTAGCAAAATCTAATTATGAACTTAAGTAATTTGACTCCAGCAAAAGGGTCTGTTAAAAATAGAAAAAGAATAGGTAGAGGTACTGGATCTGGTCGTGGTGGAACCTCAACAAGAGGTCACAAAGGAGCTAAATCAAGATCTGGTTACTCTAAAAAGTCTGGTTTTGAAGGAGGTCAGATGCCTCTTCAAAGAAGAATACCTAAATTTGGATTTAATAATCCTGACAAAGTAATTTTCAAGCCAATTAATCTAGATATTATAAATAATCTTGCAATTGAAAAGAAATTATCATTGGTTGATGATAAGGTCCTTTTAGAGAATGGATTAGTTGCAAAATCTGATAAGATTAAAGTTTTAGGAAGAGGAGAGCTAAAAGCGAAATTAGAGGTTAAAGCTCATTCTTTTTCTGAATCAGCAATTAAAGCAATTGAAAATGCAGGTGGTAAAGCAATAAAAATTGCATAATGAAAAAGTTTATCCAAACCATTAAGAATATATTTTCGATAGAAGACCTAAGAATCAGGATACTGAACACTATAGGTTTTCTTTTGATTTTTCGTCTAGGATCTTATGTTGTCCTTCCTGGTGTCGATCCTGCTGCTATAGAAAGAGGGTCTAATAAAGACAACATATTGGGATTGTTGGATACCTTAGTTGGAGGTGCATTCAGCAATGTTTCTATTTTTGGTTTGGGTATCATGCCATATATTTCAGCAAGTATAGTTCTGCAACTATTGACTTTTGCTGTTCCTTATTTTCAAAAGCTTCAAAAAGAGGGTGAATCTGGTAGAAAAAAGATTAATCAGATTACAAGGGTCCTTACCATATTTATAACCTTGGCTCAATCCGTTGGATATCTTGCTGCTACGGTAAATCAAGAAACCTTATTTCCGGGTGTTGACAGAGCTTTCTTTACGATTAGCGCCATGTTAATACTTACTGCAGGTACAATGTTTTGTATGTGGCTTGGTGAGAAGATTACAGATAAAGGTATTGGAAATGGAATATCTATGCTAATAATGGTAGGTATAATTTCCAGATTTCCGCAAGCCATTGTAGTTGAAGGTGCTGCCAAAGGAATGAAAGGAGCTTTACCGTTTATAATAGAATTAGGCGTATTATTCTTTATTGTTATGGGAGTTGTTATGCTGACACAAGCTACAAGAAAAATTCCTGTTCAATATGCTAAGCAAGTAATTGGTAATAAAGTTTATGGTGGGCAAAGACAGTATATTCCGTTGAAAGTGATTGCTGCAGGAGTAATGCCGATTATTTTTGCTCAGTCAATAATGTTTTTACCTGCAATGATAGCCTCAATGTTTTCAGATACAAGTGACTTTGCAGGATCTATAGGGGCAACATTTTCAGATTTTACTAGCTGGCAGTATAATTTGACATTTGCAATATTAATTATTCTATTTACCTTTTTCTACACGGCTCTATCTGTTAATCCAAATCAGATCGCAGATGATATGAAAAGGAATGGTGGTTTTATTCCTGGAATTAAGCCTGGAAAACAAACATCAGACTATATTGATGATGTTTTATCAAGAATCACTCTTCCTGGTGCTGTTTTCTTAGCTACCCTTGCAATATTACCTGCAATTGCACATGTCGCTGGAGTCACGAGAGACTTTTCTTACTTCTTCGGTGGTACTTCCCTTTTGATAATGGTGGGAGTCGTTTTAGATACGCTTCAACAAATTGAAAGTTATCTTTTAATGAGGCATTATGAAGGTATGATGCAGTCAGGAAGAATAAAAGGAAGATCAGAAAATGTTGCGATTTCTTCTTCTAACTAATGATATATTATAAAACGGAAGAGGAAATAGATCTAATTAGAAGGAGTGGAGATCTTTTAGGCCAAGTGCATGGTGAAATTGCTAAAGCTATTAAGATTGGAATAACTACTCAAGAATTAGATGATATTGCATATAGCTTTATTATAAGAAATGGAGGTCTCCCTTCATTTAAAGGATACAATGGATTTCCTTATACATTATGTATCTCAGTTAATGAACAAGTAGTACACGGTTTTCCTGGAAATTATGCCTTAAGGAATGGAGATGTTATATCTGTTGATTGTGGGGTCAATTTAAATGGGTATCATAGTGATAGTGCTTATACGTACGGTGTAGGTAATGTTACAGAAGAAGTGAAATTATTATTAGAGTTTACTAAACAATCTTTGTATTTGGGAATTGAAGAGGCGGTTGTTGGTAAAAGAACAGGTGATATTGGTTTTTCGATTCAAAATTTTGTTGAATCAAAAGGATATTCAGTTGTAAGAGAGTTGGTAGGTCATGGTGTAGGGAAAAAGCTACACGAAGGCCCTGAGGTTCCTAATTACGGAAAAAGAGGAAAGGGAGTAAAGCTTGAAGAAGGAATGGTAATTGCCATTGAACCCATGATAAATCTTGGTAAAAGAGAAATAGTTCAGGAGGAAGATGGTTGGACAATAAGAACTAAAGATAAGAAACCTTCTGCTCATTTTGAACATACAATTGCTGTAAGAAAAGGAAAAGCTGAAATACTAACCACATTTAAATACATAGAAGAAGTAATATAATGGCAAAACAGTCCTCTATAGAGCAAGATGGAACAATAGTAGAAGCATTGTCTAATGCTATGTTTAAAGTAGAGTTGGAAAATGGACATCAAGTTATAGCTCATATTTCTGGTAAAATGAGAATGAATTATATTAAGATTTTACCAGGTGATAAAATACGTTTGGAAATGTCTCCATACGATCTTTCAAAAGGAAGAATTGTATATAGATATAAATAGGTTTTAGCGAATAGCTACTTAAATTTATCAAAAAATGAAAGTTAAAGCATCTATTAAGAAGAGAAGTGCTGATTGTAAAGTAATCAGAAGAAACGGGAAACTTTACGTTATCAATAAAAAGAACCCAAGATTTAAACAAAGACAAGGTTAATAATTATTACTATGGCTAGAATTTCAGGTGTAGATATTCCGGATAACAAACGCGGGGAAGTTTCATTAACTTATATTTACGGTATAGGTAGAAAATCTGCTCAACTTATTTTATCAAAAGCAGGCGTTAATTGGGATAAAAAAGCTAGTGAGTGGACCGAAGAGGAATCGACTGCAATTAGGAATATTATTGGTGCTGAGTTTAAGGTTGAAGGAGTTCTTAAATCAGAAGTTCAACTAAGCATTAAACGTTTATTGGATATTGGATGTTACAGAGGACTTAGACATCGTAAAGGACTTCCTGTAAGAGGGCAAAGAACTAAAAACAATTGCCGTACTCGTAAAGGTAAACGTAAAACAGTGGCAAACAAGAAAAAAGCTACTAAATAATAAATAAATATCTAGATAGATAAATTATATGGCTCAACAACAACAAGCAGGCAAAAGAAAGGATAAAGCCAAAAAAAGAGTAGTAGTTGTAGAATCTACAGGTCAGGCTCATATTAAGGCTAGCTTTAATAACATCATCATTTCCATTACTAATAATGCAGGCCAAGTAATTTCTTGGGCCTCTGCTGGAAAAATGGGTTTTAAAGGTTCTAAGAAGAATACTCCTTATGCTGCTCAGGTAGCTGCTCAGAATTGTGCCCAGGTAGCATTTGATTTAGGATTAAGAAAGGTAGAAGTTTTTGTTAAAGGACCTGGTTCCGGAAGAGAATCTGCAATCAGAACCATTCAAAATGCTGGTATCGAAGTATCGATTATAAAAGATGTAACTCCTCTACCGCATAATGGATGCAGACCTCCAAAGAAGAGAAGAGTTTAATTACAGTTTAAAGGTTAAAATCCTTTTACTTTTAAGTATTTAAAATAAATAATTGTTCAGAAATGGCAAGATATACAGGCCCGAAAACAAAAATTTCAAGAAAATTCGGTGAACCGATCTTAGGAGCAAGTAAGGCTCTACAAAAGAAGAGCTATCCTCCTGGAATGCACGGTAGAGGAAGAAGAAAAAAGCAGTCTGAGTATGCTATTCAGCTTGCTGCTAAGCAAAAAGCAAAGTATACTTATGGTGTTTTAGAGAGACAATTCTCTAATACATTTGATAAAGCTGCCAGAATGGGCGGGGTTACTGGTGAAAACCTACTTAAGCTTCTTGAATCAAGGCTTGATAATGTTATCTATAGATTGGGGATAGCTCCATCAAGAAGAGCAGCTAGACAACTAGTATTACATCATCACATAATTGTTAACGGGGAAGTAGTTAATATTCCAAGTTACTCTGTAAAGCCTGGTGATGTTATAGCTGTTAGAGAGAAATCTAAATCTTTAGAAGTAATAACTGCAAGTTTATCTGCAAAAGGTGGAAAAAAGTTTGCATGGTTTGAGTGGGATAGCAATTCAATGACTGGTAAGTATATTAACTATCCTCAAAGAGAGGAAATACCTGAAAATATTCAGGAGCAGCTTATAGTCGAGCTTTATTCCAAATAATATATTGTTTTATATTTTCTTTTTATCGGATCCAAAAGAAATAACGGAATATGTCAATATTAGCATTTCAAATGCCTGAGAAGGTTGTAATGGAAAAAGCAGACGATTTTCATGGTCTGTTTGAATTTAAACCTCTCGAAAAGGGCTATGGAGTAACGATAGGTAACGCACTTAGAAGAATTTTGCTTTCTTCTTTGGAGGGTTATGCTGTAACTGGAATTAAGATTCCAGGAGTACTTCATGAGTTTTCTACAATAGAAGGTGTAATGGAAGATGTATCAGAAATTATCTTGAACCTTAAAATGGTGAGGTTTAAAAAGGTTGCTGATACAAACGAAAGTAAAATTGTAGTTTCCCTAAAAAAGCAAGAAGTTTTTAAAGCTGGAGATATAGGTAAATTTACTTCATCATTTCAGATTTTAAATCCTGAGCATGTTATATGCCATCTTGATAATTCTGTTAGTATGGATGTTGAGCTTACTCTCGAGAAGGGTAGAGGATACGTTCCGGCAGAAGAAAATAAGCCAGCTGAACAAGTATTTGGTTTTATTCCAATTGATGCAATTTTTACGCCTATAAAAAATGTTAAATACAGCGTAGAAAATACTAGGGTTGAGCAAAAGACTGACTATGAGAAATTGATTCTCGATATCGAGACAGATGGCTCAATTCATCCAGAAGACGCATTAAAAGGCGCTGCCAATATTCTTATTAAGCACTTCATGTTGTTCTCTGATCAAACTATGACTTTTGAGACGGCAAAGCCGGACGAAGAAGAAACTGTGGACGAAGAGCTATTGCACATGAGGAAATTATTAAAGACTCCAATTTCTGAATTAGATCTGTCAGTAAGGGCTTATAATTGTCTTAAAGCCGCGGATATTAAATCTCTGGGAGATTTAGCAGCTTTAGATATTTCAGACATGATGAAATTTAGAAATTTCGGTAAAAAATCATTAGCTGAATTAGAAGCTTTAATTGCCGATAAAAACCTAACATTTGGGATGGATTTGGCTAAGTATAAACTTGATGAAGATTAATTACAATGCGACACGGTAAAAAAGATAACCATTTGGGGAGAACCCATAGTCATAGAAAGGCTTTACTTTCAAATATGGCCTCTTCTCTAATTATTAATAAAAGAATTTCAACTACTGTTGCAAAAGCTAAAGCTTTGAGAAAGTATGTTGAACCACTTATTACGAAAGCTAAAGATGATACAACACATTCCAGAAGAATTGTGTTTTCTTATCTCCAGAATAAAGATTCTGTAAGTACTTTGTTCTCTGATGTAGTAGAAAAGGTATCTAATCGTCCCGGAGGATATACAAGAATTCTTCGTACTGGCAATAGATTAGGAGATAATGCAGAAATGTGCATCATTGAATTAGTTGATTTCAATGAAATTTATACTAAGTCTTCTGCAAAAGAGGCTGGAAAAGCAAAAACAAGAAGAAGTAGAAAAACTTCTAAACCTGGAGAAGTGGCTGTTGAAGCTAAATCTAAAGGTAAAGCTGAAAAATCTTCTGAAACAAATTCAAGTGATAATACAGAAGCTAAAGACAGCGAATAATATAGCTATTTTAAAATAGTATAAATAAAAAAAGGATTTGACTTTTGTCAAATCCTTTTTTTATTTTGCGCAAATATATTCCTCAATGAAATACAACACTCGCAGGGAGGCTCTCCTTGTTCTTGAAGATGGCACTCTCTACAAAGGCCTAGCCGTTGGTAAAATTGGTACAACCCGGGGCGAAATCTGTTTTAATACAGGAATGACTGGGTACCAGGAGATTTATACTGATCCATCTTATTATGGTCAGATTATTGTGAATACTACTGCTCACATAGGAAATTATGGTGTTGTTAAAGAAGAGCAAGAGTCGGATTCTGTAAAATTTAGCGGACTTGTTTGCAAAACTTTTTCAGATATCTATTCCCGAAAAAGTGGAGAAGGGACTCTTCAGGATTACTTTGAAAAAAACAATATTGTTGGTATTAGTGAGATAGACACTAGAGAGCTAGTAAGGCATATCAGAAGTAAAGGGGGGATGAATGCAATTATTTCCTCCGAAATACTTGATGCAGATAAACTACTTCAAGAGGTGAAAAATATTCCTTCAATGAGTGGATTAGAATTGTCAAGTATAGTTAGTACCCCAAGTACATATTTTGCTGGTAATGAAAATGCTTCTTATAAAGTTGCAGTCCTCGATTTAGGGATTAAAAGAAGTATTTTAAATAATTTTACAAGTAGAGATGTATTTTGTAAAGTATTTCCCGCAACAACTTCTTTCGAAGAAATGCAAGAATGGGGGCCTGATGGTTATTTTATTTCTAATGGGCCTGGTGACCCTGCTGCGACTAAATACGCAATTGAAACTGTTAAGAAGATCTTGAATTTAGATTTACCATTATTTGGTATTTGTCTGGGCCATCAGATTTTAGCAGAAGCAAATGGGATTCCTACTTATAAAATGCACCATGGGCATAGAGGACTAAACCATCCAGTAAAAAATTTACTAACTGGCAAAAGTGAGATTACTTCACAAAATCATGGATTTAGTGTAGATGCTGAAGCTGTTAAAAATAGCGCAACAGTAGAGGTTACTCATATAAACCTTAACGATAATACGGTAGAAGGGATTAGAGTTAAAAATAAAAAAGCGTTTTCGGTTCAGTATCACCCGGAGTCGTCCCCAGGACCGCATGACTCCCATTACTTATTTGAGGAATTTATTTCATTACTTAGAAAATAAATTTTTAATTAAATTTTTAACAAAAAAATGAGCTTAATAGAACAAATCGTTGCCCGTCAGATATTTGACTCAAGAGGTAACCCTACTGTAGAAGTAGATGTAATTACAGAAAATGGGTTTCTTGGGCGTGCTGCCGTTCCTTCAGGAGCTTCAACAGGAAGCCATGAAGCTGTAGAATTGAGAGATGGTGATAAATCAAAATACATGGGCAAAGGAGTCTTGAAGGCTGTTGCAAATGTAAATGATAAGATTGCTGCAGAATTAGTTGGTGCGTCAGTTTTTGAGCAAAAACTAATAGATCAGATTATGATCGAAATGGATGGAACCCATAACAAAGGCAAGTTAGGAGCTAATGCAATACTTGGTGTTTCTCTTGCTGTGGCTAAAGCTGCCGCACAAGAGGCTAGTATGCCACTATACAGGTATGTTGGGGGGGTAAATGCAGTAACCTTACCAGTTCCAATGATGAACATATTAAATGGTGGAAGTCATGCTGATAATTCTATCGATTTCCAAGAGTTTATGATCGTTCCTGCAGGTGCGCCTTCGTTTTCAGAGGCTTTGAGAATGGGATCTGAAATTTTCCACAACCTTGCGAAAGTGTTGAAATCTAAAAAGATGTCAACAAATGTTGGTGATGAAGGAGGTTTTGCTCCTAATATCCCATCAAATGAAGAGGCTTTGAAAATCATTCTTCAGGCTATTGAAACTGCTGGTTACAGACCGGGAGAAGATGTGTTTATAGCACTTGATGCTGCAGCTTCTGAGTTTTATGATGCTGAAACTAAAATGTATCATTTCAAAAAGTCTACTGGAGATAAATTATCATCTTCTGATATGGCTAATTTCTGGAATGACTGGGTTAATAAATATCCAATCGTTTCTATTGAAGATGGTATGGCTGAGGATGACTGGGCTGGCTGGAAGCAATTAACTGATCTTGCTGGTAAGAAAACTCAGCTAGTAGGTGATGACCTCTTTGTAACAAATGTTAAACGTTTACAAGAAGGTATTGATAAAGGTGTTGCTAATTCAATTCTTATTAAAGTAAATCAAATCGGTTCTCTTTCAGAAACTATTGATGCTGTAACTTTAGCTAAGAGAAATGCTTATTCAAGCATCATGTCACACAGATCGGGAGAAACAGAGGATAACACTATTGCAGATCTAGCAGTAGCATTGAATACTGGTCAGATTAAAACCGGATCATCTTCTCGTTCTGATCGTATGGCTAAATACAATCAACTTCTTAGAATTGAAGAAGAGCTTGGTGAAATAGCCTATTATCCAGGTAAGAATTTCAGAAAAATCTAATATTAAAAGTCCCTTGAAAAAAGGGACTTTTTTTTTACCGTCTCATTTTCTATTTTTAGCAAAATATCTCCCGTAAAGATCATGTTATCAAAACTTCCGCCATTTACTAAAAACTTTTTTTTTATTTCAAGTATCATTTTTTTAATATGGATGATATTTTTCGATTCTAATGATTTTATAAATCAGTTTAGAGCTAGCCGAAAAATAAAAGATTTGGAAGGACAGAAAGTATTTTATGAAGAAAAGATCGGAGAAGTGAAGAAAGAAAGGGAAGCATTTTTAAATAATCCTAAAGAACTAGAAAGGTTTGCTCGTGAAAATTATTTAATGAAAAAGAAGAACGAGGATGTTTTTATCATCGTAGATGAAGAGTAAATTCAAATAATAACACACATTTAGATTAGAAGTTAGCTGCGGGGTCATGGAGAATACCAGGAAGTTTGATTTTCAACAAATAGCCAAATATGTTTGGATTATAGCGGGTGGAATTCTTTATTATATTATTGGCTTTGTAATACTGTTACAAATTAATTTTTTATGGTTGTTTGGGCAGATTCCGGGTATTGATGATCTTGAAAACCCCTCTTCTGATCAAGCTTCTGAAATTTATTCAACAGATAATATTCTATTAGGCAAGTACTTCAGGGAGAACAGAAGCCCAGTGGATTTAATTCATATATCTCCTAATGTTGTTAACGCTCTGATATCAACTGAAGATGTCAGATTTTATGAACATTCCGGAATAGACGCCAAGGGATTTTTTGCAATATTCTGGTATATGGTCAGAGGTGATCAACGCGGGTCAAGTACATTGAGTCAGCAGTTGGCCAAAAATCTTTTTAAAACAAGAAATGATGAATTTCAGGGGATACTTGGTTCTGTGCCCATAGTTAATGTTCTTTTGTATAAAGCTAAAGAATGGCTGTTGGCTGTGAAATTGGAGCGAAACTATACAAAGGAAGAAATAATTAACATGTATTTAAATACTGTTGATTTCGGGAGTAATGCCTATGGAATTAAAGTTGCTGCAAGAACATTTTTTAATACTACTCCTGATAGTCTCACAATAGAACAATCTGCGACTTTGGTAGGGGCATTAAAAGCTACTACTCTTTATAATCCAGTTTACAGACCAGTTAATTCTTTAGAGAGGAGAAATGTAGTGCTTGATTTAATGGTTCAGAATAAAGTTCTTGATGCAAAAGTATATGATTCCATTAGAAAAATTCCACTGAAAGTTGATTTCCGAGTTGAAAATTCAACTGATGGTATTGCTACATATTTCAGGGGAGTATTAAATAAATACTTATTGAAGTGGTGTAAGGAGAATGGTAAAGATTTATATGGTGATGGATTGAGGATATACACTACAATTGATTCAAGAATGCAAAAACATGCGGAAGCTGCTGTTGGAGAGCATATGAAAGTTGTTCAAAAGAAGTTTTTTGAACACTGGAAAGGACAAAATCCATGGAGATATGAAAATAAAAAGGAAATCACCAACTTTATCGAGGAGGCTTCTAAAAAGACACTGACTTATAAAAGGCTTGTAAAGAAATTTGGAGAAGGTCATGATTCCATAAATATTGTTATGAATACACCTGTAAAAATGACCGTATTCAGCTGGGATGGAGAGAAGGACACGATAATGAGTCCTATAGATTCTTTAAAGTACTACAAGCATTTTCTTCATTCTGGGTTTATGTCAATGGATCCTTCAAGCGGAGAAATTAAAGCATGGGTTGGAGGAATAAATTATAAATACTTTAAATATGACCATGTAAAACAAGGAAGAAGACAGCCTGGTAGCTCTTTTAAGCCTTTTGTATATGCAGCTGCTATTGAGAAAGGGTACTCACCTTGCGATCTATTGCCTGATGTTCCAATTACTTTTAGATATGAAGAAAATGGTGAGATGAAAACCTGGTCACCGAAAAACGCAGATTGGGTGTTTACAGGTGATAGTATGACTTTAAGACAGGCTATGGGCCGTTCTATTAATTCAATAGCGGCACAAGTACTTAAATTGATTGGTATTGATGCTGTTATTAATGAAGCAAAAAAATTAGGAATTACCAGTAGGCTTGAACCGGTACCATCTATTTGTCTTGGATCTAGTGACGTCAGTGTCTATGAAATGGTGGGTGCGTATGGTGCATTTGTGAATAGCGGAGTTTGGGTAGAACCATATTTCATTTCAAGAATAGAAGACCGGAATGGGAATATTCTTCACGAGGTAATTCCTAAAACCCGTGATGTGCTATCTGAAGATGTTGCCTATGTTATGGTACATATGCTGAAAGGTGGAGTTGAAGAAAGAGGTGGAACATCCCAGGCTTTATTTAAATATAATATTTTTAGAGGAAATGAGGTTGGAGGAAAAACAGGGACGACTTCCAATCACTCTGATGGCTGGTATATGGGGATTACTAAAAATCTGGTTTCGGGAGTATGGGTAGGAGGAGAAGATAGAAGCATTCACTTTAGAACTTCTCAATTGGGAGAAGGGTCAAAAATCGCACTGCCAATTTTCGGCCTTTACATGGAAAGAGTTTATGCTGATGACAGTTTAAGTATTCCTAAAGGCTATTTCAAGCGACCCAAAAAGTTGTCTGTAAACATCAATTGTCCACCTAGGCCAGAGCCGGCATTAGCAGATAGTATTGTTTCTGATTCGCTATTGGAAGTAGAAGCTCCTGAAGAGTTCTATTAAATTTTGTAATAATATTTAATTTTTTACTTTAATAGTACAATTTTTTAAGGTGGATTTCCTTTTTTAATTGCTCAAAGTGAGTTAATTTCGCTATTTATTGGTAGAATTTGTCCATTTTTGATGGTATCTAAGTTTATGTCTACCAATTGAAAATTTTTAACGATTAATCTTACTATGAAAAGGAACATCTACAGTTTGATCTGTATTATTGTGTTTTTCGCATCTTTTACAAAAGCGAATGGTCAAAGTCGTACTGTGAAAAAACTTGAGCAAGAAGCAACTAGTTACTACCAGACGGAGCAATTCCAAAAAGCTTTAGTATTGTATGAAAGATTGGACAGCTTAAAACCTGGAGATGCTGAAATACCATACCGTATAGGAGTTTGCAAGTTTAATCTTCAGCATAGAAGGGAGTCTTTGCCTTATTTCCAGAAAGCTCAAAATCAAGGTTATTCATTTTTAGATTTAAATTATTATTTGGGAAGAATTTCTCATTTAAATCATAAGTTTGATGAAGCTATAAATTTTTATAAAAGTTATCAGGCCGCATTGAGTGATACGCTTACCGTAAAAACTAAAGTTAAAGACAAACTTCCAATCGAAGAATACATAGAAATGTGTCAAATTGGAAAGGAGCTTGTAAAAGACACATTGTCACTTGTGGTAAAAAATATGGGGCCTGGAATTAACAGTTCATATCCTGATATTGTGCCATTGACATCAGCTGATGGTTCTACTCTTGTATTTACTTCAAGAAGAGCAAGTACTACAGGCGGCAAAATTGATATTCAGGATAATCATTATTATGAAGATATATATATAAGTTACAAGGATTCTTTGGGAAGATGGAAAACTCCTATGGATCTGGTATCCCTGAATACAGAGTTGCATGATGCTTGTATTGGAATATCACCAGATGGACATAAACTATTTCTTTACAGATCCCATATAGGTAAGGTCAGAAGCGGTAGTATAATGGTAAGTATTCTTGAAGGAAATCATTGGTCTGAGCCGATACTATTAGATGAAAGCTTTAACAACATTACATGGGAACCGGGGGCTACTATTGCGATTGCAGCTGATGAAAAAACAATTTTCTTTAGCAGTGACCAGCTGGGAGGTTTTGGGGGTAGCGACATTTACGGTGTAAAAATGGATGCTTCTGGTAAATGGGGACAACCCTATAACCTTGGAAGAAAGATTAACTCCGAATATGACGAAAAACCTACTTATTTAAGTATAGATAATAAGACACTTTTTTTCTCCTCAAATGGCCATAAATCAATGGGAGGCTTTGATATACTGACTTCAGTTTATGATGATGTGAATAAGGAGTGGTCAACTCCTGAAAATGCAGGGTATCCTATTAATACAGCTGATGATGAAGATAACTTTATCTGGTCTGCAGACGGTACCAAGGGATATTTTTCATCTTCCAGACCTGATAGTTATGGAGAATCTGATATTTATGTAATCAATAGACCGCATCCTACTTCTAATCTTGCTCTGGTAAAAGGAACAGTACTGGATGAAGAAACAGGGAAACCAGTTTCAGCAACTATATCTGTTGTTAATAATATTAATCAGGAAAAAATAGGATTTTATAATTCCAATTCACTTACAGGCCAGTATACTTTAGCGCTGCCTCATGGAACTAATTATGGAATAACAGTAGAAGCAAACGGATATATGTTCCATTCTGAAAATATAAATATAGATACTAAAAACCCATTTTTTGAAACTACAAAAAATATAAGGTTGGAGTCTCTCAAAGCTGGAAATTCTATTGTGCTAAACAACATGTTCTTTGACTTTAATAAATCAGAATTAAAAAAAGAATCTAAGTCAGAATTAGAAAGATTGGTTACTTTCTTAAAAGAACACCCAGAGTTGAAAATCGAGTTGTCAGGACATACCGATAATGTTGGAAAGGCTAAGTATAATAAAAAGCTGTCTGAAAAAAGAGCCACAGCAGTATTGAAGCATCTTGCAGAGAAAGGAATTGGCAAAAAAAGGATGGTAGCTAAAGGTTATGGTTCTGCAATGCCGGTAAGTACAAATGAAAATGAAAGAGGTCGTCAATTGAATAGAAGAACTGAAATGAAAATTCTGGATAATGATATGGTCGTTTTGAACAGGTATCAAGATATCCAAATAAATTATGCTGTTCAAAACCAGCTGCCAGAAAATAATTCATCTACGAATGAACCAAAGTCAACTGAAGTTCAAGCTAAAAGTTCTCCTGCTGTTGGAAGCATTTTAAAGCCTAAAGTTCATTTTACATACAACTCCTATCAGGCACTTACGGAATATTCTACACAAAAAGTAATGGAAGTAGTGAAGCTGATGAAAGAGTATCCTAAAATGAAAATTAAGATTTGTGCATATGCTGATCCTATTGGAAGTTCAACATACAACCAGCAATTGTCTGAAAAAAGGGCTCAAACGATCATGAATTTTATGATTAAAGAAGGGATTGAAAAGGATAGACTTACGATTGAAAGCCTTGGAGAGCAAAAGGGCGTAATTCAAAGCAATGATAAGAAAGAGAATTTGGTAAACAGAAGAGTTGAATTCATTGTAATTGGGGAGTAAAGATTTATTTTCAAAAAAAAGAGGCTGATTAATTATTAATCAGCCTCTTTTTTTTACCAATTTTTATCTTTCGTAACATACGAAGGATTGAAGCTAAAGCAAACACCTGCGTAATAATCTTCTCTTAAAGAATTAAACAGATGTACGAAGATCGTCTCTCCTAGTTCAAGGATTTCACATAATTGGCCTTTATAATTTACAACTATATCAGACAATTCTCTCTTCTTATCTTTCTCCATAATCACCCTTTCTTCTATAAACAATGTCATAGAAGAGAAGGTGTCATTTTTTCCTTTTCGTTTCAAACTTTGGATTAAAGGCAAAACAAATTCCGTAAATCAGGTGTTCACGAAGACAATTAAATTTTATTTCTACTGTTTCTCCCTCAAATGCGATCATTTCACATAACTCTCCTTTATTATTTATGCATAATTTTGAGAACAATCTTTCAGACAAGTAATCTCTATCATAATAGTGGTGCATAATGCCCTCCTCAGTTTCCGTTTTAAAAAATAACTCAATTTTCTGGAAGAAAGTTATAAGGGCTTGTATAGTTGCTCTTTAGCTTACTGTATGGTCAAGGGGATTATATTCATTTTAGTTTTATCCAGTATTACTTCTTTGAAAAGATGATCGATTCCTCATTAAAGAGAAAATTTGGAGGAATAAAACTGGTAGCGAATTCTTTAGGAATAACTATCATGATTTTTAGAAGTTACTTTTAGTATGAAGAAATGAAGGATTGAGATTTATGAAAAATATTATAGTTATTGGATTACTGATTACACTTTCATTAGGCTTGGGGGGAGTAACTCAAACTTTAGCATTTTCAAAAAAAGTAGCGAGTAAAGTTTACCCATTAAAAGGGCCTAAAAAGATGAAGAAGAATCTTTTTAAAAGAAAGAAAAGATATAAAAATAGCACTGTCGTAAAAATTAAAAGGAGTGGAAAAGGTACTAATAAAGGGAGAAGAAATTACTCAAATAATTTAAGATAAGAGCAGATGGGGGTAATTCCCCACTTGCTCTTAATGAGTCTATTACCAATCTTCTGATTTTTTTTCTGCCGCAGCGGGAGCTCCTGCTAGCTCTTGTTTAAGGCTGTTTACTGTAGCCTGAGCGGATTCAGCTGATTTAGTTTTGATGGTACTCCAACCAGCAGGAACTAAAGTGTATTTGCCACACTGTGGTAGTTCATTTTCAAGTTTACCGCCATTCCCTTTCGGAGATTCATGCACAAAATCTACCAGCTCATATTTATACTTTCCATCTTTTACTGAAATAGAAAAAAGGTAGTTGACAGTTCCTGAATGGTTCATACCTCTCATCGGACTCGGATACTGAACTCCAAAATGACCTTTTGCGACAAATTTGCCTTCTGCTTTAGAATCGGTTAATTGCTTGAAGCCATTAGCAAGTGCCCAGTTTTTAACTTTCAGATATAGATCATCTTTTTTGGCGCCATCTACCTGAACAACTTCAGTATAAGTTATTTTTTTAGTTTCAGCATCTATTGGAAGCTGATTTTGAGCTGTCAAATTGCTGATTATCAGCAATGAGAGAATAAATGAGAATACGATTTTTTTCATTTTAACACCTGTTTGTGGATTTAACAAAGATAAATTTTAATAATTTAAATAAAAAGGCAGAGCTGGTTTCGTTAGGCTAATAATTTAGCTCCTGTTGATTTTGTTTTGTTTTTTATTGAAATAGTTATATATTTTAAACAAAAACGAATTGAAATTGTAAATACTTGTAAACTAACCAAGGATAAAAATGAAAGAAATTAAAATTACTAACTCATTTTTCCTCTCGCTAATTTCGTTTGTTGCCCTGTTTGTCTTTATTGTTGGCCTTTCGATTTTGCTTCGAGTGCTTTCTTTTGGCAGGTATAAGTTCAATTACCCTTTAAAGTATTTAAAGAAATACATTGAAGCTCAGCAAAACGTTAATGTCTTTGATGGTTTTTAATTTAAATAAGCAATATATCATTACTTTCTTGTAATTTTGCCAAATGAATTGGGAAGAATATTGTATTAGTAAAAAGATTGATTCAAAGGCGTTTTTGGAAAATGATCCTTTAAAATGGCAGGAACTAAAGGATATCTTTGAGCAGGTTCATCCGAACAGCTTTACGGAACAAAAGAAGTTTTTAATTAATGATATTCGTAGACGTTTTTTACTTCAGGAAGTACAGGAAAAAAAATCTGAAGAAACCGTTGTTAAAAAAGTGGCATTACCATTTATGAAAAAGAAGGAATAAACTCTAATTTTCTATTTCCTCTTTTTCTCCCTCTTTTATTTTTTCTTCATCCTCAAATAAATAAAAATGGAGCTTTTGTTTCAATTCCGATTTTGAGAGATTGGTATGTATTTTACCATTGATGGCCAATGAAATCTGACCTGTTTCTTCAGAAACAATTAAGACGATACTATCTGTAACCTCTGTAAGTCCGATAGCAGCTCTGTGCCTAAGACCTAAGTGAGCTGGTAAATCTGTGTTTTCACTTACCGGAAGGATACATCTTGCTGCCTTAATTCGGTTATTTGCGATAATAACTGCACCATCATGAAGAGGACTATTTTTTTGAAAGATAGCAATCAACAATCTTTTAGAAATCAAAGCATCCATCAAATCCCCAGATTCCGCATAAAATTTCAATTCTGAACTTTTGGCAAATACGATTAAAGCTCCTGTATTAGTTCCTCCCAATATTTTAGCGCTTTCAATTACAGGATTTAAATTGAGACCATCTGCATTGGGTTGAGAACTTTTTTTCCAAAGAAGTCCCTTCAGGAAAGACTTATTAAATGCGGTTGTTTTTCCTATAATGATTAAAAATTTTCGAATTTCCTGTTGAAATAAGATAAGTGCAGCAATGACACCAACTCCAATAAACTGACCTAAAATGGCAGTCAGTAATTCCATTTTGGCAGCTTTTACAACGAGATAAATAAGATAAATAGACAGAAATCCCAGAAAGATTTTTACAGCAATGCTTCCTTTTAATAATTTGTATAGTTGGTAAAGCAAAAAACTAACAAGCAGGATATCAAGTATGTCAATCCAGCTAATTTCTAAAAATCCTATTTTATATAATAATGTCAATTCTTTATTTTTTCTAATAGAGCTATAATTTGCTTAGCCTCTCGGGTATCATGGACTCTGACAATACTAAGATTTTTTAAGAGGCCTATGGTATTAACAACAGTAGTGCCGTTTAAAGCTTCTTCCTGAGAAATATTTAATGTTTTGTATATGAAGGATTTCCTGGAAGCTCCTAAAAGGACTGGCAGATTTAAGGCACTGAAGATATCTAACTGACTAATCAAATGAAAGTTTTGTAAACTATTTTTAGAAAAACCTATTCCCGGATCAATTATTATATCCCAGACTCCCAGTTCATTCAGACGATGTATTTTCTCCTGGAAATATTGTAACATATCTCCAATAAGATCTTCATATTGGTTAAGTTTTGCCATGGTTGCGGGAGAGCCTTTCATGTGCATTAAAATATAAGGGAGCTTCAACTCCGCAATAGTTTCAAACATTTTTTCATCTAATTCTCCTCCAGAGATATCATTTATTATTTCTGCTCCTTCTTCCGCTGCGGTTCTGGCAACTTCGGATCTGAATGTATCTACAGAGATAATACAATCAGGAAACTCTTTTTTTATGATTATTAAAGCCTTTGCAACTCGGGCCTTTTCTTCTTCAATTGGTATATTTTCAGCTCCAGGCCTTGATGAATAACCTCCAATGTCTATAATGTCCGTTCCATTTTCCAGCATTGAAGCGGCTCTTCTGACAATATTTTCAGAAGTAAGGTACTTCCCTCCGTCATAAAATGAATCGGGGGTTACATTTAGTATTCCCATTACCAATGGACGATTGGATAAATCAATTAATTTACCTCTTACCAGAAGTGTTTTTTTTGTCTCAAAAATTCTATGTTTCAAATTCTAGTATTGTAAATTTGACCTAAACAAAACTACTAAATAGAAATCAAAATTGGCAAACAAGACAGAAAATGAGTATAGGCAGGTAATAAAGAAGTGCAAGGACTTATTTATCAAAAAGACGCAGGACTATGGAACAGCATGGAGAATTTTGCGTTTGCCTTCAATAACGGATCAGATATTTATCAAAGCCCAAAGAATCAGATCAATTCAAGATAAAGGAACTCAGAAAGTTGCTGAAGATATCAATTCGGAATTTATAGGAATCATAAATTATTGCCTTATCGCAATGATGCAGCTTGGTCTAAAGGATACTGATCCCATGGAGCTGCCTGCAGAAAAAGTTGCGGAACTATATGATAAATATTCTGAAGAAACTCTTGAACTTCTGATCAACAAAAATCATGATTACGGAGAAGCGTGGAGGGATATGCGTGTAAGTTCAATAACAGATATTATTCTTATGAAGTTATTAAGAGTTAAGCAAATTGAGGATAATAGCGGTAAGACATTGGTTTCTGAGGGAGTTAATGCCAATTATCAGGATATGCTTAATTATAGTGTGTTTTCTTTAATTAAATCCAACTTTATAGATGGGTAAAATCATTAATACAATAAGCAGGGTCCTTGTTGGCTGCTTGTTTATTTTTTCCGGATTGGTAAAACTGAATGATCCATACGGAACTGCCTTTAAGCTTGAGGAATACTTTCATGTTTTTAGTGCGGATTTTGGGTCTTTTTTTGAAATTTTTACCCCATATTCATTATTCTTGTCGATTGCAATCGTAGGTTTGGAGGTGATTCTGGGCATAGCAGTATTGCTTAATTACAGGATGAGACAGACTGCATGGATCCTTTTGCTTCTGATACTGTTTTTTACCTTTTTAACATTTTATTCCTTTTATTTTGATAAAGTGAAGGAATGTGGATGCTTCGGAACCTTGATCGTTTTAACCCCCAAACAGTCCTTCATCAAGGATCTCATTCTTCTGTTTTTCATACTGATAATTTTTTTCTTAGGAAGAAATCAAGTTTCAGTTTTTAATTCTTTCAAAGGAGATTTAGTAATGCTGATCGTTTCGTTTGCGACTTTCTATACCGGATATCATGCAGCGAATCATTTGCCATACTTTGATCTGCTGAACTTTAAGGTGGGAAACAATATACCTCAATTGATGAAAGCAGAGGAAACTCCGAAATACAAATTTATCCTGTCTAAAGGAGGTAAGGAATTCGAGTTTTTACAAGAAAACTATCCATCTGATACCTCGTATAAGTTTGTCAGGTATGAGCTTTTGAATAAAGACACAACCAAGCTTGTCCCTAAAATTATCGGATTTAATGTTGATAGCGACGAAGGGGACAAAACCAAAGAAATCCTGACAGGTAAAAGACTACTTATTACAATACCTGATGTGGAGAAAGCTTTTAAGAATTGTGAAGGAAGTTGTGTTGAAAAATTAAAGATTTTGATAACTCAATCAGAAAAAATGGGATTTTCACCGGTCATTTTAACTGAACCTGGTTCTTCAGATGTCATGGAAGCATTCAGGCATGAGTTACAGCTTGCGGTACCATATTATTTTATGGATGATGTCATATTGAAAATGATGGTGAGGTCAAATCCCGGGATATTGGTGTTGAAAGATGGTAAAGTGCTTGGAAAGTGGCACTATAATGATATTCCAGATGGTGATAAATTAAAAATGCTACAGAAGTAGGTAAATGATAAAATTTATATCGACTAGACTTTTATATGGCTTTCTGGTACTGTTCGGTGCCTTGATAGTTGTATTTTTTCTTTTTAATGTATTGCCAGGTGACCCAGTAGCTATGATGGCAGGGCAGAGAACTGACGTTTCTACGCGAGAGGCTATTACCAGAGAACTTGGTTTAGATCAGCCTCTTCCGGTACAATTGGGATATTATTTGAATGATCTTTCTCCCGTTTCTATTCACAGAGATACCGAATCAAATGAAAAGAACTATGAATATAAAAAGCTTTTTAAAGTAAATGATAAAGTAGTTGTGGTAAAATATCCATATCTGCGTAGGTCATTTCAAACCAATAAAAAAGTTAGTGAGATTATAATTGAAAATCTCGAGGGGACCTTCTGGCTGGCATTTGCAGCAATGTTATTTGCAACAGTTTTTGGAATACTCTTTGGGATGATTGCCTCTGTAAAGCCCAACAGCTTTCTTGATCATTCGACAATTTCCCTTTCGGTTTTAGGTATTTCAGCCCCTCCATTTGTGATGGGGGCATTAATTGCAATGGTTTTTGGATATTACCTTTCTGATTACACAGGTTTGAATACTTCCGGACAGTTATGGGAGGATGATTTAAATGGAAGAAAGCTGGTGTTGAAAAACCTTATTTTACCAGCATTTACTTTGGGACTTAGACCATTGGCTATAATTATTCAGTTAACAAGAAGCAGTATGCTGGATGTGTTGTCTCAGGATTACATAAGGACGGCGAGAGCTAAAGGGCTTCGATATTATAAAATAATACTTAAGCATGCGTTGAAAAATGCTTTGAACCCCGTTATTACTGCAGTTTCAGGCTGGCTGGCTTCACTAATGGCTGGAGCATTTTTTATTGAATACATATTTAACTGGAAGGGAATTGGATCCGTTACTATTGATGCGGTTTATAAGCTCGATTTTCCTGTTGTAATGGGCACAACGTTATTTGTTGCCCTCGTTTTCATAGTTGTCAATATTTGTGTAGATATTTTATATGCAGCCATTGATCCACGGGTAAGATTACATTAATTTTACCGCATGAAGCTTTTTTTAATCGGACTTCCTGGTTCGGGGAAATCTACCCTTGGCGTTAAGCTTGCGGAGCTACTTAATTTTGAATTTTTAGATACAGATGCAATAATAGTCAAAACAGAAGGATTGACGATTAATGAAATATTTCATCAGTTTGGAGAAGAACATTTTAGAAGACTAGAAGAGTCAACTTTAAAGCAACTCAATCATCTGGATAATATTGTCATATCAACAGGTGGAGGGTTACCATGTTTTTTTGATAATATGAATCTAATAAAATCAATGGGGTTCAGTATTTATCTGAACGTTTCTCCGGAAGTAATTACAGAAAGGCTGTATGCTGTAAATGATCAAAGCAGACCAATGGTAAAGGGGAAAAGCAAAGAAGATATGCTGGCTTTTCTTATCCAAAAATGTGCAGAGAGAACAGATTTTTACAAAAGAGCAAACCTTGAAATAAGCGACGGAACTTCACCAGATGAAGTAATAAAATTATTAAAGGAAAAGAAAGTTATTTTTTAAAGAAAGTATAAACAGTGCCTTCCAGACTGAGGTAGTAATTGCCTGAAGAAAGATCCTGAACCATAATAACTCCTCCTAATCCTTTCTTAATCAATTTACCTCTTTGATTGTATATTTCGAAATTAGCGTTTTTAGATAAAGTAATTTGGTCATCTACTCTCTGGGGATAAAAAGTCACAAGTGCCTGATCGCTTACTTTTTTAAAGAAGCGGGATGATTTATCTTCATATCTGACAATGTATTCAGAGGAGGCCAACCCTGTAATATCAACTTCTTCACTTTTGCCTTTCAATAAAATATTTCCTTTTAAATCTTCAATCTGATACTTTGCTTTTGAGGTGAAAAAAAGTTTACCAGCGGCGGTTTGAGGATAAAACTGAACTTGTACGTTGAATAGAAAGTTAAGTTTTTTGTCAAGATCGTATTCGTCAAGATCAGTTCCAACGATAATACCCTTTTCATCTATTAAAAAGGTAGCGGGAATTCCTGAAATTTCATAAAGTTCAGCAACTTCATTTTCCCAGCCTTTCAAATCACTTCCATGAAAGGGCCATGATAGCTGATCTTTTTTTATGGCATTAAGCCAGGCTTCCCTTTTAGTATCCAATGAAACGCTGAAAATTTCAAATCCTTTTTCATGATATTTCTGATAAATAGCAACAACTTCCGGATTTGCCTGGCGGCATGGCATGCACCATGAAGCCCAAAAATCAAGTAATACGATTTTGTCAGAAAGATCTGACAGGCGAATTATTTTTCCGTTAGGATCTTCAATTTCAAAGTCTGGGGCTTTTTGGCCCACTTTGGGTTGGGCGAAAGAAAAAAGGAAAGATGAAGAGAAAATCGCCCATAAAATGATTGCTCTAAACCATTTACTCTTCATCTTAATATAAATTTTTATTCAAAAGTTATTAAAAGCTAGTTCCAATTGTAATTACAACACTTGTATTTCTGTTATTGACGATTGCCATAGGTTCTCTACCACTGTTTAAGTGATAAGAGTAGTAATTACTTTTGTAGAATGTATTTACAAATGCAATATCAGCGTAAAAGCCCTCAGATTTCAAACCGGCGCCGAATGTAATAGTATTGATAGTTCTATCCAGATTATCAACTATCCCAGGTCTGTATGGATCTCCCAAACGGGCATATCCGGCTCTCAACCTATAGTCTCCAAGTCTGGCTTCGGCTCCGAGGTTAAAGTTAAATGTAGTTTTATAAAGATCCTTAATTACATCATTATCAGCATCCAATTCCCCAGGATCTGCACCTTTTAATCTTGCCCCGCTATAACCAACTACTTCAACATCACCGGAAATAAACCCAGATTTTCCTGCAAATAAGGCGACTCCCGCTTTAGCTCTTGCCGGAGTTGTCAGATTATAATTATAAATACCAGGAAGGGTGGAGAAGGATTGCTCTGACTCCAGAATGCCTAAATCATTAACAAAATCTGAGTTTAAATTCATCCTTATTTTGTATTCGTATGAGGTTCTGATAGCATAATAAGTTGGAGTTTGACCCGTAATTCCAATTCTTATCCAATCAGCAGGTTTAATAATTGCTCCAACTTTGAAATTGATTCCTGTACCTCTTAATGTTAAATTATCATATAAGGAATAGCTATCAATAGTATCACTTGTTTGTGTATTTGTTTCTGTAAATACCTTGCTTGTTTCATATTTCATAGTAGCAATGCCCAGAGAAGCTCCTAGATAAACTTTATCATCAATATTTCCACCATAGGCTATGTCCCATTGACTTTGATTTCCTTTAGTAGCAATAATTTCTTTTTGTTTTACAATGTTGTCACTCATAGTTGAATACCATGGGTTTCCGGGGCATTGAATACCATAGCCTTCAGAGTCGTAACCGCAATAAACAGGGTTAATCAAATAGGCATTATAGGCAAGCCCTATAATATCCGTAAGTTCATTTAAGCCTTGATCGATAATTTCAAGTTCTGAATATCCACTTGCGGATTCAGCAACAGATTGCCCGAAAGTATTAGCTTTATTAAAACCACTATAGCGGAATTGATTTTGAAAGTTATTGGTTCTTGTCATGCTGATACCAAATGAACCTCCACGGTATTTTCCAGGAACAATATCATCTTTAGCCCCTGAAAAGACAATTCCGATATTGGCGATATTAAAGCTCACTTTATTATCCCTTGTCTCTGTGCCGAGCATATTGGTTGTGGTTCCTGCGAAGTTGAGTCCAGGAGAAATGCTTACATCTGATTTTCTATAAAAACCCAAACCTGCCGGGTTGCCATTAAGGGTTCCCATATCAGCACCAAGCGCCGTTGTAGCTCCTGCAATACCCTGAAAGCGGGCAGTACCCCCAAAAGTAGTTTGAGAAAATCTCAAGGCATCATTATAGTAACCAAATGGCCCTTGAGAATAAGCAGAAATAGAAAACAGGCTTATAAAGCCTGTTGTAAAAATAAATTTTGATATCTTCATAATATAATTCTAAAACCTTCTTCTGCCGGCAGGAGAGTTGTTTTGGGATGGAGCTGAACCTCCTCCTCCTCCAATGCTACCACCTCTTGGAGAGGGCGTATTGTAGTTGTTATGATTATTATAATTGTTGTTATTGTTATAATTGTGATTATTATAACCATTGTTGCTATTGTTATTATTATAAGAAGGACTTCTCTGATTATTGTGAATCTGTCTTCTGTTGGTATTGTTTCCTCCTCCAGAATTGCTGGAATTATTTGACGGAGATGAATATTGATCGTTAGATTGATAAGTTGAACGATTATCGGGAGTAGTATTAGGTGAAGATGTGCCAGATTGTTGGCTATTACCACCGGAATTATTTCCCGGATAATTGATTTGTTTTCTACCATTCTTATTCTCTAAGATCACTCTACCCTGATTATTATAAGTTTCTTGAGTATTTCCGTTGGAATATCTTTGTGTCCTTGGGTCATTACTATTTTGAGGAGTATTGACTCTTCCTGCTGTTCTGTCTTGTCTAGGGCCATTGTTAACAGGTTTGGATTTTACATTTCCATTATTATAGCCTTGTATATATCCATTATGATATCCTCGGTCAAAGCTGTTATAAGGATATCCATGCCCCCAGTATGGAGAGCCATAGTGGCCGCCCCAAGAAGTAGCCCAATATGGTGAGTACCAGCTGTTATATGAATACCAGGGGGAATAATAATTATAAATGCCACCGTAGTATGGATTTCCCCAACCTGTACCCCAGTAAGAATTTCCAAAACCATATCCAGGATAAAAGGAGTTGTAACCATAGTAGCTATTCCAGCCCCAACCTGTGTTATATCCGAAACTTACTGTAATTCTTGAAGTAGGACCGAATGAAGCATAAGGGTTCCAACCCGTTGTATAGCCCATTCCCCAATTATATCTCCTTGAAGAATTGTTATTATAGAAGTAATCGTCGTTGTCGTAGTAATTATTATTCGTGATATAGGTATCACCTCCTGAACTTGAAGAAGAAGATGTACTGCTTTTGTATGTGTATCTCGAATAGTCTACAGGTTTGTCACTTGACGAGTAACTGTATTCTTCGTTGGACGAAGACTGGTTATAATTATTAGAATAGTTTTGATTATTATCAGAATTGTAATTCTGAGGCATATCATTTCCTGAGTACGTCTGGTTAGTGGTAGTGGTAGCAACAGGTTGTACCTTCTTTTTATCTTTAGAAGAAAAATAAAGGTCATCATTTTCAGGAGAAGATGACGTGAACTGATTACTGGTACAGGCACCCATCATTCCAAATACCGTCAGCGCCAGTAATTTTTTGAGTCCAAATGATTTCATAGTAATACTATTTATCTGTATTAATAACTAACGAAAAGGATCTTTAGTCCATTATCCATAAGCAAATTAATTTATTTTTGGCTAAAGGACTATGAAAAACCGTTTTATTCAACTTTTAAAAACAATTTTCTAGTCTTATAGTATATTTGCCACTTCAAAACTAAAGATCAAAAGGTATACCAAAATAAATAAAATAATGAGCAAAGGATTGCCAAAAAGAAGTGAAGATTATTCAGCATGGTATAATGAACTGGTGAAAAGAGCAGATCTGGCTGAAAATTCGGCGGTTAGAGGTTGTATGGTTATTAAACCCTATGGTTTTTCCATTTGGGAAAAAATGCAGTCGGTTTTAGATAAAATGTTTAAAGATACAGGACATTCCAATGCCTATTTTCCTCTTTTTATCCCCAAATCTTATTTAAGCAAAGAAGCAAGTCACGTTGAAGGATTTGCAAAAGAGTGTGCAGTAGTAACGCACTACAGATTAAAAAATTCTCCGGATGGAAAAGGTGTAATCGTAGATCCGGAAGCAAAACTTGAAGAAGAACTTATTGTAAGACCTACTTCAGAAACCGTAATCTGGAGTACATATAAAAACTGGATTCAGTCGTACAGAGATCTTCCATTACTTGTAAATCAATGGGCTAATGTGGTTCGCTGGGAAATGAGAACCCGATTGTTTCTGCGTACTGCGGAATTTCTTTGGCAGGAAGGTCATACAGCTCATTCTACTTCACAGGAAGCTATCAGAGAGACCGAACAAATGCTTGAAGTATATGCAAATTTTGCAGAGCAATTTATGGCCATGCCTGTTGTAAAAGGTAAAAAGACTGCGAATGAGCGTTTTGCAGGAGCCGAAGATACTTATTGTATTGAAGCTTTAATGCAGGATGGTAAAGCTTTACAGGCAGGAACTTCTCATTTTCTTGGACAAAATTTTGCCAAAGCATTTGACGTAAAATTTGCAAACCAGGCGGGCCAATTGGATTTTGTCTGGGGAACATCCTGGGGGGTAAGTACCAGATTAATGGGAGCACTTATTATGGCTCATTCAGATGATGAAGGCTTGGTTTTACCTCCGGCCCTGGCTCCGATACAGGTTGTAATTGTACCTATTTTCAAAGGGAAAGAGCAACTTGAACTTATAAGGGAAAAAGCTGATGTTATCAGAAAACAACTTCTTGCAAAGGGAATTTCGGTTAAGTTTGATGACAGAGATACCCAGACCCCTGGTTTTAAATTTGCAGAATACGAGCTTAAAGGGGTACCAGTTCGTCTGGCACTTGGAGCAAGAGACTTGGAAAATGGAACGATTGAAATTGCTCGTAGAGATACAAAAGAGAAAAAATCTTTTAAAATTGAGGAAACCGTTACGCAAGTAGAATCCTTATTAGCGGATATTCAGCAAAATGTTTTTAATAAAGCTTTGAAATTCAGGGAGGAGAATACTACTGAAGTTGATTCTTTTGATGAGTTTGTAAAAATTCTGGATACTAAAGGTGGGTTTATTTTAGCTCATTGGGATGGTACTTCTGAAACTGAGGAAAAGATTAAAGAAGAAACAAAAGCAACTATCAGATGCATACCTCTTGATGCTAAAGATGAGGCTGGTAAATGTATTTATACTGGCAAACCTAGTACAAAGAGAGTGGTATTTGCCAGAGCATACTAAATAATTTAAAGACTGTCCCCAATTATTGCTTGGGACAGTCTTTTCTCACTGTAAGGCATTGTTCCACTCTAATGCCTTGAAACAGAAACCATTTTTCTTTTATTTTAATGGCATCATAAGACAGTTTCATTGTTTTTCCATTCATATCCTGCACTGCCATAAAAACTGTATAGTTATACTCATTTTTTTTCATCTCCTGCTGATCCACGAGTTCAGTTTGTGACCAGTTTAACTGATGATTGATTCCTGCTTCTTCAATAATTTCAAAGTTTTCTTTTGTTTGATTTTTAAAGGTTTCAGGATCTATTTCGTCATAGATGTACTTATCTTTTTGAGGTGCGTGTTTTTTCAGATAAATAAGTTCATTTTCATCTGGAATGTATGATGAAAGTAAATCAAAACTATTCATTTTAAGTGCACTCGCTAGAACTCCGGTAATCTCCTTAAGCTTTAAAGCTCCTCTTTTTTCAATGTCAACTTCATCATCTACCAGGTTGATTGAAAAAACAATTAATAGAATTGATATAGTTTTTAGCATGTTTTATTTACATATATGAATACAACCCTGGGTAAAAATGAATAGTTATTTAAGCTATAATACTCCCTGTAACTCATAGATTTCATTAATAGGAGGGGGAATAAAATTGGCCTATTTGGATTAATTACATACCTTTAAGAAAATTATCAATTTAAATAACCGTTTTTACAGAGCATTATTAAAGTAAGATGTCTGTTCACAAATCAGAAATTAGAAAAGTAACTACCCACCAGTTACAGGAAATGAAGAATCGTAAAGAGAAGATTTCCATGCTTACTGCTTACGATTATTCAATGGCAAAAATTCTGGACACAGCAGGTGTTGACGTCCTGCTGGTAGGAGACTCTGCTTCGAATGTTATAGCAGGTCACGAAACTACCTTGCCAATAACCCTTGATCAGATGATTTACCATGCGAGTTCTGTGATAAGAGCGGTAAGCAGGGCTTTGGTCGTGGTGGACCTTCCTTTTGGATCTTATCAGGGAAACTCTTCTGAAGCTTTAAGATCTGCCATCAGGATCATGAAGGAATCAGGAGCCCATTCAGTAAAGATTGAAGGCGGTATAGAGATAAGAGAAAGTATTCTCAGAATATTAAGTGCTGGAGTACCGGTTATGGGGCATCTTGGACTTACTCCTCAGAGTATTTATAAATTCGGAACATATACAGTAAGAGCAAGAGAAGAGGCAGAAGCTAAGAAACTTATAGAAGATGCCAGACTTTTAGAAGATTGTGGGTGCTTTGCCATTGTATTGGAAAAGATCCCTGCAGAATTAGCAAAGACAGTTGCCGAAGAACTTACCATTCCAGTGATTGGTATTGGTGCCGGCCCATTTGTTGACGGACAGGTGCTTGTTACTCATGATATGCTTGGTATTACTAAAGAGTTTAAGCCAAGGTTTTTGAGAAGATATGCGGAGCTTGATAATATCATTACCAATGCAGTTGAAGAGTATATCAAAGATGTAAAGTCTGTGGACTTTCCCGGGCAAGAAGAGTATTATTAAAATTTACCATCAGTCAGGTCATTCAAGGTCTGACTTTAAGGCTTATCAAAGTGAATTTCTCAGATAAATTTGAAGTTGTTTTCGAGGACAATCATCTCATCATAGTTAATAAAAGAAGCGGTATTCTGGTGCAGGGAGATGAGACAGGAGATAAAGCATTACCTGATTATATTAAAGATTACTTAAGGATTAAATACAATAAGCCGGGAAATATTTTTGCCGGTGTTGTACATAGACTTGACAGGCCGGTAAGCGGTCTTGTAGTCATTGCCAAAACTTCCAAAGCTTTGGAAAGGATGAACGAGATCTTCAGAGAAAGAAAGGTTGAAAAAGTGTATTGGGCTATTGTTGGAAATAAGCCTCCGGAACTTTCAGGAAAGCTGGTTCACTGGATGAAGAAAGATGGAAAAGTTAACGTATCCAAAACATATGATAATCAGATAAAGGATAGTTTGCGAGCAGAACTGGACTATCAGATGGTAGGTAAATCGGGGGAGTTATATTTGCTTGAGGTGAATCCTCATACAGGCAGACATCATCAAATAAGGTCTCAATTGTCATCTATGGGATGTCCCATTAAAGGGGACGTTAAATATGGATTTTCCGAAAAGAATACCGATCACAGTATTTGCTTGCATGCCAGGAGATTAAAATTTATTCACCCGGTTAAAAAGGAGCCTATTGAACTTATTGCTGATTTGCCGGGTTCGGGAGCTTGGGGGAAGTTTAAAATGTTTGAATAACTTCAGAATTTATTCATAATTGATAATTAATTTTCGGTTAAATAAAATTATAAAAGAATGAGCTTTTGGTTAAGATTGAAAGATAAGTGGGGGATAAGGAACAATTGGCAGATGGCGATTATTTTTATCGTTTTTGCAATAACAGGAATGTCAGCCGTTGAAGTCAGAAAGATTTTATTTCCATTGATAGGAGTAGCAGAAGATACTCCCTTTTATGTGAAGTTTCTTCTCTGGTTATTTGTGATCTTCCCATTTTATTATGTTTTTCTACTAACGTATGGATTTATTTTCGGCCAGTTTCCATTCTTTTGGGCAATGACAAAAAAGACATTCGGAAGGTTTGGAAAACCGTTTAAAAAGTAAATCATAAAATAATACTAAAATAAAAAAGGGGAAATGCATCCCCTTTTTTTTCTGAAAGTCTCCCGATTAGTATTTTTTTTCAAAATGTATAAAAGTCTAATAAAGAAATAATCCATCGATAAAAAAAGAATTTTTTCCTGTTTTCGTCGCTGGGACACCCAAGTTAAAATTGGAATAATTTTGCCAAATATTTCTGTTCTTCGGTTTTGATCATAGTCTTGGCTGTAATGTCTTTTGTAATTGGATGAATTACTTTAACGA
>JAEYZG010000063.1 GCA_023428135.1 Bacteroidota bacterium | reverse complement strand
GTGTTTAGCATAGGAGCATAGGTAATTCCGTCACTGCTGTACTCCCAACGTACAATATCACCTGTAAAGTCTTCCAGCTTAAGCATTCCACCTGAAGAAGTGCTATCTTCCAGAAGCAAGGTCCCTCCGATTGTCACGGGAGAACTATCAACAGATAAGATAAATGCTTCTGAAGTATCTGCAGGGCAGTTGCCATTTTGCACAATTATTTTATACCCGGTTGATGATGCAATATTGTAATAATTCAATTCCGTAGTTCCTGGAAGTTCTTTGGTTGCGGTTAAAAAATTATTTCCCGAAATCAGCCAGGCTTTAACCGTTCCTTCTATGCCCACGGCAGTGATGGTCCCCGAATTTTCTCCATTACAAACTATTGTTGCTGGAGATTCCAAGGAACCAGCCCTGCTTTCAGGATCAATTGTCACTTTGACTTCCACTTTCTCACTTTCACAATTTTCATCATAAGAAGAAACAAAATAGGAAGAACTCGCAATCTGATTACTTAAATCTAATTCCGTTCCCGTGGTGATTATTGTTTGAGATCCATTATACCAGTTAAACTGACCTGTAGAACCCGATGCCTGTAGTTTTACCTTTCCTGCTCCACATCTTGATACGTCAGCAGTAACAGGAAGAGCTGGTATTGTATCAACTCTCACAGTTACAGGTATCCGGTCACTTTTACATCCGTCCAATCCAACAGCCACATGCATTGTGGTAGTAGCGACAGCATTGAATTCATATTCAGCACCGGAATGTTTAACTTCACTTGAATCCGGAACAAACCACAAATATTCCCCATCTGCAGGGGCTCCTGAAGCTATCAGTCTTACCATTTTGCTTCCGCAAATTTTTTGATCTTCTGTTACTGGGATAACTGGTTTTGGTTTTATCTCAGCAAGCACCTTTACCCTGCTTGAGTTTTCACATCCCTGAGCTTCTGAGGTGACATAGTATAAAGTATCGCTTTCAAGAGTTGACAAGGTTACTATTGTTCCTCCTTCACCGATGCTTTCCCCACCTAAACTGCTTTGATACCAAAGTAGTTTGCCCGTCCCAGTGGCATTAAGTGTTACCCTTCCCGGACCACAGCTGAAACCGTCTTTTGCTTCAGGAAGCAGAGGATATGGTTTTACGATTGCCCAAACCTCTGTCTTTTCTGAGCTATTGCAACCTTTGTAAATGGTTGCCACACTGAAAACAGTATTATTGGTAACATTAACGTTTAACGTATTATTATTTTCATCTGCTAAAATGGTTTCACCATTAAACCAAACGAAAGAATCTGCTCCTGTGGCCATAGCCCTTAACTCCACATTACCCCCTCCGCAAATGGTATCATTTATCGTAATAGGTTTGTCTGGCTGCGACTTTACCATAGCAGTAACAATAGTTCTAGAAGAACTGGTACATCCTTTAGTTTCAGAAGCAACGTAATAAGTGGTGGTAACCGGCAGATCATTAATAATAAACTCCGGCCCTTCCTCGAGCACTATCGGACTTGTATCTGAACTGTACCATTTATATGTATCTGCTGTACCTTCAGCTTTTAAAGTCATCTTCCCAATTACTCCACATATTGAATCCGAAATTGTAACCGGAGCACCTGGCAATGGCTTCACAGATGCAGTCACTTCTTCTTTCTCACTTACACATCCCAAAAGATCAACTGCACTCACATAATATTTTCTCTCAGAGGTAAGGAGTGGTGTCAGGAAATCTGATGTTGTTGTATCAAGAGGAATTTCTGCATTTGCATCATCATACCAATAGTATTTATCAGGAGAATTTTGGGCAGAAAGAAGAACACTTCCCTCTCCACAAACTGAGCTGTCCACCCCTAAAGGCTTAGAAGGTAAAGGATTAATTTTTGCAATTACTTCAGCCTTATCCTGACTTGTACAACCGTGACTTACAGAAGAAACATAGTAAGATTTAGTCTCAGCTAGAGACGTTAATTTCAATGTATCTTCTGTATTTGAAAGAGGCAATCCATTTTCGGTTTCAAACCATTTGTATTCATCATATCCAATGGCCTTTAGAATAACAGGCCCTGCCCCACATCTTTCGTCTCCAACTACTGCTGGCTTTGCCGGAAATGGATTTACGATTGCCTGTACAGGCGTTCTGGAAGCACTTTCGCAACCGTTGTTATCAAGGGACGAAACATAGTAGGTAGTAGTTGAGCTTAAAACAACTTTCAATGCCTCTCCGGAATCAAGAGAATCATCACCTATTAAAGTGGCATACCAGATATAGTTGTTAAAATTACCAGAAGCGCTTAAGTTTACTTCTCCGTTCCCACAAACTGAATCGCCGATAGCCGAAGGTGCAAGGGGCAAAGGATTTACAACTGCTTCTACCGGGATTCGCGGGCTTTTGCAGTTGTCCTTTTCAGCCAATACATAAAATACAGTGGAAACAGATAAGGAATCCGTCAAATAATTGGAATCGTTTACAATTGGCGTTTCAGTTGTTTCATCCTGATACCAGAAATAATTGCCAACAGAACCTGATGCTGTTAAGCCTACACGTCCTTCACCACAAACTGGTTTAACCGAAGTCTCCGGATTCGGAGGAATGGAATTTAAAGTTACAGTGAGTGGTGTTTTTATTTCACTTAAACAACCATTCAGGCTTGAGGCTACGAGAAAAGTGGAGGTTTGCGTAATATTTCTTAAAATAGATTGCCCGTCTTGCAGAAAGTTATCATTGCTATCATACCATTTGTAGGTCTCAGGAGAACCTGAAGCTGCCAACGTTATGTTTCCCGCTACACAGGTCGCTGTGTCTTTAGCAGTCGGAGCTACCGGAAATGGTTTAACAATAGCCTCTACCATCGTCTTTGAACTAATGCAGCCTGCACTGTCAGATGCCACATAAAATATTGTATCAGAGGTTACATTTACTTTGTATGTTACGATATTACCAATCAGAACATTTGCGCTTGTATACCATAAATAGCTTTCAGATGGACTTGAGGCCGAAAGTTCTACCTCTCCAGGGCCACAACGACTAAAAGTATCTGTCGTTGGAGCATCAGGAATTTTGATAACCCCTGCTGTTACTTTTATCTTTTCAGAGCTTTCACACGTCTTATCACTCAAAGAGGATACATAATAAGAAACAGTTGAAGTAATGTTCGGCGAAAATACGTTTCCTACAAGAAGGGCCATTGAGCTGTCATCATTTTCATTGGCATACCAACGATAAACATTCGGGCTTCCGGATGCGCTAAGGTTTATTACTCCTGGACCACAGCGGCTTGTATCTTTAACAACCGGAGCCGGGGGAACCGGGTTTATCGTAATCAATACAGCCTTTTTAATACTTTCACAACCACTAACTATTGATGAAACATAGAATATAGAATCAAAGTTTATGGTTCCTGTCTGAAATTCAGGCTGATTTCCTATTTCAATATTTTGGGTATTATACCACCTAAATGTTCCTGAAGAAGCAGATGCGGTGAGCTTCACCATTCCCTGTCCACAAAGCGCTGTATCTGCAGCAGTCGGCTGTCCGGGAATATCCAGAATCAGAGCCTGAACCTGAGTTCTGTCAGTGCTTTCGCATCCTTTATCACTGATGGCACTCACGTAAAAGAATTGAGTAGTACTGATATCCTTTGCTGTAAACGTTGCTCCGGAATCAAGTTTTATGGTTGATAAAGCATCGGAATACCAATAATAGTCTGAAGCTCCTGAAGCCAAAAGATCTAAATCTCCTTCTCCGCAACTGGAATCGCTCACAGCAACAGGTTTGGCCGGTATAGGATGGATGGTTGCTTCTACCTCAACTCTATCACTCTGACATCCATCTTCCTGTGATGCTACATAAAAAGTCTGACTATCGCTGAGGTTTTTTGCTATATAGGTAGCAAGACTATCTAAAGGCGTTCCTCCACTTTCCGATGCATACCATTTATACTTATCATTTGATCCTGTTGCAGATAAATCGACATCTCCAGGTCCGCAGTTTGAATTATTAACAGGAACCGGAGTGGCCGGAATTGCCTTAATTGTTGCAACCACCTCTGTTCTGTCATTACTGGAACAGCCAAGACTATCTTTCGCAAGAACATAAAAATGAGTGGTTGAATTAAGAGACGCGGTTTTATATTTTTCCCCTGAAAACAAAGAGTCTCCGCTTACATCTTCTGAATACCAAATAAATCCTTTAGCAGATCCAGAAGCTTCCAGGTCGACTTGCCCAGGTCCGCAATGATAGCCGTCTTTTACAGTTGGAGGAGAAGGCAGTTCATTTATGATGGCATTAATCTTTGTTCTGCCATCACTTTCACAGCCATCAGAGCTTATTGATGACACATAATATTTAGTATCTGTTAATATCGAATCAGTGAGGTAAGATGGTAAAGTCCCCTGCACCAGAGTGGTTGTGGAATCAAGGTACCATTTGAAAGAAGTTGCAGAAGCAGAAGCCTCAAGAGTTACCCTTCCCGGACCACAACGAGACACGTCACTTCCTGTTGGTAATGCTGGTGACTCAAATATGGTTGCCACAACAGGAACTCTGTTACTTGAACAGCTAAGAGAATCAGTGGAAACATAAAAGGTTGTTGTGGTACTTATATTTGGAACATAACTAGAAGACGTTGATAGTACATCCAAATCAGTATTGTCCTTAAACCACTTGTAGCTTCCAGGTCCACCCGATACTAAACCTGCTGAAATAGTAACTTCACCTGGTCCACATTTTGAACCATGAACAGGAACTGGTGGTACTGGGATTGGTTTTACAGTTGCAATTACTTCTGACCTCGTACTGCTATAGCAGCCTTGAACACTTTTGGCAAGAACATAAAAACGAGTAGTGGTAGTCAATGATTCTGTTTCATAATTAGTACCTGTATATAAGGAATCTCCATTGATGGCTTCCGAATACCAGATAAATTCACTTCCCGCTCCTGAAGCCTCAAGATTCACAGAGCCTGGACCACAACGGTCGCCATCTATTACTACAGGAGAAGATGGTAACTGTTTGATAATAGCACTTATTTTCGTTCTGCCATCGCTTTCGCAACCATCAGAACTTATTGATGACACATAGTATTTGGTGTCTGTTAAAATCGAATCGGTGAGGTAAGACGGTAAAGTCTCCTGCACCAAAGTAGTGGTGGAATCAAGGTACCATTTGAATGAAGTTGCAGAAGCTGAAACCTCAAGAGGAACCCTTCCCGGCCCGCACCTCGAAACATCACTTCCTGATGGCAGTGCAGGTCTGTCGAAAATCGTTGCGACAACAGGAATTCTGCTGCTTAAACAACTAAGAGAATCAGAGGAGACATAATAGGTTGTTGTTGTACTTATGTTAGGATTATATGTATCCGAAGTTGAAAGTACTACCGGGTCGCTATCGTCCTTAAACCACTTGTAACTCCCGGTTACTCCGGAGACTGAAAGATTCACTTCTCCAGGCCCGCAATTTGTTCCGTTGGCCGCTGTTGGCAAGGCAGGAATCTTTTTAACTATTGCCAGCACAGGAGTTTTGCCTTCGCTTTCACAACCTTCAGGACTCATGGAACTTACATAATAAGTTGTTGTGGTAGAGAGGCTCTCCGTAGTATAAGAAGCAGTAGTGGCTTCAACAGGCCCCGGATCAGCTTTATACCATTTGTATCCGTTTGATGAACCAGTTGCCTTTAATGTAACAGACCCATTGCCGCAAATTGAATCTGGTATTCCTATTGGATTTGAAGGACGTGAATGGAGACTTGCAACCACCTTTGTTCTTGCACTCTCACAGCCTGATACGGAAGCTGCAACATAGTAAGTTTTAGTTGCGGTATGATTAGGAATAACAAAGTTGGAACTATAATAAACAGGACTTCCTCCCACCAAAACGTCATACCATATATATCCACCTGTTGAACCACCCGCTGTTAAGACTATTTCTCCCGGATCACAGATGAACTTATCTTCTGCAATCGGGACTTCAGGAGAATTAGTTATATTCACAAAAATCGGTCTTCTTGATGAACTTTCGCATCCATTATTATCGTAAGACGTGACATAGAATTGTCTGTTGGCTTTAATCTTAGAGGACGTTATATAGGAGGGCCCACTGTCAAGAGGCGTTGTCGTAATATTATCCTCATACCATTTGTAATCCGTAGAACCTGTAGCAGTAAGTGTTACAATTGCAGAGTCACAGATTGTACTTGGAGAGATTGTTACCGCTGTCGGCAGAGCAGGTAAAGGATTGACTGTAACATTGACTGGTGCTGACGTAGCTGTACATCCGGTAGTTGTTGCTGTAACAGTATAACTTCCGGAAGTAGTCACCGTGATTGAACTGGTTGTTTGCCCTCCAGGTGCCCAGACGTTTGTAGTTGGATAATTAGAAGTAAGCGTAACGGATTTTCCCTGACAAAAATTGGTTGCCCCACTCACTGTCACAATGGGTTTGGGGCAGGATTGAAGGGTAAATATACCAAATGTAGACACCGCTACATCATTCTCTATAAAACCTCCGCTTGCATTCCCACTTGTATTTGGCCCGCCTCTTCCAAGGTCTATCCACAGGGTAGAGCTCCAATTTGTGACTTTAGCTGTAGCATATTCAGTGGCACCGCAGCTTGTTGAAGTATAAGCTAATTTTACTCTGGTAGAATTAGTGCCCGCATCTCTGGTTAAATTCCAGTATTCGCATCTACTTACCTCCAATACTGCTGGTTGTTTACTTGCAAAATTATAGGTAGGCTGAGGGGCAGGCCCTTTGATATATTCTGCAGTAAAGGTACTTCCTGTAGATCCGGGTGAAATTCCCAGGGGCTTATAACTGCCGCTATCACCAATAGGAAAATCAAATGTTCCCGCATTTACTTTCTGTACGGGACCATCAACAAAACTAGCATCAGAAGCTCCGGAAACAATCCCGGTTGACCCTACTATCATTTTGTTTGTTGAAGTAGAAATAAAATAACCTTTTGTAAAAGAAAGTAAATTAGTTACTCGGACAGTTGTAAGTAAAGTATCCTTTCCATCCTTATCTATTCCAAGGTTAAAGAATACCTCAGGGGCTAATGCAGTGCATTGAGTACATTTGATTTGATTTTTACCAGTGCCAGTAAAAATAACAGTACTTTGACTTTCATTAAAACCTGTGGGGTGAGTACTTGTATTATTCCAATCTTTCCCCACATAAATAGTTGCGTTACCAGCGTTTACAGAACCATAGTTAATCAGGTTAAAGCTTCCGTCAACAGTTAGTACACCATCACCTAAATCTGCGTTTGCTGCTGCTCCACAACTAGAACATCCAATATCTATGTCATCTTTTACATGCATACTCTCATCGAGCTCCACATTGGTATACGAAGCACCAGGGCCTGTAATTTTTAAACTATAGCAAGTCACTTTGCCCTTTTGTTTAATTTGTGTTCCGCTTCCCTGTGCTATAATAGAACAATCATAATTATATCCGGGAAGATCTTGCCCTGATCCTCTAAAAATTAAGTTTGAAAGTGTTATTACACTACCATTATTAATCAATAATGGGCTACCACTATATAGATATATATTTCTCAATGGTGCATCTATTGTACCTCCATTTATTGTCAGAATATTACTGACACCAAAATCATTAATTATTTCAACACTTCTACCCGTAAATGCCAAGCTAAGATTAAAAAACCGACGAATTGAAAGATCCGAAGCCGCATTGGTTCTTATTTTTGAGCTACTGGTTATTTCTACTCTCCCTTGCCTATAAAGAAAATGATCTGTGGTTTCACTATTATTATCAAAAAAAGCATATCCATCCTGATTCATACCGGTCAGAGTCATGGTACGAATATCGTTTACATCGGCAGTAGCACTTATATCAAAAGTTTTTCCTGCGCCAATATACAAGCTGAGCAATCTGAAATTTCCTGCACCAGATGGTCTCAGGGTAATATTTGTACCTGCCCCACCTACAACTTCAAAATTGGGAAGTGTAGCATTAGCAAATGGAGTAAAAGTAAAAGTCTCAGCAACGGATGATGCAAATTGAACCCTTCCTCCAGTTGAACTAACAGTTCCTGAATTGCCACAAACTGCAAAGTCGGATCTGCCCGCCCCACTTGTTCTACGAACTAGGGTGATAGTCCCTCCTTCCATTCTGAATACACTTCCGGAAACATCTGTTACTCTAAAAGATTCCCTGGTAGATTGAGAAGAACCTGTATTCAAAGTTAACGTTCCTCCTTTCATGATAAATGAAAATCGAGAAGTATTATTATCAGCAAAAGAATTTATACCCTGATATGAATTTAAAAGACCTGTTCCAGAAAGTTCAATAAAAGGAATTCCACCAGATTGTCGGTATCTTAAGCTGTTAGGCGAGGTCCCATTGCTCCGTCCAACATTGACAGTTCCCCCGGTAATCACCAGTCCACCTTCAAGCACAAGTTCGTTTCCGGCTGCTGCAATATTCAAAGTACCATTCCCGACCCTAACAATCGTGTTTGAGTTGATTGTATAGTCCGCCGTACCAGACGCCATATCAAATGTCCTGTTACAATTATGAAAGTAGGTTCCCTGGGTTAGTGTCCAAACACCAGAATTGAAGTTTGTAAAAAATGCAGGGGCCTGCACTTCAAAGGTTGAGTCCCTTAAAGTTTTATTCATGGTAACAGCAAAAAGATTCCATGTTCCGCTACCGGATACTACAGAATTCCTGCCTCCGTTAAAATTCAGAGAGACGTTGCTTGTGGTACTTTTCCAGAAATCAACAACTCCATTGTTGGTAAAGGATCCAGCAAGATTAAGTGTATGAAGTATGGTCCCTGCTACTGCCTGAAATGTTCCTCCTGTATTCACTCTAATATTTCCGGAAACGGTTAGATTGCTGATTGCAGATGCTGCAAAACTCAGATTCCCGCCATTATTAATAGTCAGGTTGTTTACTGTAACTGTTGAATTAAGGATTATAGCACTGCAAATAAAAACATTATCCCCTGCCTGAGGAATGGAGGAAGCTGTCGCTGAGCCACCACAAGCATCGGTTACCCAGCTGGATGGCGATTCCCAGTCACCGGCAGAAATAGAATAGAAGTCAGCCCCTCTTGCATTGGTGACAAGAAATAAGAAAATAAGAAATGTCAGCCCTACTGACCCCGATATTTTATTACATACCAAAGCTTTCATGCTTGTATGAGTATTTTTCAATCAGTTAAAATTTGACTTATATGTAAATATTTGAAAATAATGAAGATCTGTACCAAGCTAGTCAATACAGATCTTCAGATGTATCAATCAGTTCGTGGAAAGCAGAAGCAGCCCTTGTCTTCAGTTTCTGAGTCTGATTTAATTTAGTACCAGATCGGCAGTTTTTTTAAACTCAAGGATGAAGACAGACCCCTTATTCGGTTCGCTTTCTACCTTTATAATACCTCCAAGTCTTTCAACATTGTATTTGACTATGTATAAGCCAAGACCTGAACCGGCAGAGTTTTCGCTTATTTTATAAAACATATCAAATATCCTGGACAGATGTTCAGGTTCAATCCCCATACCGTTATCTTCAAATCTGAACTCAGTCTTTTCATCATCTGAGCTGGCGCTTATTTTGAGATATTTATCTCCTTTGTTATTATCTGCATATTTAATAGCGTTTTCAACAAAGTTCTGAACAACAGAATAAAACAAGTTATAATCTGAAGTGAAATCAATTGTTTCAGGAATTTCAATATCAATGTTTACGTTCCCATAGCCTTCTATGTTTTTATAGCTGTTCACTACCTCCTGCACCAGTCCGGATACATTGATTTTTGAGTTGTTAATCTCAACCTTCTTAGCTTTTGAAAGGAACAATAAATCAGAAACCAGTTTATCAAGTTTGGTGATACTCTTATGGATGTGAGTAAATAACTCGAGAGAATTTTCGTCTTTCACACTTGAAAGCCCCAGTTTGGATAGACCAAGCAGCGATTTAAGCGGACCTTTGATATCATGAGATGCTTTGTAGACAAACATGTCAAGCTGCTGATTCTGCTCTTCAATCATAGCTTTCTGTTTATCACTTTCTACTAATTTCTCAGACAAGGTATCTTTAATTTGACCCAGCTCCCCATTGGATATTTCAAGCTGCCTTTTCTGTCTTCTCATTTTTCTTGCTATAGAATAGAATACCACTGCAAGCAGCAACAGAGCTACAGCAATAATACTTGAAATTACGATAGTTCTTTTGGCCTTCTTTTCAGCCTGAATTCTCTGTTTTTCCGCTGTCTGAAGTTTCTTTATCGCTATATAATTGATAGAATCCTTCTGCATGATGATAAACTTCAGACGTTCTATAAAAGACATCGTTTTCTCTTCAGCTTTGTTATATGCAAGTGAGTTCTCGATAAGAGATCTTTCAAGTTTACCTACATATTTTTGCAATTCCTGTCTTTGCTCATCAGTCAGATTTTTTTCATTTCTAAGCTTATTGGTAATATGGTCAATCTCATCTCTGATTTTGGAATTGCTTTCAACCAGTCTCTTGCGCTCTTCAACTATTTCAGCAGATATTTTTTCAAACTCCTCTTTATACCGATCAAAAATCATGGAATCCAACTGCTCCTGGGTAAGGGCCAGGATTTTTTCCACGGTCATTGTATCTTTGGTATTCTCAGCCACAGCAGGTTTGGGTAGTTCAACTACTTCCGGCACCAAGGTCAACACATAAATCTGTTCCTTTTCGGAGAAATTGATTTTATCCAGGTTGTAACCGTCAACAAGGAAATCTTCAGGAACAAACCTCTTTTTAGGAATCCTGGCGATTCCCTTTTTATCAGTATGATATTCTTCTCCGGCATACTCCAATATTTGATTTACCATAACAGAGCCGGAATCATTTAAAAGTTTTATGATCAGCTCCTTGAGAAAATATTCATTCTTCTTGACTCTAATCTCAATTTCTTTGTCTTCTTCGTAAAAAATGAATTCATCAATTACAAAACCTGATTTGTCAAGAACAATTTTAATAGGCATTTCAAGCTCCTTAGCGGGCCTGAATTTGAATATCCCTGATTTATTTGTTAAAAAAAATCTGCTTCCTTCGATGGAGACCTTAGCGGCTGAAACAGGTTTATCTTTCTCATCTATCACAACAACTTTCACTGAATCCACAGGCAATGCATATCCTATATTGCCTATAAGTGAAATCAGAAAAGCTATCAAAACAATCTTTCTCATTTAAAATTCAGGGTCTTCTCTTTCTGTCCTCTTTACGTAATTTCTGTATGCTAGATACATCAAAAAATAAATTTCTGCTAGTCAACTTTTTATATTTTATCGAAAAGATCATCGTTATACTCAATTAGCTTCCTTTTATTTAAATTTGTATTTTAAAATTTATGATTCGTTTAAAACATTTTGATCTCAAAATCGGCGCTGAAATCTTCAAAGCTTTCAGCGACGAATCCAGAATCCGGATCATGAACCTAATATATAGGAATAAAGAAATGTGTATTTCAGACCTGGAACTGATTCTGGATTTTACCCAAACCAAGACCAGCCGTCAATTAGGCACCCTTAAGAATTCCGGGGTGCTGAGATACAAGAAAGTAGACCAGTGGGCATATTATTTCATCAATGAAACTTATTATGAAATAATAGCTCAGCTATTTACTTTCCTTGAAAAAGACCCATTATTGCTTAAAGATCAGGAAGAATACAGAACGCTCTACTCCAACAACGAACTTGCAGTCAGGAAATTACACAACAAGCTAAAAATATATCACCTGCCTGAACTTTAGAAGACAAATTTTATTTATTTTATTGATTATCTTCCACAAAAAAATAAATTTCTAAAAAACAATACTCAAAACAGGATTATACCGAGATGAAATATAAAAAACATATCTTTATTTGTACCAACCAGAAAGAAGAAGGGAAAAAATGCTGCGGTGAAAAACGTGGAATGGAACTGGTTGAAGAATTCAAAAAACTTGTAAAGGACAATAAACTCAACTCTGAAGTAAGAGCGCAAAGAGCCGGATGCTTTGACGTTTGCGCTTTCGGCCCTGCAGTAGTTGTTTATCCTGAGGGTATTTTTTATGGGAATGTTCAACCTGAAGATGTTAAGGAAATATTTGATGAGCATATCGTAAACAACAGGCCGGTAGAACGTCTTAAGCTAAACTTCTAAAACACTTTATGAACCACCTGAAACATATTTTTTTCGACCTGGACCATACCTTGTGGGATTTCGATAAAAATTGTTTTGAAACCTTAAGTGAGCTGTATGAACTGCATCAGATGCATTTATTCAACTCCTTCACTTGTAATGATTTATTTGAAGCCTATACGGAGATCAATGAATTGCTCTGGAAAGATTACAATGCTGGAATTATAACCAAGGAAATCATCAGAGACAAAAGATTCATTCTGACTTTTAACAAACTAGGTCTTTCCGAGAAATTTATTCCTGAAAAAATCAATGAGCAGTTTCTTGCCATTTGCCCTGCCAAGGGAAATGTATTTCCATTTGCCTTTGAAGTTCTTGATTACCTTAAAAATAAATACCATCTACATATCATCACGAATGGTTTCAAAGAAACATTGCATATAAAGTTGGAAACATCCGGACTTAGCAAATATTTCCCGATTGTAATCAATTCGGAAATCTGCGGGTTTAAAAAACCTGATGTGAAGATATTTGATTATGCATTTAAGTTAACCAGTGCAACCAATAGCGACAGCATCATGATCGGTGATGATTGGGACGCTGATATCACAGGTGCTATGAATGCGGGGATGCCCTATATATGGTTTAATCCCAAACAAAAACCAAATTCATTGATACCTGAAAACGAAATTACCTGTCTGAGCGAGCTTTATAAAGTTTTGTAGGATAAGCACCTCGTCCCTAACTTTTCTCCTGAAGGAGAAGGGAACAGTCGACTAGAATAATATTTGTATAAAAAATGATATTGCTAATCACATACACATTAAAATCCCTCTCCTTCAGGAGAGGATTTAGGGTGAGGTCTTTAATAGATATCCTGCACTATCCCTTTTAGTGGGTTAGAAAGAGAATCGAAGAAGCTGGATTATATTATTAAATTCCCCTTAAGTTTTATAAACCTTATACTATGGAAACCTTTGATCTTGAAAATTATATTGCTGTAAATGAAAGTGTTTATGACTACGAGCCTGGCTCTCCTGAACGAGCACGATTGATAGAAGCAATTAAGGAGGCAAGATCCAAAGTATTGGACATTCCGATGATTATCGGAGGCAAAGCTTTTAAAACTGATACCAAAAAGAAGATTTCTCCTCCACACGACCATCAACATATACTTGGTTATTTTTACGAGGGTTCAAGCGACCATGTCAACAAGGCCATAAAATCAGCGATGACCGCAAAGGAAAGCTGGGCAATGAAATCTCCGGAAGAACGGGCTTTGATATTCCTGAAAGCTGCCGACTTAATCTCCGGACCATACAGGGCTAAGTTAAACGCAGCTACGATGCTGGGGCAATCCAAAAATGTTTATCAGGCTGAGATTGATTCTGCCTGCGAAATGATTGACTTCCTGAAGTTCAATGTAACATTCATGCAGGACATTTATAAGGTGCAGCCTTTTTCTCCGGAAGGAATAAAAAATCATATTGAATACAGACCGCTGGAGGGCTTTGTATTTGCACTTACACCCTTCAACTTTACAGCAATAGCCGGAAATCTTCCTGCGGCACCTGCTCTGATGGGAAACACGGTGGTCTGGAAACCTGCCTTTACTCAAATATATTCTGCGAATGTACTTATGGAAATCTTCAGGGAAGCCGGTCTTCCTGATGGGGTGATAAACATGATCTTTGTGGATGGGCCGGTAGCAGGAGAAGTAATATTTTCTCATCCTGATTTCGGAGGTATTCATTTTACAGGAAGCACGAAGGTATTTCAGACAATATGGAAAACGATAGGAGAAAATATAGGTAGGTATAAATCTTATCCCAGAATTGTCGGTGAAACAGGAGGAAAAGATTTTGTAATTGCTCACTCCTCCTGCAATGTAAAAGCGCTTTCCACAGCATTAGTAAGAGGAGCTTTTGAATATCAGGGACAGAAATGCTCTGCAGCATCCAGGGCTTACATTCCTGCAGAACTGTGGCCGAAGGTTAAAGAACTTATGGCAAAAGATCTGGCAGAAATCAAAACCGGACCTGTTGAAGATTTCACCAATCTTATCAATGCAGTAATTGACGAAAAGGCTTTTGACAAAATAACTTCCTATATAACAAAAGCCAAGAAAAGTGATGAAGCGGAGATTGTCTTTGGCGGAACCTTTGACAAGTCGAAAGGATATTTTATACAGCCGACAGTTATTCTCGCCAAAAATCCGAAATATGTGACCATGTGTGAGGAGATCTTCGGACCTGTGCTTACGATTTATCTTTATGAAGGCAGCAAGTTTGATGAGATCCTTGAAACCGCTAATACAACATCTCCATACGCCCTTACAGGTGCGGTGTTTGCCGAAGACAAGAACGCAATAAACCTTGCGAAAAAAGTGCTTTATAATGCTGCGGGTAATTTTTACATAAACGACAAACCCACAGGAGCAGTCGTAAATCAGCAGCCTTTTGGAGGCGCAAGGGCTTCAGGTACCAATGACAAGGCCGGTTCTATGCTGAATCTTGTTAGATGGGTTTCTCCGAGAGTGATTAAGGAAAATTTTAATCCACCGATGGATTATAGGTATCCGTTTATGGATAAGGACTAGATTTGTTAAATCACATCTTCCAGGTCTTTAGTGTATTTGAGGTATAACACAAAACACTCGGACTCATACAAATAAGTAAAAATATTGGGCCAATAAATGTTTAGCTAAAATACTGGGGTTGAACCTAGCGTTTATCATAAACTTTAACTTTTCGAAAAGCTTTTATAATTTTTTCTATTTAAATTAAATTTTCATGAAACAATCAATTGTATTTTTATTATATGCATTCTTTTTAAATTCAACAATTTGCAAGAGTCAAGATGACCGCAAAGGTCTTTATGTAGGTGCACTTGGCTCAATCGATTATGCTGGTGTTCGTGTAAACGGAGGTGATGACGACTTCAGAAAAGCATGGAATGATTTAAGCAAGCCAAGGGTTGGTTATACAACCGGAGTCATTGTACTTGACAGAATCAGCAATTTGTTCGCCCTTGAATACGGATTAATTTATTCAAAGAAAGGTTTTAGGACAGAAATGGAAGTTCGGATAATAGAACCGGATCCTCTATTTCCGAATGGAGGAAAACTTAAAACAACATACGATTTTCATTATCTTGAGGTCCCCATCAAAGCAAACTTCTATCTCTTACAGAAAAAACTTCAACTATATATTTCAGCAGGAGCTTCAGCAAATATTTTGATGGAAAGCGGAAATTCTGTCAAGGTTCAAAAAAAAGATATATACACAAATACATCTGATGATTACAAACCTCTTGGAGTTAACGTGCTAGCTTCTGTTGGGCTAGAAATACCAATGTTGTCAAAAACCACGATTCGTGTAGAGCCTATTTTCAGAAGAAGCCTTTCAAAAGTAAATAAATCAGGAGATGTCAACTGGTATTTATATAACCCTGGTTTAAATCTCGGAGTCTTTTATAAACTTTAATAAGTTAAACATTGATCAGGCTAAATAAGCCTGACCAATGTTTCAAGGCCCATCCCTCTTGAGCCTTTGATAAGTATAGTAGAATCCTTTAGTTTATTCCCTTCTACAAACTTTTCCAGCTCAGCTTTCTCCGAAAAATATTGTGCAGACTTCAACTCATCTGCAGCATACTTCATCATCTTTCCGCAAAGGAATACTGAATCAAACTGAAGTGATCCTATAAGCTTGCCAAGGTTTCTGTGTTCTCCTTCACTTTGTTCCCCCAGCTCAAACATATCTCCCAATACCATCACCTTCTTATTGAATGTAGACATCGCCGCAAAGTTTTCTATAGCTGCTTTCATACTTGACGGGTTGGCATTGTAGGCATCCAATATAAGAGTAAGATCTTCCTTCTTAATTACCTGAGATCTGTTGTTTTCGGGATTATAGGAAGCAATAGCTTCATTGGCCGCTTCAGCAGGCACCTTGAAATACTTTCCTATACAAAGTGCTCCTGCAATATTGGGAAAGTTATAAGATCCTATGATCTGAGTATTTACAACTGTTCCGTCTTCTGTCTTAAACCGGATAAAAGGTGAAGCATCTATAAAAGAACATTCATAAAAATTACCAGGGTTAGGATACGTAACTGGATCAGAAAATGATGAAATGCTTTTCAGGATTTCATCATTTGTATTCAGAAAAATATTCTTACCTGATTGAAGAAGATAATCATACAACTCCCCTTTTCCCTTCTTAACACCTTCCTCTCCTCCGAAACCTTCCAAATGGGCCTTTCCTATATTGGTGATCAAACCAAAGTCCGGTTCTGCAATCCTGCAATATCCCTCAATTTCCTTTTGATGGTTGGCTCCCATTTCCACTATTCCTAATTCTATGCTTTCATCCATCGCCAAAAGCGTCAGAGGGATACCAATGTGATTGTTCAGATTGCCACGTGTTGCATAGGTTCTGTATTTTTTCGCAAGCACTGCATTGACAAGCTCCTTGGTTGTTGTTTTTCCGTTTGAACCGGTTATTGCGATAATTGGTATGGCCAATTGCCATCTGTGATAATTAGCAAGCTGCTGCAATGAAGTCAGTACATCCTCTACTAAAATAAATCTCTCATCTTTCCTGAACTCGGCTTCGTCAATGACTGCATACTTAGCTCCTTGCCTCAAAGCTTCTTCGGCAAAAGTATTCCCATTAAAATTGGGTCCCTTCAAGGCAAAAAACATGCAGTCTTTTTCGATCTTTCTTGTATCTGTAGAAACTGATGTGGTTTCTTTATATTTCTGATAAATTTGATTTATTTCCATATCTTCTAACAAACTAAAAAGGCAAGTTAGGCAAAAACGGGATTTAAAATTACTTTGTTTTGAATTTAACCATGGACACTATCATTTTCTTTTCAATTTCTTCCGGGCAAGATTTTCAATATGGAAATACCTTATTAACGAGCCTTAAAGAACATTTTACCACAGCAACTTTTTTTGATTTTGATAATCACAGTGAAGCAGTTCTTTTTGGTTACTATTCAAGAATTCTTGAAGAAATTAAGAAAGAAGATAAAAATATATGGGTTATCATAGAAGCTTCAGACAGCGCTATTAAAGGTGTTATTCCCTTCTGTGAAACATTGCTGAGGTCAAAAGAATACGTCAAAGCCGTTTTGATAGGAGAACATGCTATCATTGAAAAAATGCTGCCCTCTTTAAAATCTTTTACAAAAGTTAAAAATCCTGATGATCAGGATTTAATTGCGCTCATTCAAAGCTCAAGCTCAAATGAATCGGCATCCAGATGAGCAGGGAATTTTTGCCTGAATGCATTTAAATGTTCTGCACTCAATATTATTGTTTTAACCTCCTCTCGATCATGAAGCTCTTCAATATATTCACCAACGGGACCAATTACTGCACTATCTCCGGAATATGGCAGATTAGTTCCATCTGTCCCTATTCGGTTTACTCCGGCAACATAAGATATATTTTCGATAGCCCTTGCCCGTAAAAGCGTCTTCCAAGCTGTACTTCTAGCTTCAGGCCAGTTTGCAACATAAATCAGCAGATCATATTCATTTTCCCTGTTTCTGCTGAATACAGGAAATCTCAAGTCATAGCAGACTAAAGGACAAACTTTCCAGCCATTTAATTCCTTAATGATTTTTCTGGTCCCTGCGCTATACACCTTGTCTTCACCAGCCATTCTAAAGAGATGTCTTTTGTCATACACATCATAATTGCCATTGGGTTCCATCCAGATCAGGCGGTTGTAGAACTTATCTCCTTCTTTGATGATAACGCTTCCGGTAATCACGGCTTTTGTCTGAGCAGCCATCTGCTTCATCCATTTAAAAGCAGTCAGGTTCATAGGTTCGGCAAGTTCGCCCGCATCCATTGAAAAACCTGTAGTAAACATTTCCGGGAGAATAATAAGATCCGATTGCACTTTCATTTGCCAGAGCTTTTCTTCAAGCATGGCAAGGTTGGCTCCACAGCTTTTCCAGAAAAGAGGAGTTTGAACCAGAGTTATTGTCAGATCCTGCATAGCTTTTTTGCAGCGGCTTCAAGGGTTTCGTTTTCTTTAGCAAAGCAAAACCTTATTATGCTGTCATCTTTTTTGGTGTGATAGAAAACTGATATCGGAATACAGGCCACTCCTGATTCTCTTGCGAGTCTTGCAGCAAAATCAACATCTGACTCATTTGAAATATCGCCGAAATGCATCAGTTGAAAATATGTTCCTGAAGATGGTATACCTTTAAACCTGGAGCCACTCATAAGATCCAGAAACAAATCTCTCTTTTTCTGATAAAAATCAGATAGCCCAAGATACTCCTCTTTTTTCTCCAGAAAATCAGCAATAGCATATTGCATAGGAGTTGGTACGCTGAATGTATTGTACTGGTGTACTTTTCTGAATTCAGCAGAAAGGTGCTCCGGAGCTATGCAATACCCCATTCTCCAACCAGTAGTATGGTAAGTTTTACCAAAAGAACTGATTACAAAGCTCCTTTCTTTTAACTCCGGATATTTCAGAAAACTATGATGCTCTGCTTTATCAAAGATGATGTGCTCATATACTTCATCGCTTAGCAAAGTGATATCTGTATCTCTGACAAGTTCTTTTAAAGCTTCAATATCTTGTCTTGATATTATTGCTCCCGTAGGATTATGAGGTGAGTTGATTATAATCAGAGAAGTTTTTGCTGTAATCTTTTTTCTTACCAGCTCCCAGTCTATTTGGTAATCCGGGTATTTCAATTCAACAAAAACAGGCTTACCCCCGGAAAGCTGGATAGCCGGAATATAGCAATCAAATGCCGGTTCGAAAATGATGACTTCGTCTCCCGGTTTTACTATTGATGTAATAGCAGTATAACAAGCCTCCGTAGCACCACAGGTAAGAGTAATATCTTTATCCGGATCAACATACGCTCCGTACAACTCCTTAGACTTGGCAGCTATTTTTTCTCTTAGAGGTTGGATACCGGTCATTGGGGCATATTGGTTAAAGCCCTTTTTCATGTAAAAGGTAACCAGGTCGACCAGCTCTTCGGAACATCTAAAATCCGGAAAACCCTGAGCAAGATTAATAGCATTATAATCTCTGGACATTTGGGACATAATCGTAAAGATTGTAGTACCAATATCTGGCAGTTTGGATTCCGGACTTTTTGTGGTCATGTTATTTTTTTACTGGAAACTTCATTTTATAGGAAACATCCACGATACCCTTACTGATATTCGTAAGTTTATTTTTCATGAGTCTCTTTTTAATAGAAGATAAATGATCCACGAACAGGACACCTTCGATGTGATCATATTCGTGCTGAATTATTCTGGCTCTGATACCCTCATAAGTTTCTTCGCGCTCCACCCAGTTTTCATCAAAATAGCGGATAGTCAGCTGATATGGCCTGAAGACTTCAGATCTGACTCCAGGGATACTCAGACAGCCTTCATCATAAGGCCAGTCTTCACCAGATTCTTCTATAATTTCAGGATTTATAAAAGCTTTTTTAAAGTCATCCAACCCTTCTTCCATCGGACTTCCGTCAGCCACAAATATTCTTTGATTTAGCCCAATTTGCGGACCAGCCAATCCAACTCCATTTGCGTTGTACATGGTCTCAAACATATCAGCAACTAATTGTTTCAAATCAGTTCCTTTTTCAAAATCAACAGCCCGCTTCTTCAATACCGGGTCACCGTATGCTACTATAGGGTATATCATAAATTATTAATGCAAAAAACAAATATAACCAAATCCAACATAGAATTCCCTTGGAAATTCTTTTTAGGAAATAACAATTTATAAAATTTAAAAATTCTCAATGAGGTTGGTGGTATACTTTATTTTATAAAATACTAATCAGGCAGTCGGGAGAAGACTGCCTGCTTTAGCTACTTTTTTACCTGGGGACCTTGCGATTAAAGTAAACCTGAATCTTCAAATTTTGTTTGATAAAATAGCAAGATTCAACCTTCAAATTAAATAATAAATCTGAAGAAATGCAGAATAGTTCCCTATTTTCCTTTTTTAATGAATTTTTAATAGATATTTAGTTCAAAAAAATCGACAACCGACCAGAACTTTCATAAGTTTTTTTTGCATTTTTGGAATTATTATAAAGCATATAGAGTTTGTAGGTAATGCTATCCAAAAAAACAAGGTACGCTATTAAGGCCTTAACCAAACTGGCAAAAGAGTTCCAGAAAGGGCCGATTCTTATCAGTGATATTTCCAAAACTGAACGTATTCCTCAGAAATTCCTGGAGGCTATACTTCTAGAGCTCAAAAATGCGGGCATTTTAAATAGCAAAAAAGGAAAAGGTGGCGGGTATTATTTAATAAAAAAACCTGAAGAAGTAGATCTTGCAAATATTATTCGTCTGTTTGATGGAGCCATTGCCCTTCTGCCTTGTGTAAGTATTAAATATTATGAAAGGTGTGATGAGTGTGTTGATGAGACTTTATGTGGCTTCAGAGATATCATCAGAGAAGTAAGGGACAATACCTTAAAAATTTTAAAAGAAAGTACCTTACAAGACATCATCCAGAGAGAAGATAGTTTAAAAGCTTAATTATTCTTTATCTTTTCAAGCAAAAGCGGCAGTCTGAAAATTTTCAGGCTGCCGCTTTTTATTTAGTGTCATCTTATTAATTATCCTGAAGATCAATGCTGATTTCACGGATATGCCTTTATACCTGTTTTAAACTATAAGGATGATATAGAACTTCCTTCATGTTTTTATGATTCACCAAAAACTCCTGAACAGAGAGACAGGTTGCTCTTATTTTTATATGATTGGCCTTGACAAAATCGAGCACATAATTCAGAAGAATCTCTTTCCCTGATTCATCAATTACTTCACTCGGAATAGTAGTGTAATAAAAATCCCAGAATTTATGGCCAAGCATTCTGTAACTGGTTGAAAATTCTTTTCCAGCGTGGGTTAGGACAAATTTTTGTCGAATAATATCGTGAAATAATTCCATAGAAGACTGATTTTATATAGTTCCGTTGTGTAAGTTCTTAGCTAAGGTTCCCTTCGTTTTCTCCAAAACATCAATTAACTTTTGTTAGTTCGACGTTTCTCAAATCCTCATGTTGTGGTATTTTTCAACGAATTCTCCAATAAGGCAAATCAAAAAACACCTCACTAACAACAACTTAAGATTGTGGCATATTATTTCTACTAACTGTTATCAAATAACTTATTTATTACCCTTAAAACTTATATTATTATGAAAAAGATAACTGCCCTAGCTTTCGTTGTTGCATTCTCTGGTGTCGTATTTTTTAGCAAAGCTCAGAATAATGGAAGCTTTAAAGGACAAACCGGAATTTTAACTGATACAACTAAGAAAGAGCAAAAAGCTAAACCTGTAGCAAGCAATCCAGAAGCTGCTGACTCAACTAAGTCTAAGAAATAGTTTTAGTCTCCCTTCAATTTGTTTTAATAAAGTCATCTCATTAAGGATGACTTTATTTTTATTACAGCTTTTTTTGATAAATCTCTTAATACACTAAACCTCAAACTGTATTTAAACTCCACACATTGTGGCTTTTTTCCACACACTAAAACTCAACTAGGAACATAATGCCCTTAAAATAAGCCACTTGCAACTCTGGCATACTTTTTCTAAAGAACTACTATAAATGCAAAGAAGTTAAAGTCAAACCAGAAATGGTGAAGACATAAAGATAATTTTTTTAGTCCCCTTTAATTATGATTGAATAAAGCCATCCAAAGTGATGGCTTTATTTTTTATCAAACAAAACAGAAGAAAAAATTAAGTAACTTTAAACTAAGTACCAATCTTCATCTAACATGGATGCAAAAAAATTCAAATCATCCATTCGAACAAAAATCCTTTTAGGTTTTGGCTCAGCAGTTATAGTAGCATTAATCGCTGGAATTATCATATTTCAGTCTTTTAAAGATCTTACATACTCTTTAAATTTCTTATCGAAACCTGACACAAAACTCGTTAAGCTAAATGACATTTTAGCCGATCTTTCCGGAATTGAGAATAATATCAGAGCTTACTCTGTAACGAAGGACAGTACTTATCTGGATCATTATGCCAATTATTGTAAAGAAGTTGAAAATGATCTGGACTCTCTAAAAAAACTTAGCCTGGCTCTTAGTTTAGAAGAAGCAGATCTTAACAACATGACTTTTTTGTGGGAAGAGAAAAAAAAACACCACCAGAAATTAATAAAGCTTTTTGAAAAAAAACCTGAAGCCAGCATTCCAGCTAACCTCCTGCGTAAATTATATGCCAATCCTGACAGTCCACAGTATATAGTTACCAAGAAAATAGTTACTACTAAAATTATTCAACAGCCAACACCTGCTGATGAATCAGAAAAGGATACTGATATAAAGGAAAATGAAGCAGGTAAAAAATCCTTATTGAGTTCTGTAAAAAAGATCTTCCGGAGAAAGGTAAAAGAAGATACTATACCAGAAATTGCACAGACCCCAACTGTGTTCAGAGAAACCAATACTATAATAGATACTATAAAAAATGAAAAGGAGCCCGCGCTTCAAAAGCAGGAAACTGTAGTACAAATAATTTCTCACCTCAAAAATGAAGACTTAAAATCCCAGCAACTGCTTGCTCAGAATGAATCCGAAATAATTGAAAACGACAACCTCTTAATCCAAAAAATACGTGAGATTATTATTAATCTGAAAACCAAGGAACAGAAAAGGACTGATGCAAATATTACCAAAGCAAAAGGCGTAGTAAAAGAATCACTGATTAAGATATTTTCATTGGGTATCATAGGAATTGCGTCAATATTGACTTTTAGCTTAATGATAATGGGAGACGTTAAGAGAAGCAACTCCCACAAAAATCAACTAATGGATGCAAAAACTCAGGCAGAGGATCTTGCCCGTACAAAAGAGCTATTCCTTGCAACCATGAGCCATGAAATCAGAACACCACTGAACTCTATTCTGGGCTTTACAGAACAGCTTTCTCAGACCAACCTCCTTAACAGACAAAAATATTTTCTGCAGGCAATTAATAATTCGACCTCACACCTGTTGCTGCTAGTGAATGATATACTTGATATTTCAAGAATAGAATCTGGAAAGATCGAGTTTGAAAAAACAGTTTTTAATCTAAAAGAAATTATCGAAAACGTATATGATTCTTTCTTCTTAAAAGCCGCAGAGAAAGAGCTTTTATTTTCCTTTATCGATGGAGATATTAACTATCCATTCATAAAAGGTGATCCATTAAGGTTAAAACAGATCATATATAACCTGGTAAGCAATGCACTTAAGTTTACAGAAAAAGGCAAGGTTCAGCTACACTGCTCTGCTTTAGCTCTGAATAATAACAAGTGCAGAGTAAGCATAGTTGTCACTGATACTGGTATCGGAATTTCGCCTGACAAAATAGACTCCATCTTTGAATCATTTAATCAGGGAGATTCCAGCATTACTAGGAAATTCGGAGGATCCGGTTTAGGACTTGCGATTTGCAAAAAAATGGTTGAAATGCAAGGAGGACAAATATCAGTTAAAAGTGTGCCGGGGTCGGGATCTGAATTTCAATTTTTTATTGATTATGAAATTTCCACAGAGGAATATATTCAGGTTGCAAAGCCTAAATTTACTGATTTTGGCAGCTTTAAGGATCTGAAAATACTGATAGCTGAAGACGATGAATTTAACCTATTGCTCTTTCATACCATTATCTCAAAATGGAATATGAAGGCAAAACTTGTATCTAATGGAGAAGAAGCCTTCGATGCAGCACTGCTGGAACCCTTTGATATCATCATTACAGATGTGCATATGCCTGGAATGAGCGGTTTTGATCTTGTCAAAAAGTTAAAGAGTCATAAAGAACTCAAAAAAATTCCTGTTATTGCCACTACTGCCAATGTAGTAAAGGATGCGCTTCAAAAAGCCCAGAGCACCTTTGATGCAGTTGTTCTTAAGCCATTCAAAGAGGATGAGCTGGCAGAGGCTATTCATCAGTTTATACCTCATATAGAAAAAGGAGTCTCTTCCAAAGAAGTGAAATTAACAAACAATCAGGAAAATATTCTCGAAGATTTTATCAAATTTTCTGATGGAGACATAAAGGCGCTTTCAGTAATGATAGATACATTCATTCAATCCGCAACATCCCAGATAGAAAATCTTGAAGGTTATTCAAAAGATAAAGATTGGGGAAAAATAAAATTTGCTGCTCATAAAATGATTCCGGGATTTGGACACCTGAAAAACCAGGAACTTACAGAGCTTTTGAAAGAACTTGAAAACTATCTTGAACTTAAAGAACGCCCTGATGAAGGTTTAGTAGAGGGAATGGTTAATAAAATCAATTATAAAGGAAAAAAACAAATAGAACATTTACTTAAAGAAAAGGAAAAATTAACTCAATCTTAAATCTCAATATTAAAAAGCTTAAGTTTATTATAAAGCGTTTTTCGATCTATATTTAATATTCTGGCAGCACTGGACTTATTATATTTTACTTTCTCCAAAACACTAAGAATATACTCCCTCTCCTGTTTAAGACTTGCAGCTTTCAGATCATATCCTCCGAAGGTATTTTCCGAGGAAATGCCCGGTGAAACTCTTAATTCATAAGGAATAATTTCTGGAGACACGACTGATTGGCCAGCTGAATCCGTCATTAAAACAGTTTTCTTCACTACATTTTTTAACTCTCTTAAATTGCCAGGCCATGAATATTTCACCATAATATCCATTGCTTCCTTTGAAAACCCCTCAATAGATTTGCCCAATTCTTTATTGGCATCTTTCATAAATTTAAGGATGAATTCTTCTATATCTTCCTTACGCTCTCTAAGAGAAGGAACTGAAACGGAAAATTCATTTAATCTGTGATACAGGTCCTCACGGAATAAGCCTCTAGCTACTGAATCTTTAAGATTATCGTTGGTAGCAGCTATAATCCGCACATCTATCTCCTGGCTCTTCCCTGCTCCTACCCTTCTTATTTGTCTTTCCTGAATTACACGCAACAACATCACCTGAACCTCCATTGATAAATTACCAATTTCATCAAGGAAGATAGATCCGCCATCTGCTAATTCAAAATGGCCTGTTTTGTCAAAACCCGCACCTGTGAATGCCCCCTTAACATGGCCAAACAATTCACTTGGACCAAGCTCAGCAGACAAAACTCCACAATCAATTGCTACGAAAGGTTTGTTATTTCGCTTACTTCTTGCATGAATCAGTCTTGCGGCAAATTCTTTACCTGTACCGCTTTCCCCATTAATGAGTACGGAAAGATTTGTAGGTGCAACAAGCTCTATTGCTTTTAATGTTTCAAGAGACGACTTACTTTTCCCATAATGGTAAAATGAAGTATCTTCAGCAGAAGGAGTTTCTTTTGAAACTTTATTTTCTGATTTTAAGGCTGACTGAATGGCAAAAATCAGTTCATCTGTATTAACAGGTTTTGTAATATATTCATAAGCGCCAGACTTTATTGCTTTTACAGCTGTTCTGACATCTACAAAACTTGTCATTAAAATTAAGGGTAGATCCGGGGTCAGATTTTTTATCTCCTTAAGGAGCTCAAGCCCATTGATATCGGGCAATCTAAGATCTACAAGACAAAGAGAAAAAAGTGTTTTTTTTATTGTTCTCAGGGCATCAGAAGAAGTCCCCACAGAAGTAACTAAGAAATTATTCTTGGTAAGAAATGTTTCCAGCATCAGGCGGAACACAGGATCGTCATCTATAACCAGTATGTGTTTCAAGCCAATTATTAGTCTTTAATGATCTTTAAATATAAGAAGAAATATCCAATTCGGAAAGGATGAAGATACTAATAGTCCGGAGGCAGCTGCCCGAACTTCTCAACCTATTATTATATGTTACGATAAGAAGTAGCCTATATTGCATTTTTTCAACACTAATACAACTATTTATAACCTTAGCCTTGAATTTAAAGTATAATACGGAAATTTTATATTGTTTATTACATTTTTCTATAGAACATTTTATTCTAATTATTCCAAAACAAAAATCAATGAAAAAACAATTACTGTTTATTGCTTCACTTTTTACAGCATTTAATCTTTCGGCTCAACAACTTGACAATCCGGGCTTTGAATCATGGGGGGTAAATGAAAATCAAAATGCTTTTCTGACTGGGCATTGGGATTCCCCAAGTATTTGCCAAAGCCCTAAGAGTTGTTATTATTTCCTAGGAACAGTTCCGGGACGCAGCGGATTTGCAGCTAGAATATATGCTTATAACAATGGTTTTAAAGTTATTTCATCACCTTTACTTTACTCCGGTCCTCTCGCATCAAAGCCCAGCAAATTGACGTTTTGGTATAAATCCACCAAGCCATTGACTGCAGGCATTATCATAACTAAAGGCGAACCACTCAATGTTGAAGAGCTAACTGACGCAACAGGTTATGGACAATCGATAGTTGTCCCTGCTCAATCATTCACCAAAGTAGAAATACCATTAATCTACCAAAGGGAAGAAGCTACTGACAGTGTGGGGGTTGTTTTCACATTTGGCGAACAAGAACTAAGCAGCTCAGATTATTTCATTATAGATGATGTAGAACTTAGCTATGAAGTTACTGGACTATCAGATAAACAAATGATTCAGATGATTGGAAGCAACATTGTTACATCTTCCCTGAACCTTAAAGAATCTGTTGAAGAACTTATTGTTTACAATACTTCAGGTGTACAGGTATTAAATGCTGTAAATACTCAGGCTGCAGATTTTTCAAGCCTTCCGGAAGGTCTATATATGGTTACTTTGAAAAAAGGTAATTCTATGGGAACAATGAAAGTAATAAAACAATAAACCATCAAAAAGCTTATCTAAAAAAGGCTGCCTCTTAACTAAGCAGCCTTTTCCTTCTTTAAAAATAGAGGAACTCTATCTTCTCTCTCTTACAACTTCTCAATATTTACCAGTAATTTTCTTATGACAAATCAGGTTGCTCATTATTTTCAGCTTGAGCCACCTCTTTACTTTTCCTTTTTCCTGAAAAAAACTTCCAGATAAAAGTTAGTGCGGCTCCGAGACCAAGAATTATTACCTTACCAAACTTTGCGAGGATCCCTAAGAAACCAACTTTAGCCAGGACCTTTCCTGCAACTAACCCGCCAATTCCATATGCTGCCACTTTATCGATTTCCGGATTAAAATCAGAATATTTATATCCTTCAGAAAATTCAACACATGCAAGTACCTTATCGATATCTTTATTAATAGCTCCAAGCTGAGACATACCCCCAATTGCATTTAGCATAAGATATCCTTTTCTCCCTAATATCCTGATATTGTAATTCAGCGTATTGGCGCCTATGGCACTGTCTCCAAACTGGATTTCTTTTGCCCAATGAAGTTTTTTATTTTCTACATCATAATAAGGTTTCGCTGCCCAACCAATCAAATGAACAGGTTCATAGCCTTCCTGAATCCGGACAGGATTTGCAGCTTCCGCGTCTTTCTTCATTTCAGTCAAAAGCTCATCATAGTCAATATCCTCTGCATCATCATCATCTATGTGGCCCTCTTCAGAATATTCTATAGATATTGCCCAGCTATCCGGGTGCAATGGGCCCATATCCTCTGGAAAAAGTAATCCCAGAATGGTAGGATCCTCCGGATTACCCCATAAAGAATGTAAGACGTAAATACTCTGTTCTGCATTGAGAAATTTAAAACCAGCCGGGACGTTTATCGTAGCATAATTCTTGATTTTCACCAGACCAGTCTGGTATTTAAAACTATTTTCTAGACTGTCAAGATACAGCATTGTAGAAAGCGTGTCTTCAGTCGCCTCTTCCTCCGAAGAAATAGAATAAGTCAAAAAGGGAAACAGGAAACAGATAAAAAATAGAAAGTAAAGTTTTCTCATATTAGATTGGTTTATAAAAATGATTTACGAAAATTCATGTTGCACAAAGAAGAAAAAATGCAAAAAGTTAATCTCTGAAATTAAAAAAATCTGAGATTCATTACAATATAGGGATGTACCAAAATAAGGTTTCGCTATCAGAATTGCCTCTATTGTCAAATTTTATTTTCTATTGACTCCAGATGTTTGGTGTTCAGATCATATAGATATTTTCCCAAAAAACCACTACCTGCGGCAGAAGCTACATGCCAGAGCCAATGAGTACCCATTGGCAAAAGAGTAAAGTTTCCGAAATCGGCTCCTCTGAAATAAAGCGCCAGGATCATTAGAATGCAAGACAAAATTAAATCTTTAATACCTGCAAATTTTGTTTTAATCAGCAAAATCACGCATGGCAAAAATATCATTACTCCGGTAACAAAATAATTCAGGTTGATAAGATCATGGCCGGAAAGTGCTACAAATTTATAAACAAACAACCGGACCAGAATAAACGGAGCCATTGCAAGAACAATCTTCCACCAGGATTTTAAAATCCTGTACCAGAAGTATATACTGACAGAAAACGTCAATAAGACAATCGGAAGTACATCCAATTGAAGCAAAAGTGAAGACGATCTGAAAGCATGATACAATGTACTTCCAAGACCTCCTAAAAACAGGAGCGGCAGACAAAATGTAAGAAATGCATGCTTTCTGTAATTTCCCTGAATTCTTACAAGCCATATAACAACGGGGACCAGAAACGCCAGTGAAGAGAGGGCATTCCAGGGTTCGGCAATTATGTTGCTAAGGTTGGTTTCTGCATAAACCGGACCTCCGTCCGATAATATTTCGTGAAAGTTTGGCAAAATATTTAAGTCCCTTTTAATTATTCAGATTATTAAACATTAATCGAGGAAAGATCATTTCCTTTTGTTAAAATACTTGTTATTTTTTTAAAATTAAGGTCCCATTTTCAACCACATCAAAATACTTCATATGATAAACGTTATATTTTAAATAACGCCTCTGCTTTTCAAATCAATATTTCTAACTTCACAGCTGAGAATTGGTTTGACCCGAAATTAACGTTTCACTTAAAAAAATCTTTTATGTGGCAGGAAAAAGAAAACAGACTGGAACAAACCTTTACATTTAAAAATTTTTCCGAAGCTTTTGCCTTTATGGCTCGTGTGGCACTTCTGGCAGAGAAAATGGATCATCATCCGGACTGGTCCAATTCCTGGAATAAAGTGCAGATACAGCTGACAACTCACAGCGCGGGAAATAAAGTTACCGAAAAAGACAGAAAACTTGCCGAAGCTATAGATCGGCTTATTATTTAGTTAGATGGAAGAAAAAGAGGGAAAATTAATTTTAGTGCCCACCCCGATAGGAAACCTCGAAGATATCACTCTGAGAGCCTTAAGAATTCTTAAGGAGGCTGACATGATCCTTGCAGAAGATACCAGGACAAGCGGTCACTTATTAAAACACTATGAAATCAACAACCGATTACAGAGTTATCATATTTTTAATGAGCATAAAGCTGTTGAAGGTATTGTAAATAAAATAAAAGAAGGTCAGATGGTCGCTCTCATTTCTGATGCCGGAACACCTTCCATTTCTGACCCAGGTTTTTTACTGGTAAGAGAATCGCTTAAACACGGAATAGATGTGGAATGCCTTCCCGGACCTACGGCCTTTGTACCTGCCTTAGTGAAATCAGGACTTCCATCAGACAGGTTTACTTTTGAAGGTTTTCTGCCTCATAAAAAAGGAAGACATACCCGTCTACAAAGCCTGATTTCCGAAGAACGCACTATGATTTTCTATGAATCTCCCCATCGTTTATTGAAAACCCTGGAACAGTTTGAAGAGGTATTCGGACCAGAGCGAAAAGCGTCTGTATCCAGGGAGCTGACCAAATTATATGAAGAGACTGTCAATGGGACATTAAAAGAAATTAAGGAGCATTTTTCCCAGAAAACAGTGAAAGGAGAAATTGTGATGATTGTAGCAGGAAGGGAAGATGAATAAAGCTGAAAGTTAAAAGTTTGAATTTTCTTGGTTTCAGAGTTCGCAAGACATTAAATTTAGGGATTAACCATGCATAGGCTGTATCCTATGCATGGTTATGATTGATACCGATTTAATTATTAATTACCAGATCTTCCATACATTCTATCCATATCGGATGGTTGTTCAGGCTCTCCACTAACTGCCAGTGCTCTCCGCCATGTTCTTTAAACATATCCCTGTATTCAACCCCTCCTTCAATAGTAGTTTCCAGACAATCTGCAACAAATGAGGGAGAAAATGCCAATACTCTTTTTGCGCCCTTTGCTCCCAGTTCCTTAATAAGGTCGTCAGTATAGGGTTTGATCCATGGCGTTTTTCCAAGTCTTGACTGGAAAGCTACTGAATAAGTTCCCTCTGCAAGACCAAGTTCTTTCACCAGATGACGGGTTGTTTCATAGCATTGCGCTCTGTAACAGTAGTAATTTTTAGAATGGTATTTTGAACAGCATTTTTCGTTTAGCTGGCAATAATTCTGAACTGCAGATTTTTTAATCTGCCTTTCCGGAATGCCGTGGTAGGTAAATATGATATGGTCGAACTTGTCCTTTTCAATATATTTTCTGCCAATCTCCGCAAAGGCTTTAATAAATAATGGATGGTTTGGAAAATTAGCAATGATTTTGATTTCCGGAATCACCTCCCATTTATTGATATACTCCATCGCTTTTTCAACAGCAGAGCCTGTAGAAGCACTGGCATACTGAGGGAAAAGTGGCAGAATCACGATTTTTTCAAAGCCTTTACCCTCCATTTCTTTCACAGTTTTTTCTAGGGACGGGTTCTGATACCTCATACCGAAAAAAACCTGAAAATTTTCCCCCAACTTCCCCTGTAGAAGTTTTTGAGCCTCAATACCGTAAGTCAGCAAAGGAGACCCTTCGGCTGTCCATAACTCTTTATATACTTTTGCAGATTTAGGTGCCCTGAAAGGCGCAATTATAAAATTAATAAGGAACCAACGGTTAAGAAAAGGAATATCGATTACCCTTCTGTCCATCAAAAACTCCCTTAGATATTTTCTGACATCAGGAACAGACGGACTATCAGGCGTTCCCAGGTTGATGAGGAAAACAGCTGTTTTCTTTACTTTATTCATGCGGCAAAAATACTAAAAGCGTGAAATTTTAACCGGGATTATGCATTTAAAAAAATTTCGGTAACAATTAGCTCATTAGAAGTTACAATCAAGTGTTTGATTATAACGATTAACGAGATTTTTCAATGTTGTCAAAAAAAAATAATGTCCTATAGTATCCAGGAAATAAACATTAAGCCGGAGTCAATTTTAAGATTTGCGAATCGGATTTGGTTTCACCAATAAAATCTGAGATTAGTTAAATTGAAACTAGGCAGCAATATGCATTCACAACTCCGTTCTCTGGAGTTGTCGACTCAACCCTTTTTAGCAAAAAAATTAAAGTTTCTGCTAATATTCAGTAAATCAAAATTCCAAAATTGGATCTCCTATAATACAAATCATTTACATATCTTTGCACCTATGGAAAAAGTAAGTGCGACGGTAGAAAACACCTTTAAAAATATCATTTCACACGCTAAAGAATACGGATTTGTATTTCCTTCAAGTGAAATTTATGACGGACTTCAGGCTGTTTATGATTACGGTCAAAATGGAGTTGAGCTAAAGAACAATATCAAAACTGCATGGTGGAAAGCCATGACTCAGCTAAATGACAATGTGGTGGGTATAGATGCTGCAATCTTCATGCACCCAACTACCTGGAAAGCTTCTGGTCACGTGGATGGCTTCAGCGATCCAATGATCGATAACAAAGATTCTAAAAAAAGATACAGAGCAGACGTTCTTATTGAAGATAAAGCCGCGGAATACGAAAAGAATGGAGACAAAGCCAAAGGTGATGCTTTGGTGAAATCATTAGCCCGTCTTCTTGAAGCAAATGATCTGAAAGGCGTGCAGGAGTTGATCATAGCAGAAAAAATAAAATGCCCGGTTTCAGGAACCACAAACTGGACAGAAGTAAGACAGTTCAACCTTATGTTTTCAACTCAGGTTGGTGCTGTTGCAGAAGATTCAAGCACCATTTACCTTAGACCAGAAACCGCTCAAGGGATATTTGTAAACTTCCTGAACGTTCAGAAGACAGGAAGAATGAAAATTCCTTTTGGTATTGCGCAGATCGGTAAGGCTTTCAGGAATGAAATAGTTGCCCGTCAGTTTACTTTCCGTATGAGGGAATTCGAACAAATGGAAATGCAGTTTTTCATTCGTCCGGGAGAGGAAATGAAGTGGTATGAAGAGTGGAAACAAGTAAGATTGAAATGGCATAAAGCAATTGGTTTGCCTGAAGGTAAGCTGAAATTCCACAACCATGAGAAACTTGCTCACTACGCTAATGCTGCAGTAGATATCGAATATGAGTTTCCTTTCGGATTTAAAGAAATTGAAGGTATCCATTCAAGAACTGATTTCGACCTTGCCAATCACGAAAAATATTCTAAAAAGAAACTTCAATTCTTCGACAATGAAATAAATAAAAACTATGTTCCATATGTAGTTGAAACTTCAGTTGGTGCTGACAGAGCATTCCTTGCTGTACTTTGCAATGCTTATACAGAGGAAACCGTCGGTGAAGGCGATGATAAAAAAGAAAGAGTATATCTGAAACTGCATCCTGCTTTGGCTCCCGTAAAAGCAGCAATATTCCCTCTTGTTAAAAAAGACGGCCTACCTGAAAAAGCTCAGGAAATTTACAAAGAGCTTAGAATGGACATGAATGTGATCTATGAAGAAAGAGATGCAATCGGAAAAAGATATACTCGTCAGGATCTGATAGGAACTCCATTCTGTATAGTAGTAGATTATGATACATTGAATGATAACATGGTAACTATCCGTTACCGTGATACTATGGAGCAGGAAAGAATTGCAATCAGTGAGTTAAGACAGAAAATCAGAAAAGCAACTTCATTCAAGAGAATCCTTGAGCAACTGATTTGAAAAAGCTTAAAGTAAAAATAAGCAAAAGAGGAGGCTAAATGCCTCCTCTTTTGCTTTAAACCTTTTCTATTTTGGAAAAGAAAACGCCAGCATGGTGTCTCTACCCAAAAATTCTTTATCCAGATTTAGTACACTCTTTCAACTTTTTACTTTAAACTTTCAGCTTTTAAACAAAAACTCGCATCTGTGGGTCTTATTAACTAAAGGTTTAAGATTTGGAAACATATATAACTGTTACCTTCTATATACTAGGCATTGCAGTATTTTTATTTGGTACGTTTAGCCTCGGCTTATATGCACTTATCATTAATCCTTTTCTTGAAACAGTCCGTATCAATAAAAGACTTTCAAGAAAACAAAGAGATATTCTTCTCAAGAATTTCAAATACTATAGAGATCTTTCAGGAGCCCAGAAAATTGAATTCGAAAAAAGAATACGAAATTTTCTTATCCATAAAGAATTTATCCCTAAAGGAATTCCGCAGGTTACAGAGGAAATGCAAATACTTGTAGCAGCTTGTGGAGTTCAGTTGACATTCGGTTTTGCTCCGGTAAGATTTGAAAGCTTTTCTAAAATACTGATATACCCTGCTCATTACCAGTCTTCAAATGGAAAAAGGCACAAAGGCGAAGTAAGTCTTAATGGGTTTATTGCGTTTTCATGGGAAGATTTTATATATGGCTATAGAAGACCGGAAGATGGATTTAATCTCGGATTGCATGAAATGGCCCATGCATTGAAAATTGAAGATGCCCTTCATCATCATCACCAAGAACTACTTGATCATGAAAACCTAAAAGAATGGGGAAAAATAAGTCGGCAGGAGATAAAGAAAATTAAAACTGGGAAAATGAGATTTCTCAGACCTTATGCATTTAACAACGAGGATGAATTTTTTGCCGTATGTGTAGAATATTTCTTTGAAAAACCGGAAGAGTTTAAAATGCAGCTTCCTGCGCTGTATGCTTCACTTTCAAAATTACTGAAACAAGACCCGGGAAAGGTACTTCAAAATGCAAAATTCTACTTTTATCCTCCTGAAAACAGAAAGCTTATGCTTTTGATGAACCAGGCGATAAATGAATTGCCTAATCTTAAAACATTAAAGGCTAAAGTGTCTTTTACCAAAAGCCTTTTTGTAAAAGGCAGGAAAATTAGTTAAATTTATACAAATCATAAAAAACATGTATTTTTATGATTCTTTCTGAACAATCTTCTTTAAAAAAGGCTTACTTTCTGAGTCCAATTTCAACTGGATTTATTCAGATCAGAAATCTTCACCAAATTGCCAACATTAATATTTTAAAATAAATTATGGGTAAATCTCAAGAAACATTTAACAAAAAAGAAGTAGAGAAGAAAAAGAAACAAAAGAAAAAAGAAAAGGAAGAGAAAAGAGAAGAACGTAAAGCTCATTCCAGTAAAGGTAATAGCCTTGAGGATATGATGGCCTACGTTGATGAAAATGGTAATATTACCTCAGTTCCTCCTGATCCGAATAGAAAGAAAACCGTCATTAATCAGGATGATATACAGATCGGTGTAGCGAGAAATACAAACAGTAACGAACCGAAACCTCTCAGAAAAGGCAAAGTAACCTTTTTTAATGAATCCAAAGGATATGGATTTATCAAGGATCTGGAAACACAGGAAAGCATATTTGTTCACATCAATGGCCTTAAGGACTCAGTAAAAGAAAACGACAGAGTAACTTTTGAAACTATCAATACGCCAAAAGGTCTTAATGCTGTCAACGTAAAAAAATCATAAGTCGGAGAATCAAAATACTTAGCCAACTGCTTTTTCACTCTCGATTTACAGATTCAGGTTTGCATTTTGCAGATAAGCTGCTCATAGAAATTAAGAAATCTTATGAGTAAGCTTTTTCAACTCTTGTTACTGTTATGTTTCTGTAATTCTGTATTCGGACAAAATCATTCTTCCGACAGAATAAAAGTTTATTTATCCGGTAATAAAGAAAATAGTACTCCAAGTACTTCCACCGGCACTGTATCTGGTGGAACTCTGGTAAATGGAAAACTATTTCCATTTCAGGGAACTAATTACCAATACTTTGACACCTCCAGTTATATCAACAATCGCGCATTCCTGAATGACAAGATTAGGACTGTTGTGATAAGTTCTTATAAGCAACTAGAGAAAGAAATCCCGGACAGGAAATTTTTCATCATGGAATGCAGTAATAAAAATGGTGGTAAAATTTTTCCTCACAGAACACATCAGAATGGCTTAAGCATTGATTTTATGATGCCTTTAATAAAGGGCAATAAAGCCTTTTATGGTCTTGACACAATTGGTGCCAGCCATTATTGGCTTGACTTTGACAATGAAGGAAAATACAGCGGAGACAAGGGCATCTCTATTGATTTCGATCTGGTTGCCATGCAAATTCTTTCTCTTGAAACACAGGCAAGAAATAATGGATATAAAATTCAGAAAGTAATTATCAAAACTGAATTTAAAAATCTTATTTTTGCCACTCCTTATGGGAAAAAACTAAAGCAAAGTAACATTTACCTCGTCAATAGCCTTACCCCTTTGATTAATAGTCTGCATGATGATCATTTTCATATAGACTTTGAAATCCTAAAATAAAGCGTTTGAACGGTTTTAAATTTATTTTACAGTAAAAAGAAAAAAATGTAGGTACATTTTGAACATTTTACCGTTGAAAATGTTTTTAATTTCATAAATACATAATAATGCAAGGAACAGTTAAATTTTTTAATAACTCAAAAGGTTTTGGGTTTATTAAATCAGCAGAGTCCGGTGAGGACATCTTCGTTCACTCTTCAGGTCTAATTGACGAAATTCGTGAAAACGACCAAGTTAAATTTGATCTTGAAAAAGGTAGAAAAGGCATGAATGCCGTGAACGTTCAATTAGTAAACTAAGAAATCCTATTTAAGGAATATATTCTTTAAAGCTTTAGTAATTGTAATGTAAGGCCAACTTAACCAGGTTGGTCTTTTTTATTTTTAGGATTAGCCATTTAAGTCCCGTTGACGATCGTCACATTAGCTAAAACTTTAAAAGACCTCACCCTAAATCCCTCACCTGAAGGAGAGGGACGTTAATGTGTATGTTATTATTTCTAATCGCTGTTAATTCAATCTTTTTATCGTCGACTGTTCCCTTCTCTTTCAGGAGAAGAGTTAGGGATGAGGTTTTATTGGCTTGAATACGGGAACTAAATAAATACTCCTATTAATTTTTTATTGTGCAAACAGATTCATTTAAGTCCGACTAGGAACTGGTGATAATCATACAGATACATGATTTCCTCCTGAAGCCCGTATCCCACAAGGCCTTAACCTTTCATTTTTTTTGAAGCATGTGTAACTTTTGTAACCGACGATCAATATAAATCTCCCTTCCTTAGCATAAAGTTTTCAACTAATCATAACTATTATGCTAAAAGCTATTCCAAAACTATTGCCAGACTGCTATACTGGCTTAATGGCAAAAAAACTCCTCTTATCCCTTTCCATTCTCGGCACGTTCTCTACTGCAACTGCACAGAATACAGAGAATGAAGGAACACTTGTAGGGTCTGTATCTGAATTTCAGCAACAGTTCAAATCGTCTAACAAGAAAAGGAAAAGTAGTCCAACTACGCTTCCATTGTCTGATGACAAGAAGTTTACAGTTGATGTACACTACGACAAGACTTCAGGGAACACCAACACCATTGCAGGTAAAATTAAAGACAATGCAAAATCTACCTTTAACCTGACATTCGAAGAAGATAATCTGAAAGGACAATTACTCTTGCTTAATGAGAAAAAAGCATATGAGTACTATACCAAAAACAAAGGGGTATATGCAAAAGAAGTTGATATCAACAAAGTTGTCTGTATAGAAACATCCGTACCTGCAGAGGCTGCTCCTCAGGCTGCTTCATCATTTGTTGCCCCTCCGGGATCATACGTATACAATCTGCAAAGTTTCCCTTCTTCAGAATATGTTGTATACCTTGACTTCGATGGACAATATGTAGTAGATCCGTATTGGAATGGAGGTCTGCCCATTAATGCTTTACCTTCTGAGCTTAATGAGACAGAAATAGAACAAGCCTGGAGATTAATCAGTGAAGATTTCAGACCTTTCGATCTCAACATCACAACAGACTCTACTGTGTTTTTAGCGACTCCGATAAATAAAAGAGTACGGGTAATATTTACTCCTACTAAAGATGCGGCCCCACAATATGGTGGAGTAGCGCGTATTGGATCTTTTCCAATGAATGTGGATACCCCTTGCTGGGTATTCCTTGCTACATCCAAATATGCAGGAGAATGCGGATCTCATGAAATCGGCCATACCGTCGGGCTCTATCATGATGGAGCAGTTACCGATCCTTACCAGGAATACTATGGAGGCCACGGCTATTGGGCTCCGATTATGGGAACAGGTTATTATAAACAACTTGTCCAATTTAGTAAAGGAGAATACAACAATGCCAATAACCAATACCAGGATGATATAGATGTTATCGCGACAACAAACGGATTTTCTTTCAAAACTGATGAAAGCGGTAATATACCATCCCAGGCAAAACAACTTATTTACAACAGCGCAGGCTATGTTTCGCCTACCAACAATAATGGCATAATAGAAAAAAGAGATGATGTAGACTATTTTTATTTTACCACTTTAGGGGGAAGCGTACAAATAGCTGCAAATCCAGATCCTTATTATCCAAACCTGGACATTTCCCTTACCCTTAAAGACGCATCAGGCAATACCATAGCAGTTTCTGATCTGGAAGGTTTAAATGCATATGTTGATACCATAGTACCTGCAGGAACATATTTCCTGATTGTAGATGGTGTTGGTTATGGAGATCCGGCAACAAACGGATACTCAGATTATGGATCTCTTGGGTACTACTCTCTGGTTGGAGGAGTAAGTAATTCAACTAATAATCAAATTCCTACCGTCACGATCACTGCTCCATCAGATGGCGCTGATATTCTTATAGGAACACCAATTACTATATCCGTTAATGCAAGCGATGCTGATGGCACTGTAAGCAGAGTTGATTTTTATGATGGAACTACATTCCTGGGATCTGATATTAATGCGCCATATTCATTCGTGTATAACAATACTCCTGGAGGAACAAGAACCTTTAAAGCAGTGGCTTTTGACAATCAAGGTGGGCAAAATTATCATACCGTTACTCTACTTGTTGCTCCTGCTAACCAGCTGCCTATAGTATCTGTTACTTATCCAGCCAATGGAGCAGTTTTACCTCCCAGCTATACGGTGCTTGCCACAGTAGACGCAAGTGATAATGACGGAACTATTACGGCTGTTTATTTTTACAATAACAATACAATCGTAGGGGTTGATTTTACTGCACCATATACCCAACATATAGAAACTTATTTTCCGGGAGTTTATAATATAAAAGCAGAGGCTGTAGACAACAGAAATGGCCGTACATTTTCAGATGTCATTTCATTTACTGTTTTACCTTACGGATTATCAGGGCCTAATTGTGTTACCAAAGGAATACCATATAATTTTCAAGTATATGCAGAATACCCTAATCCAGTAAACATTACTGCATATACCAATTCAGATGCTACTGTTTCTTTTAGCTATTATGACAGAAAATATTTTGATGTTACTTTTGGTCAATATGCTGCCTCATCAGTTACAGTAACAGCTTTACTGAGCTATTCAACTTATCCTTACAATGTAGAATATACGAAAGTAATATCTACAAATGGCTGCGGAACAAGAGCTGCAGTAATGGCTACACCACTTCCTGACGGCAATCAAACTGCTGTTTCATTGGACACCAAAGAAACAATTACTTCTTTCAAGGTGATCGATATAACGGGGAGAGAAGTGGCTTCCGGTGCAGGACAGAATGCTACTGAAGTGATAGTCGGCGACAATCTTAAAAGCAGTATATATATAGTAAATATTATAGCAGAAAGCGGAAGCTATACGCACAAAATCGTAAAATAAAGTTTACCAATTTAATTTAATTCCTGAAAGGGCTTTTTGTAATGGAAAGCCCTTTTTTTATATAAAAAATTGCAAACCAGGCATCAAAACTATCAGCCATGAAGACGGTTTGGCAATCAAAATTTTCCTGAAACAATTCTAATTTCTTTTTTCTTAAATAAAAAAGACAGGCTCTGAAAACATAGCTCAGAATTCCCTATCTTAAAGGAAATCTTTATGATCTTGGCGGCTTTATTTATCATTATATTTCTGATTACAACATTTATCTTCCTTTATGAGACAATAGGAAGCAAAGTATTAAGCCTTGGGGAATGGATTCTGACTGGTTTCGTGAAGCTTAATCCAATTCAGATTCATATTTTAGAATACAACTTTCGTTATTATCAAAAACTATCTCCTGGTAATAAATTAAAATTTCAGAGGAGAGTGAAGTTTTTCCTGCTCAATAAGAAATTTTACCCTCAGGGAGGTATGAACATCACCGAGGAAATGAAAATTATGATCGGAGCATGTTTTGTTCAGCTGACCTTTGGGCTGCGTCCTGTTAAACTAAGAAATTTCAGCCGTTTTTATATTTATCCGACCCGGTATTATTCAAAAATAACCAATCTTCAGCATGTCGGTGAAGTCCAGACCAATGGGGCAATTGTTTTGTCATGGCAACATTTTCAGCAAGGGTATGAGATTCCTGATGATGGTTATAATGTGGGGCTTCATGAAATGGCACATGCCATAAAACTTGCAGACATGTTTGATGATGACGATGATTTTGAGGGGAATAGCCTGTTTGACTACAAAGACCTTGTTCGTTTTTTCAAAATAGGGAAAACAGAAATGAATGAGATCAAAAAAGAAAAAACACACTTTATCCGCAAATATGCAGCGACCAATATTGAAGAATTATTCGCTGTATCTGTAGAATATTTTTTCGAAAAACCGGAAGAATTCCGAATAGAAGTCCCTCACCTATACCAGATTCTGGTTCAGCTTTTAAAACAGGATCCTGCCAATACCCGCTTCACAACTGTTACTGAAAATACAAAGAAGAAAAGTACCAGATAAGTATTTCCTGCGAAAAATCAACATTTCAAACAATTAACTCAGAGTTTGCTCCTATCCAATCACAAATCACTGGCTTCTATTACTAAGTCCATTGCTTTTATTGCACCATTTTAGCCTGAAAATGGTTAAAAAATGTGATCAATTCTATCCAAAAAACTCATTTAACCTAAAATTGATTACCTTTGCGTTCCTCAAAACAGGTTAAATTGACCTGATTCTGAAGATTCAAGAGGATGCTAATTCTGAAAACAGGACAAATGCGCTAATTTACAGCGTTTTGACTTAATCAAAACGACATCGAAAAATGTCAGAAAGCAAACAAAGACATCAGACTCCTGAAATAAAATTTTTAAGAAATTAAAGAAATAATTAACAAAGTGAAGTACAGGGAATACAAGAACGTCGATCTTGCAAAAGTAGGAGAAGAAGTACTTTCTTACTGGAAGCAGCATAAGGTTTTCGAACAATCTATAACGAGCAGAGAAGGTGCTCCAAGTTTTACATTTTACGAAGGGCCGCCTTCTGCAAATGGAACTCCCGGTATTCACCACGTAATGGCAAGAACTGTAAAGGATATTTTCTGCCGTTACAAAACATTAAAAGGATTTCAGGTAAAAAGAAAAGGCGGTTGGGACACACATGGCCTGCCTGTAGAACTGCAGGTTGAAAAAGAACTTGGTATCACCAAAGAAGATATCGGCAAAAAAATCTCTGTTGAAGAATACAACCAGAAGTGCCGTGAAGCTGTGATGAAATATAAATCACAGTGGGATGACCTTACTGAAAAAATGGGTTATTGGGTCGATCTTGATAATCCTTATATCACATTTGAGAAAGAATATATAGAGTCTGTATGGTTCCTTTTAAAAGAGCTTTATAAAAAAGGCTTTTTGTACAAGGGCTACACCATTCAGCCATACTCTCCAGCAGCTGGTACCGGACTCAGCTCACACGAGTTGAATCAACCGGGAACTTATAAAGATGTTAGAGATACATCCATCACGGCTCAATTTAAAGTAGCTGAAAGTTCAAAGGAAAAAATAAAAAGTCTATTTGGCCTATCTGATGAAGAAGCGGATCAGACTTATTTCCTGGCATGGACGACCACTCCGTGGACACTTCCTTCAAACAGTGCGCTTGCAGTAGGTGAGAACATAACTTACGTTATTACAACTTTAAAACAGAATACCTATACTCAGGAGCCAGGACATTATATTTTAGCAAAAGATTTACTAACAGAATATTTTGCTAAAGAAGTTGGAGAAACGATAGTATTAAAAGAAATAAAAGGGAAAGAGCTAATTGGTATCAGATATGAACAGCTTTTACCTTATGTACAGCCGGAAGAAGCAGACAAAGCTTTCAGAGTAATACCTGGAGACTTTGTAAGTACTGAAGATGGAACAGGTATCGTTCACATTGCCCCTACCTTTGGTGCAGACGATGCAAGAGTAGCCAAACTTGCCGGAGTGCCTGCTATTACTGTTAAAGACGAAGAAGGCAATCAACTGCCCCTTGTTGATAAACAAGGAAAGTTTGTAACTGAGGTAAAAGACTTTCCCGGAGAATATGTAAAGGAAGGTTACCTGACTGAAGCTGAAAAAGAGGAAGAGAGAAAAAAACAGGGACGTGACAAATACCTTTCGGTAGATGAAAGAATTGGTATAAAGCTTAAGACTGAAAACAAATCTTTTAAAGTTATAAAGTACGAACACTCCTACCCTCACTGCTGGAGAACAGATAAACCTGTATTGTACTATCCACTTGATTCATGGTTTATCAAAACAACTGCTGTAAAAGACAGACTGGTTGAATTGAACAAAACCATCAATTGGAAGCCTGCAAGCACTGGTACCGGACGTTTCGGAAACTGGCTTGAGAACCTTGTTGACTGGAACCTTTCCAGATCAAGATATTGGGGAACTCCGCTTCCTATCTGGAGAACAGAAGATGGTAAAGAAGAAAAATGTATCGGTTCTCTGCAGGAGCTGAATGAAGAAATTCAGAAAGCGAACAAAGCGCTTAACATCAATGCTGAAACGCTTGCTCAAAAAGAAAAGGAATTTAAAACAAAGATCTACAATCTTAAATCGGTCGAGGATCTTCACCGTCCTTATGTTGATCAGATTGTACTGATAAGTGAATCGGGCAAACCTATGATCCGTGAGACTGACCTGATCGACGTTTGGTTTGATTCCGGAGCTATGCCTTATGCTCAGTGGCACTACCCGTTTGAGAATAAAGATGTATTTGACAATAACTTCCCTGCAGACTTTATCGCTGAAGGGGTAGACCAGACAAGAGGATGGTTCTTTACGCTTCACGCAATAGCAGTGATGTTAAAAGACTCTGTTGCATTTAAAAATGTAATTGCCAATGGCCTTGTATTGGACAAAAACGGTGCAAAGATGTCTAAAAGAGTTGGTAACGTAATCAATCCATTTGAGACCATCGGTCAGTTCGGACCAGATGCGACAAGATGGTATATGATCGTTAATGCACCTCCTTGGGATAACCTGAAATTCAATATTGACGGGGTAACTGAGGTTCAGAGAAGATTCTTCGGAACACTTCAGAACACCTATTCCTTCTTCGCACTGTATTCAAATCTGGACAACTTTACCTTTAAAGAAGCTGAAGTTCCTCTGAATAAGAGAACAGAAAGCGACAGATGGGTCATTTCAAGGCTTAATACTCTTATTAAGAAAGTGGATGAAGCCTATGCTGAATATGAACCTACAAGGGCCGGCAGAGAGATCCAGGACTTTGTGGTTGATGATTTGAGTAACTGGTATGTTCGTCTTAACAGAAAACGTTTCTGGAAAGGTGAATACAATGAAGATAAGATTGCTGCTTATCAGACACTTTATACTTGTCTTTTGACAATTGCAAAATTATCTGCATCTATAGCACCGTTCTATTCAGAGAAAATATTTCTTGATCTGAATGAAGTAAGTGGAAAAGAAAAAGTTGCAAGTATCCATTTAAGCCAATTCCCTGTTGCAGATGACAAGCAGATTGATTTAGATCTTGAAGAAAGAATGTCATTGGCACAGAGAATTTCATCACTTGTACACTCTTTAAGAAAAGGTCATACAATAAAAGTAAGACAACCACTTTCAAGATTATTGATTCCGGTACTGAATCAGGATTACAAAAACAGAATAGTGGCCGTTGAAGATCTGATCCTTTCTGAGGTTAACATCAAGAAGATTGAATACATCGAAGATACGTCAGGGGTTGTAGTGAAGAAAATCAAGCCTAACTTCAAGAAACTTGGGAAAGAATATGGGCCAAGATTAAAAGAAGTGGGAGCTGCGATATCTGCAATGACTCAAGATGACATTCAGAAACTGGAGAAAGAAAATGCTTTCAAGATAAAGCTGACAGGAGACATTGTTCAGATCACACTGGAAGATGTTGAGATTTCTTCTGAAGATATTCCAGGATGGTCTGTGGCAAGTGAAAACGGCGTTACCGTAGCTCTTGACATTACCATTACAGAAGAACTCAAAAAAGAAGGTATTGCGAGAGATGTTGTGAACAGAGTACAGAACATGAGAAAAGACATGGGACTCGAGGTTCAGGACAAAATCAAAATCACCATTCAGAAAAAAGATGAGTTGATAGATAATGCCTTGCTTGCCAATAAAGAATATATCTGCAGTGAGACTCAGGCATTATCACTTGTGCTTACGGAAAATCTGAAAGATGGCAAGCTTGTTGATATGGACGAGCATCAGCTTGTAATGAAAATTGAACTTTAAAAAACTATAAAGAGGCATGGCCCTTCAATATAAATACTATAAGTACTACTTTCTTACTCTTGGAGTAATTGTTCTTGACCAGATCGTAAAACTTCTGGTTCATTTTAAAATGGACTTTGGTTATCCCGGACAGATCAGAATTTTTGACGACTGGTTTAAGCTTTACTACACTACCAACCCGGGGATGGCTTTCGGTTTTGAATTAGGTATACCTTATGGAAAGCTTATTCTAAGCCTGTTCAGAATCATTGCGATGGTTGCTATTTCAGTGTATTTATATCGCCTTGCAAAAAAAGACATGGCTCCCGGTATGCTTTGGTGTATTGCTTTGATACTTGGAGGTGCGATAGGCAATGTAATAGACAGTACCTTTTATGGAGTACTTCTGAACAACGCTCCTGACGGTTCAAGTACACCATGGTTTCACGGACAGGTAATAGATATGTTTTATATAGATATCTGGGAAGGCAGACTACCGGAGTGGATTCCGATATTCGGAGGAGAGCATTATGCCTTCTGGCCGATTTTCAATATCGCTGATGCTGCTATCTTTATTGGGGTCTGTGTTATACTCATCTGGCAGAAAAGATTCTTTAAAGACGCCGATAAGGAAGAATCAGTGACGGAGAAAGCTGAGAATAATTAATATCAGAAAATAGTATAATAGAAAGCCCCGGAGGAGATAAACTTCGGGGCTTTTTTAATTGCCCTGACACATTGAGTTTTTTTGAATAATTATTTGTATAACGAATAATTTAGGAGGGAAAGAGATGAGTATATATTGAATTAGAACAAATAATAAATTAAGTTATAGGATATTCTAAGAAAAAGACTCCCTTGGTTCAAAAAGATTTTTAAAAGTTGTTTATTCACAAGTTCAATGAGTAACATTCCAATTAAAGTAACAAACAAAAATACTATCCAAATTCAATTATGGAGACTGAAGGATAACCATTTTAGAATTTTAAAAGATGGAGATTTATCACTTCTAATAAGTGGCCCTGGATATATTCTGATAAAACAAGAACTATTATCTGTTTTCAAAAAAATAGGAAATGAACAATTGAGCATAACACAAAGGAAGATCCTTGATCAAGTTTCAAAGATTGAATTCAATAATTATTATGAATTGACAATCAAAAATTCAATTTCCCCGGAGATTATTAATTCAATTAAAATACAAGGGCAGCAAGTCTGGATATATATGGAAGAACATTTGTTTGTATCACCTGAACTAAAAGAAATATTAGCATCTCAATTCAATAATGAATTGGAATTTTCACAAGGATTCAGTCACTTCGGATAAACAATCCTAATTTTAAAGTGGTGGAATTTGACCACTTAAAGGAAATACCTTTTGTTAAGGTTTACAGTATGTTAATTACATATTTCTTATAGATATGGCTCTATAAAAAAAGTCAAAAAGAACCATTCATAACAATTTTTAAATCATATTTAAATATGCCCGAACAACAAAACATCGAATACAAACAAAGTTGGCATGATGATTATCTGAAATGGATTTGTGGATTTGCAAATGCCCAGGGTGGTATAATCTTTATTGGTAAAGACGATAATGGAAAAGTTGTTGGAATTGACGATTATAAAAAGCTGATGGATGATATACCCAACAAAATCAGGAATGCAATGGGTATTTCTTCTGAAATAAATCTTCATGAAGAAAAAGGAAAGTATTTTATTGAAATAAATACGCATCCGTATTCTGTTCCTATTTCAGTCAGAGGTAGATATTATTACCGTAGCGGTAGTACCAAACAAGAATTAACCGGAGCTTCTCTGAATGAATTTCTTTTGAAGAAATCTGGAAAAACATGGGATGATGTAATAGAGCAGCGTGCAAGCTTTGGCGACATAAACGAAAAGACAGTTGATACTTTTTTAAAAGCATCTGAGAAAGCCGGTCGTTTGCCTGAAAATGATGGATTAACTTTACCGGAATTATTTGAAAAACTCAGGCTCAGTGAAAATGGAAAGCTAAAACGTGCAGCCATTATTCTGTTTGGTAAAGAACCTGCTAAATTTTATCCCAACACTTTTGTTAAGATCGGTCGTTTTGGAAAGGATGATACGGATCTGAAATTCCAGGAAACAGAAGAAGGTAATTTAATTGTTCTTCTGCAGGCAGTTTTAAATCAGCTCAACCATAAGTTTTTAACCAGGCCAATTCATTTTGAAGGAATACATCGCATAGAAAAAGGAGAATATCCAGTTGACGCAATGCGTGAGATGATTCTTAATGCCTTGGTACACCGCAATTATATGGGAGCTCCGACCCAAATCAGAGTTTATGACGAAAAGATTAATATATGGAATGAAGGTTTCCTTCCGGAAGGCTTAACACTGGACGCATTGAAACGTCCTCATGCTTCAAGACCCAGAAACCCGATTATTGCCGACGTTTGTTTTAAGGGCGGATATATTGACGCTTGGGGCAGAGGCACCATCAAGATCATTGACAGTTGTAAAGCAGCAGAGCTTCCCGAACCAGAAATGATAGAACAAGATGGCGGTTTTTTGCTTACAATTTTCAAAGATATTCTGAATGAAGATTATCTTGTTAAGCTTGGATTGAATGAAAGGCAGGTGAAGGCGGTATTATTTGTTAAAGAAAAAGGGAGAGTTACCAATAGTGAATATCAAATCTTGAATAATGTTTCCAAAGCAACTGCGACAAGAGATTTGACAGAATTGGTGGAAAAGCATAAAGTTTTAATAAGAACCGGTGATATCGGTGCAGGCACAAATTATATTTTAATTGGTTCATAATTGGCTCAATTGGCTCATAATTGACTCAACTTATGAGCCAATCACATTAAATAGCTTTGAACTGAACAATTCCAGACTCACAAAGAAGGAAGAAACTAATCAAAACAGATTCCGAAATGTCTGATAAGTGCAATTTATTCAAATCTCTCTTCAAAGGCAGAGAAGATGTATTTGCCCTAAGGTGGGAAAAGGAAAACAAAAGCGGATATTCACCTGCTTATTTTTATGACCCATACAGATATCGGGCACACAGAATCAAGGGTGGAACATTTCAGAATTTTGAGGACAAAAGTTACCTCAAATTTTCTGATGAAGAAATTGAGAAGCACTTTAAAGGAAAGCAACATATTGGACTATATCCCTTACTCAAAAACAACACTTCCTGGTTTATCGCTGCTGATTTTGATAAAGAGAATTGGACAGAGGAATGCAGAAAATTTCTTAAAGCATGCAAAGAAAAGAATATACCAGCTTACCTTGAACGGTCTCGCTCCGGTAAAGGAGGCCATGTTTGGATATTTTTTGAACATCCATACCCTGCCGTCAAAAGCCGGAAGATTTTTATTTCTATATTAGAAGAAACAGGAATCTTTTCTGTTTTTGACAAAAGCTCAAGCTTTGACAGACTCTTCCCCAATCAGGACTTCCTTTCTGGAAAAGGAATGGGAAATTTAATCGCCCTTCCTCTTTTTGGAAAGACACTAGAACAGGGCAACAATTGCTTTATTGATCCAGACACCTTAGAGCCTTATTCTGACCAATGGAAGTTCTTAGAAAAGATCCAAAGGATCACTTCTAATCAGCTTGATACATTATATGAAACCCTTTCAAGGAAGAACGATGGAATTATCAGGAATAAAGAAACAGGAAAATTATCCATAACACTAGATAATGAAGTAAGGATAAGCCGGGATGGGTTAGCAATTAAACTAATTAATTATTTAAAAGAAGAATTAAATTTTCCGAACACAGATTTTTTTGTCAAAAAGAAAACTGGAAGAAACACGTTTGGAACAGAACGCAATTTCCGCTTTATAGAAGAATCTGAATCTGAAGTGGTCATACCAAGAGGCTTTATTGGAAAGCTGATTCGATTTTGCAGGGAAAATAAAATCGAATACGACTTTTTTGATAAAAGGAATAAGTATCCTGAAGTTTACTTTTCCTTTCAAGCAAAGCTTAGGGAACATCAGGAAAAAATCCTAGATGTTATATCAAGGAAAGATCTGGGAGTAATTGTTGCTCCGCCTGGTTCTGGAAAAACAATTGTTAGTCTTAAAATCATTTCCGACAAAAAACTACCGGCATTAATTATCACACATAGGAAGCAGATTGCCGAACAATGGATTGAAAGGATCGAGACATTTCTAGGAATTCCAAACAATGAGATCGGGAAAATAGGGCAAGGAAAAAACAGGATTGGGAAACAGATTACAGTCGCGATGATCCAAAGTCTTTCAAAAGAATTGGAAAAAACTGATGGAATAGTAAACTCAAAAACATTTGGAACGATCATTATAGACGAATGCCATCACATTCCGGCTGAAACATTCCGAAGTACTATTTCAAAACTTCCATGCCATTACCTCTATGGACTAACCGCTACTCCTTTTCGGAAATACAATGACGGTAAACTCATTTTTATTCATTTGGGAGAAATAATATCTGAAATAAAACCAGAAGAGATAAGTAAAGCCTCCCAAGCAAAAATCATTATCCGAAATACAGAGCTTGATATTCCTTTTAATTCCAAAACGGATCCATTTGAAACGCTTTCAAAAATTCTGATCCATGATTCAACAAGGAATAAGCATATCTTGAATGATGTCAATAGCGAATTGAAAGCCGGAAGAAAAGTGGTTATTATTACCGAGCGAAAAGAGCATATTGATTCTTTATATCAATTCCTGAAACAATCCTTTGAAACCATTGCATTAAGCGGGGAAGATTCAGAAAACAACAGAAATATAAAATGGAAAACCCTTAAAGATGGGAACTATCAGACACTTATTACAACCGGCCAATTCTTCGGAGAAGGAACTGACTTACCAAATGCCAATTGTCTTTTCCTGGTTTATCCCTTTTCTTTTGAAGGTAAACTGGTCCAGTATATAGGAAGAGTACAGCGTTCTGAGGTAACTCCAACGATATATGACTACAGAGATATAAAGATTGATTACCTGAACAAAATGTTCCTAAAACGTAATACCTATTACCGAAAGATTGATCGACAAGCTACGTTATTTGACAGCCCTTTAGAAGTTACTCCATCAACAAAAGAAGAACCTTTCATCATAGATCAGAAAATAAAAATTAATTTGAATAATCTAGAATTCCGCTATGGAAGCATTGCTTTTAAATATAAATTTCCTGATATCAAAAGAGAACTTGAATTTGATATTGAAAATATTGAGGTAAGACCAGAGTTCGAAGTATTGAAGCCATACTTTACAAAGGTTCTAAAAATGAATAGTATAAATGTTAATGTATATGCAGAATTTGAGAACGGAAAACTACTCTCTCAAATAGCAACATCTTCAGACATTAACAAAATCAATAGAGAGGTTATTGAAGGAGTTAAATTCAGATTTGTAAACAAGTTTTTTTTAGGAAGGGAATCAACAAATAAAGACGCACACCTTTTGAACATTGACCAATTACAAAAGGACGATCAAGTAAGCAACAGACTTTATCAATCCGGAGAAGAATTATTAAATGACCTTCTCAAGAATAAACTGTATAAACATGAAAAGCAATTAAAATATCTTGCTGACAAACATGCTAGTCATATTTTAAAACTTAGATTTATTCTAAGCCCTTTCTCTTTTGTATTTCTTTTACCAGGAAAAAAAGGATTCCATTTTATCCTGGAGACATTAGATACAGAGGAAGCTACATACATCTGGCATTTTGACGATGACAAACAAACACTTCCGGATAAATTACGACAAGTAGATAACGACCTGAATCTCATAAAAAACAAAGGGAGACAAGGATTTCTTAAAAATCCTCCGAATAATTTCAGCCGGATAGTCCATGACTATTCTGATGATAGAAAAGGATTTATTATTTGGAAGGACATGTTGGAAGAAAGGCTAACATGAATCTTGACAACAGAGGCAAGTCAAAATTTATTGGAGCAAGAGTATATGTGCTTTGTAATGAAAACATTTCTTATCTCCTTCACAACCCAAGAGATTAAATATTATGGGTCATATGTTATTTCTCAGGCTTAGCCTATAACCATCAAACCTCCTCTCCAAGGCCTACACCAACTCCTTCGACTTCTTCTCAAACCTATAATAAAGCAACAATGCGGCAATGGTAAGCCCTATCAATAGCCCATACCAAACGCCTTCAACGCCCATATTCAGCACAAATGCGAACACATATCCTAATGGCAACGCTATTACCCAATAGGCCAACAAAGCAATGGCTGTAGGCATCTTCACATCTTCTAATCCACGAAGAGCTCCAAGGTAAACAACCTGAATACCGTCAGACAATTGAAAAAATGCACTGATCAATAAAAGCGATGCGGCCATTTTACAGATAGATTCTTCATTGATATAAAACGAGGGCAAATCATGTCTGAATAATATAAACACCAGGGCACAGAAGCTCATATATAAAACAACCAAGTGAAATGCTGCTTTTCCTGCATTGCGAACTGCTGCATAATCCTTTCTCCCCAATTCATTTCCAACACGAACTGTTGCTGCTGCACCTATTCCCGTTGCACCCATGTAACTTACGGCGGCCATGTTTAAGGCAATATGATGTGCAGCCATTTCCGAAGCACCCAGCCAGCCAATCATAATAGCTGCCATTCCAAATGCTCCTGTTTCAAAAGCAAGCTGAGACCCAACAGCAATACTTACCCTAAATAATCTTTTAAATTCCTGAAATGAATAGCTAATCTTTTGCAGGCTTTTGATAAAAATATTGGTTCTGGAATATTTTATAACAAATATAAAAATTGAAATAGCCATGAATATCCTTGCAATAAGAGTAGCCACTGCAGCACCATTTGTACCAAGTTTTGGAAATCCATAATGACCGTATATCAGGAGATAGTTAAGCAACAGGTTCAGGACATTGGCAATTACAGTGATATACATAGCCTGCCTCGTAATGGCAAGTCCTTCTGCAAACTGTTTCCAGATCTGAAATAAAATTAAAGGCACTAATGACCATACCAGAGTTTTAAAGAACGGAATAGCCAGTGCAAGTACTTCCTGTGGCTGTTGAAAATATTGCAGAAGCGGAGCTGCAAATAGCAATCCTCCAGCGAGCAATATTGCTGCTATTATATTCAATACAATACTGTGTTTCAGAATCTTTCTTATTTCTTCGTGGTTCTGCTCACCGTCTGCCTTGGCAACTAAAGGAGAAATTCCATAAGTAAGGCCGATGGCAAACATCATAAACGGAACAAATACACTAAAGGCAAATGTGGCTGATGCGAGCGGAATACTTCCTAACCCACCAACCATAATGCTATCTGCCACCCCTACTGATATATGGCCGAATTGACTGAGAACTACAGGATAAGCTATTCTTAACGTGTCTTTATATTCCTTAAGGTTATCCCTAAACCAACTGCTGAAAATCATATCTATTTCTGAAAGGCTGCAAAATTAAGATTTGCATATAAAGAAACGTCTAAAAACCTATTAAAGTTTATAGCATTAATGAATCAAAAAAAGTCATAAAAAAAACATGTGGAATAGAGTAAAACACTGATTAGTACTAAGCTACAACATTTACTTCCTTTATTTTTCCCTTAAAAAAGAAATATTCTCCAAGGAATGATAAACTTATTCCCAATGTGTAAGCCAGTATATCGCTCCACAAAAATGCAAAACCAAGAATAAGAGCACCGATTCTGGTATTTCTTATTGCATCAATCCATGGTGCATGATAAAACTGACTGACTTCAATACAATAGCAGAATGCCAAAGAGAGTATTGCAATGAATGATAAACTTTTCCTATTAAAAATAAAGGCTATCCCGAAATAAATCATCGCTGCCCAGATAGCATCACCGAGATAAACATTGATTAAATCAGGAAAAAAAACCTTCCATTTCCGGGCTGCCAGACCCATACCAATGAGTCCCATAATAATAAAGAAATATAATTCTCTATTCCTTTTCATATTTACTTCCTGGGCCATTTGATAACCCCTTTCAACATCTTACCAATTTTATTAAACCTCTGCAGGTCCTCTATAATCATTGAACTTGTTCCATCCATCTGAAGGTTCCTGTTTTCAGGATCCTCACTGAACTGTTCAGGATAAACAAGCATAAAGTTATTTTTGTCAAAATACTTTTGTAAGACCTTTGGAATAGAATCCATGAATAGAGAATGAGATAAAGTAGCTTTTCGTGCAGTTATAGCAACAAAAAGGTCATCTTTATTGATCTGTCTGGAGAATAAAGGAAAATCATCCCAATCAGAAAAGCCCTTATAATCCGCATCTATTCCCGGTTTACTTTCATTCACTGCTGTTTTCAGTTGTTGCAACGATTCTGATACACCAAAGAAAATCACCTGGCTGTTCGTCTGTTTGGATAACTTCTTCACCATCTGAATCCACCTCTTAAATCCTATCTCAAGCTCAGCGTTAGGCGGTACCATTACAATAATCTTATTGATGGTATTCAAAGGTTGCAATGTGCGTGTTACCACGATCATCTGATCCGTACGAACAACAAGATTTTCAAGCACCGTACCAAACAGCTTTTCAGTAGTTGTATTCTTTTCATGCCATCCGATAATGATCTCCGTAATCATCAGTTCTTTCACAGCGCGTGCAATTCCATTTGCTATGTTAAGATCAATTCTGGACACGACCTCCAGTTTATTCTCTGCAGAAGCTGCGTGTTTGACTGCACGATCTATCATTTTCCGATTTTGAATAAGTTTGTCTCTTGCTTCTTCATCATCATTAACAACTGAAACGGCATAGATTGGCTGCGATTTATCAGATTCCTTTAGCATTGCAGCCATATCAATCTTGTTTTCAATGTTTGCAGGATTTGTTATGGCAATTAAAATTCTTTCTTCTACTTCATGATATTCCCCGCCACCTTTTGATTCTGCTATTGCCAGCTTCCTTCCTGCACTCTCTGTGACAAAAGAGCTGACCATACAGGTAACAAGAATGAGTAGTATGGTTCCATTAAGTATGGATTCATCAAACAGCTTTAAATCAAAGCCCACAAGAATAACTGCTAGCGTTGCTGCTGCGTGAGAACTACTTAGTCCGAATATTAAGTTTCTTTCAATAGAAGAAAATTTAAATATTTTCTGGGTAATAAATGCAGCAGCCCACTTACTAAATAAGGCCATTACGATCAATATACCTGCTACAAATAGAGCCTGATATCCATTGAACAAAACTTTTATATCTACTATCATTCCCACACTGATAAGAAAAAACGGAATAAACAGCGTATTGCCAATGAACTCGATTCTATTCATCAATGGTGAAGTATGAGGTATAAGTCTGTTGAGTGAGAGACCTGCCAGGAAGGCTCCGATAATAGGCTCTACTCCCGCAACCTCAGATAAAAAAGCTGCAGCGAATACCATTCCTAACACAAAAATGTATTGTGCTCCTCCGTCTCCTTCAACGTTCTTAAAAAACCACCTGGTAACTTTTGGAAAGATAAAGAGTACTATAAATCCGAATATTATAAGGGAAATAGCTAATCTTACCCAAAAGGCTGAATCAAGGTTACCACTAACAGAACCTGTAATAACAGCCAGTAATAACAGCACAGCAGTGTCTGTAATGATAGTACCTCCAATGGCAAGGGTTACCGCTTGCTTTTTTGTAAGGCCAAGTTTACTTGCTATCGGATAGGAAACCAAAGTATGAGAAGCAAACATACTCGCGAGTAAAACCGAACCCTGAATACTTAAATGTAAGACGTAATAAGAAACTAGGGTACCTAATGTTAAAGGTATGAAAAAGGTAAGCGCTCCGAATATCAGGCTTTTGTTTCTGTTCTTTTTAAAATCATTGAGGTCAATTTCAAGTCCCGCAAGAAACATGATATACAAAAGACCAACTGTACCGAAAAGAACAATCCCGGAATTTCTTAATAACAGATTAAATCCGTTCGGGCCAACAATTACCCCTGAAAGAATAAGCCCTATGATACCTGGTATTCTGAATTTCTTAAGTACTATCGGAGCAAAGAATATGATAAACAATACCACTGAAAACACTAATACAGGATCTTTAAATGGCAACGATATATCAAACAAAAACATCATGACTTTTTACTTAAAATTTAACTTACTACTTACTTCAATAATTTCTATTCTTCACCTCTATAAAACCTCATTAAATAAGAGGGAAACCTATAACAGACATCATGCCAAATGAAATAAATTGGATGATAAAGAAATTAAAATCCGATTAGAATATCATATCTCGTATTGCTTTACTAAAGCATAAGAGGATAAAATAGTTTTATTAGTTGAAAAAATCTATAAAAATCTAAAAAATATCTATTTATAGCAGAGTAAATCATTAAAACTTAGGACATGGAAGTCTTTTATATATTTTCCTTTTGAGTGGCAATGGATAAATGTAGGTGAGATTTAATTCATGAGAACCACCGGTACGAGCAGTATTCAGCTTCGAAATAGTAAAGTCGTAACTATAAGAAATTACTAATCTGTTTATTCTCCAGCCCAGCAGCACGACCATAGATTCGTTATTCTGAAGGTTTCTTTCATAACGTTTTACAGGCAGTCCTCTATACCAGAACCCTACCATCAGATCATCACACATCCCGTAAACTCCAAGGTCCAGCTGATCTGATTTCCCTTGCATTTTATAATAAAAAGTAGGAGTCAGAGAATATCTGCTGGACTTATTTGGATTATTTGCCTCTCCCCCATCCAATTCTATTTTGTAACCTCCTACAATACCAATTTTCACAGGCAGTCTGCTTACCTCATTGTAAAAAGACTGGTTAGGCATATTTATATGATGGGCAGAAATTCCGAACCATAGATTATCCGTATAAAATACTGTTCCTGCAGAAAAATCAAAGAAGTTTTTTCTGTTCACCCCAAAATCTTCTGAGGTAGGAACGCCAGAATACCCACCATCCGTATACTGATCAGGAAATGTTAATTGTGCATAATTAATATTTCTTGCGACATAAGCCCCCTGCAAGCCAAACCTCATTGAAAATTTCGAGGAAAAATTAACTTCCTGAGCATATTGAAGGGCTATATCTGTTGAGCTTATTGTATTTGCTCCCTGCCAGTCCTTCATTAAAATTAATCCAACACCTCCTTTGGTTTTCTTGATATATGTATCAAGACTTGCTGAGGATGTTATATATTTAGCCTCAAGCTTGGGCCACTGAAGACGTTGATGCAGCACACCTCTCAGGTCATGTGTGCTTCCTGCAAAGGCAGGGTTTAAATATAAAGTATTAGCATAAAACTGCGAAAACTGAATGTCCTGTGCGGATACCTTATTAATGATAATAAGCAAAATTGCTATTGTCACCAATTTTAGATACTGATATCTTACACACAATTTCATTTTGCTTAATACCATTATCTCACAATTGTTACACTACCTTCCATTTTATATGGCCCTTTATATTCTTCCGAATCGCCCTCATAAGTGATTACCCATGGATATACACCTACAGGCATCGGCTCTCCTTTGTATTGACCATCCCATACATCACTCCTGTCCTTGCTTTCAAAAATTATTTCTCCCCACCTGTTAAAGATCAGCATTCTAAAATTCATAAAGTTTGAACCAAAGACATCATAAGTGTCATTCTTTCCATCTTTATTCGGAGAAAATGAGTTTGAGATATACACTCTAGGAGGACACACCTCTCTTACTTCAGTTGTGTCTTCAATAGCACAACCATATTCATTGGTAATTAAAACAGAATAACTCCCTGGCAATGCAATGCTTATTGACTGAGTCGTATCCCCCGTTTGATACCACAGATATCTTTTTCCAATTCCTGCTGTAAGTTCATAGAAGGGTGACTCTTCACCACAAAACTTCACTAATTCTCCAAACGACCCGGAGGGTTCAGGATAACTTTCTACAATAAAGGATTTATCGTTATAGCAACTTCCCACTTTTACTGAAAATCTATATTCACCCGCATCAGAGGCGCGATAAATGCCATCATGAATATCAGTAAGTTTTCCATTAACCAACCATCTATATTCAAGAGGAAGTCCGATTGCATTATATCTATTAGTAATGACAGGCCTCAATACAACTTCTTTTCCAGGGCAAATTCCAGTATCTTCCGCAATAATCTTTGGTACAGGTATTCCTACCAATACAATACTGTCTTTATCCTTGCAACCATGCTTGTCTTTTACTTCAACAAAATACTTTTGGATTGAATCAGAAGAAATTGCTTCTATAGATGCTGTGGTAAAAGGCAATAGAGAGTGATTGAAAGACCAGGTATAAGATACATTCTCAATCTTATTAGCAGATAAAACAACTTTTGTATTTTCACATTCAATAATTGAATCTGCCAAAGTTAAAGCCGGAGAAGCCCATACCACAGTTTTTCCGGAAGCTTTACAATTCCCGTTCCTAAAATCTACCTCATAAATGCCTGATTCAATTATATCAATAACGGATGTAATTTTATCAGGCATTATCACCCCATCTTTTTTCCATGTATAGATTCCAGCTAAAGTATATGATTGAGATACAGCATTGATCTTCAAAGAATCACTGAGACAAACATCTTTTGGGAGAGTCAATACCGGAGCTGTTATTGTTAAGAGTCGTACAGTATCAGAAGACATACACCCGTTAATATCTTTCCCTTTAAGAATAAGAGTCCGGTCTCCTGAGGAAATAACTTTTAGTGTAGTCTCATTACCTACAACAACGCCTGATTCATCTATCCATTCATAAAAATAGGATGGAGAAGATTTTGCCTTGAATATGGCCTCATCACCAGCACATTTATTCAAATCATTACCAGCATCTACAAGGGGTAATGGATTGAATAAAATTTTCACTTCATCAGAAACAGGACCACATGGAGCTACAGCTTTTGCTTCTAAAGTAAGTGTAACAGCTCCTGATTTTTCAATCGGATTAAATCTGTAATACGTTTGCGTTTTTGAGTTGGAAGAAAAGCTACCCATTCCTCCTCCCCATTTAATGGAGGTAGCATTCATACTGCTTCCTGATATCAAAACAGAATCTATATCTGTACACACATTGAATGGCAAACCCGCTTCCACAGAAGGAGCAGGATGGTATATAATCTTAACCTCATCAAACACATCAGGACATGGAGATGCATTTGCAGAAGTGAGTCTTAACTGGAATGAACTTGATTTTAATTCAGCAGCAGAAGGCGTATATGTTGTTAATATTTTACTCTTATCACCAAAAATACCGTTACCTCCTGACCAGATACCTCCAGCAGCATTTTTAACAAATCCGCTTATATTAATAACTTTAGTTGTTTCACATAAGACAAGAGAGTCACCGGCTTGTACTTCCGGAAGTTTCTTAAAACGAATCAGTATAGAATCTGTCGCTGATGGACAACTGGGCTGGGCATCTGATTTCAGATATAACTTAACCAATCCCGACTTTCTTTCTTCTTCAGTCGGCAGATATTCAGGACTAATTCCGACACGCGAAGAATTAAAAATTCCATTACCTCCGATCCACTGAGCACCTGAAGCATTTATTAAACTGCCGCTAAGACGGAAGTTGGATATATTCACACAAACAAGTGTGTCATTAATTTCGCCGGGTCCGTTTCTTGATTCGGCATCAACCTTGGGAAGTGATACCAGATATTCAACTTTTTCTTTTACCATCCTGGCATACCACCAGGTGTTTATCGTTTCGGGACACTCTATCTTGCAATCGTCAGTACCTCTGTCTTTCCATTGATGACAACCTCCTGCATTGGAGCATCCGATAAGATTGGCAAGTTCATCAATAGCAGTTCCTGCATTGAGTTGACTATCATCCCAGAACAGCTGGGGTTTAGGTCCAGTCGGCCTTACCAGATCAACAATATATCCGTTTTGATGGTGCTCAACATCATAAAGCGGCAGATGCGTGATTCCATTTCCATAACTTATCTCTATTTCCACCGGTGTTCCAGGGAGTACTATATTCCCTTTACCATCTCTTGTATTCCAATTGATACAGTTCTCTCCCCTGGCCACAGAAGCTGAGAGAATTCTGTCTGTAGTATTAGCCTGATAACCCTCCTGCCCGTTTATATCCAAAAGAACTTCTATGTTCCCTGGCTTATCTACAAAAATGTTTATACACCTATTTTCAGAATCACATCCACTTATAAATGGCTTTTGTAAGAAATTACCAAAGGTGCCTGTGGGATAACAAGCTGGATCAGGATCATTAAGAAAGATTTTATATTCAGGATAAGTTACATTACCCACCCTACTTATTCTGTCGTTAATGGCCATACCGGTATTCGTACATCCCTTTGAGTTGGCACTGATGGTAGCACCAAAAGGTTGAATCCCGTTAAAATCAATTGAAGTAACAATACTATCCGTTGACAGCACATACATCTTCCCATTAAAAGAATAATCAGCATTGGTAGTATTGATATCCCATGTATAGGACCATAATCGACCAGGCTTAGCGGTCTTTCCATCGGCAACAGTTATATCAAACAGATCAAAGTATCTCTTTGAATTCGTGATTGTTGTTGGAGAAACCGGATTAAACTCAATATAATAATCTCCATCTGTAAGAGAAGTATATGAAAGTGCATCATAGCCTCCAGCAGATAATTGAACAGGACCCACTACTGCCTGATTGTAAGTTGCAATAAAACCAGCACCTGAAGAAGGCAACAAGGTAGGTCCCATTACTACAGATCCATCAGGACTTTTAAGCCTAAAGTAAACATCTTCATCTGGTTGATTAAAACCGAAATATATAATTTCACCAGCTTTGCAGATATGAATATTAAGCCGGTTTTCTTTCGGAGCATCATAGGTCATAAACAACCTGGAACGATCGAATATCTGAACGACTCCATGATCAGTGGATCTGGGCATTAACTCCTTAGTTCCTTCCGCTATAACCTTACTCGACAAATACGGAAGCATTAAAATAAATGCATATACCCACAAGGTATGAACTGAAAGATAAAATGGATATTGGCTTTTTATTTTTACCATAATTAAGAGTTATAAAAACTATTCTGATAAAATATTATTGCCAACAATTTATTTATGGTTTCTGAGTTACAAACTGGCTTTTTATAAGCATCCTAATATTATAAAGCAATAAACGCCTGGTATCGACCCCGGACAGGAATAATAGTCAAGAAGAAAAAATAGTTTAATTGAGAGAGCTCTTATCTCTACAGATTTTCAGCTTACGTTCTCGAAAAATGAAGCTTTCAACTTTTCAATAGCAATCAGATCTCTTCCGAATTGATTGATCATTGGCAGAGAAATGGAACCGGTATTCGAAGAAAGAATATATTTGACAAAAGTAGACAGCGTGCCGCTTGGCCCTGAATCTATAAAAATATAATCTCCTACCTCAAGAATTCTCTTAATGGTAAATTCAAAATTAACAGGTAAGCGGATTACATCCCAGAAATAATCTTCATTCAATTCTTTTACAACCTCTGACTTCGCTGATGATATGATTGGTATTTTCATATCTGAAATATTAATATTCCTCACCAGCTGCTTCACTTCCGCTTCGATCGGATCAATAAATTCCGTATGAAATCCTTGTTTAACCGGTAATACCAGAGAGATTATATTGATCTTATTTAAATTAAAATGTAAATTCTGAATTGTAGGAGGCAAGCCACATACTACAAAATTCTCCTGAAAATTTGTTCCTGTACATCTGCAGTCGGCAAACAAATCAGGATATTTGTTGATAATACTCTCTGATTCCATGATTGCCAACATCGCTGCAGGAGTTGTCTTTTCTTCTGCAAGTTTCGCTATATTTATAACCAAGCGAATTCCATCTTCCAGAGACACGGCACCGGAAACAACACTAGCTACTAACTCACCAAGACTATATCCGATAAGATAATCTGCCTGAATACCCAATTCTTTAAGTACTTTGAACTGGCAGTACTCCACACAAAACAAAGCAGGGTTAGTATACAAC
>JAEYZG010000009.1 GCA_023428135.1 Bacteroidota bacterium | reverse complement strand
AATGGTATTGTATTGACAATTATGATTGCATTGATATGCCTTTTTGCATTACTGTTATTTTCATTATATAAATTAGTAAGTTTTATTATTCAAATATTCTAAATAACTGAAAATCTTCCGAACGATTTCATCCTCGAATCTTGTTTAAGAAACATGAAAAACAAAATCCGTCTCGCTCTCATAACACTGCTATTTTGCAATGCTGCAATCTTTAGTTCATATGCAAAAACACCTGGAAATACTGACGAGAATACCAATATAGAATCAATTTTTAAATCAGGTATAAATTCAGATAAAGATACCAGAACTGTTATTAAAGCAATACTTAACGTAATAGGATTAAAAGCGAACTTTGAAATAAAACAGGCGAATGTACCTAATGCTACCGCTATTATTCAAAAAGACAAAAGGTACATATTATACAATCCTAGTTTTATTTCTTCAATAAATAATTCTGTACATACCAATTGGGCAGCCATCAGCATTCTTGCTCATGAAATAGGACATCATCTTAACGGACATACATTGGTAAGAGGAGGAAGCAATCACAAGGTCGAATTGGAATGCGATGAGTTTTCAGGATTTATATTAAGAAAAATGGGTGCATCCCTGAAAGAAGCGCAGGCAGCTGTAAACAAATTATGCAGAGAGCAAGAATTCCCTACACACCCAGGAAAAAAGTCAAGGCTCAAAGCTATTGAAAGAGGCTGGGATAAAGCCGACTGGCAACAGAAAGGACTGAATGCATTGATCAAAGAGACAACATCTGATGAAGATACATTATAAGGGAGCAAAACTCCCTTATTTTTTTGCTAAAGCTTTTTCAATTTCTTTGATCACCTCTCCTTTTTTGGAATATCCGTTACTGATCATTAAATATTGACCATTCACTTTTAATAATACTGCGGGGAAACCAGTCACCCCAAGTGCCTCAACTTGTTTAAATTCCTCTGCAATTGCCTGTTTCATTTGTTGAGAGTTAAAGGTTTCTTTAAATAATTCCTTATCAATGTTGAAATCCGGAAGTAGTTCCAAATAGGTATTGATATCTGCCATATTTCTATTCTTGACATAAAATGAATTCTGAACTTTTTTAAAGAAATCAAATTCAGAACCAGGTTTTAATTTGCGTACTGTTGCAACTGCCCTCGCAGCCGGTTCTGTATCATAAACAAACCTGCTGGAATCAGCAAGAATATTATAAGCAAAAGGTTGTCCGCTGACCTTAGCAACCTCTTTCCAGTGCTTCCCCAAGAATTTCTTCATTTCTGCATCCATTGGTTCCTTGGTATAAGGCCTCAATCCACCGTTTAAAAGTTTAAATTCAAGCTCATTTTTAAAGTGTTCTTTTGTTGCAGTGATTTCTGGTGAAAATCCATAGCACCAGGAACACATGGCATCACCTACATAAATCAATTCTGGCTTCTCTGCATACTTTTCATGCCTCATTTTAAAGGCCATGGTAAAAACAACAGTTACAGCAAGCACGATGACTGTAACAATAAAAGATCTGAATGACATATTTTTTTGAATGAATAGATTTAATTATAGGTAAAAAAATCGTAGCATGCAATTTTCAAATTTAAGATCCCTGTTGCAATGAATCTACAATATTTTCAGCATTGACATTTTCATAATTTTCTCTGTTAATTTCTTCATAGAGATCCACCCCAGGTTGTGGATTCACAGCTGTACCAGGTTCATTTATAGTTCCAGTACCAAAGTGATCTGCACTTCCTGCAATTGTAAAATCTTTACAAGATAACAATCCCGACATTGCTAAAATGATGATTAAATTCCTCATAACAGCTTCCTCCCTTCATTTATTAAACCTCATAAAATAATTGATTGTTTATTACGGGAGAAGCTTAAGGTTCTTGTCAATACTTCACTAAGTTATTAATAAATTAACTGATTTTTAATACTTTTCAAGCTCATAAAAATCATAATCCTTACCTTTCCCATATCTGATAAGATCGGAAATCATATAACTTTCAAGGGTGTGAAGGTCTTTTACCCAAAAATCATTATCAGCAGTTTTCTCCAAAACCTGGAATAATGCCTTTTCACCATAATTTTTCAAAATGTACTTCTTCCCTACTCTGATATTTTCAAACGATAGTGCCATAATTGCTCCTGAATGATTACAGATACAAAACTATATTTTTTTTTATTCTGTTAAGGAAGTAATAGAACAGGAGGGCTATATTATGAGAGGTAAAGTGCTGAATCAGGGAAATTTTGAATTGCTTAAAAGCATAGAAGGAAGGCTTTTATTACTGATCAATTCGGTCATTAAAAAAGAAAAATTCTTCTGGAATGTATCGGGAGATTATGAGTATCTGATACAGACAGAAGGAGTTAAAGAAAAATCAGGAGATACTACATTTGAAGTAATCAGAACAGGACATTTCTATCTAATAGACATTATTGACGACCCTGAATATCCAGACTTACCGCACCTTTTTCTTCAGGACGAGAGAAATAATTATGAAGATTTTATTTTGCCAGACGGTCTCCCTGATTTGTTAGATACAGAGCAGGAAATCATAACAACGGGCAATATCATTGATCAGGAAGAATTAGACACCTTCGCCTATAATTATGAAATAATAGAAAAGAACAGATAACTTCAACATACTTCTTCTGAAACCCACAGCCGGACTGAGTGCCGGCTTTTTCATTAACAAGACATCAAATCCAGCTGTTACACTTGTATCAGAAGTGCATTATTCAATTGTTGGTATGAAAAGTTTGAGACAGATTTTACTATTATGTTTAATTAGCGTGTGTTTATCTTGTGTAAGTAATCAGGGGGCTTCAGAAAACAGAATGATTGGTACCGTAGATGTTTATTATCTGGAAGATTCAAGATGGTTTCAGAAAGTTTACAATAGATATATTCCTCTTGAAAATGAAATTGCTTCACTTCAACAGTTACCTGCTGGAATAAAAGTAGTTTTTTTCGGAGGTATATGGCAGGATAAGACTCAGGAGGCTTTGGCAAAATTATATAAAGCAGCGGATATGGCAGGGTTTACAGAAGACCAGATACAAATTTATCTGGTAGATGGAAATTTAAAAAGCCCTGAAGAGTTTGAAAAAAATTATCAGATTGCTCAGATACCTACTTATATCATCGAACAGGATGGAAAAGAAATAAGTAGAATTGAAGGCCTTCCTCAAAAACCTATAGAGCAGGTTTTACTAACCACTCTGGAATTTGAGATCCCTATTGCCCGTGCAACATCCGCACCGGCACCTAGAGATGCTAAACTTGTAAAAAATACTTCAAAAGTATCAAAAACTAAAAAAAGAAGTGGTGAATAACCACTTCTTTTTTATATATCACTAATATCCCTGTTTCCAGGACTCCGCACCACACAAGTGTTTCTGTGAAACATAGCATTTACAGGGCAATATGAGAACATTGCTGTTAATATCAATATCACTCCTCCTATTCCCATTATCCATCCTGCAGTACCTGCAACAATGATTCCTGCAACAAATAATATAATTCCAAAAATCCATCGTGCTGTTTTTTCCTTACCACATACATTTGCAGCCATAACTTTAAAATTCACAAATTATAATTTATTAAAACTTCCTTTTATTTGAAATCCTTATCAATCTTAGATTCTTATAAAAGCTGACTCTCTTTCTTATCTGATTAATAAACGATCATCTCATAAAGAAAAGACACAAGCTCGCCTATTAATCATCAAAATGCACCATAATCTACAGATGGTATTTTATTTTATTCATAATTAATTACTTTATAAAATAACAATCCCTGTTAAGTATTAATTCTTTGCTTCAAAAAGTATTACAGCGCTCTTTAACAAAGAGGAATATAAGCTGGTTTACTTAAAATATGAAGGGGAAAAATTCCATATTGGAGAAAAATATTGTATCACCGACTAAGGAGATACTTAAAGAGAAATATCTGAAAACCAGAAATTCAACTGTAACACTCTGCAAAAACCTTAAAACTGAAGATTACGTGGCACAGCCAGCCATGGATGTTAGCCCTCCCAAATGGCATCTTGGTCATACAACATGGTTCTTTGAGTACTTTATCCTGATGGGCTATACAAACAGATATAAAGAATATAATCCATCATTTGCCTATTTTTTCAACAGTTATTATGAAAGCCTTGGGAACAGAGTGTTCAGGGGGGACAGAGGTAACATGACAAGGCCATCGGTAGATGAAATATATCAATATAGAAATATCGTAGATGAAGCTATTATTATGTTATTAGATTCTATACCATTTCCTTCCGGAGAACTTTCAAAACTGATTATCATTGGAATTAATCACGAACAGCAGCATCAGGAACTTCTGATTACGGATATTAAATATATATTAGGACATAACCCTTTATATCCATCTTTATTTCCTCAAAAGCAAACATCCCTTAGTTCAGTTAGTCTCCATGGATCTGCCGAGGAATACCTGGAAGTAGAAGAAGGCCTTTATGAGATTGGAACTTCTGATACAGATAATTTCTCCTACGACAATGAAAGAGCAAAGCATAAAGTATACCTTCATCCCTTTCAATTCCTTAACCGTCTTGTAACAAATGGGGAATACCTTGATTTCATTGAAGACAAAGGGTATCAGAATTTCAACTTCTGGCTTTCAGAAGGATGGGAATGGATCAAACAGAATCAGATAGAAGCTCCGCTATATTGGCACAAGATGGATAATACCTGGTATTATTATACCCTTGCTGGAGGACTTACAAAGATTAACAAAAACAGTCCCGTTACGCATGTCAGCTTTTTCGAGGCAGATGCTTATGCTAAATGGAAGAATAAAAGATTACTTACAGAGCAGGAATGGGAAAGCGCATGTCTGCTATACACTCCTGATCCTAGTGATAAAAATAACCTCATGGAAAGTCTGTCTTTTGAGCCAAAGCCAAGGGAAAATGAAAACAGTCTTCAGTTATTCGGGGATTGCTGGGAATGGACAAACAGTGCTTATCTCCCTTACCCATATTACCAAAGAGAACCCGGAGCCCTTGGCGAATACAATGGTAAATTTATGATCAACCAGATGATACTTAGAGGAGGCTCTTGCGCAACTCCATTATCGCATATCCGACCCACATACAGGAATTTTTTTCAAACAGAAAAAAGATGGCAGTTCACAGGAATAAGATTGGCAGATTATATATCATAAAATAGTAATGGACATTTCAGATATCGTGAAAACTATCAACCAGGAGAACTTTGCGGAAGACCTGATCAAAGGACTTAGCAGCATTCCAAAATATCTTCCTTCAAGATACTTATATGATGATAAAGGAGATGCCTTATTTCAAAAAATAATGAATCTTGAGGAATATTATGTTACAAGAGCTGAATTTCAAATTCTTCAAAATAACAAGGAAGATCTTCTGGATTATTTTATTCACTATAATAAACCTTTTGACCTTATTGAATTTGGAGCAGGTGATGGTCTTAAGACCAGGATACTCCTTAAATTTTTAATAGATAAAAAAGCTGCTTTTCAATACATCCCGGTAGACATTTCAGAAAATATACTCAGGTTATTATCATCGGAGCTAAACAAAGAGTTTCCAGATCTGATACTAAAACCTCTTTGCAATGATTATTTCGGTGCTATGTCCGAATTACGAAGATTTGAGGGAAAAAGAAAAGTAGTGCTGTTTATGGGAGGTAACATCGGTAATTTCAGTCAGCAAGAAAGCTTTAACTTCTACGCAGAACTTAGCAGATGCTTATTACCAGGAGATCTCGTTCTCACAGGTTTTGACCTAAAAAAAGACCCAAGGCTGATTTTAAAAGCTTATGATGATTCTGAAGGTATTACTGCTAATTTCAATTTCAACTTACTGCAAAGAATCAATAAAGAGTTTGCAGGTGATTTTAAAACAGAACACTTCATGCACTTCCCCTATTACGACCCTGCCACAGGTGAATGTAAAAGCTTTTTAGTGAGCACTATAAACCAAAGTGTAAGATTAAAGGCCCTCGATCTTACTATTGGATTTAAAGCCTGGGAAAGTATTCAGACAGAAGTATCAAAAAAATATTCCGAAAATGAAATAGAAGACCTGGCAGATCTTACAGGTTTTGTCAAAATTCATAACTTTTATGATGATAATAAATATTTCACAGACTCTCTCTGGGTTAAAAAATAAAAGTTACCACATTTTGCTTAATTTGCATCGCGAACCACACTGAAGGATAAAGTTGTTGAACTTACATATACTTTATAATTCTTTAATATATAATTAAAAGAAATAATAAGGGATAGACTCTAAGTAGGTAAGCAATTTGAATTTGTTAAGCAAGATGAAAAGTGAATTTATTAACAAGGTATTTCTTTCTTACAAACTGGCGAAACCTAATCCCCAGCCTGAAAGCATATATGAAATTCTGAATGAATATTTAAAACTGATGTTTCCGGAATTATCTGAAAAACAATATGGAAATATCGAAGAGGTCGAAGCAAGATATAAAGAATTGCAACTTCAGCTTTTATCTACTTTTCAATCGATGCAAAGGTATCTACCCAAAAAAGCTGAAGTAATTACTAATGGATTTCTGGATTACCTTCCTGGCATATTTGACAAGTTAAAATCAGATGTTGAGGCAATTGTAGTCGGAGACCCTGCAGCTACCAGTGCATATGAGGTTATAAGAGCGTATCCGGGATTTTATGCCATTGCCATGTACAGAATGGCCAATGTACTTTTTAAGATGTCGATTCCGGTTTTGGCAAGAATTATTACAGAATTTGCTCATTCAAAGACAGGTATTGATATTCATCCAGGAGCTGAAATCGGTTCGCACTTTTGCATTGACCACGGGACAGGAATCGTTATCGGTGAAACCTCCATAATCGGCAGCCATGTTAAAATATATCAGGGCGTAACCCTTGGGGCTCTAAGCGTTAACAAAAGTATGGCAAGTAAAAAAAGACATCCTACAATAGAAGATCACGTGGTAATCTATGCCGGAGCAACCATCCTTGGCGCTGACACTATCATTGGTCATCACAGCATTGTTGGAGGAAATGTGTGGCTGACCAAAACTGTCCCTCCATTTTCCACAGTATATCACAAAGCTCAGATTGAAATCGGTAAACTTGAAGATATCAAAGGGCTTCCCGGATACTGATAATCAAAATATTATAAATTAAAAGATTATAAAGTTCTACACCAATGGCATCACTTCTTGACTTTGTAGGGAATACCCCACTTGTCGAAATAAAAAATATTAACCCAAACAAAGCTGTAAAAATTTTTGCTAAGCTGGAAGGACACAACCCTGGAGGAAGTGTAAAAGACAGAGCTGCCTATGGAATGATCAAAGGCGCCCTCTCTCGAGGTGAATTAAAACCAGGAATGAAGCTTGTAGAAGCAACAAGTGGAAATACCGGAATAGCGCTCGCCATGATTGCACGTCTATTCGGATTGGAAATTGAAATAATCATGCCTTCCAATGCAACCAGGGAAAGGGTACTTACCATGGAAGCCTTCGGAGCAAAGGTAATTCTTACCCCTTCAGAGAAATCAATGGAAGGCGCTATTGACCTTGCACATGAGAAGGTTGCAGGCGGGGACTATTTTATGCTTAATCAGTTTGCGAATCCCGACAATTACATGGCTCACTACTATGGCACAGGTCCTGAAATCTGGAAAGATACAGATCAGAAGATAACTCATTTTGTATCTTCGATGGGGACGACCGGGACAATAATGGGAACGTCTAAATTTTTGAAAGAAAAAAATAATACCATTCAAATTGTAGGTGTTCAGCCTATGGATGGCTCACAAATACCGGGCATCAGGAGATGGCCGAAGGAATACCTTCCTAAAATATTTGATCCGTCAAGAATAGACAGAATTATTGATGTTTCTCAGGAGGATGCCACCAATACAGCCAGAAGACTCAGCAAAGAAGAGGCAATCTTTGGCGGGATGAGCAGCGGAGGAGCTATGGCAGCTTCAATAAAACTTGCGGCAGAACTGGATAAAGGAGTTATCGTTTGCATCATTTGTGACCGCGGTGACAGATATCTGTCTACTGATTTATTTGGCCAGTAAAACTCTAAAAACCTTTTAGATTGATCTCAGTTTTCATTCTGAAATCAATTTAAAAGGTCAAATGTCTTTTTCAACTTCTTATATTCATCAAAGGATAGCGTTGCTGGTCGTAGTTTCTTACCTTTTCTCTTGTGAAAGTTCCAAAAAAACATCTACAGGTTCTGAAACAACAAATTATAATGAAAAGGGTAATATTGAGGTTCCGGACGAATATGCCATATCGAAAGAGCGTGCTGGACATTTAACCATAGATATGCCCATTGGAAATATTTTCAGCTATTATGATAAATCCCAGGTAAGTAAATCTGCTTTTACATCTGAGGGACAAAAATTTGAAGCCTATTTTATTAAAACCAGCAGAGATACCTCAAGATATCTGAGAATAGACCCAATATGCACAGACTCATGCAAAATCTGGAGAATAAAGGTTTACGACAAAAGATATAAGACCAGATCAGGATTGGGAATCGGTTCTAAAGTGGGCGAAATAAAAAGCTACCATTATATTGACTGGGCTGGAAATACGGAAGATGGCCCTGCCTTTGGACTGGAAAGACTAGGTATAACCTTTCTAATTGATACCACCTCTCTACCTGTATCGGCGAGGGAAAATATAGATATTGAAACTCTGTCTGACTCTGCCAAAGTATCCGGCATTTTAATTACTAAAGGCCACAGTCGTTAATCAGCCTTATCACAGAAACAGTCTGAATTCAGTATTCCAGTCTTTTTCTTAAATTAAGCAACCATCCTGATCTCCATATAAAAATGAGAGTTCTGTCTTGACTCTCTTAAACTTCATTGACAGACATTACTACTCCTTTGTAATCATTTTCATTTTCCAGTAGTCGCCATATCTTTTCAGCAACCTTTTCAGGCGATACCAGCATATGCTCCTTTTTATAATTAATGAACTCCTCTACCCGACTGAAATCTTCCGGAGAAACTTTTCTAATTTCAGTCTGCATTGGTGTGTCTAGTATTCCCGGTGCAAGAGAGAAAAATCTGAAATTGCTATGAGAAAATTTGGCTTCGTTGGCTGCTACAGCAGTCTGCATATCAAGAGCTGCTTTTGAACTGCAATATACAGACCAGCCATCTACAGGTTTTTTACCCGCACCGGAGCTTATATTTAATATCAGTTTTGAAGCATGATTATTTCTATACCTGCTAACAAACTCATTCATGAGCAAAGCCGGCGTTATAACATTACAGTTATAACCATCGATGATCTTTCGATCATGTTGCTTTCCCAGATAGGTAATTTCACCAATATTACCTGCATTGTTAATCAGACATATCTTTGATGGATTTCTGAAATTGGGAAAAATACTATTGTAAAATTTATGAAGCGAATCAACCTCAGAAAGGTTAATAAACAGGTGTTCGTAATTATCGTGATGAATAGAGACAGTGCGGGATATACCTATAACAAAATTGCCAGGATCAGACAATATGCGTTCTGCAATTGCTTTTCCTAATCCTTTGCTGGTTCCTGTTATTATATAATATTTCATAGTTCCTGATCAGTTTCCTTTTTCATAGAATAACCAGGAATCTCAATTATAGTTGTAGTACCTTCAGAAATCTTGGAATGTAGGTGTATCCGGCCTTTTAACTTTTCAATGACACTTTTAACAATATATAGTCCCAGACCTGAACCATCTGACAACTCAGTTCCTCTGTAAAACATATCAAATATCCTTTCCTTTGCATCTTCCTGGATACCAATTCCATTATCAGTGAAAACGGTTCTTATCAATTGAGGAGTACCGCTGATGTTTATTGAAAGAAATGAATTAGTGATATTGACACGCTGGTACTTTATGGCATTGGAAATGATATTTTTGAAAATAATTTTTAACCGGATCAGATCCGAGCAGAATTGACCATCACATGAAATATCCCAGGAAATATTTATCCTGTCTGCATTTTTCAGGAACCTCAGTTCATCTATGGTTTCTTGTATAAGTATGGAAAAATCAATGGGGCGTTGCTCCATTTCAAGACGATCGTTTCTAGAAATGGAAAGGAGGTTAATAATATAGTTATCCAGTTTTTTGGCCGAATCTCCCACAAAAGACATGTATTGCTTGAGCTTTTGTGTATCCTTTTCTTCCAGAGAAATTTCTACTAAACCCCGAATGGAAGTAAGGGGAGCTCTCAGGTCATGTGAAGCTCTGTACACAAAATGATCTAGCTCAAAATTGATTTTCTTCAGTTCTTCTTCAGCTTGTTTTTCCTTTGAAATATCTCTGGCAATGGTAGATATATATTCCAGATGCCCCTGAGAATCAAGGTGAGCAATAATCACCTGAGATACCGGAATAGTTTTTCCTTCCGAAGTAATAAATCTTGTTTCCCCCTGCCAGGTCCCATGTTCCAGAGCATATGGGATAGCCTCTGAAATCAAATATTTATAAACATCCGGAGGATGCATTTCCATTAAACTCCTTCTGATATTACTATCGTTATTTTTTTCATCCAGAAGCTTGACTCCGGCATTATTCATATAAACATTTTGCCCTTGCACATTAACCATTGCAACAAGATCGGAAGTCGCTTCCAAAATTTTGTTTGTCCGGTTATTCTGCTGTTCTATTAATAATTTATCAGTGATATTCCGTACCAGGTAAATATAGTTTTCACCTGAAGGGAAAACAGTTATTTCAAATTGATTGAGGATACCTTTCATAAAGGCTTCATAAGAAAAAGTCAAAGACTTTCTTTTCTCCATTATCATTTGGCCAATCAGTTTATCTCTTTCGGGAGTGGATGCTGATTTAAAAAGATCATCGAATCTTTTACCGGCAATTTCTTCAAACCTATACCCTGAGATTTCCTCAGCGGCCTTATTCCAATAAATAAATCTGAAATCTTTATCGCATATGCAGCAAATATCAGAGATATTGTCAAGGAGAGTAACCATATTATCAGCATTAACTTTATTGATTACATCCTTCCTGCTTTGGGTGAATACTCTTAAGGACAATAAATTAATAACTACAAGAGCAATTATTAGTGCTGTGAATATTAAATAGCTATAAAGCGAGTCTTCGTAGGTATTGGTAAAAATAAAAAATGCAAAAGCAAGGCTAATTCCTGATAAAAGAAATAACCTTAAAATTACTGTATTCCTGTTAATATCTCCTTGAAAAATTGTCATAAAAAAAGGCAACCCGTATTATAAAAACTTGCACAAAAATCCTAATACTGTTTGAGTTACGAGTTTACCAACAATTTAGTCATAAAAAAAGGCATGATAATTCTTATCTGCCTTTTTTTTAAAAAAAATATTTTTTGTTATAGTATATACTGACTCAAATCCTGATTTTTAACTAGGCCGGACAACCTTTCAGATACAATTTCTTTAGTAATTAAAATTTTTGCATTTGGGCCAATTTTTTCAGGGACGTCAAACATTATTTCATTTAACAAATGACTCATTACTGTGTGAAGCCTTCTTGCCCCGATATTTTCTACTTCAGTATTTACGTTGAAAGCTATTTCAGCAATTTTTTCCAGAGCATCTTCCATAAATGTAAGTTCAACTCCCTCTGCATTCAACATAGCCTGATACTGTTTTGTCAGAGCATTTTTAGGCGCTTTCAGTATCTGAAAAAAGTCTTCCTTGGTAAGGCTATTCAGCTCTACCCTGATTGGAAACCTTCCTTGCAATTCCGGAATTAAGTCTGACGGCTTTGAGATGTGAAATGCTCCAGCAGCTACAAACAGGATATGATCAGTCTGAATTACACCATATTTTGTATTTACAGAACTGCCTTCAACAATTGGTAAAAGATCTCTCTGTACCCCTTCTCTGCTGACATCAGGGCCACCTCCTCCATTTTTTCTGGAACCGGAAGCTATTTTATCAATTTCATCAATAAAAATTATTCCGGTATTTTCTGCCTTTCTTATGGCCTCCTCCTTCACTTCATCCATATCGATAAGTTTGGCCGCCTCTTCTTCCAGCAATAGTTGCCTGGCTTCACCAATTGCCACTTTCCTCTTCTTGGTTTTTTTAGGCATCATTCCACTAATCATTTCCTGAATATTCATCATGGAAACCTCATCCATGCCTCCACCGATTACACCTACTCCCGGATTGCTATTCGAAGAAACATTTATTTCAATCTTTCTTTCATCTAGTTCTCCTGATTTAATTTTCTCTCTGAACTTTTCTCTGGTTCTTTCATTCAGTTCATGGTCATCATCAGATGAAGAAGGAGATGGAACTTCTCCTGTAAAAATTCCTGACGGACTCTTTTTTAATGGAGGAATGAGAGCATCAAGGATTATATCTTCAACTATTTGTGCTGCCCTAGCCTTAACATCTTCTTTTTTGCGGGCCTTGACCAAGTTTACAGACTGCTCTACAAGGTCTCTTACCATGCTTTCTACGTCTCTTCCCACATATCCCACTTCTGTAAATTTCGAAGCCTCCACTTTAGTAAAAGGAGCATCAGCAACTTTTGCCAGTCTTCTGGCTATTTCTGTTTTACCCACTCCTGTTGCACCAATCATCAGGATATTGTTAGGAACGATCTCCCTTTTCATATCCTGTCCGGCATTCATACGCCTCCATCTGTTTCTTAAGGCAATAGCAACATTTCTCTTCGCTTCATGCTGACCTATAATATATTTATCAAGCTCCTCCACTATTTGTCTGGGAGTTAAATAGCTGTTATTATCAATCATCAGATCCTCTTTTTAAATATCCTGTTAAAATCTGTAGTTAGAGTAAAATGGTTGGTACCTGTTCCGATATAATAAAATGATCTGGTATAGGCAAATTCAAAATATTTTATCCTGACCATACCACCTATTGAAAGTCCGGCTCCTCCAGATTTACTTTCTTCTTTTAATTCTTTTCTTCGTAAAAAGTTATAACCTGCTCTCAATTGGAAGTTTTTAGACATCAAAAATTCAGCTCCCACTGCGAAGTGAGTTAGTAATTTACTTCCGAAAGAAACTTTTTCCTTGATTACATTACCATTCAAATCTACTTTGCCTTTTTGATTTGGATTATCATAAACTATATCCCATTTGTGAAGGTGGTGAGCTGTCAGTGACAGTCTTACCGGCATGTGTTCAGGCTTGAAGCTTGTTCCTAACTGAACATCTGTAGGTAAATCGACGGTTTCACCTGGCACGTATTTTTTCAAAGGCACACCTACATTTTTAATTACAAGTCCTATTGCCCAATCTTTTTCAGGATGTCTGAATATACCTCCCACATCAGTAAGCAGTGCAGCAGAATTATAAGTTCCAATTTGTGAAAAAGCCAGGTTTAACGAGGCTCCTAATGTGAAATGATTAATAGTATGAGATTTCGCCACAGTGAAGACATACTCCTTTGATTTAAAGTCACCTGTACTATTTCCCGCAAGGTCGGCACCACTGAAAGTACCATAATCAAAGTATCGCATACCTACCCCCCAGGTTCCGGTCTTACCTGCATTAAATGCATAATTCACCATAGTAGCCTTTATATCAGCAAGATATGGTAAATAATTTATAGATAGGTAATTCCTGAGTGAATCAGAAAGTGTTGCAGGATTTTGAGTCATCAGGTTAATGTCAATTCCTGGCTGAGAGATATTGACACCTCCCAATCCAGCAACCCTTGCATTTATAGGGACATTCAGAAACTGATAAGATGCTCTGCCACCTAATTGCGCCTTGGCAATAGTATAAGAAAATCCAAAAACTAATAAAAAGAGCGATGTAAACCTTATTGTCATTTACTTTAAAAAATTATTTTGTTCATAAACGAACAATAATTTAGTTTATTTCAATTTTAGACATTTTGCCAGCTCCCGGAAGCGGTGGCTCGATTACTGAAAGATCTATCGGTTTTTTCACTTTGGTTTTAAGCAAAGCGATTTCAAGAACCTGATCTACATTATCTACATAATTAATTACCAGATCCTTAATATACTCAGGTTTAATTTCCAATATATCTTTTCTGTTCTTTGTCGAAAGCACTATTTCTTTAATTCCGGCTCTTTTGGCAGCCAGAATTTTTTCTTTGATTCCGCCGACAGGTAACACAATTCCTCTAAGTGTTATTTCACCTGTCATGGCTATATTTCTTTTTACCTTTCTCTGCGTAAATATTGAGGCCAGGGATGTAAAGATTGTAATTCCGGCGGAAGGCCCGTCTTTGGGAACTGCTCCTGCAGGAACGTGAATGTGCAAATCGTAATGATCAAAAATTTTATGATTGATGCCGAATTTTTCAGCATTGGCTTTCAAGTATGACAAAGCTGCAGTTGCAGACTCTTTCATTACCTCTCCTAATTGGCCTGACAAAATTACTTTTCCTCTTCCTTTGTTCAGGCTGGATTCGATAAACAAGATTTCTCCACCATGTGAAGTCCATGCAAGTCCGGTAACAATTCCTGCCAGCTCATTATCCTGATAAATCTCTCTTTCAAAATCTTCAGGTCCAAGCAATTTAACAACATCTTCCGGTTCCAGTAGCTTATTATACTTCTCTTCCATTGCAACACACTTAGCCACGCCTCTTACTGCCGCACCTATTTTTCTGTTAAGATTTCTGACTCCAGATTCCCTGGTATAATCTTCAATAATTTTATTAACCGCTTTTTTACTGAACTGAACATCTTCCTCTTTCAGGCCATGTTCCTCTTTTTGCTTTGGAATCAGGTAATCTTTGGCAATATGAGCTTTTTCCTCAAGAGTATATCCATTGATTTCAATGATTTCCATTCTATCCAGAAGAGCAGGATGAATTGTATCAAGAGAGTTTGCAGTGGCAATGAATAAGATTTTTGAGAGATCATATTCTACTTCAAGATAATTGTCTATAAAAGTAGAATTCTGCTCCGGATCAAGTACTTCTAATAAAGCAGAAGAAGGATCCCCTCTGAAATCCGAACCGATTTTATCTATTTCATCAAGAATAAATACAGGATTAGAGCTCTGTACTTTTTTGATATTGTAAATAATTCTGCCGGGCATTGCACCCACATAAGTTTTTCTATGCCCACGAATTTCTGCCTCATCCTTAACACCGCCTAATGACATTCTGACATACTTTCGGTTCAAAGCTTTGGCAATGGACTTTCCTAAAGAGGTTTTTCCAACACCTGGAGGGCCATACAAGCAAAGGATTGGCGCTTTCATATTGTTCTTCAACTTCAGAACTGCCAGATATTCAATAATCCTTTCCTTTACTTTTTCGAGTCCGAAATGATCCTCATCAAGGATTTTCTTAGCTCTTTTAAGATTAAAAGTGTCTTTGCTGTATTCATTCCAAGGTAGTTCTGCAAGAAATTCCACGTAGTTCATGGAAAGGGGATATTCGGACGCCATTGGATTCATGCGTTCGATTTTCTCAAGCTCCTTGTGGAAATGTTTAGCTACAGCCTCAGGCCATTGCTTGTTTTCTACCTTCTTTTTCAGGTTATCAATATCCTGGTCAGACGATTCGTATCCAAGCTCATCTTGCAATACTTTAATTTGCTGACGCAGATAATAATCTCTTTGCTGCTGATCTATATCAGAGTGAACTTTGCTTTGGATTTCCTGCTTCAGTTCAAGCATCTGAATTTCCTTCATCATATACTCCAGTAAGAGCGTTGCTCTCTTCAGACCATCATTGATCTCCAGCAGATTTTGTTTCTCCTTTACCTCTGTATTGATATTAGAAGAAAGAAAATGAGTCAGGAAAGAAGGACTTTCAATATTATTTAGAGCTATCTGTGCATCCTGCGGAATTTCCGGATTTAGCTTTAAAATTTTATTTGCAGAATCTTTAAGTGATTGAAGCAGTGCTTTTACTTCCTTCTTTTTGATATCAGGAAAGTTCTCTTCAAGAATTTTTACTTTGGCAATTATAAATGGGTTTTCCTGAAATACATCCTCTATCTGAAACCTCTTCATCCCTTGTATGATAATAGTAGTATTACCATCAGGCATTACCAGCATTTTCAGGATTTTTGCAACCGTTCCGACTTTATAAAGATCTTGTATCTGAGGCTCCTCAGTAGTAGCATTTTCCTGAGCCACAACGCCTATGATTCTATTTCCTTTATAGGCTTTTTTTACAAGTCTTATTGATTTTTGTCTTCCAACCGTAATCGGGATCACAACACCAGGAAACAATACAGTATTTCTGACAGGCAGTATAGGTAATTCTTCAGGTGTTCCTTCTTTATTAAGTTCCTCTTCTTCCTCGGGAGATAAAAGGGGGATCATTTCCCCGGTATCACCTTCTAAAAACTTAGGTAAAAAAATTGATATGCTCTCCTTCTTTTTATTATTCATTTTCTATCCCTTCCCTTTTTACGATTTTGTTGCCAAGTTGGCACAAGTTATTAGTTTTTCGCAAAATAATATGCAGAATTAAATGTTTACAACCCTCGTGCCAATTATTTCGTTTTCAAACTTGATTTTTATATCATATATCATGTACTTTGTCGTTAGTGTCTGAGGCAGAATTTATTTTGAAGCGCTTAATGAGGTCTCATAGTTTATTAATCATAATCATAACCCAGTTTATTTTTTTTAGTTTTCAAACTGCTACTGCACAGAGAAACAAAAAAAATTATACTACAAGAGATGTTTCTTTGGGAAATCCTGATTCTTTGAAAAGAATTGATGAAAATTTCTCCTTCGAATTTAAAAATCTCAACAAAATCCCCTTCTATCAAGATCCTAAGCAACTGGCTTTGATCCGAAAACTAGAGGACCAGAAAAACTATGCAGCATTACTTCCTGTGCTTGAAAACTATATAAGCAACTTCGGAATAAACAACTTCTCCCAAAACCCTGTATTACTGTGGAAACTAGCTCAGCTGTATGAACATTTCGGCAGTGGGAATAAAGCAAAATCCCTTTATCGTATTATTCTCAAACACCATAGAGGTAAAGAACTCAGAAAAATATTACTACATTATGACACATTAAATACTGACAAAAAGGAATATTATGTTCCGCTTCAGTATTATTATGATCTTGTGGAATACAGAAAAGCCATCGATACACTAAGACCTCCCAAAAGTGTATTTCTTAACATGGGAGAGCTTGTAAATGACAATAAATTCCCTGATTACGGCCCAAGTTACCATGCAGAGCAGGATTTACTTGTATTTACAAAAAGAAAAAAAGAGCTGAGTGCTACGAAATTGTCTTTCAGAGAAAATGAAGAATTGTATGTAAGCAAAAATTATGACGGCTTCTGGGATGAATCTTATCCTTTCTCCAATGTCATAAATTCTCATTGCAATGAAGGTTCTGCCTACCTCAGCAGAGATGGCAAAACATTGTTCTTCAGCAGATGTATTGTTGAAGAATATAAATACGACTGCAGAGACTGTATGGGAAGCTGCGATATTTACGTAAGCTATTTTAAGGACTCCACATGGACAGTACCGGAAAACCTTGGGCCTCAAGTAAACAGCGTATCGTGGGATTCGCACCCTACCCTTTCACATTCTGAAGATACACTTTACTTTGCATCTGATCGCATTGGCGGATTTGGACTCTCTGACATTTACTTTACTTATAAGACACCAAAAGGCTGGGCACCTGCACAGAATTTGGGACCAATATTCAATACTAGAGGTAATGAAGTAAGCCCCTTTTACCATGCTGCTCATGATGTATTTTACTTTAGTTCAAATGGCCAGTTGCTGAACTTTGGCGATCTTGATTCTTCTGATTACAGCTTTCGGACAATGGATATTTATAAATCGGTAAAGTTAAACGGAAGATGGAGTGAGCCTAAAAACATAGGACCGCTGGTAAACGGACAAGGAGAAGAGTATTATTTTACAATTGACCCAAAGTCCAAAGACCTTTTTTATGCTAAGACAGAAGTAATAGACCCAAAGAATCTGGATTTATATAGCTTTCCTCTTCCAATGGAAGCACAGCCAACTGCCAATATTAAATTTTCAGGATCTCTAATTGATACTACCACAGGAAACCCATACAAGGGTATTGTTTCAATTATCGATTTGACAAATGGTATTGAGGTAGCACCAAAGTTTATGAGGCCTGATGGATCATTTGAATTTGATCTGATAGACAACAATGACTACTTGCTAGTTATTCAGGGAGAGGATTTCTTCAGAGTGGAGCAAAAATTTCACCTGGATGGCGATACTACTTTAAACCTTCATACACCAGGTCTGAAATATAACAAATGGAAATTTGCCTCCATTGAGTTTGAAGGAGGAAGCTCCAAAATACTTACAGAGATGGAGCCTGATCTTGACAAGGTTGTAAATTTTCTCCTGGACAACCCTACTCTTAAGCTTAGAATTTCAGGACACACAGACTCTGATGGAAACTCTGACCTTAATTTGAAATTATCTCAAAAAAGAGCTCAGGCTATAAAAGACTATATCATTGCCAAAGGGCAAATAGAGCCTGACCGAGTTGAAGCGCTTGGATTCGGAAACCAGAAGCCAATTATAGAGGAAAAGACTGATGAAGATAAACGAATCAACAGAAGAGTTGAATTTGAAATTATCAGACCTGAAAAGAATTAAAATCTACTGATATCAAAATGTCTTCATCTCTGGACGATATGCCCCCTTATGAATTCTTTCAGCAAGAACTGGAGGAGGCGACATTAAAGTTTCTGGATTTAAAGGCCGATACAGATGATATTCCAAAATCTACTGAGGTATTAAGATTAAATCTTTTTGTCGAATTTATTTCTTTTCACAAAAATCTGGAAAGAAAAGATCAGCTACTTCGTATAGATGAGCTATTGGCTGATTTCACCTCTCACCTAGCTACTAATTCTATTGAACTTCAGCCAGCAGCCAAAACATTGATTTTAGAGTTCGTTACTTATTTTCTAAACTCATAAAAAGAAAATAAGAAATTGCCTATTTCTCTCTTGAACTCCATGCTTTTCATTTATTTACAGTAAGCCTGTATAAATGCCTTACTACCTTCAAAATTAAGTTTGAGCGCTTCATGCCAGTCTTCACATCCGCCCTTCTTATCTCCTGACTGATAGCGTAACACTCCTCTATTATTGTAAGCCAGCCCGAAAGATTTATCTAATTCCAAAGCTTTGTTATAATCTTTCATCGCTCCAGCCTTATCTCCCTGATTGGCCTTGGCTAGTCCTCTGTTACAATATGCATCTGCATAAGCAGGATCAAGAAGGATAGCTTTATTAAGATCTTCTATAACAGCCTTAAAATCATTTGATGCAAATCTTAGAATGGCACGATTACCATATACCAGGGGATTGTCAGGAATAATAATTATTGCTTTAGCATAATCACTTAATGCACCTTTAACATTTCCTATATTGGCCTTCAATATTCCCCTATTCAATAATGCCTCACCATATGAAGAATCCAGCTCAATAGCTTTATTATAATCCTTAAGGGCAAGGTCCAAAGACTGTATGTAATAATAAGTTATACCTCTGTTAAGATAAATCTCCTTATCAGAAGGGTTAATAGCAATTGCCTTATTAAAATCTTCCAATGCACCTATAAAATCATTAACCCTGCATTTTGCAATTCCGCTGTGGAGGTATGAAGCAGTCACATTTGGGTTAATTGATATAGCCTTTTGACTGTCGTCCATTGCCCCTTTAATATCATTCAATGCATATTTCACCAAGCTTCTGTTACTGTATGAATCTGCATTAAGAGGATCATGAAGGATAGCTTTATCAAAATCATTCAATGCTTCCTTCAATCTGCCAAGACCTTTCAGAACAAGTCCTCTGTTATTGTAAACAGATAAATACTTGGGATCAAGCTTTAGTACCTGATCATAGTCTTTTAACGCTATATTCAATTCCTTAAGCTTTGCATAAGAATTGCCTCTGTTATAAAGAGCATTTACATAGGTAGGATAAATTTTCAGAACATTATTATATGCTACAATTGCATCCTTATTTTTACCAAGATTTGCAAGCGCTACACCCAGATTATTATAAGCTTCCTTATGCGTTGGATTTAGCTCCAACGCTTTATTAAAATCATCAATTGCCTGTTTGTATTCACCGCTTTTATTAAACTCAACACCTCTGTTATTATAAGCCACATCAGAAGGGATATGGTCTATTGCATAGGTCCACAAAGAAAAGCTGTCTTTCCACACTTGTACTTGTTTATAATTATAAACTCCAAGAGCCAGAATATAAAAAGATAGTATTCCACCTGCAATCATGTATCCCTTCTTGAAACTCAGAGCTTTTTCAATAGCAAATACCAGCAAAAGGAAAAAGCCAATAGAAGGAAGATAGGCATACCGATCAGCCATAATAGCCTTACCTACTGGAAGTATCTGAAGTACCAGTACAATATTCAGTATGAAGAAAATAACAGAGAATATTATTATTTTATTCGTTTTAAAGGAAATAACGAGCCATGTAAAAAGGCCAAGGACAGCAAGGGAAGCAAAATAATAGTAGTAAGGTATCTCTGTTTTAGGATATGGATAAAAAGCAACCAGATGATATGGCCAAATTAGCTTAAGAATATATTGAGAGCATCCATATCCCGCAAATACCAATCGCTTAAACAATTTATAATCCGGGATCCCTTCTGTATCGGGTCCTAAACTTTGGGCATAAACAGCTAATACTCCAAAAAACAAGGCCAGCAAAAAAAATGGAATTTTCTCTAAAATTACTCTCGTTGATTTTATATTTCTCCCATAAAAATAATCTACCAAAACCAGAGTAGGTGCAAGAGAAACTGCCATTCCCTTTGACAACAGGCTGAAAATAAAGAAGGCCAGAGAAAGCCAGTAAGAAAAATAATTCTTTTCTTTAGCGAATCCTGCATAAAGCCATAGCGAGATAAGGAAGAAAAAAGAGAACAGAACATCCTTTCTTTCGGCTATCCAGGCCACAGATTCTGCATGTATCGGATGGACTCCGAATAATAAAGCTGTAAAAAATGCGGTATAACTATTTCCAAGTAACCTGTATATCAACAGAAATACCAGAAATGAATTTAAAATATGCAGAATAAGATTTGTTCTGTGATAGGATAAAGGATTATATTTATCTGATTGATAATCTAATGATAGGGAAATAAGAGAAAATGGATGGTAATTACCCATATGATTCTCTGTAAAATAGGGTTTATAAACCCCTTTCTCTATAAGGTCTATAAACGGACTTTCAGTAACGTAATTCGGATCGTCCCAATTTGTAAATTTATTCTTCAGAACAGGGACATAACTCCAATACGTTAGAAATCCTGTGAGAATAATTAAAAGTACAAGGTTTAAATTTTGTTTTTTGCCTTTTTCAAAAACAACACTCATAAACTAAATTATACCTAAAATAACCACAGACAGGTAAATTTATTGCTAATAATATTGATCATAATGGTAAATTTTCCTTTATTCAAGAAGACTGTAAATAACTATACTTATTATAAAATCTCTTCATATGTATACTTTGAAGAGATTAAACGAATAGGTAAAAAATATCTGTTTTACACAATAGAAGCTAAACAGCTTCCAGAGAGAAATTATATCAGAGATTTAACTGAAAACAATCAAGGACATTTTATTTCAATTACTGAGGAAGAATACGAAGAGGTTAAAAAGAAATGTGACCTCCATAAATAATAAAACCTGTATCATTTAATACAGGTTTTAAGAAAAAATAAATTTAAAGTTATTAATGACTCTTCATTGAACCAGAGTTCATTTTATCATTATTCATTTTTGTGCTGCTTGTTGCATTAAGCTTTGATTCTAAAGCAGTAGCTTTATCATAATGCATCTGAATGGTCTTAACGTTAGTAGCAGCATAGTTCTTCAGCTCAGTATCTTTAAGTTCTGTAGATGCTTTCTCAAAAAGATCCAGCATTTTTTTATGCCCGTCTACCATATGCTCCATATACGCTTTGTCAAACTCTGCACCTGACTTCTTTTTCAGATCATTTAGCATCATGGTATTCTCTTCTCCGACAGAGGTTGGCACTGTAATATTTTGTTTGGTAGCAATCTTCTTCAGCTCAGTATTTGCCTTGGAATGATCATCAACCATCATCTGAGCGAAGTTTTTCACTTCCTTGTTTTTGGCATTTTTGACTGCCAGCTTGCCCATATCCACTTCGGCCATTCCATCTTTAGCAGCTTTCTCTACAAATTCTTTAGAGTCCATTACGGTCACTTCCACCACCTTTTTAGGCTCAATGGCAGCCTGTTTCACTTCGGCAGTTTGTTTTTCATTACCAGAATTACATGCCGTAGTATATAACAATACACTTAGGCAACCTGCAAGGATCTTTATTTTTTTCATGTTTTGTTTGGAGTTTTCTCTTTTCAAACAACTAACCATCCATTATCCATGAATGTTTAAGCCTTTCATATAAAAAGTTTCCTTATCCCTTATACACCAATAGATTCTATAAAAAGAAAATATTATAAGTACCTTACAAAGTTTTAAAAAAAGAGAGCCTTCTTTACAAAGGCTCTCTCAATTAAAACAATTAAAACAATAACAATTTATTTAGCAACATATATCTCATGTCTGCTAGATGAAAATCTGGATCTATCAATTCCTATTTCTTCGCAGATTTTTTCTAGTTCGTTTACCCTGTGAAAACAAGTATGTTTTTTATTAATCGCTCTCAAACCTGAAATAGAAAGTGCTTCATTAATACTTGTATTCAACACAGCTGCAAGATGCAATACCATTTGTTTACCTGTTCTTGCTACCAGATAATCTTTACCCGGAGAAAACAGGTTTTCACAATCGCTCCATGGAGCACTAATCAGAGGGATACCACAAGCAAGTGCTTCAAAAGGTCTTATCGTAGGTATACCTGGTAATAACTGCACATAAGGCCTGCGAGGTATGTGCACTGTAACTTTGTATTTGGCAAACACATCCGGCACTTTAAAATTAGGTAGCCACCCCCCATATTCTATGCCTGCATCTTTAAAAGCCTTGATAACACTTTCCGGAAATCTTACTCCATATACTTTAGCTTTTAGCTTCAGCTCTTTCACCGGATTGATCAAAAACTCCTGTAGCTCAACACTCCTCTCTTCATCATAATTTCCGATCCAGACAAGATCACCTTCGTAAGATTTGCTTCTCGGATAAAACATTCGGGTATCAGCTGCTTCGTGCCATGCCCAGGCTCTTTTGGCCCAGCCCTCTATGAGAAAAATATTTTTTATAACATCACCAAATGCCAGTACTCCATCAACATTACTAAGATTATATTTTTCTATAGCTTCTTTGTCAGTTACAACCCTGTGATTGGTAACATGGAATAAAAGTTTGAATTTATGTTTACTTTTCACTTCACCTATTCTTGCGATCATCTCAGGATCATTAGCCTCATGAGCTATTACAAGGTCAGCCTCCTTTAAAATACTATCAAGGTTTAATTTTAAGGGATTATAAAAATTTGTGCTTAAGTCCGGATAAAAAGAATAAAACTCTTTAACTGCTTTCTGCCCATGCTCTAATACAAGATTCTGGATACAGGTATTTCCATCCTGTTCATATAATTTAACATCATGCCCTCTGGATTTCAACTCTGAAATTATTCCTCTTAAAAAATGCGCATTCCCGTTATTCCAGTCAGATATGAGAGATTGATAAAACATTACGATTTTCATATAATGATATATGTTAAAATGTTTATTTAGACCAAAAGAGCAGGCGTACTTCACCAGCTCAACCAATGCACTGTGTGAATTCAGAATGAAACATCGGAGTGTTCCACCTTGCAGATTTTTTTAGCTATGTTTTATTAAATAAAGTATGCAGAAGTTTTAACCTTCAAATAGAAAAAATGTTAAATACGTCAATCTAAAAATTTTAATCAATGTTTAATTTATGAAGCGCAAGCATTGCACCTGCTACAGAACCAGAAACTTTTATTTCTCCCTGCAAAAGCATTGTTTTAAGCTCTTCTATCGATACTAAAAGTACTTCTATTGCCTCTGTTTCATCAAGATTCTGATCTCCTGACTTAACAGCATTTTTTACTGCGTATAAATGAATCCTGTTTGTATCTTTGGTTGGATTATCTATCAGTTCTGCAACCTTAATTACTTTGCCGGAGTATCCGGTTTCTTCCTTAAGCTCCCTTAAAGCTGCTTCTTCCGGACTTTCAGTTTCAGGTTCATAGATTCCTCCGGGTAACTCAATCAATATCTCTCCAGAACCATGCTTGTACTGTTTAACCAGGACAACCTTTTTACTTTTAGTAATGGCAAAAATAATTACTACCTCTGGCCTTACGCTTACAAAATAATCATCTACAATTTTTCCATCAGGTAATTGTACAAGATCCTTTCTTAGTTTATACCATTTATGGTTGAATACAATTTCCGAAGCCAGGGTTTTCCATTTCTCAATCATAGTGCAATAATATAAATAAGCATTGACAAAGATGTCATTAAAAAAATGCTTTTAATAAGAATATTATTGACAGAGAATTTAATTCTAAAATAAAAGTCTATAAGGCAACTCTCTACAACGCTCTTCAATTATCTACATCTGAAAAAGGATTAATCCCTTTTCTCTAAATCAGTTTTAATAATTATGGTATGTTCATCCTGCACTTTATTTCCAAGTATTTTGGGAGGTGTAATTTTATAATCAGTGATAAGTACTTTCCAGTCTGCTTCGGCAGTAAGCTTATCTCCATTTCTTGTTAAAGAGCCTTCCACTGTTATTTCTTTTGAGACCCCATGCATTTTAAAATTACCTTTGACAGTTACTTTCTGACTCCCATCTTTTTCAGCATTAAAGTCAGAAATAATCTTTCCTTCAAATTCCGCATTAGGATATTTATCTGTTTCTATCAACTCCATCATATGCTTATTTCGCTTTTTTATTCCTGTATCAATACTTTCAAAAGGAATAGTGAAATAAACAGTTTTCTCCTTAAGATTAATTCTTCCTTTGAGCTGATCTGAATTGCCTGTATAGCTGTTCAAGGAAGCTTTTGCCTTAAATTCCGCATGTCCGCTTTCTGTTGTAAAAGTCTGGGCATAAGCATGGTTTAATAATAAATAAAAGAAGAAAAATGATCTAAGAAATAGGGAAACAACTTTTATATTTATCATAACTTAACTTATTTTCTACGAAACTAACACTTATCTGTCCTGCCTTGTTATCATTGATAACCAAAATAATAAAAACTAAGTAAAAGAAATTAAATAATTATCTTATTTTCAACATTTAGTGGTCCTAATCATTAAAAAAAAATTCATATTGCTTTCCTGATATGATAGAAGAAAAAAATCTGAATCTGAATCAAGAAATGTTACAGATTCTGATAAAAAGCAGCTCCGAAGGCATATTAGCTTTTGATACAGGATTAAAATTGACCGTCTGGAATAAAACCATGGAGCAAAAGACGGGCAAAATGGCTGAAGAATGCATAGGGAAATTTATTTTTGATGTACTTCCTCATCTTTTTCAGGAAGAAACAAGAACAAAGTTTTTTGAAACACTGAAAGGCAAACATCACATCTCTCAAAACGGTATATTTTTTTCAGGCGAGCCAGGCCAGAAAATAACTTTTGATGCAAAGTTTTTTCCTATTAAAAGTGGTGAAGAGATAGAAGGTGGTCTTGTAATTATTAATGATGTTACAGAAAGCAATTCAGTTAAAAAACAGCTGGATTTGCTTGAACAAACGATTAAAACTGCCTTTGACAGCACACCCTATGACTACTGGCTTCTGGATGCTGAAGGGAAATTCATCTTACAAAATAATCACTCCATTCAAAACTTCGGCGACCTGAAAGGAAAATACTTTAAAGATCTTAACATATCTCCTGAGTTTCCGACAAAATGGAAAACTGATTTTGAAAAATTACACAAAGGAGAAACAGTCACGAGAGAACAAAATGTTTTCATCAATCAGGAAGAAAAGCACTTTTACACTATCATCACACCGGTTAAACAGAACCAGGAAGTTATGGCCATCGTTGGTCTTAGCATCGATATTACAGAAAGAATCAAAAATGACAATATCAGATTAAGAAATGAACTAGAGTTAAAAACAGTTCTTGAAAATTCTCCGGATATAATAGCAAGACTCGATCTTGATTTGAAGATTACTTACATCAATAGAACAGTAGGAAAAATCAGTTCAGCGCCACCTTCATCCTTTATTGGAAAAACCTATCTTGAGCTTGGCATGGACCCTCAGGAGTATGAAATTTTGGAAAAGCAGGTTATCACTTCGATTAAAGAAAAAGCTCAATTAGAATTTGAAAATGATTACAAATCTCGTCAGGGTAATATTTCATTTTCAATAAGACTGATACCTGAATTTTCAAGCACTGGTGAAGTATGCAGTGTGCTGATGATATCCAGAGAAACTACAGGGCTCGAAAAAGTCAGGAACCAGCTTCTTGAAAATCAGAACAGACTATCAAGTATCATGTCAAATATTCCAGGGGTTGTCTTTAAATGCAAAAATGACTCTAACTGGACCATGGAATTTATTAGTGATGGAGTAAAACAACTCACAGGATATGAAGTGAATGAACTTCTTTATAACAACGTACTTTCATTTCAAAAGCTAATACACCCGGCTGACCAAGCAAGACTCTGGGAAGAAGTTCAGAGTGCTACAGGTTCTGCTGACAATTACCTTGTGGAATACAGGATTATTACTAAGGAAGGCAAAATCAAATGGGTTTGGGAACAAGGAAGACTAGTTAGCAACGGTGGGTTTTCCGGCTCCTTGGAAGGCGTGATTATAGACATTACGGAGCGTAAAGATTTTGAAGAAGCTTTGAAAAAAAGTGAATCCGAACTAAAGACAACCAATGCAGAGCTTGAAGCTTATATTTATAAAGCATCTCATGATCTCAGAGGGCCTCTTGCGTCTATAATAGGCCTGACAATGATTGCCGAAATGGAGATCAAAGAAGATCAGACATTGCAGTTTATTAAACTTATCAGGAACCGCACAGAGCGACTAAACGATACTTTAACCAACCTGCTTGATCTTGCAAAAATCAAACAAAAAGTTTTGGAACCAGAGCACATTATTGCCGAAAATCTGGTAAATGAAATTATTGATAATCTTACTAATAAATCAGGGGCATCAAACATTGAATTTCATAAGAATCTTCCTTTTAAGGAGTTTTATTATGATCCTTTTATATTGACCAGTATTCTCCATAATCTTATAGAAAACAGTATTGATTTCAAGCAATCTGTAGACTACCCCAGAATATCCATAAGTATGAGTAATGAAGCTGATGGAATAAGAATTAATATTGAAGACAATGGCATTGGCATAGGGGAAGATATCAGGGAAAAAATTTTTACAATGTTTTACAGAGGACATGATAAATCTACCGGATCAGGGTTGGGGCTTTATATTGTAAAAACTTCTGTAGATAAAGTCGGAGGTACTATTGATGTTAAAAGTGAGCCAAATAAGGGAAGTAGATTTTCAATTTTCCTTCCTTGTATTGATAAAAATCAAAGTGAGATTATTTATATGTAATAACCTCACTTTGATCAATTTCAGGATTCGGCTTTGGAATGGTAACTGATTTGAAGCTCTTTGAAGACAAATCCTGAAACACCTCCAAAAACCATGTGTGCAAAGGCATTAACAACATTTCTTCCTTCTGCAAACCAGGGAAACATCAAGGCAAATCCGTAGAAATGTATAAAATAAAGAACGAGACCAAAAACCACTCCTATGAGGGTTCCGGTAGCCAAGGACTGAAGTCTGATTAGAAAGACCAGAATAAGGGAATAGAGGATTGAGACACTAAAGTGAATTATTCCAGCCAACAAAACTATTCCTAAATTAAACTCCCGATGACTTAGAATGCCTTTTCCAAGTATCATTGCAGAAATCATTCTTGGCGGCACCCAAGGACTAGTCTTCAGATACAATGCCATTAACAGCATTTGAATTACAAGGAAAAACAAACCTGCAATCAAACCTGCGTAAACCCCTTCTTTCAAATCTTCCCTGTTCATAACGAATAATTCTTTTCATTAAAAACAAAGGCTGATGCTTATTAGTGCTTACTCCGATATATTCTTAATTGCTGCCTCAATTAAAGGGTCTTTTCCTGCAAAAAAATCTATATCAGTAAATACTTTATAAATTTCCGGAGCCAATCCGGTCTTCTCAAATACATTATTATGCTTATCTGTAGTGATACTGGAAACTACAGTATACTGAATTCCATTAGGTAAAGTCCTTTGAGTAATAGGGCTAAATGCCCCTCCGGTCGTATCGCCTATAGTTGTCACATTGGCCAAATCTTTGGTAGCCATTACGAAGTGCTCTGTTGCACTAAAGCCATAACGATTAGTTAAAACTGCTGCTCGCTTTGTGCCAAATGAGCCAAGGCCATCTCCCTGAGTATAGAGTCCATAGTTATCTGAAAAATTATTATCGAGAGGTCCGGTTTTATTTTTAAGATAGCCATACAATTGTGTGTTACCTGTAAAATAGGAGGCAAGCTTTTGAGCAGAAGAAAGAATACCACCTCCGTTGCTGCGCATATCCATAATCACGCCTATCAATTGAGGATTTCTATTCACTATATTTCTTAGGGTATCTCTGATCGGAAGGTTAGTAAGAAATGTTCCTACATGAAAGTAAAGAATATTGTTGTTTATAAAGCCATATCTTATGATGGTATCTGTTTTGGTTTTATCTGAATAATCAGGAGCTGTTACAAATGTCACCTTATTATTAAGATACCTGCTCCTCACCAGACTGAAAATAAAATTGGAGGAATAATACCTCTCCTTTACCCAGGTTACTCCATTAGGCTTCTTTAGTGAGATATGTCCATCAAGCAAAGGACGTAGCATATTTTTAAAAATCTCAAAAAGTTCATCGTCCGTTGTAGATGCAGTTACTAAGGGTCTGTTTGAATTGTATACAGCCTCCCAATCCACTTGATCATAGCTGAAAAAGGGGTAAGTGTTATTGATATCGTTCCAGAAAATTTCGAAGTTTTTTTCTGGTGAGGAACTTTTATTGGGTTCTATCAAAGCTTTCTCGCAGGCCGAAAACAATATAACCAACAAGAGAAGTAGATAAATATATTTCATTTGAATGAGTTTCACTGAATAAGTTTTTTAGCTTTTATAACTTGAAGAGTTAAAACATTATAGCAAGTCCTAAGGTCAGGTTTTGAATGACCATCTGCTCCTTCCTTGGTTTCTTGTATTGATAATAGTAAAAGATATAATTAATATCGAATCCAATGTTTTGGGAGAAACTATAGCTATATGTGAGTCTGCTTTCCAGGCCAAAATAGTTTTTAAAAAAAGATGTTCCCGAGACTTTGGTACCACTTCCCTCTTCAGGAGTTAACTTTCTTGAACCAATATTGAATATAGAAGCTGAAAGAGCATATTGAAACTCATGCTGACCTGAAATATAAACAGGCATGATCTGCGGACCGACAGAAAGGAAACGCTCTTTCAGTTTATTTTCATAATCCAGAACCAGAAATTTTTTGTTGATGATATCATATTGTGCAAAACCACCAAGTCCAAGACTGAATCGGTCGTCAAAATGTATTCTTCCCAGATAATATGCCCTGGTCTGGAACATCAAAAAATTAACCTGACTTTGAGTAAGACCATTTACCTTATCAGGTATAAAAGTCCCTAGATCGCCTGAATAAGAGAAACCTTTATTCTCATCTGTTTTAAGTTTACTGCTTAAAAAGTATAACCTCGCCCCAAGGAAAGAATTATATCCCTTATAAGAATATTCTCCTGTGACTGGAATACTTTTCTTTTTATAGATATAAGAAGAAATTACCCTGTCTTTTAAAGTGCTTCCAGCTAAACCACCGCTGACAGATATTTTATTGAAGCTTTCCTGACCTCTTGAGGGCATTGCAAAAGCCATGAATAAGAGAAGGATAGCTACAGAACGACCTTTTTTTAGATTCATTTGATTATAAGAAAGATCCATAAACATTGTTTGGCTAGTCAATATTCGGACTTTATAATGGATTTATCGATCAGGAAGCTCCGAAAATTTCTCTAAGCACCTTAGTTCTGAAGTCAAATATTTCATTCAATTTATTTTTAACAAGAAGCGTATGAGCAATCGCACCTATCGGACCAAACGGAAGCGTATAATGTACCAGATCCTCCATTTCAACCCCCTCCTCTACTTCCTTAAACTTATGCAAATGGTGCCAGAAAGCATAAGGGCCAAAGCGTTGTTCATCTACAAATAAATGCTGATGCTCTACATGTGTTATTTCAGTGACCCAGTTCAGAGAAATTCCTAATATCGGAGTTACTTTATAACGAATAATCATTCCCGGATGTATCGGACCTTCGTTTTTTGACAAGACCTTAAAATCCAATGAAGAAGGAGTAATTTTTGAAAGATTATGAGGAGAAGTAAAGAAATCCCAGGCCTGTTCTATTTTAACCGGTAATATCTGCTCCCTGTTCAAAGTATATATTTTCATTCAGTATTTTCAATATAATACTATTGGTTTTGTTTTGCTTCAAATGCTAAATGTAAGCTTAAATTGATGGTATACTTTACAGAATTCAACTTTTTTTTAAACATTTTCCAAATTTAACATTACCAATAAATGACTAAAAAACAGAGACTTAAAACAAAAAATAGCATTTTTAACTAAAAATTTCCCCTTCAATGATTTGGATTTTAACTCGCCATAACCTAATTTAGTCTATAGATTTAATAGAGTACAAAAAATAAGTAATAAAATAATCCTGATATAGCCATGAAAAATTCTTTTAAAAACCCATACATTTTATCTGAAAACAATTCTGATTTGTTTGAGGAATATTTGAATCCTTCAGAAAAAGCTGAAGACTATGGCCAGGATTATGCGACGACAAATCCCAAAGTCACGTTCTTTGAGCAGCGCATTGCTGCATTAGAAGGTGGCACAAATGCGCTAGTGGTAAAATCTCTTCATGCTGCTAAATTCCTTTTATTTAAAACATTACTAAGTGCAGGACAAAATATAGTAACTGTTAATCCATCTACATTTCAGGGAAAAGAAAAATCCAAGCTTCAGATTTTGGGAATTACGGTCAAATCATTATCAAACTACAACCTTCCAGAATTTAAAAGTTTAATTGATGATAAAACAGGTATCATATTTCTTGAAACAATAGGTGAAAATGACTTGAGCATTCCTGATTTTGCCAGAATCCTTGCAGTGGCTAAGGAAAAGAACGTACCTGTTGTGGTAGATAATAGTCATGGTGTTGCAGGATATTTTATAAAACCATTAAGCAAAGGTGCTTCAATAGTTATTGAAAGCACAAGTGAATATTTTGACAACGCTCCAAACACTCCACAAGCAGTTATTATTGAAGGAAAGACAGATTGGTCAAAATTCAATATAAAAACCTCACCTGAGGAAACAACTTATCTTACCTTAGACAATGGAGTGATCAGAGCTAAAAATATAAGCGCATCTTCAAAAGTAACCTTGATAGATCTTTTGAGAAAATCAGTATCAAATTACAATAAATATGAAATCCCGAATGATCCTTTAAGTCTGATTCACAAGCTGGAAACTATTTATTCAAAAGCTTCCAAAAGGTCTGAGAATGCATTACAGATTGCTAAATACCTCAACACCAATGAACATATTGCAAAAGTAGTTTATGCCGGATTACCAACTTCTGAGAGTTATCTACCAGCATTTATCAATATGAGAAATGGATTTGGAAACAGAATCGGCTTCTATCTTAAGGACAAAACCCAAACCGGAGCATTTGTAAAATCAATCAATGAGAAAAACCCAGGAATAAAACTAAAAATAGTGTTGAATGGAAACGCCCCACTTATAATATTCTCTGCGCTGGAAGATGCCATTAGTACTATAGTTGCCCTTGAATTTGCTTTAAACAATTTAAAAAGAAATATAGCCGAAGCGCTCCCCCTTCAATTGACTAGTAATCTGAATGAGATTATATAAATAAATTAAACAATTTCTTTCAACCTAAAGTGGCAGTATAATTTCCCCCCAACAAAAAAGAGGTTTTAACGAACCTCTTTTTTTTACTCCATTATATTATTCTTCTAACTTCAATCTTTATAATGAATAATAATCTTCCTTTTCATGAGAAAGGACTTTAATAAGTTTCATCCGGACAAGGTTTACCAGGATCCTGCTGGCTCTCCATCTGGATATATTGGCTATTTTACAAAAAACCTTTAAAGTTATTCTGTCATTATGCTCCAGATATTCTAAAATAATCTTCTCCGCTTTTCCGATTGTAATCTGAGCATCAAAACCTCTGGTATCGCTTTTCATAACATCCAGCATAACCTTACTTGCAAGCAGACACTGATCTTTAACACGGATATAAGCCCACCATTTACCATCATCCCCTTTTGAATAATGAGGTTTTTCATCACTTTCGGGAACTTCTGCAATCAAAATACTTTTCCCTTCAAGGATCTCTTCTGTAAAATTTATTCTAATCTCTGGTTTACAAAAAAATGAAGCCGCTCCCTCCAGCATGTGCCGTTCTTCCTCTGCCTTCGCCCCGGCAATACTTCCGTTATCCCTCACACCTACCATTATCCTACCTCCCTTTGTATTTGCAAATGCTACAATTGTCTTGGCGATCTTTTGAACACTGCCAATGGTTTGTTTAAAATCAAGCACTTCATTTTCCCCCTGCCTTATCTGTTGCCTGAGATTCATTTTGAGTTTTAAGTTGAAAGTTAAAAGCTTAAAGTTGAAATGGAAACATCCTTTCTGTAGGAATAATATCCAGAAAGTTTTCACTTTATTTTTTTACACTATATTACTCATTTTAAGCTAAATTTTAAAGTATAAGTTCCTGAAGGCATAAAAGCCTGAAGACAAATTCTGTAATAAATGTCTTCAGGCTTTCCCACTTTATAATTTTAATCTTTTTACTTTAACCTTTTAACTTTCAACTCCATTAAAACTGCACCTTATACCCCATGTACGGGAATAACCCAAGCTGATAATAGGTTTTTACTTCTTTCGCCTTGTTATCCCATTCCTGAGTGAGTACATTCTGAGTATTGAGCAGGTTGTCTGCTGCTACAAAGAAATTGTGATTTGATTTTGGCTTGTTAAGTCTGTATGAAATCTTCAAATCTGTTCTGAAATAATCTTTTAATTGCGTCTCATATGCTCTGTTAAAGTCATATACCGCTTCACCCTTTTGAAGAGACGCCTGCACATCTACTGGTATGATTCTTCTTCCACCTGAAGATGTTACTTTAAAGTCAACAGATATCAGCTTTTTGTTATTTGCATCCAGATGAAATTCTTTTCCTGCAAGAGCATTAACTACATATCCTATGTTAAAGGCTGAATTTCTCCATACTCCATCAGCTCCCTGGTATTCGGATTTCAACAGAGACAAATTGGTAAGGAAATAATAGTCTTTATTAAAGTATCTTTCTAAAGTCAGCTCAAGTCCGTAATTCCTTCCTTTTCCTGTATTGACGGTACTGTCAAGAACATAGAACCCATACTCAGCTCCGGTATTTAAGATTGAATATACTCCGGCACCATTCTCATGGGAAATGCTGACAGGCACATTATACATATGCTGATAATAAGCTTCAGTTTTGAATTTCAGATTTTTAGTAAGAGCTCTTTGGTAGCCTCCTACCAGGTGAAGACTTTTTGTAAATCCTACGTTCTTATTTGGCTGATTATAGTTTCCGGTTTTATCATCATAGAATCTGTACTGATAAATAAACAAGTTCTGTGTCTGACTATGAAGACCCGTTGCGAAGCTTATTCTGTCTCTTTCTGTTACCATATAAGTCGCGGACAATCGAGGCTCAAGAGACTGGCTGCCATTGAGTGCTAGACGTTGATAATACAATCCTGAGTTTAAAGTTAACTTTTCAGTAACTCTGAATTGCCAGTGGGCAAAGGATTGAAATAATTCTGTGCTTCCCTTTTGCTGTAATCCCTGTTTAAATAAACTATCTGAGTCATCGAAATACCTAGAGTTGTTGTTGTAGAAAATACTTCTGAAAATGACACCACCTTTCACAAGGTTTCTCCTGCTAAGCTTATGAGTAACGGTATAGTTTGCAAGATACTGACCTTCTATATTAGACATATCAAATTCAAAAAACTCCGGTTTGATTTCATATATTTTTGAACTTACTACTTTAATGCGACTTCCAGAGGCGCTAAGTATTACCTTACCTGTTGTTTTCGGTGTTATATTATGCGAATTGGAAATACCGGCTGCATACATATCAGATGAAAAATTATCTGTTGTAAACTTATAAGGATCTGTAGGATCTATCTCCATTTCCGGATCTTTGATATAAATTTTGCTCTTACCGCCAATCCCCCATAAGGTAAAGGTCCCGGCCATTTTCGTAGGTACATTAATTTTTAAGGCAAAATCCTGGAACTGCGGCACACCGTTTACTCCAAAGCCTACTCCTATTTTATTCAATGCTTCGAAAGAAAGTAATCTGTAGCTTGCCAAATATGAACTTCCTGATTTTTTTGATATAGGGCCTTCTGTAGCGAACTCCAGTCCGTTCAATCCAACCTGAAATGTATGTTCACGCTTTTCATTGTTTCCGTTCCTTAACTTCACATCAAATACAGCGGCAGTTTTATTACCATATTCTGCAGGAAATGCACCTGTAAGAAAATCAGAATTTGCAAGTAGGTTGTTATTCAATACACTGAATGCTCCTCCGCTGTTACCTGTGAAAGTGAAGTGGTTTGGATTAGGAATATCAACTCCTTCAAGTCTCCACAATACTCCTATTGGGGAATTTCCTCTTACAATGATGTCATTCCTTTGATCTCCTCCACCGGCAACTCCCGCATAATTAGATGCCATTCTGCTGGGATCCTGCCTGGATCCGGCAAATCTGTTTATTTCCTCTGTACGAAGGTTTGTTGCACTAACTACTGCAAGCTGGTTATTGGCTTGCGATTTATCTTTCTGCCCCACTACAACTACTTCTTTTACACTCTCTATTTCTTCTTCCATGTCCATATTCAGGATAACCTCTTTTCCTGATGTCACAAGGATGTTTGCAGAGATTCCTTCTTTATATCCGGCATACATTATTTTTATTTCGTGTCTTCCAAGAGGAACATTATCAAATCTGAATTTACCATTTTCATCAGTTGCAGTTCCCATTGGAGGATCTGTACTTGTGATTACTACGTTTACCCCTGGCAGCGGAGATTGAAGGTGCTTATCTTTCACGGTTCCTCTTATTGTCTGAGTTACCTGTTGTGCTCTTGCTGAAAAGTTTAGGCATAGCAATGCCATTATAAGGCTAAAAATTAGTCTCATAGTCTTAAATTTTTAAAGTTTTTTACTTGAGTTTTACTGGTTGTATCTAAAAATCAAAATCTAATACCGGCGTTAAATCCTGGCCACATTTTTACATTGGTATTCTCTTTGCGTCCTTTATCAACACGGCCATCATAGGTCTCATTGAAAACTGTCCACGGAGCGATGTTGGAGCCATATTCGTTTTTATCAGCATCATAAATCTGAGACACCATTACATTAAAAGTAGGACCAAAGAAGATTGTAGTTCTTTCTCCTAATGCTATCCCTACATTTACTCTAAGCTGATTCAGTAAATTGAGTTTATTGGTCCATAGTCCGTCTTCATTAATGTTGTAAGATATAGCATCTATATTTACACATATTGACTGACTAGCTTTTAATTCAGAACCAAATCCTATTCCATAGCTTGTTCTGAACTTGCCCCCATCATAAACCTGCCCTCCAACTGCGAAGATGTTATAAAAGCTTCTTGATCCTCCCATTTTGAAAGCTATATTTCCATATAAGCTCTCTGAGCCCCAGATCTCCAATCTGCGATAGCCTTTCTTTGCTATGTTCAGAATACCGATCTGAGCACCATCAACAGTATCAGCAATGTTTATCACACCTATCTGAACACCTTTTACTCTTTTTGCTATATTGATGAAACCGGCTGCCTGTGCTCCTCTTAAATCACCGGTAGTATTCATAAAACCAGCTAACTGACAACCTTCAGAATTATGTTTTGCTATATTCATGAATCCGGCGCCCTGAATACCTTTCTGGCTTCCATTGGCAACATTGATAAAGCCAGCCAGCTGAGGCCCTGTCATCATACCATTAGCAACGTTTGCAAATCCCGCACACTGAGGACCATACATGTATCCGTTACTAAAATTCACCAAACCGGAAAACTGTCCCCCAAGGCTATTTCCTCCCGAACTATTTACCAGTCCTGCAGCCTGAAAGCAATACATGCTGTCTTTCGCAACATTTACAAGACCACTTGCCTGCACCCCTTCAGCATATCCGGAAGATGAATTGGTAAGACCTGCAAACTGAGCACCTTTAACATTCTTTCCCACAATATTTGACAAACCAGCAATCTGAACTCCGTTGACAAATTCTTTTTCAACATTTACAAGGGTTCCAACTTCAAATCCATCTAATCCCCTGGAAGTACCTGCCAGGATATTTAATGAAGTTTTGTTTACAACTTCCGGAGCATGAACACCATTGGTACTTATCGGAGGAACAAAGCTTACTGAAAGCGGCACTGTTGTATAAGACGCAGAGTCAGCATTCTGGCTCTCTCTGCCAGAAAGAGAATCGGAAGTATTATCAGACTTTTGTAATCGCTTCCACACGCCTACTGGCGCCCTGTTTTCTATACTATCTGCAATCTCGTTTAACTCTTCCCTAAGTTTCTGAGAAATCGTCTTAAAGCTGCTTTTAAAGTCATCTTTTGTTTCCTTGTTTCCCCTTGAAGTCAGACTGTCCATTTTGGTCAAATACTCATCTCTTAATCGCCTTTTCTCCAATAAATATTGCTTCCGCAGACTTACTACATCATCGCCTTTAGGTTTCTTAGCTTTCAAGACGGGAGCTTTTAAAGTTGTGTCCGATGATACCAAAAGTGTTTCTTCAATTTTATCACTGCTGCCTGATTGCCCCTCTTCAGACTCATCTTCCGATATTTCTTCTTCCTTTTCAGTAGATACACTGTTGAGGGTAATAGAATTTGCATTCTCCACGATCACAAATGAAGACGCGCCCTTCCTTGAATCAGCGGAGGCATCAGCAGTTTTCTTTACTGCTTTTTTCTTCAGCACAATCTGATTTCCAACAACAGAATAATTTACATTATGGTCAGTAAAGAGAAGGTCCAGAACTTCTTTAAGAGTTTTACCCTGAACATTTAAAGACACATCTTTTTCAAGCGAAACCATGTTATTCGAATAAGAAAACCTGATTCCATATTTTTCAGTAATGGTTCTCAGAATTTCGCTTTGCTTGGCCTTCATCTTAAGGGTAACCTTAGTATCCAGCGATGGCTGGGCCTGTAAGGAAAAGTTAAGACAAAGTAATAGTATGATAAGGATTTGAATAAGCCTCATTAGTGAAATAAATTAATAAATTAAATGATTTTTTAACTGCGCGACTTCAACTTAAACAGTTAGTGAACACGCTATGTTGATTTTACTGACAACCCGAACCCTCTAGAATAAAGCCGTTACCATCCCTTTTAGAACTTAGACTCATAGATTCCGAAACTACATCCAGTACTTCTTGTAATTTAGGTTTTTCAAAAGTCCCGGTAAATCTGCAATTAACTAATTCCGGATTCGCAAATTCTACCTTTGTCCCGAAATAAGACTCTACAGCAGATGCTACTTCTTCAAGCGTACTGTTTTCAAAGACGAGTTTCTCTTGTTTCCATGCCAGGAAATTCGGATTATCAATTTTCTCTGAAACAACATTATTGTTGTCAACTCTACCTTTCATTCCTGAAGTCAAAATGACCTTCCGGGTTTCGTTATTCTTTAATGCGAAAGAGACTTTTCCAGTAACGACCTCTATTTCATCGGCCTGACCTGCTATTGCTTTTACATTAAATGAAGTGCCCAGTACTTGTGTAACAGATGACAATCCTTCTACCCTGAATGGTTTTTCAACGTTTCGCTTTACTTCAAAGAAGGCTTCTCCTTCAAGTTTTACCTTTCTTATATCGCCTTTAAAATCGTCGGGATAAGAAATTTTACTGTGTGCATTCAGCCACACTGTGCTGCTGTCGGGAAGTTGTAATTCCCTTTTTTCATTTCCTGCTTCAAAAGAAATTTGTTGTATCTCCTTTTGATTAAACAACTTCATTGATACATAGCTAATGCCGGCAAATACCAATAAAACTGCTGCAGCTTTCAAAATAAGGTTATAATCGAAGAGCTTGACGACTTTAGTTTCCTTCTGCGCAACTGTTTGCTGAGGCTCAAAACCGGCCTTTGCTTTAAACTTCATCCAGGCAGCGTCAACATCGGGTTCAAAGTCAACTTTAGCTCTTGCTGAAAAATCCCATGTCCGGACATACTCTTCAAATTCCTTTCTGTTAGAAGGATTTTCCTGCAGCCATTCGGAAAGCAATTGTTCTTCGAAACCTGAAGATTCTTTCCTTAAGTGCTTAAGAATAAGTTCCTGATGTTCTTTTTCCATCGTTAATTAATTGGCCAATCTGATACTATGACAATCGAATTTTAAATTACCCCTACGCTACCTGAATTTTTTTTAGAAATTATTTAGTAAAAAAATTAAAGCCAGAATGGCATCTTTAATAAAGGGTGCTAATTTTTCCCTAAGAACCTTCAAGGCCTTTACCATTTGATTTTCAACAGTTTTAACAGATATCTGCAATGTTTCTGCTATTTCTTTATAGCTCAATTCTTCATATCTGCTTAATATGAAAACAGAACGACATGCAGGAGGCAAGCTATTGATAGCCTGATTGATATGCTCATCCAGCTCCCCTGTATAAAGAGATTGATCTGCTCTATCATTGCCTGCCATATTAACCCAGGTTTCCTCTTCTGTATCCGAAAATTTTTTCCGCTGTTTTAAATAATTAAATGAGCTGTTGTAGGCTGCAGCAAAGAGATAAGATTTTACTGTTAGATGAATGGAGAGTTCATCCTTTTTGGTCCAGATCTTCATAAAGACCTCCTGCACAATATCTTCACTAGCGTCTTTATCCTGAACTATTCTATAAACAGAGCGACAAAGCTGAGCGTAGTATGTTCTGAAAATCCTTTCAAAAGATTCGGGATCAGAAAAACTTTCTTTTGTACGTTCCTTGTTTATACTATCAGACATGCTAAACTAAACTCGTCCTAAAGGTCGGAAATATTAATTTGATTTTCCAACTACAGTTGTAGGATTCTTTTAATCAATATCTCAAGAAGTTGTTAAAAACTAATATATCGATTATATTAATTTAACCTCTAACTATAATTTAATTGAAAACTGGGAAAGTAAAAAAATACATCATCGGAATTAGTTTATTAATGATAAGCTCTTTAACTCTTACTATTGGATTTTTTTTAGCTATAGCAAAGAATTTCAGTTATTGGGGAGTTTTCCCTGAGGGAGAAAAAATAGGATTATCTCTTTCTGGAGAGTATACAAAATTATTTTTTATTCAAGCTTCGATCATCTTCACCTCCGGTATTCTTCTATGTTTTTTAATATCTAAATTTTTCCTTTCAAATAAAACTTCATTTTGGATTAGTTTGCTAATTCCTCTCATCTGTTTTATTATTCTAATTCCCAAATACTTAAGATTTAAAGAGAGTTTTATTAAATATCACAACAAGAGTGAAAATCTTAGTCTATATCTCGATGACAATTCTATAGAAAAAGTTGAGATCATTAAGTCTGGAAATGATACCATAAAGTTCGCTTCACCTGAAGCATTGCTAAAAGATATTGGGTCTGCATACTATGTGTCAGGATTTTGGAAGTATTCTCTTACAACTAGGTTATTGATTACATGGAAAAATGGACAAAGAAAATATATAATAACTGATGGACATTTGTATGATACATACAAAGGAAAGGTCTTCATGACCGATTCGAATGTTCTAGAAAAATACATTTCCAACAAACCCTAATAATTTTCCTCTCCTTTCACACTACTTACTTACTAGTAAGTACTATATTTGTACTATCAAAACAAGTACAATGACTTCCACTAAAGAGTCTATTATAAATATCGCTGATGACCTGATCAGAAGAAGAGGTTATAATGCATTCAGCTACAATGACATATCAAAGGTATTGTCTGTAAAAAATGCTGCCATTCATTATCACTTCCCTTCCAAATCCGACCTTGGGGTTGCTGTTATAGATCTCCATATTCAAAAAATTGATCATTTTATAAAAGCTGTAGCTCCCCTTTCCGAACCAGAGAAAGTAGAAGCATTTCTCAATATTTACGAGCAGATTCAGACAAATAATAAAGTTTGTCTCGTGGGCACACTAGCAACAGACTGGGATACCATTGACGAAAAAATTCAGCAGAAACTTACCGTATTCGTGAACCTTGTAGGCGACTGGTTTACGGGCGTAATCGAAGAAGGGCTTAAAAAAGGAAGTCTGACATATAAAGGTGATCCCCGAACCAAGGCTTTGCTTATTATCACCTCCATCATGGCAGCAGTTCAAATGGCCAAAATAATGGGACCGGATAGTTTCACAAGTGTTAAAAATGCGATTATCAACGAACTAAACCGACAATAAAAAAATTTGAAAAAATAACTTACTTACTAATAAGTATAATTTATAAATCTAAATAAAACTCATATGAAACGAGTTGTAATAACAGGTATGGGAGCAATTACTCCAATCGGTAATTCTATCCAGAATTTTTGGAGTTCAGTGAAGCAAGGGAAAAGCGGAGCAAACCTTATATCAAGATTCGACACCACTCACTTCAAGACAAAATTTGCCTGTGAGGTACAAAATTTTAATCCTTTAGATTTTCTTGATAAAAAAGAATCCCGCAAAATGGACCTGTTTTGTCAATATGGAATTGCCAGTACAGAGGAAGCTATAAAAGATTCCGCAGTCAACTTTGATAGAATCAATAAAGACAAAGTTGGTGTAATATGGTCTTCGGGCATTGGTGGCTTTGTCACCTTTCAGGAAGAAGTGCTGGCATATGCTCAGAGTAAAGTGCCAAAGTTTAATCCCTTTTTCATTACCAAGATGATTTCGGATATCGTGCCGGGTTATATCTCCATAAAATTTGGCTTACGGGGGATAAATTTCGGAACAGTCTCAGCCTGTGCTTCATCAACCAATGCTATCATTGACGCTTTTAACTATATAAGATTGGGAAAAGCTAATATAATTATAGCAGGCGGTTCAGAAGCTCCTGTTATTGACGCAGGTATCGGTGGTTTTAATGCGATGAAAGCTTTATCTGAAAATAATGAAGAATATTCAAAAGCTTCCCGGCCTTTTGATAAAACAAGAGATGGCTTTGTACTCGGAGAAGGCAGTGGTACATTGATTCTTGAAGAACTTGAACATGCAAAATCACGGGGAGCAAGAATCTATGCAGAAATCATTGGTGGAGGACTTGCAGCAGATGCTTATCATATTACCGCCACACATCCGGAAGGAATCGGTGCTTACCTTGCCATGAAAGATGCTTTGGAAGACGCACACATTTCACCTTCAGAGGTGGACTATATCAATTGCCATGCAACCTCCACGCCACTTGGAGATCCAAGTGAGCTTGCAGCAATAGACAGATTATTTAATGGTCAAAAGCTACATATAAGCGCTACCAAATCCATGACGGGCCATTTGCTTGGAGCTGCCGGAGCAGTGGAAGCTACTATAGCAATTAAGAGTATTGAGGAAAATATTATTCCCCCGACTATCAATACAAATGATCTATCTGAAATTAATCTTTCACAAGGTATTGAAATTGTAACAGGAGACTATAAACCAAACAATGTAGAAGTGGCAATGAGCAATACATTTGGATTTGGAGGACATAATGCTATTGCGGTATTCAGAAGATTTATAGAGTAAGGGGCATAAAAAAGAAGAAAGGTAGTTTACTTTTCTTCTTTTTTTCAACTTAATGATCCAATAATTTAAACATTCAGATCAAGCGAAAACGCTTCAAAAAATATCATAAATTTTCTAAGCTAATTCCACTTCCATAGATTGCTTTTACCTCTTTTCAAACTTTCTTACTTCAACTCCTCTTTCCGTTAATATACTCAGAAAGTAAACTCCTGTTTGTAATGAGGCTATGTTAAATGAAAGCGCATTCAGGCCTTTTTCAACAACTTGCTCTTTTGTTAAAATCTGTTTTCCTACAACATCCGTTAATTCAACCAACACGAATAATTGTCCGGAAGTTACGATTTGAAGGTACAATATCTCCGAAGCTGGATTTGGAAAAAGGTTGATAAAGTCTTCACTATCGCCTTTCAGATGTATGATAGGACTGTATGCAAAAGTACCATCTTTATCTACGATTTTAAGTCTGTAATAAAAACTAGTTCCTTCATTCTCATCCTGAAACTTGTAATGTCCTAGACCACTAGCCAATACAAACCCTTTTGATTCAAAATAGAATCCATCACTACTGCTTTCAATTATAAAGCCTTCAACATTTCTCTCTAATGCGGTAGACCAATAAAGATTTGCTACACCATCCTGACTAACACCTCTAAATGATAAGAGCATCAGAGGAAGCGGACAGCTCTTTTTAGCCCAGATTGGCATTCTACCGCATGGAGCTCCGTATTCTACTTCCCAGTTAAAGAAAGCTCCCGATTTCTTCTGATTGGGAAGAAGAGTCATTATTAAAGGTATAGAAAAAGCTTCTTCTTCATCACTTATTTTGAAAAATGCTGCATCAATATCCTCAATTCTTAATTCATAGTTATTTCCCGGAGGAATGTCAAAATCTAAAACAACTTTTGTAGGCACATCGCATTGAATAGTTCCTGTTGCTGTTTGTCCTGTAGCTACACCATTTTGAAAAAGTTCAACGGTAACACTCCTTGTAGATGGGTTTCCTCCACAGCCGCCAGCATAAAGAGCTGCTCTTAGTTCCACTGATTTGAGCTTTATCGGAGCAATTACATTAAATTTTCTTAATTCTTCCTGGATAGTTATATTATTATGGTTAGCATCGGAAATATAATACTCCTGAGCTGCTCCTGCTCCGGTAGGCCCAAAAACAGTGGTTACCTTAACTGTATCTACAACATAGAAAATAGTATCCTTGGTTAATCCCGATACGGTATAACTGTTTCCTACATGAACCAGTGCACCTCCTGTTTGCTCGGTAAACCAACCATATTTAGCTGCTGCTTCCGGATTCCCTACTTCAAGCGTTACTGTTGCAGGACCAGCGTTATCGCAGAAATACTGATTTACAGGAACCTCATTTCCTATTTTTTTAATTACGACAGTATCTGTAGATGAACAATTAGCTGTTACCACCTTCACCACATATATACCTGGAATATTCGTTGTATAAACCGAATCTTTTTCTGCAGTCAGCTCCACTCCATCTTTATACCACGTAAAGGTAGTTCCTGTCTTTTCCAGTTTTGTATCAAGAACTGCTACACCAGGATTACAAAGGGTTTGGTCACTACCAGCTGAAAACAGAATAACTTTTGGAGGTTGAGAAGAAATAGTAGAGCAGGAAAAACCTGTTATACCAGGAGCGCCAGCCTGAGCACTATAACTCACAGTATCACCGGCAGTTAGCCCGGGATTGCCACCTTCTGAAACAACATTTACCAAAGGATTGCTAATAGAAGCAGCATTAAAACACACCAGACCGCCTCCTCCACCGCCACCAGGCCCGTGTTCCTGTGCGTTAAGGCTTCCCCCATTACCTCCTCTGGCCTGGATAGTAAGAGGTGTAGTACCAAAATCATTGCATTCTATTTTAATAGAACCACCGGCACCTCCTCCTCCGCCACCATCATTTTCACCTTTTCCTCCCTGAATATTATCATAGTTGAAGCCAATAAAACCATCTGAGATAATTTTATTTCCATTACCTTCAATTTTGTCTGCCTTTATGACAATGATACCACCACCATCACCACCTGAGTTTCCTCTGTGGTTATTCTCATGTCCCGCACCACCGCCTCCACCAAGAAACAGACGCAAACCACCCATTCTATCAAGTGCAACGCCTCCAGATCCATTCGAAATCACACCACAAATTTCATTGGATATCCCCGAATAGGAATCCCCTCCTTTTCCACCTGCTCCCATGTTAGAACCTCCTCCTCCTCCGGCATTGTGATTTAACCCACCGCCTCCACCATTGGCTAGCTTACCTGTTCCAAGCTCATATTGAGGATTTCTAAATTCAGCTATACCTTCTCCTTTTCGTCCCGCCCATTGAAGATTAGCACCATCGAGAAAAAATATTCCATTCGCAAATTCATCACCTGCAGGGCCTCCTGTTCCACATTCGGTAATATCCAGATTGCTGTTTGGGTTTACCGCTCCCCTGAAACCCATACCTGTAACATCTATGCTTCCGGAAAGCGACATAGTCCCGTTTACCTCCATAAACAATACCCCGCCTTTATTTCCATCCCAGGGAGCACATGTGATCCCTCCGACAGGAACAGTATAATTTCCGGGAGCTATAAACTTCTTGACAAGCTGCACCTTTCCATCAACAGAATAATTTCCCCCTATGGTATTATCGAATGTTATGAGTTTGGTAGCCACATCAATTGCTGCGATAGAAAGGACTTCATGGAAACCTGTACTGCCATAAGTAATAATGTCTCCAAATGTAGTATCCTGAGCCCAGCTGATATCAGCACCTTTCATTTGAATAAGAAGCACTTCATCACCAACAGCAAATGGCGTGACATCATCAACAGTGACTTTATTACAAGGATTCAGACAGGGATTGCAGGATGGAAAATCAATTACCTTAGCATATTGGTTCAGTACCAAAGGAGTTTGAGCCGATAAAGGCTGAATACATGAGAGGGCTGAGAGCAATAGCAACAGACCGATTTTTTTCAGAAAAGCAAGATGCTTATTCATTAATCCTTAAGCTTTTATAAATGACTTGATTGTATTCGGAAGAAATGCGGTCTTTTCTTCAATAAATACAAAATGAAGAGATAATACAGATTGAATTATTCCTCTTTAATACTGTTAAAAGGAAAATAAGTAATCAGTTTAGCTGCTAAAATTATTTAACTATTCTGATATTAAATATAACTATGATAAAAAATAACAACTTTTTCACATCCTTTTAAACTCTCAACTATAACTATTTGATTACAAGAAACTTTTTCAACCTTCCAAAATGATCTCTTTTTTATTCAATTCATAAATAAAGCAATTGTAATCCAAGGACTACTCAGAAAATATATGAATTGAATTGACACTTTAAATTTGAGAGATAAGTATTTTTCTAAAAAAATCCATTTTAAACAATTCACTGACAACGAAAAAATTTACTTTATCTTGTCCTATTAACGATACTATCAACATGAAAATCTACCTTGCCGGACCTGACGTATTCAGGCAAAATGCTAAAGAGCATTTTGATAAATTAAATAGTTTTCTTTCTTCGAAAGGACATAAAGCCTTGATACCACTGGATAATCAGATCGACCCAACAAAAGCCGAACTGGTATGTGAACAGATATTCAATGGAAATATCCAGATGATAGAAATGGCTGATATTGTAGTAGCTAATATCGATCCCTTCCGCGGAGCCTGTATGGACGATGGTACTGCTTTTGAAATTGGGATGGCATTCGGTAAAAAGAAAAAAATATATGCCTACTGTACTGAACCTGAATGTACAATTCCGGAAACTACAAAAAAAATGTTTGATCTCTCCAAACAGCCAGAATACAGTGAAGTGGAAAATTTTGGTCACTGTATAAACCTCATGATACACTATGCTATAGTTCAGTCAGGAGGCAAAATTTTCAGAACCTTTGAAGAATGTATAGAAGCTTTGGGTTAATTGTAATTAATCCTCTGCATTTTCCGGAATATTGAGGTAAGACAATATAGCAGCGCTAAGTACAAAAAACGTCAGCGCATAATATACAAAGTGCATTCCATAAACCTGGGCATGGCTGCTTAACTCCTCAATACCTGATGAATATGCAATTTTCTTTCTGAATGAATACCAGATGGCTGCTGCTATTGATACACCCATCAGAAGTCCTAAATTTCTCATAAAAGCAAGTGCACTGCTTCCAACACCTCGAAGGTGTGCGGGAGCAGAATTTAAAGCTCTGGAACTATTGGGTGATTGAAACAATCCAAAGCCAAAGCTAATCAAAGCGCTCCTCCAGACAATCTGATGCCAGTCCCAGTTTTCCGTAATAAAAGTAAATGAAAAATAACCAGTAGCAGAAATCAAGAGACCTACAGTTGCAATAAATCGAGGACCAATTTTATCGGAAAGAAAACCTCCTATAGGAGCTATAAAGGCTAGTGTGGCAGGACCTGCAAGCAATATAAAACCAGCCTTTTCAGGAGGGTAGTTCAAAATTTGCTGGAGGTAAAATGGTAAGATAAAAAAGTTTGCACCGGTAGATGTAAAAGCCAGCCATGCCGATATAATTGAATAACTATAGTTTTTCCTTTTAAACAAAGCAAAGTTGAGCATAGGGACCGGTGCCTTTTTCTGCCAAAAGAAAAAACAGGCTAGAAGCATTACCCCTGCTATAATATTCAATATCACGATTTTGTTGTTCCATCCGAAATCATCCAATGGCCCGAGATAAAGTCCAATCAAAAACAATATCGCTCCGGCAAGAAACAACAATGCCCCGGGATAATCAAAATACTCTTTTTTCTTTACAGCTCCGCCGGGAATATTTCTGAGCGTAAATACAACTGCAATAATACCAAGCGGAACATTTACAAAAAATATACTTTTCCATCCCAATGATCCCAGTAAGACTCCGCCCAACACAGGACCAAGACTATTACCGGTTGCGACAATGGTACCGATTAGACCTAAAGCCTTCCCACGATCTCTGGGCTCAAAAACATTTGCAATGATCGCAGGCCCAACAGCGAACAACATAGATGCTCCTATTCCCTGAACTACTCTAAAAGCTGTCAAATACCATATTCCGGGAGCAATACCACAGAGCAATGAACCAATTGTAAATATTATAAAACCTGATACATATACTGGCTTCGGCCCTATGATATCAGAGATCCTGCCCATGATCAGCAGAGTTCCGGTAGTAGTAAGAAAATATGATATTACAATCCATTGAACAGCACTGCCAGCCTGAAGCTCCGTTTTAATCGTAGGAAGGGCAATATTTACAATACTTCCGTCCAGCGTAGCCATTAAAACCCCAAATGCTACATTGGCAAGGATAAGCCACTTATTCTTGTATCTATTTTCTGGTATTTTCCCGATATCTGTCATTTAAAAAGTTACTCTTCATAGTCTCAGAAAATATGCTAAACGTTTCCTCCATACTATAACATTTGAGATAGGTAAATAGCTAAACTAAAAGGATAAATTCTAAAAATCCAAGAGATAAAAGCAAAAAGCCATCTTCCCTGAGACGGCTTTTTAAGAAATGCTTTTATTGAGTTAAGGTATCTTCAAATATACAATTTACAATGCCACAACACCTTCAATTTTGGATGCTTCTTTATAAAAGTGTAACACAGAATCGCCTGACTCAACAGCGAATGTAGATGTAACACTGACGTAGTTTCCTTTCTGAGAGTACTTTTTTTCCGTAATGCGCCCCTCAAAAATATCAACTAATTCTTTTTCTTTCTCTGTAGGAACAATAAACTTGAACATATAAATAGATGGCCATGATAATTTTTCAAGCCTATCCTGCAAACCTTTAAATTTCTTATCTTCCATAAATTTGGTAACTGGAACTATTAAAATTGCGTTCCAAAAAGCATGCTAAAAATCGTAAAACTTTCTCATGCCTGAAAGAAAAATCATTTTAAATACTTTGCTTACTGATGGAATTATTTCCGATGAAGACAAAGAAAAGATCGAAAATTATGAGCAAGACAAGCTTTTTTCGCTCTTTTGGGAAGTAAAAACAGTATTATACCTGGGTGTTTTACTTTTCTCAGCCGGCGCCGGTCTGATCATCTATCTAAATATTGACTCTATCGGTCATATTTCAATTATTTCTCTTATTGGACTTGCCTGTATGGCCTGCTTTTATTACACTTTCAGAAAAAGCGAGCCCTTTTCCTTTAATGAAATAATCAGCGTTTCTCCTTGGAATGATTATATTTTATTACTCGGGTGTCTCCTTTTTTTATCACTTGAAACTTATTTACAAATTCAATACACCATATTCGGAACCCAATATGGCACTGCCACAATTATCCCAACTCTTTTATTTTTCCTGCTTGCATACAGGTTTGATCATAAAGGTGTGTTAAGCATGGCAGTGACAGGACTTGCAGGATGGGCCGGAATAGCTGTAACTCCGAGAGAGGTATTTGATGGATTGGATAACTTCTCTGACCACTCTTACATATGGACAGCTTTAAGTCTTGGTTGTTTTCTCATAGCCCTGGTCTTTGGACTTCAGAGAATCAATCTGAAAAATCATTTTGCATTTACTTATCTCAACTTTGCAATACACATCCTCTTCATTGCAGCATTGGCCGGTTTGTTTTCAGAAGTCAACCACTTCCTATTTATACTTATTCTATTTTCAATTGGAGTAGTCTATTATTTCCAGGCGAGAAAACTTGAATCTTACTATTTCCTTCTTTTCATCATGATCTATTTATATATAGGCATAACCTATATTATTTTTTATTTTATGTTTAAATCCGGAGCAGACCTGGAACTAGTTTACTTTGGGTTTTTCTATTTCATCGGCAGTTGTGCCTTAGCCGTTTTACTAATCAAGAATCATAAAAGCCTGTTAAAAATATGATTATCTATAACAAAAAATCGCTGGAAAATCTCAGACTTCTCAAGCAGGCTAAGGTATGGAAAGAAAAACAATTATTTTCCGAACACACATTTGAAAAGATAAAGGGAACATATATAAATAACCTTTACACTCCTAATTTCTTTATAAGAACAGGCTTATTCCTCTTTACCTCTATATTAATATGCGCTAGTCTAGGCCTTATCACTCTGATAACAATTCATGACACCATCTCTGGATCTGGATTACCAATCAGAATGTTGATTTATGCAATTATTACAGGTTTCACAACCGAAATGGTAATTAAAGAAAAAAAGTTTTTCAGGGCAGGAGTTGATGATGCATTGCAATATGCCACGGTTGGCCTCTTTATTTCTGCAATAGCTATATTTATAGATATTTTAAACCGCGCTGGCGAATCTTACTATAATGAAAGTGATAACCTCATTCAAGTACTTACAATTTCTCTACCAGTTCTACTTTTCTTTGCCATCCGTTATGTGGACCGCCTGATCACAGCTTTGGCATTCGCAGTTCTGATATATCTTATTTTCTATATGGTATCAAATGCAGGAAATATTGGTAAAGCCGTATGCCCTTTTGTGATAGGCCTTACAACCTTCCTTATATATCTGCTTATCAAAAAATATGCTTACGTTGAAAAATGGATAATCTGGAAAGATAATTTTAATATCCTTGAATTGCTTTGCTTACTCACACTATACCTTTCCGTTAATTACTTTGTAGTAAGAGAGCTTAATGCTGTACTTAATGATGATTACTCAAGTGCTCAAATACCTTTGGCCTGGTTATTTTATATAACTACAGCTACTATACCTTTGCTATATATATATTTTGGTGTAACCCAAAAAGACAGATTACAACTTCACCTGGGAATACTTCTTATTGCTTTTGCTGTATTTACTTTCAAATACTATTTCAGTCTTGGCCATCATGAAATAACAATTACACTTGCAGGAGCTATTATGATTGGTGTTGCCTGGTTTGTAAATAAGCTTTTGAAAACACCTAAAGCAGGATTAACAGTAAATAAAGAAGACTTAGAAAATGAATTTAACTTATCTGACGCAGAAGCATTGATAATCGCAGAGTCGATGGGAAAAGACTCAGCTCAACAAGATAATTTTGAATTTGGAGAAGGTAATTTCGGAGGTGGTGGATCCGGTGGAAAGTTTTGAATACATTCCTTACTCTTCCATTAGAAGATTATAAATACAAATACGAGGTCGAAAATCAGATATTACTATTTGGGATAACAATCTTTACAGTTGTCCCCTTTTTCTCTCCGCTTGAAATAAAGAGCTCTCCCTGCAAATGTTCCACAGCGCTTTGCACCAGGAATAAGCCCATTCCACTACCTTCAGACTTTTCACTACCTCTGAAAAACATTTCTGTTACAAGACTAAGCAGCCCTTCTCTAATTCCATATCCATTATCAGTAATTGAAAAAGTAATATGATCATGTGTTATATCCATGACAAAGGTGATTTCAAGGATATCGTTTCTTCCGAAAATAATACTGTTTTCAAATATCTCTCTGAAGATAACATCTAGAATATCCGGATCTGAATTGAAATTTCTGTTTTCCGGAAATTGAACATGAATAACAGGAAATCTGTGAGAATGATTTTGGTAAAGTTTATCTTTAAATTCTGAAAAGAAAGTATCGAAATTTATTCTGGTTAAAATACTTTTTTCAGTTTTTAATCTTCCAAGGAATGAAAGTCCATCCAATAGCCTACTTAGCTTGCGTAAAGTCAGTCTCATTAAATTTGACATTTCCTTAATCTCTTCCTGATCATTGGTAAGCTCTATAAGATTAAGAAGACCTTCGGAAGTGCTTACTGGCCCTTTCATATCATGAGATGCGCGATATAACAAGGCATTCAGCTGGTTATTGATTGCAAGAAGCTCAATTGTACGATCAGCAACTATCTTTTCCAGAAGAAGATTCTGTTCTTTAATTTTCTCTTTGGCAAACTTGAGTTCCTGATTAAGACCACCCATATTACGCAGAGTCATTCCAAACATATTCTCCTGAGTGGTGATATGCTCTTTAAGCCTTGCGTTTTCTTTTTGTATTTCTAAAAATTGCTGATAATCACAAGTCTGGGTTTCCTTCATACTTATCTTTAAACCAATGCTTCTAATTACTGGTTTTGTAAGAAAAAGGATTCAAAATAAATTAAAAAATATGGATAACCGGAGAAAAAGAGGTGACGGACTCCCCCGTCACCAGTGTAAGCAGAGAGGAATATAATTCCGAATTGCAAAAATAACGAATTAATCCGACATCCTATTGCCTCTTTAAACTTTTAAAAAACACTATGGATCAAGCTTTTTTAATATTTCCTCATCAGTTATTTGAAATTAACTTTCACAGAAAGAAGAACCAGCTTATCTGTTTAATAGAAGAGCCTTTGCTTTTTACCCAATATAAGTTTCATAAACAGAAACTTATATTTCACAGAGCCGGTATGAAAGCTTATGAACGCCAATTTTTATCAAAAGGATTTAATTGCATGTATTTTGACCAGGTAAAATTTTCTGATACTGAAGAGCTATTTAAAGAGTTGGTAAAAAATAAAATCCATCAGATTACTTATATAGATCCCACAGATGACTGGCTATCAAAACGAATAGAAAAAAATGCAGCTATTAATGGAATCAAAACAGTTGTAGAAAATTCGCCCATGTTTCTCAATACTAAGAGGTCCCTTGAAGACTATTTTTCCGATAATAAATTTCATATGGCAGATTTTTATTCTCATGAAAGAAAACGACTTGATTTAATGATTGATAATGGAAAACCAAGAGGAGGTAAATGGAGCTTTGATAATGAAAACAGAAAAAAACTTCCTAAAAATCATACACCTCCGACAATCCTTTTCCCTCAACCAAATGAATTCGTAAAGGAGGCAATAGATTACATAGAAAAAAATTTCAGCGCCAATCCTGGAACTGCAACACCTTTTTTATACCCTATTAATCATAGAGAAGCAAAATCATGGCTGGAATCCTTTATCAGTCAGAGGTTAAATTTGTTTGGAACTTATGAGGATGCCATCTCCTCCAGGCATCCGTTTATTTATCATTCAGTCTTAAGTCCACTCCTCAATTCAGGTTTGTTGACTCCGGCCGACGTTTTGGAAAAGGTTATGGAATATCAAAATAAGGTTCCGATCAATTCACTGGAAGGTTTTATCAGGCAGATCATTGGCTGGAGAGAATACATGAGGGCTGTATACCAATTGAAAGGAAGACATATCCGCACAGAAAATTATTTTGATCATCAAAGAAAACTCCCCACATCTTTCTGGGACGCATCCACAGGAATTTTGCCGGTTGACCATACCATTTCAAATGTTCTTAGTAACTCATATAACCATCATATAGAACGTCTTATGATAATAGGAAACTTCATGCTTCTCTGCGAAACACATCCAGATGAAGTTTACAAATGGTTTATGGAAATGTATATTGACGCCTATGATTGGGTAATGGTACCTAATGTATATGGGATGAGCCAGTTTGCTGCCGGTCAGGTTATTACTACCAAACCATATATCTCTGGTTCGAACTATATATTAAAAATGAGCGATTATCCCCGCGGACCATGGACAGATATCTGGGACAGTTTATATTGGAGATTTATTGATTTACATAGAAATAAATTCCAAAGCAATCCAAGAATGTCTTTAATGCTAAGACAGCTTGAGAAAAAAGGTAAGCGAACTATTAAGGGGTATTATAGAGTATCTGAAAAATTTTTAGTTGATGCCATCGCTTGAAGCGATGGCATCAATGTATTAACTTAAAATTTATCTTGAAACTTTCTGCTTTGCATCAAGCCGGAGTGTAGCTCACCTTTCCCTCTTTAACGCTCTCTCCCACCCGGCTATACTGTAAATATATGTACCATAAATCAAGGAATAATGTAATTGCGCATAAGGCCATTAACCCTTTATATCCGGGAATATTCCAGAAATGATTATATATCATTGCGGAACATCCTGCAGTACCAATCATTTTGAACCAGCCATTTACTTTAGAAATGCCGAATTCCGGCTGCCTAATAATCTGATAGCAGTAAAATGCACTCATATATGTATTGATGAGATAAGCGGAAAAAGCTCCAAATCCGTCTGTATCATGCTCTGGAATTAGGAAGTACAGACCAATCATCCAAAAGGCGAGACCAAATGCTGTAATTACCACAGACTGCTTTTTAAATGGCTCTAGCTGAAACTGTTTATGGCCATATTTAAAAATACTATAAATGATAAAGATATCCATAAAGAACCATATCCTGTACCCCCATTGAAAAAGCTCTCCCAGATTGGTATGAAAGCACCAGCTCCATAGAAACTCCCATGAAAAGTTTGCAACCACTGCTGCTACCGGGATTTCTACCACTTTATGTTTAATGATATTTACAATTACAATAATGTAAACAAGAAACCAAAAAATACAGCATATTCCAAACAAGCTTAAGTCCAAAGGACTATACACTTCAAGATTTAAAAGCTTTTCCATAAGTATAAAAGATTTAAATGGTTAATTAAAAAATTCACATAGTTATCGCCCTGACTTTTCATAGAACCAGAACCTTATTTTATGAAGTACTTTAATTAAAAATGGCTGTTGATGCGACCATGGCAATCCTTTTTTATATCGCTGCATATCTCTCCATCTAAGCAGTGCAAATATGGCTGGTTCATGGAGGTCCCATATCTTACACTTAGGCGCCTTTGACCCGGATGCATCCAATATACTATTGACAGCTCTCCTGGCAGCTTCATTGGCACCTTCCATAGTAGCAAGATCCGTATTGGTTTTTACATAATCAGATGCCAGGAAAAGATTGGGAACCTGAGTGTATGCATATGGCCTCAAATCCCAGGAATTGGTACAATTGACCAATAACGGCTCTTCATTGCGCATAGGACTTTCAAAAACAATATCCGGATCAATAAATGATGAATGGATATATTCATCTTTCAGAACTTCCTTACCATTGACATTCAGACTTCTTTTTAACTGCTCCCAGATCTCTTTAATAATTTCCTCTTTCGTACATTCTTTGGCGGGCTTATTATAAAGAATACCAGGAGTATTCCAGTCCGAAACATCTACAGATAATATACCTTTGACCTTACCGTCGCCATGCTCAGCAATATTAAATTTTCTCCAGAACTGACATTGATAGATGGAAGTCAGAGCCCAGGGTGTGTCTATATATATTGAATGACCTGGAACTGAATCAATATTAGTATTAAGATAAAACTGTGTTCCATTCATCCATGAAACATTTTGACTGAGGGTTTTGAGGTAATTTAATGTAGGATCAATTTTTACCAGATCATCGTTAAGCAGACTGACCATCACTTCTACAGGTACTGCTGAGATGTAATAATCTGCAGTAAACTCTTGTTGCTTTCCATTACAGGAAATGGTGACACTTTTAATTGCATTATCAGCACAATTGATGCTCAGCACCCTTGAATTAAATCTGTAATCAACACCTTTCTTTTTTAGGTACTCAAGCCAGGGATCAATCCAGACTTCATTAGTAGGACCACATAACACTCTGTCGCAACTAATGCCAGGTTTAGCTATATCAAATAAAAGCTGGATAAAAATATCACCTCCTGTTTTGGTACTTGCCTCTTCTGCCCTTGCTGCCACCAGGGTCCGAGTGAGGCCTTTGGCAAAAATACTTTGATAAGCAGGAGATTGCTGATCAGCATCCAGATACTCCCACCAGCTGATCCTTTCATACTCATGCTTTCTTCTTTCTTTACAACTGGTCATTAATTGCCAGATCTTTTTTGCAAACAGGGCTTTTTCTTCAGTAGAAAGACCAAGATTAAGATCAAGCCCATCGGCAAGTATCTGAATAAACTCTCGCAAGGACCTCGGAAACCTGGCCGGCATTAAAACAGGCTCCTTACCGAACCTCGCCATTTGAATACGAGTGGTATCCACAAGATTATCAGCTACACCGTTTTTATTATCACCATATGGAATTTCTTCCATAGTCGCGATGATGTGCTTGTAAAACTTTGGGAAAAAGCGGAAACCATGTTCTCCTGGCAGATCTTTCCGACCATCTTTACCGGAATTTAACACAGGTAGACTTCTTGCTTTACCTCCGGGAATGTCCTTTGATTCAAATACAATGACATTAAACCCTCTGTTGATTAATTCATGAGCAGCGCTCAACCCTCCGATACCTCCCCCAAAAATGATGACAGTTTTCTTTTTGGTATCCATAAAAATTCAGATTTAAAATACTTCTAATACGGGTGGGCTATTTGAAAAGACTAAAGATTACCGGTATTACCTATAAGAACTAGATGAAGAACACGAATGAATCGACAAGAATAAAAAGGGATGCCTAAGCGGAGAAATATTTCTCATTATAATAAGAACAGCTGAAATTATCCATTTACATATTATATAAGGTGTAACAGTTTAATAAAGTACTTTAAATTAAAACCATTTTTTAAAAACTGACTCCTCTAAATAATTAATTGGACATTTTTTATACACAAAAACTTAACAAAACTTATAAATCCAACAAACATACCGTCAAAAATTGGGTATATCATTTATAAAAATTATATTTTTCATCTTGGACACCTCAAAAAATGCCCAAATTGCTCAAAATTGGCATTTTTAAATAACAGAAGTTCAGGAATTTATTAATCTAGAAAAAATTCTACTTTAAAAAATTAGGTAGTAATATGGCTTTTTACTATTTTTATTCAAAACAAGGTAAAATTTTAAGCACAAAAGCGACAATAAATATATTTTATAAATTTTATACCCAAAAATTTTACTTGTTTTAATAAAATTTACTAATTTTAGTTCACAATTAACCTTTACTAAATTTTAACTACCTTATGAAAAAACTATCAATTGTCCCATTTGCGGTCTTGCTGGTTGTTACTGCACTGGCGTTTGCTTTCCCGGGTGTTCCAAAATCAATCGAAACAGAAGGCCTAGACACAGGTGATATCGCCTGGATGCTGGCAGCCGCTGCACTTGTACTACTAATGACTCCCGGACTTGCACTTTTTTACGGTGGAATGGTTAACCCTAAAAACGTTATCTCCACTATGTTACAAAGTTTCATATGTATGGGTATCATTTCTGTACTATGGATTACTGTTGGTTTCAGCCTTGCCTTCGGTGAAGACATTGGAGGTTTTATCGGCGACCCAACATCATTCTTTATGTTCCAGAATGTATTGGACGGAAAGCCTTGGCCAGCGGCAGCAACAATTCCTTTGGTTCTTTTTGCCTTCTTCCAGTTAAAATTTGCGGTGATCACACCTGCATTGATAACAGGATCATTCTCAGAAAGAATTAAATTCACGTCATATATTCTTTTTGCATGTCTTTTCAGCATATTGATCTATGCTCCGATTGCACACTGGACATGGCATCCGGAAGGATTCCTATGCAAAATGGGGGTTCTTGATTTCGCCGGCGGAACCGTAGTTCACATCTCTGCTGGTTGTGCTGCTCTTGCTGCTGCCATCTACCTTGGCAAAAGAAAAGAAAACGTTGAAGCTACTCCTGCAAACATTCCATTTGTGTTATTAGGTACAGGATTACTATGGTTCGGATGGTTCGGTTTTAACGCTGGTTCTGCGGTTGGAGCTTCTGCACTTGCCGCTTCTGCCTTCGCTACTACTAACATTGCTGCAGCTGCAGCTGGTATAGCATGGGTTCTATTTGACTCTGTTAAAGGTAAAAAACCATCTGCAATGGGATTCTGTATAGGTGTAGTTGTGGGACTTGTAGCAATCACTCCCGCTGCCGGTTTCGTTACAATTGCTTCAAGTCTTGTAATAGGTGTTGCCTCAAGCTTAATCAGTAATATCGTTGTAGGCCTGAGAGCTAAAACCGGCATCGATGATACACTTGATGTTTTCCCTTGCCACGGTGTAGGTGGAATGAGTGGAATGCTCTTCACTGCCATCTTTGCACACACTGCTGTAAACTCTGCCAACGCTACCGGAAACGGTCTTGCCTTCGGAGAAACAACTCTTTTCGTATCGCACCTTATCGCATTAGGAATTGTGGTAGCATTCTCTTTCGTAGGTTCTTACATACTTCTTGTTGTTACGAACTTTATCGCTCCTCTAAGAGTAACAGAGGAAGAAGAAAAAGAAGGATTGGATCTTTCTCAACACGAAGAAAAAGTACTTGTGGTTTAATACTTCTGAATTTGATAAATCAAAAAGCTGCCCCTGTAACGAGGCAGCTTTTTTTATTCTCATAAAAACTACTCACCTTCACACTACTAACTACTTATTTTATAAGGAATTCAACCTGAATACTTGCAGATATTTTTATTTTCTGAAATCGAAGCTCATCATTCTTAAACTTACCATAACTTAAATCAGAGCATTCATTTGAATTGACATACAAAACCGGAGCAACAGATACACCCGAATCATTCACCCAAATAACCTTTCCTGTTTGCTCCCCCAATGCACCTAAAAGATAATCAGCCTTTGCTTTTGCAGCTTTAATAGCTGTTATATTCGTTTCTTTAGTCAGGCTATCCATTTTAGAATGATAAACCTTCCAAATCGAAGCATCAAAGATTTTCAGTTTATCCAGCTGAATATACACTTTACCAACAGTAGTAGCTCCATCTACCTTAAGTGTATATTCTTTCTGACTTAACAGATCTTTTGATCTCCATTTGATCTTCACATAGTCCGCATTAACATCAGACAAATAAAAATTATTAAGATCGAAACCAATTTCCTTTAAGGAGTTTCTGAGTTGTATTTCCTGACTTTCAACATCTATTTTCTCCTTTCCATCATATCGCTCTTTGATGATGATACTTAGGTAAATTTCATCCGGAACAATTTCTTTGATGGCAGTTCCGACAACATCAATGTGAGAATTCTCCTCCTGTTCAATAAGAGCCTGACTTGAAGCAATGTTCATTGAAAAGATTGCAATGGCTAATACAAACAATTTTAATCTGCTCATTTTATTCATTTTTTTTCAGGAAAGGTAAAATGAATGAAAATTAGATTCCACCTGGAATTAGCCAACCTGAGCTTTGAATAAGTGAAAAAGCCAGTTCAATGAGACAATACAAAAAGAATTATTTGCCTTTACAGATTTTTTCTAAATTTATATTCGTTTAAATTTTACTGAACTCTTATTAAATACAGCATCCATGTTTTTTTTAAAAAAGTGGTATTTCCTTCTGATAGTTATGGTCTTTTCCAGCTGCAATGCAGTAATGGAGATGATCCCACTGGATATTGATAAAAATCTAGGAGAACAATTTTCCTATCAGATCAATGAAAGTCAATCCGAATATCCTGTACTTGATCCGGAAAAGAATAAAGAAGTTTATTCCTATGTAGAAAACATCAGAAATCAGTTAATAAATTCTGATAAAATAAAATACAAAGATCAGTTTCCCTATACCATAAAAATTATTGAGGACGACAAAACACTTAACGCCTTCTGTGTTGCAGGTGGCTATATTTATGTATATACAGGCCTAATTAAGTATGTCGATTCAGAATCCGAGCTTGCAGGTGTACTTGCTCATGAAATAGCACATGCCGAAAACAGACATACTGTAAAACAACTGGCGGAATCCTATGGCACAGGTGTATTAATCTCCTTGATATTTGGTTCGGACTTCAGAGATCTAATTAATGTCGGACAACAACTCCTCTCTTTAAAATTTAGCCGCGGAGATGAAAAAGAAGCTGATAAAAATGCTGTAGAATATCTTTACGACACTCCATATGACCCCAGAGGAGTTGGTGGATTTTTCAAGAAACTGATCAAAGAAGAAAAGGATCATAGCAACATTCCTGACTTTCTAAGCACCCACCCAGCTTCTCAAGACCGCATTGACGATATAAATTCTAGATGGAAAGAACTTGGTTCTAAAGAAGGAGACACTAGCACTGAAAAGCATAAAGAAATTGTAAAACTACTGAATACCAAAAACTAAGGCTGACAAAATCAGCCTTTACTTTTTCTTACAAAAAACATTTTTACCCTTTTAAGCTATTATAAAAATCAAAATAATATAGATGAAAAAGACTCTACCAATCATACTAACTATTATTTTATTCCATTTTCTGACTTTTTCAGCAGCTGCACAGATAAAAAGAATCATAGGTGGGAAAAATGCCACCAAAGGCGCTTATCCATGGATGATTGGTATTGGCTATTCCGATGTTTCAGCACTGAAGAGCTCAATATATTGTGGTGGAACTATTATTAACAAAGAATGGATACTTACTGCTGCTCATTGTGTTACTACTGAAGACTCAAATACAATTCCCTATCAGCCAACAGAGATAAGTGTTTTCATCGACTTTTACTCATTAACCAACCCTGAATCAGGATATCAAAAGATTAACATTAAAAAGATCATCATTCACCCAACATATGATCCAGTCACAGTAGACGGCGACCTTGCACTTGTCCAGCTTGAACGTCCGGTAACCAATACACCAGTTTCTTTACCAGCCCAAGATGATACAACCTATACCAAAAACGGATTAACCAGTACTGTCATGGGTTGGGGATATACTCAACCTACCTCCCTTATTGCGGATACTTTACAGGAAGTTGAGGTAAAAGTTATCTCAAATCCAGTTTGCAACAGCAAAGCGGTTTATGAAGGTGAAGTGACAGAAAATATGCTTTGTGCAGGATTTCTTGCCGGAGGAAAAGACGCTTGTGCCGGAGACAGCGGAGGCCCTCTTGTTTTCAAGGATGTTAATCAAAATAAAACCATTCAGACTGGTATCGTTAGCTGGGGTGGAGCTTGTTCAGCACCCAACCAGCCGGGAGTGTATACCAGGGTTGCAAATTATGCAGACTGGATACAGGCTAATGCAATAGTGACTTCAATTACTCAGTCCCAAAATGTAGGCACTGTTCTGAATGGTTCTCTTTACCTCAACTCTTCCGTAATTATAGGAGATTACTCCATTTATGACGTTTGTGGACGTTTGCTTTGCAAAGGTTCTATTGATAACAATGAAGTTAATCTGAATGCTCTTAAAGATGGCTTTTACATCATAATGATACAGAACGGAAATCAAATAATCTCAGGTAAATTCTACAAAAATTAATGAGTAAGTTGAACTTTAAAAATTACATAAAGGCGCTATTACTATTTATCTTCGTTATAAACACCTCTTGCAAAAAAGGGCCTGCAGCTACAGCACCTATTGAAGAAAATAGTAAATATCCGGCGATACAGATAGTGAAAGACTCCACATCAGGTTTTCGAGCACCTGATTATGACATTTTATCTTCCAAAATCACTAAAGACATATTAACTGTTGCGGTTAAATATGGTGGTGGATGCAGACAGCATAAATTTGAATTGAGGAGCAATGGCAAGCCTTCCAACTCCATTTTTGAGTTGCACCTCCTCCATCTCACTACAGACGACCATTGCAGAAGATTATTATTAGACACCTTGCAATTTGACCTTTCTCCGCTCAGAAAAATATCCGAGAATTATTCGGTTAAGATAAGTCCGTATCCTCAAATTATTCAGCCCAATTAATAGTGCGTGAAATTAATCCCTTGCAAGACTTGTTTTGAATACAAAGGATTAATTATGAAAACAAAACACCGGGACATAGAAGAAATAGTAGCTGAGAAAGAAAGAGATGAACATCCCGGACTTTCTTCAGGATTAGGAGAAGAAGCCGGAGATTTTATGGTTGACACTTCTGAAGATGCAGATGAAGAAATTCACAATGGACTATCCTCCGGAGAAGGGGAAGAAGGAGGAGATTTTATAGGAACAGGAAAAATTAAGAATAAAAAGAATAACATTTCAGATGGACAAGGATCCGCAGGATCACTACCTTATGAGATTGATTACGATAAAATCGACACTGGTAGAACCGGATCCAATGTTGTCAAAGATATAAACCTGGAGAAATCAGGTAGTGGAGAAGCATAATGGAACAGGTATAAAAACCTGTTCTATTTATTTCAAGAGAACTCCAATTGTTTAACTAAAGGAATTTCTATTGTAAAGGTACTTCCCTTTCCTTCAGCAGTTTCCAAATTTATTTTTCCTCCCATCTTTTCAAGAGCAATTTTTACGATGTGCAGACCAAGTCCAGACCCCTCAGTAGTTGAATCTATTTTAAAAAACATTTCAAAAATCTTATCTTTCAATGAAGAATCCACCCCAAGACCATTATCCTCAAAAACCATTAAAAGCTTTCTCTCAGATGATTTTATCAATACTTTAAAAAACGGATTTTCCTTAGAAGGATCACTATATTTCAACCCATTCTCAACCAGGTTTTGAATCACTGACCTGTAAAGCGACTTATCTCCCTTGAGAGGCTCCTTAACATTTATATCAATATAAATTGATATATCATTATACAATTCCAGATGTGAAAAGCTGTTAATTGACTCTTCCACCAATGCTTTAAAATCTATTTCTTCCTCATTTAAAGTGGCTTGCTGAATTCTTGTAAGGGATATCAGGTCTGAAAGCAGAAGATCCAGCCTTGTTGTACTTTTAAGGATATGATCAAAATACTCTTTGGCCTTCTGGTCTTCCACATCCCTTGCTCCAACCTTTGTAAGACCAATGATAGATCTTAAAGGCCCCTTGATGTCATGTGAGGCCTTAAACACAAAGGTATCCAGTTTTTGTGTCCTCTCCAGTACTTTTTGCTCCAACTCTTTATTGACCTTTGTTCTGAATAGTTCTTTTTCTTTTAAATGGCAAATAATCTGCTCCTGCATATCCTGCTTTTCTTTGAGCAAAACCTTTACTCTTACTGCCAGGGCAAGAGAAAATATAATAGCTTCCAGAGCTACGCCAAAATTAAGGCTGTAAACATAGAATATGGAAGGAGAGATAAATCTTAAATGATCGAATACATATATGGCATAACCTAAGAAGAAAAATCCAAATGCTACCACATACAAAAATGCTGGCTTATACTTCTGTCTACGCCAGACATCTATACCAGCGGCAAACGTAAAAACAAAAATTACTATATCTGTAAATGGACAAATTAGTCTGTACAAAACCGGATGCACAAAACTTACCAGGTACAATCCCATTCTTATAAAAGTCCACATGACAAGCATGTTGTCAAACCAGATAGACTCTGTTTCTGTCCGCAAAAAAGCTCTGCAATAAAGTATTACAAACAGAATTACCAGCAGAAGGGAAAAGTCAGGCAAAAACTGATTCAACTCAGGCATTTCAGGCCATAAATATTGAAATCCCGTTCCATCCTGTGTAGCAGCATATATAATGATACTTATCAGATAAAAGACATAGAAGAGATAAGCTTTGTCCTTTACAGTTACAAACATAAATATATTATAGAGTGCCATTGAAATGAGCACTCCATAAAAAAGAGCCAGGAGAAAATATTCATTCACTGCGTAAGCCAGGAATCGTTTGGTAGTTCTAATGACACCAATAATTCCCACAGGTCCTTCAGATCTTACTTTAATATAAATTTCGTTGGGTTTATTTCTTGGAAGATTGACATCAAACGCAAAGTTTTTATGCCTATAAGTCTTTTTAATAAAATTGTACTTATCTCCTCCTTCGAATTTTTCAAAACCTCCATAATGATTAGGAACATAAAGCTCAAAGTCATCAATTCTAAAATCAAAAAGCTCTATTGTCCAACCAGAAGTAGCCTTTCTGTTAATCACTGTAAATTTAATCCAGTAATCTGCTTTCGAATCGAGAATAGTTGCCACCACAGCAGCATTATAGGGCTCAAAAACTACATTGTGATGATCTACAATATCTTTTATTGTTATTTTTCTGCTGGTGTCTTTAAAAATTTCAATTGCCCCTCCGGTAAAAACATAATCCTTTTCCGGATCATTTTCACCTATCTCGATAGGTGCCGAGCTGTAACCTGAAAATGAGATAAGATAAAGAAGGAATAAAAGAAAAGACCTTAAAACAGACATATTGAGAATCGGAACTCCGATTACCGAATCATTTAATAAACAACCACTTGCTAACTTCCTCACCTGAACTCCCACACTATTGACCTTTAAACTGTCAAAGTATATTGGGTAACGGGAACCATTATTGGAAATTATAACATTCCCTATAGGTTTTAATATTATAAGGAGATGTACGCAAAACCTGTAAAAAAGTAAAAACCGAGATGCAGATTTAGACGATTTTTAATAAAATTAAAGGTTTTATCTTAGTATTTCTATTTATTTTTACATTTCTTCGATAAATAAACTTAATTTATAGACATCACTTTTAGGAAATTCGCCGTTAAAAGGATTTATACAGGTAGGGTACTAACCATATGTTAAATTTAAATTTCAACAAAGAAAAAAGTTTCGCCATTGACCTTGGCAATAATAATACTCTTCTGACAGACAGAAATAATGTCTTATTATCAGAACCGTCCTATATTGTTTTAAACAGATACAACAATTCTCTCAAAGCTGTTGGAGGTGAGGCATATAATATGTTTGAAAAAACTCATGAGAACCTTAAAGCTGTAAAACCAATGAAAGGGGGCGTAATAGCTGACTTTCATTCTGCAGAAAAAATGCTTGGAGGACTTGTCGATAAAATTTTCCCGAGCAAGCTGCCTTTCAGAGGGTTTGACCACATTATATCAGGCATCCCTTACTATGCTACTGAAGTAGAGAGGAGAGCCTTACGGGATGCCCTAGAACAATTTAATTCAAGAAAAAAATACCTGATTTTTGAACCCTTGGCAGCAGCAATGGGCATAGGATTGAATATTGAAGAACCTGACGGAAAATTCATTGTTGATATTGGTGGTGGAATAACTGAAATCGTAGTCATATCCTTATCCGGAATCGTATCGTTTAATTCAATAAGAACAGCCGGAGATACTTTTGACGAAGAAATCCAGGATCATTTCAGAAGGAATTATAATCTTGCGGTGGGGCTTAAAACTGCAGAACAGATTAAGATCCGCATCGGGGCAGTTCGTGAAGATATTGAGCCCCCTCCTGCTCCACTAACTATCAAAGGGAAAGACCTTGTTACAGGAATTCCTATAACAAAAAAAATCGACCACAAAGAAATCTTTTATGTCATTGATAAATCAGTTACAAGAATAGAGAACACCATTGTTCAGACCCTTGAAACCTGTCCTCCTGAACTTGCTTCAGATATTTATTACAATGGAATTCATGTAACCGGTGGAAATGCATTGTTAAGGGGTTTGAAGGAAAGATTCGAAGCCCGTATTCAAGTGCCGGTACATATAGACTACAATGCTTTTTTCTCAGTTAGCAAAGGAATTGCTCGAATACTCCAAAAACCTGAAAATTATAATCATGTGCTAATGGCCTAAGCCTATCTGAACAATGCATTCTAAGCGTAGTTTTTATCTAAACTTTAATAAAGATGAAACTACGCTCCAAAATCATACTGATTTCCGGCTTCATTGCATTATTTATCAACTTACTATTTCCTTATTACAATCCTGTTCTTGCCGGTGACTACAAAAATGGCGATGTAGTAATTATAGACTCCTCTACAAGTAGAGACCAATATGTTTCCTCCAAAAAGCTCATTTCCAAAGCTGTCCTCAATGGCGACTTGTATGCAGCCGCACAAAGCATTTCAATTGAAGATACAATAAACGGAGATCTGGTAACAGCATCTGAAACTATTGATGTAAATGCTGTTCTGAATGATGATTTCAGAGCTGCAGCAAGAACTGTCAATATCAACAGTATCATAAAAGGAGATGTAATCCTATTTGCAAACGAAGTATACATAAGTAAAGGGACTACAATCTATGGTGATCTTACAGTATATGCAGGAACCATATTTTGCGAAGGAATCATCAAGGGTAATCTTATCATTAAGGGAGGCACCATATCTCTAGGTGGAAACATTGATGGCAATACCAAAATAGAAGGAGGAAAACTGACAATCAGTGCAGAATTAAATGGAAGAGCTGAAATAGCAGTTCAAAACTTTACAGTAAATTCCAGTGCCCAGTTTAATAGTAACGTTAGATACTGGAAAGAAGGAGGGCCATTAAAAATTTCGCCGAAAGTTCATTCCGGTAGATTTGATTATGATAGTTCTCTGGCACCACATAAGGACAAAACACAGTCTTCATTAAGATCTGGTTCTATTTTCCTCATCTGGCATATTCTATTTGCTGTATTAATGTTTGTCCTGCTTACATACATCTGGCCGGTATCATTTCAAAGTACGGGTGTATATCTTGCAAATACTCCGGTTAAAAGCCTTGGATATGGACTAATATACTTCATAGTATTTCCATTTGCAATTTTACTTTTGTTTATAAGTATTATCGGTATACCAATCGCTGTACTTTTAATTTTCCTTTACCTCTTTAGTGTTTCCTGTGGCCTAGTCATTACGTCCCTTGCTCTTGCCAATTTTGCAAATTACAAACTACAGAAACATTGGAGTAAATGGATGCTTTTGTTTGCGGCAATTATTATCCTGATATTACTGCATCTGATCCTGCTGATTCCATTTATAGGTTTTTTAATCATTACACTACTTACCTGTGCTTCTTATGGAGGATTGATTTTAAACTTTATCGACAAGAGAAACCGAACAAGGTTAAGCTTTTAATTGAATCTAAAAAATCATTCACAAAAAAGGAGCTTTAAAAAGCTCCTTTCAATTTTAGAATCATTTACAGAATTTATCATTACAGAATTGGATAATTATAGTCTGGAAACTAAAATGCAATTCTCTTATGAGTAATAGCATTGATAATATAATATAATCCAAACACCATAGCAAAGATGCCAATAACATAAGTAAGTGCAAATGCAGAAGATACTGGAGTATACAATATCCAGAAAGCAAACATAATAGCTACTATTCCAAACAGCAGTCCCAACCACCAGCTTTTTACTTCAGACCTATAGGCAATAGAAGTAGAAATCTGCAAAACTCCTCCGAAGAATATCCAGAAGCCTACCATTATTGGAAATATTAATGCTGTCATAAATGGATACGACAATAACACAATTCCGAAAATAATATCCAAAATGCCTTCAGCAAGAGCCCAACCCCAGCCTTTAACTTTATAATTCACTATAGCAGCAATAGTTATAATAAAGCCTGTTACTAACGTAGCTATACCAACATAAATTGCAAATGTAAGTATTGTTGCAATCGGATAAAACAAGGCTACAACACCCAATAGAATAAGAACAAGTCCCTTTAAGGCAGCCATCCATCGCGCCCTTCTCTCATATCTTGATACAGAAGTCTCCATAATATCAGTTCTTAATACACAATTATTTTTTCAATTAGTTACACTATATATTATTAAAAATAAGGACTTCAATTAAGTTCATTAGCAAAGTACAAACTCACCAAATCGCCCTGTTTAAAGCCTTCCGGGAACATTTATAAAAAAACAACAAATAAAAATGAATAGAAATTAGTTCACAAAATCATCAATAATTATCCCATTGAAAAGTTTAGGAACGGAATAAAAAGTCATTGATGTTAACCAATTGTAAGTTTAAATTAAAACAAAACGACAATGCGATATATAATGGTTATTTTGCTGGCTGCAGGGATATGGAACGTTTCAGTAGCGCAGGAATATGTTTGTACAGAAATCGAGTCTGGCGAATCAAGAATGTCCGATGACAAATCTAAACCAGATGAACTCCAGTACGACGAATATGACTATAACATAAATGATGACCAACTTGATGAACAGGACAGACAATATGATTATAGCAGCACTGGTGAAAACTATAACGATGCTTATCAGTTTGAATCGTCCGAAAGTGAAGACGTGGACATGAATGATGAAATGCTTGAAGACACTTCTGCCTCATGCCCAAACGGCTCATCTATGCTGGATGATACCTCATCTTTTGAAGAATCAGCGAGTACTGCAGGGGGTGACACTTCGCTTTTTATGGAAGAAGACGTAGTAGATAACAGCGATCAGGCTATGACAAGCGAAGAAGAGCTCGTAACTACAAGCGATGAAATGACTGATGCGACCAAAACTGTAACTTTTAGAAAGAAAGAGAAAAAACATCAGTCAAAATTCAGAAATATTGTAGAAGCTCCATTCAAAGTAGCCACCACAATAGTCAGTGAAACTGGTGAAGGAATTGCGCGAATAGCCTACTCACCTGTAAAAGGTATAACCAAGCTTTTCAGAGGAGAGCCTAAGGATCAGTTCAACAGAAAATACAGAGAAAGTGTCGTTGAAAATCCACCACAACCTGTTGAGAAAACAGAATATTATTATGAAGAAGCAAGAACTCCTATGGATGAAGGATATGATGCTTCCAGCGAGTATAATTTCAATAGCAATGATAATGTTGAAATTGAGAGAGACGGAGATGTAGAGATAAACTCTGAATCGCCTTATCAGGATGAAACTGAGGTTGAGATTCAGCGTTATTAAAAGCATAAGTTTCAACCAGATCATAACAAAAGTCCCGAAAAATTTCGGGACTTTTGTTATGATCTGGTATGTATCTTATCACTTCTCTTTAAACGGTACAAATTCCATGGAAACAGAATTAACACAATGCCTTATATTCTTTACAGTAAAACCCTCTCCCTCAAAAACATGTCCGAGATGCGCTTTACAGTTAGCACAGATAATTTCAACTCTCATTCCGTCCGGATCAGGAATTCTTTCTACAGCACCAGGAATTTCATCATCAAAACTTGGCCATCCACAAAAAGAGTCGAACTTATCTTTAGATCTGTATAAAGGCGCATTACACCTTTTACAGATATAAGTTCCCCCTTCTTTGTTTTTGTAGTATTTCCCTGTAAAAGGTCTTTCTGTACCCTTATGCACTATAACCCTTTCTTCTTCAGGATTCAAAGCATTAAACTGGGAAGAATCTTTCGCCACATGGAACTTTTCTAACCCCACCGATTTTTCATTTGTATTCATAGATTTATTCTGAGAACAGGATGAAACATAAAACAACAACATATTGCTAAGCAAAAGAAAAACACATTTCTTCATATCAAAAAGATGTTAATTACAATATAAAACTTTTTGAGATAGCTTTTCTTATGTCGTCTTTCTAATTTTAAAACAAAATTAGCACTTCTAAATATTGAATTGTTTAATTGATTTTCATATTCATATAATTTAATTAAAGTGAGCCTAACTGATCTTCCGATTCAGGAAATTATTCCAGATATAAAAGATAAATTAAACCTATATACTACCCTGATATTACAAGCTCCTCCAGGAGCAGGAAAGAGTACAGTCCTTCCACTTGCTTTATATAATGAACCATGGCTCAAAGGCAAAAAAATTCTTATGCTCGAACCCAGAAAACTGGCTGCCAGAGCAGTAGCATCAAGAATGGCTCAGCATCTGGATGAAGAGGTGGGGAAAACGGTCGGATATCGGGTGCGCTTTGACAATAAAGTAACTAAAGACACAAGGATAGAAGTACTTACCGAGGGTATTTTGACAAGAATGATTCAGCAGGATAATTCTCTTGATAATGTTGGTCTTGTTATCTTCGACGAATTCCATGAAAGAAGCTTGCACGCGGATCTTGCACTTGCACTCTGCCGGGAAGTACAAACAGTACTCAGAGAAGATTTACGTATCTTGATTATGTCTGCAACTTTAAATGGCGATCAGCTATCTTCTTTACTGGACAAGGCTCCGATACTTTCCAGCACTGGCAGACAACATCCGGTCACTGTTAATTATATGCCGCCAGATAATGTTCTTCCGATTCCTCAGCAGATATCAAAGGCGGTAAGAAAAGTAGTTTCATTACATGATCACGGCGATATCCTTGTATTCTTACCAGGAACAGGAGAAATACTCAAAACCCTGGATTTGCTGAGTGAAGATCTGAGAGATATAAGAATATTGCCACTGTATGGTGACCTTCCTCTGCAAAGACAACAGGAGGCTTTGTCTCCCGATCATAGTGGCTATCGAAAAATAATACTGGCTACATCTATAGCAGAAACCAGCTTAACAATAGAAGGCATAAAAATCGTTGTAGATAGTGGTTTCTCAAGGGCACCCAAATTTGATCCCAAAACCGGATTAACAAAACTCGAAACAATTCCTGTCACTAAAGACGCTGCTGACCAGAGAGCGGGTAGAGCAGGAAGACTTGGACCAGGAATTTGTTACAGATTATGGGCTCAGCCATCACATCAATATCTTCAAGACCAGAGGAAACCAGAAATCCTTGAAGCAGATTTAAGCCCTACGATGCTGGAGTTAATAAACTGGGGAGCAAAAGACATCAACAGCCTTTCCTTTCTTACTGCACCTCCACAGGGTTCTGTAAAACAAGCCAAGGAACTTTTGAAAAACATTGATGCCATTGATGATCAGGAAAAAATTACCAAAAGAGGAAAAGAAATTATCAAATTACCTACGCATCCAAGAATCGCGCACCTTTTGATTGAAGGTAAACATAAAGATAAGCTTTCACTTGCTACAGACCTTGCGGCAATCCTTGAAGAAAGAGATCCATTGCGCAAAGAAGCCGGAAGTAATATGATACTCAGAATAGAGGCTTTAAGAAGATGGAGAAATAAGGAATCTACAAATGCTGAAAAAAATATCCTCGAAAGAATTGAACGTATAGCTTCTTCCTGGAGGAAAACATTTAATGTTAACAGTGACAACTCTTTTGTAGACGCTGCTTCTGTTGGGGAACTGATTGCAGATGCATATCCTGAAAGAATTGCTATCAAAAAAGATGCAGCAAATAATTCATATAGACTGGCAAACGGAAGATCTGCACGACTCGGAGAGTTTGATCCTTTGAATATTGAAAACTGGCTTGCCATTGCTCATCTTGATGCGGGTATGGGTGAAGGAAAAATTTTTCTTGCTGCACCCGTTAATCCTGACAATTTGGACCACCTTAAAAAAAGTAAAAGAGCAGTAGGCTGGGATAAAAATAAAGGGATCTTGATTGCACGAAACGAGATTAAGATCGGTGAACTTATAGTCAGTTCGACCCCTCTTAAAAACATCCCTGATGATGAATTGTCAGAAATGTTAAGTTCGGTTATAAAATCGGAAGGTAAAGATTTGCTTCCCTGGTCGGAAGAAACGGATGAGCTGATGGCACGTTTAATGAGCCTTCATCTATGGAGGACCACAGAGCCGTGGCCTGAACTGAACCGAAAATACATTACAGATAATCCTGAAGAATGGATAGCTCCTTATCTTCAGAACCTCAGAAAGAAAGAAGATTTTAAAAGGCTGGAGGTTGAAGGAATCATTTCAGCGATAGTTCCCTGGGACCTGTTTCAAAGGCTGGACCATCTCGCTCCTACACATATCAAAGTTCCAAGCGGTTCTCTAATCAAACTACAATACAAAGAAGATGGAGCTCCTCCGGTTCTGGCAGTGAGACTTCAGGAAGTCTTTGGTTTACTTGATTCCCCTGCTGTGAATGAAGGAAGAAATAAAGTCATTCTTCATCTGTTATCACCAGGATATAAGCCTGTGCAGATAACTCAGGATTTAAAAAGTTTCTGGCAGAACACTTATCAGGAAGTGAGGAAAGAACTCAGGATGAGATATCCCAAACATCACTGGCCTGAAGATCCCTGGACTGCAGAAGCAGTAAGAGGTATTAAAAAAAGGGAACAAAAATAAAATACTCAAAATAAGATTTAAACCATGCAATGTATCAAATGCCAGAAAGTGATTCCGGAACTACGACTCGGAGCTTTACCAAATACAAAAACTTGTCTCGAATGCTCGGAAACAGCAAGAGTAGCAGGGTTTCCAATTGTTTCCGGAAAAACAACTTATTCTGAATTACAGATTGTTTCTTCAGAAAAAGCTGAAGAATTGTATCACAAACAGAACCGAACAGTAGGGATTTCCGAAGGAGTTAAATTCAAGGATAATTCCATACCCAAGCTCAGTAACCTAGAGTAAATTTATTGTGTAACAGTCACAATATTTTTGGGGAACGTAAATTTGAATTTCAAATTATACAGATAAAGAAAAATAAAATTTTACAAATGATTGTATAGGGGTAATCACCGAATACGTTGTCATAGCTATAAATACATTTGCTATGAGAAATATTAAAAAAACTGTTTATGGAATTCTGGATAAAGAAATTCTGATCCATTCAAAAAAAATTGACAGTACTTCATCCTTTACAAAAGATCTGAAATTAACAATTATAGATTTTAATCTTTTGTTATTCAACGTAGAGAACATTTTTAAAATAGACATAGGAAGTAATGAAATAACTCCGGAGTCCACCATAGACGATCTTATTTATTGCATCAACATTAAGGTAAACAACAATCAGGCATAGCGTAAAAAGTCCTGCCTGATAAGAGACCAAGCAGGACTTTTTTCTATTAATCTCTGGTGGCCCAATTTTCAGGATTTATCCATTTAACTGGGATAAATTTTCAGGAAAGATTTTCATTATTTTTTGTAATTCAACAACTATTGGCTTTATATATCGATATAGGATTTAATAAACCATTATTTACTCTTTTACTATTATGATCTACGTTTTTATTATTTTCTCCATCCTGGCCCTCATTATTTTATTTAGTTCTTTTGTTACAGTAAAACAGGGAACAATCGGTGTGATCACTATTTTCGGGAAATATCGTCGAATTATGTCTCCCGGATTAAACCTGAAAATCCCTTTGATTGAAACCATACACAACAGAGTATCAGTCCAGAATCATTCTGCAGAGCTTGAGTTCCAGGCCACTACCATTGACCAAGCTAATGTAAATTTTACTGCGATGTTACTTTACTCCGTATTGGACCAGAAAGAAGAAACTATAAAAAATGTTGCTTTTAAATTCGTAGACCAGACCAATTTCATGCAGGCGCTCATACGCACAGTAGAAGGGTCAATCAGAGGATTTGTAGCAACAAAGAAGCAATCTGAAGTACTTTCTTTGAGAAGAGAAATTGTAGAAGATGTAAAAGAACAGCTTGATTTAACCCTTGAAAGCTGGGGCTATCACTTGTTGGACCTTCAGATGAATGATATCACTTTTGATGACCAGATTATGAAATCAATGGCTCAGGTAGTTGCCTCCAACAATCTTAAAGCTGCTGCTGAAAACGAAGGTCAGGCTTTGCTTATCACAAAGACCAAAGCTGCAGAAGCAGAAGGTAATGCTATAAAAATTGCTGCAGAGGCCGAAAGAGAAGCTGCAATGCTTCGCGGACAAGGAGTAGCTTTATTCAGACAAGAAGTAGCAAGAGGTATGACCCAAGCTGCCAAAGAAATGCAGGAAGCCAATCTTAATTCCTCTCTTATTCTGTTTTCGATGTGGACAGAAGCAGTAAAGAATTTTGCTGAACATGGTAAAGGTAATACGATATTCCTTGACGGATCTACAGACAGTATGCAAAGAACTATGAAGGAGCTGATGGCAATTTCCATGGGTGATTTTAAAAATGCCTCGGGGAAAAATAATGACTAATAAGTACCTTAATAAAGGGTACTTCAATAAAAAAGCATAGGTTAGCCCTATGCTTTTTTATTAAAATCCTTTTTAAAATTTCCTCAAATAGAACTCGCTAAAAGAAAATAAGGTAAATGATAGAACCGAAAAGAGCATATTTCACTCCATAGTAAACAGTTTTATTATATGCCTTTATTCTTTTGCCGAGTAACCTTATCTGATAAAGATATTTGAATATTTTATTCAGATTCCCGGTTTTATCTTCTTCCTTATTAGGAGAAGCTGCTGAAGCCATAATAAACCAACCGAAGAAGCTGTTGAGCCATTTGCCGATTTTCAATTTCATTGGCCTTTCAATATCACAGAAAAAAATTAATCTGTCTTTATCTGTAGCATTTTCCGCATAATGAATATATGTTTCATCAAATAAAACATCCTCACCATCTTTCCAGAAATAAGGTTGCCCATCCAGAACCAATTCGCATTTCGGAGAATTGGGAGTAATCAGGCCTAGGTGATATCTGAGAGAGCCCGCATAAGGATCTCGATGTTCCGGGAGTTTGCTACCTGCCGGCAATACCACAAACATAGCTGCCTTTATGGAAGGAATATTTTTTACCAGTTCTACTGTTTTCGGGCAGCATTCCAAAGCAGATGGATGAAAATCATTGTACCATTTCAGATAAAACCTCTTCCACCCTCTTCTGAAAAATGAATTAAAACCAATGTCATTGTACTTATCGGAGCCCTTTATCAATGCACTTCTTTCCAGACACAAAGCCTCATCCCTGATCGTTTCCCAGTTGCTCTTTAAAGTCTGTAAATCGTCATATTTAGATACCTCCAGGTAAGGTCTGGAAGGGGCTGAAGAAAATACATACATCAGCAAATTAACTGGGGCCATAAAAGTAGAGTGATCCAATAGTTGGCGAAAGAAAGTATATCTAACCTTTCCCCTATAATGAATATACATAGAGGAGAAAATCAGAACCAGCAGAAACAAGACTTTTCCATTGAAGATGTATTGATACCAGTTTTCCATATTTCAATTGTTGTAGCTTGGTGATTAAAAATGATTTAGCTAAACAATTTTCCCGGAGTAATGTTTTATAAAAAAAGCAGATAGTTTTCACTACCTGCTTCTTTTTAACCAAAAAAATTTAAAAATTACAAAACACTTACCACGCTATTCCAAACCGAAGACACTTATACAATAAAAAATCACTCCAGTGATTGTATAAAAAGTAAGATCGCCGAATAGAATCAAGGCAAATTTGATTATTCTACAAATTGGTATCTATAATGTAACCCCTCTCTTATAAATATTCTTATTATTTTATCACAGTGACTATAATTCTTTGATTTTCATCAGAAACAATAATATAATCTCCCATAGGTACGATTTCTCCGTTATTTCCCGTCCCATCCCATTCGGCAGGAGTCGGAATAGTTTTGATAAGAATTCCGCTCATATCATAAATTTTTGTCGTACCGGGAAACTCAATATAATAAGAAGGTTGCGATGTCCCGGTAAATGCAAGCACATTTGAGAGACAAGGTCCAGCTTTCTTAACTATAATTATATCATTAGTCTTAAATGCTTTGCAACCTTTGGAATCTCTGATTTCAAAATTATAGGTACCTTCTTTAACATTATAAAATACTCCGTTAGCGCTATTACTCATTACAAATCCATCTCTTATCAGATCGTATGTATATGGGGAAGTTCCGCTAAGTGAATCCGGAACGAGTGCAACACTTATATTCTCACTACAAGGTGGATTATCAATTTCAACAGAGATGTTTCCTGCGAGAAACCCGCTCTTAAATCCCACAGCAATAGTATCAGAATTTGAGCATCCATTCTGGTCTTTAACATTTACACTATACAATCCGCTAAACGTCACTTCAATAGAACCGCCTGATTCCCCGGTATTCCATAGATACTCAAAGCCTGATTTTCCTGCATTGATCGTAAATGAAGGTGAACCGCAAACTATGGTATCAGGTCCAAGATTTACCTGAGGTATATTTGCCCAAGAAAAATCCAGATAAATATTATCACGGGATTTACATCCATAATCATCAGAAAGATCAAGGGTATACATACCCGATTTAGTGACGTTTATTTCTTCTGTAGTTTCTCCTGTATTCCAGTAATAATTATAGCCTGACGGGCCTTGCAGGTGATATGGAAGTGTGCATAAACCAGAAATAGTATCTTTTCCCAGATCAAATTGAACTGGCTCTTTTAATGTGATATCTATTGTATCCAATATGGAACAATATTTATCTTTAGCGATTACCGTATATTTTCCGGAATTGTTTATTACAATAGATCTATCCGTTGATTTTGTATTCCATTCATAAGTATATCCCTCTGGGGCAGTAAGTGTATAAGAACTTAAACAAACAGTCGTGTCATTACCAAGTATGCTTTGTTTCAGATTAAAAATATTCACAGATATAGTGTCATCCGACAAGCATCCATTTGTATCTTCCATCTCCAAAATGTATACACCAGACTTAGTCACATAAATATGGGGCAATGAATCTCCTGTGTTCCAGGAATAGCTTTTGGCAGATAGATAGGTACCTATTTGAGCCCCCTTATCACATACTACAGTATCTTGCGTTTGAAAAATTTTTTTTTCTTCTGTTATGGTAATAGGAAAAGAATCATTCATCAGACAGCTTTCTGTAATAGCATTTATTTTATATACACCAGGCCTGCTGTTTTCAGTATTAATAGTTCCTGTGATAGAATCAATTGCCAAACCATATGGAGTGGAGGAAAACCTAGTAATTAAATTATCATTAATTATAGGGGACAAATCTTCTTTGCTCCTGCAACTGACTGTTTGAGGATAAACGACCTGGGCAAGGACTACTGACAATGAAGAATCATCTAAATAAGCCGGACTTCCAAATGTATATGAGTTATATGAGACCAGTTCCATATAGCATCCCTTTTTAGGATTATAGACCCTAAACTCATATTGTTCACCATTCAAAAAGCCATCATTGTATGCATCCTTTCCATATACTATAAGAACCGAATCCCCGGGTATTTTTGCAAATCCGCCACACTTAGGAAAACCTGGGGAACTACTATAAAAAGCTCCGAGCAGTAAAGTATCTCCCTCATACAAAGACTGATTAATATTTATAGTAATATCCTTGACAATAGAAGTTTCCTGTACAGTCCAGGGTATGGTCTGACTGTATCCGGCTGTTGCCGCAAATACTATGAGATAAAACAATATTTTGAAGAATCTTTTACTCATTCTTTTATCACTCTTCTGCGTATTTAATACTACAGTCAAGACCTTTGATTGTAACCCTTTATTCCGAGTCATCATCTTCCAACTTCACCGAACTTCTTTTCTCTTTTATGTAGAAGCCTAATCCAATCTCATAAGAACGTAGATTAAGTCTGGTACGGCTGCTATATACCTGATAAGAAAAGAAGATATTTAATTTATTGTCATTCAGATAAATTCCTTCCAGGCCCGCGGTCAGGGCCATACCATTTCTATATTGATAAACTGCTCCTGCAGAGAATAATCCACCCAGGATGGTACCAAAATATATCTGAGGGAAGGGTTTTTCGATGTCAATCTTCGGATTATCTACATATCGAATCAGCAAAGCAGATTTTAATGAAAAATAGTGATTTAAATGGAAAATTTTACCACATATTATATTATAATGCCGAGCAAGCCTTGTCACTTCGTTGTATGGCACTACCCTTCCATTATTTAACTGATTTACTGAGGCCCCGCAAAAAAAATTATCATTGTAAAATAATACGCCAGCATTTCCTGTACTTGTCGTAGAGTTTGCGCCTGCCGTGAGCTGCGTGGCACCTACAGAATAGTTGAATGCTCCTAGGGACAAGCCGACCGAAAGATAATTTTTCTTTCCTAAAGGCATATGCCATGCATAACTGACCATCACCTGATTTTTCTTAAAATATTGTCCTTCCGAAAGACCTATAAAACTTAAGCCTACATTATGAAAGCGGTCATATTTCTGATAAAATTTAGCCTGACCATTAAAATAATTTATATGATTAGTGATTCCTTCAGCAGCACTTCCCCTATGACCAACATTGATGTCATATTTAAAATTCTCAGAACTCCGTGCAGGATTTGTTAAGGAATAAAATTCATAGAACTGATATAGTTGAACAGGAAGGAACCTGTTTTCAGGCTGCTGTGCAATGGAATTTAAAGACTGAAAAGATAAAATTAAAAATATTAGATAAATTCTCATTTAGCTGGTGCTTCCAAAGCACTTTAAAACTAGTCAAACTTTATGAAATTTTGTTACAAATTCAATAAATTGATCTGAAACTTTAATAAAAAATCAAAAAAGGGGTTACAATTAATTCCTTAATTTGTAGGAAGGTTGATAAAATCCGTTTCAGTGGCTTACAGCAATACTTACATCCTGGAATCTATTGCAGGGAAAGATAATTCTCAGATATTATCTTATCTCTACAAGACCTATTTTCCAAGGATAAAAAAACTAATCATTGAAAACTCAGGAAATTCTGAGGATGCTGAAGATATTTTTCAGGAAGCCATTGTCATACTTTACAGGCAAATAAAACTTAACCGGTTTGATTCCAGCTATGAAGTCGGAGCGTTTATATACTCAGTTGCCCGGAATTTATGGATTAATGAAGCCAAGCGGAGAAAGGTAAAAGAAAAAGTCTATAAAGAAGAATCTACATCATTAAATTATTCGGAGACCGACACACTTGACCTGATGATAAGCGAAGAAAGGTCTCAACTCTTAACTTCAGTACTTGAGCAGCTTGGCGATAGATGTAAAGAACTTCTTTCTTACACCATCTATCATAAAATGTCAATGAAAGAAATTTGTGAAAAGATGGGCTTCTCGACTGAAAACGGAGCCAAAACCAGGAACTACAAATGCAAACAGCAGCTTATCATTTTGCTGAAAAAAAATCCTTTAGTAAAAGAATTAATGAATCATGAGCAACCTGAGAGCCAGTTTTGAGAAGATAGATGAATACCTTAACGGGGAACTTACCGGTCAGGAGCTTTCTGATTTTAAGGATATGATGGAAAAGCACGAAAGTCTTGCGGAAGAAGTGCAATTTCAAAAGCTCGCGAATGAAGCTATCGTAGAATTGAATCTGGCAGACCTGAGAAAGGATTTAAAACAAATTTCTTTGAAACAAAGAACTGCGAGTCGCAACAAGCTTTATGGAGGAATCGCAACTGGTATCATATTGGTTTCTGCTATCACCTATTTTGCCATATCTTTCAAAGCTAATCAATTAAATGTTGATAAAGCTGACCTTTCAAAACCAGTTCCAGAAGCATCATTAATATCCTCAGATGCTCAACAGAACGATAGAATTGAAGTTACTCCTCAAACCTTAAATCCTGAAATTACAATTCAGAAACAAACCAATATTGAACCAATACCACAGACCGTTCCTTCAGCAACATCGAATTTACAAATTGTGACTGATTCAGTCACTTCGCCTCCTGAAACAATTCCTCAAGGTAGTTCCAATAAACTCGTCATTGATCAAAAGACAGAGCATGTACTGGCAAAAAATACAAGCAAAAGCAACACTGTTCCTTGCAAAGCAGATGCGATAGACGCTTTTATTCATATTGAACCGGCTTGTAAGTACGAGAAAGGTTCAGGAAAAATTACTATTGATCTTGCATCGGTAAAAGGTGGAAAACCCGCATATCAGTTTTCTCTAAACGATGGAGTAGACTATCAGCAATTTCCCGTATTTGAAGAGTTAGGCTCCGGACCTGCTCTACTTTTAATCAAAGATGCTCAAGGTTGTATTTCCAGAAAACAATTGACCATACCGGAGAAAAATTGCTTTAAAGAAGTAATTCTATACCCTCTAAAAGATGAGACTTGGACTGCACCGGTAATTTCAAAAGAAAATGAAATTACAATAACTGACATGCAAGGCCGCATTGTATTTGAATACACCTATTCCGATAATGAGAATTTTATCTGGAATGGCCAAACTACAGATGGACAGGATATGCCAATGGGACAATATTATTATACAATTAAAGGAGATAAAGGGAAGGTTATTAACGGATATATTTCTATCATTCGCTAAGCTTACCACATCTCATCAATACTTCGGTCATAGTTATGATAGTATCTGTAATTATAAGGATAGTAATTCCAACTATAGCCATAGGTGTAGTTCTGATAAAAGGGATCTGAATAGGGATAATAGGTACCATAATTATTCCAGTACGGATCATAGTTGTAGTATGAATAAGGATAATAATCATATCCATAACTGTTGGTATATGTTCTGCCGACATAAGTTCCGGAAGAACATGAAACCATAAAAAATATTAATAAAGAAATGATGAATAAACCTAATTGCTTCATAACCTTTAATAGTTTTAGTCCCTTTTTATTTTAACAACAGCATAAAATTTTTTGTGCAATAAATCGTTAGCTAAAAAATTTATTCCCAACAGGGGAAAACGTATATGGAAAATCAATATGAAGATGAGTTTCTCTCTATAAAAATTATAAATGGCATTATTAATTGTTACACCAAAAAAGAAATGGTTATAACCTATGAATTTGCCCAATTTGCATTAGAAAACAGAATAAAGATTTCAGGAAATAAATTCTATCCTCTCCTCAACGATGTCAGGAATGTTAAATACATGACCAAAGATGCAATGAACCTTTTAAATTCAGATAAAGGCACAAGTTATCTGACAGCCGGGGCATTTATTATCAACAGTAAAGTGCATGAAATAATTGGAAACTTTTTTATTAAATTTAAAAATCACAAAGTACCGGCAAGGGTCTTTACAGACAAAAGCAAGGCCATTCAGTGGCTCGAACAATATAAGGTATCATAAATTATATTTAATGAAATATTAATGATCATATAAAAAAACAGGAATGGTTTTTGAATTTGAATTTTAATACTTATATTGAAGCAAGATCATAGAATCCCTTTAATATAATTATATTTTAACCAAATATAAATCAAACCTTAGAGATGGATTTCGAAAAAATTTCAGCCGAACTCAACAATAAAACAGTAGTTGCTGTTTTAGACGAAAAAAGTGAATCGTACAAAAAGCTTGGGCTAAAATTTATTGGCAGACTGGTTGGCAGAACTAAAGTAAAAACCGGTGCCATTGCTCAAGGAGTGATCTCTATCACAATTCTTACCCAGGATTATATTACACTTACGATCCCCTGCACAGACATTAAGTCTCTCTCCGAATGGTTAATGAAATAGTCTTTAACCAATAGGTAAAAATTTTAAGGCCCGAAGCATTATGATCCATGAAGTACTTCGGGTTCTTTCTCTTCAAATCAAGAGAAATATTCTTTCAATTCGTCTACATTCTCTTTTGCCACCAAAACCTGAATTATATCTCCTGGCTCCAGCACTGTACCTCCGCTTGGCACAAAGTAATTATTGTCCCTTGTGATGGTTACAATCAGGTTCCCTTTCAACTGAGGAATCTGAACCAGAGATTTATTAATACTGCTATGACTTTCAGGAACACGAAGGTTAATAAGCTTCATAGTGCTATCCGGGGGATAACTAAACTCAACAGGTGATTTTATTTTTGTTTTTGATGGTGCGTCAAGCTTCAGCCATTTAGCTATTGGAGATATGGACCATCCTTGTACAATAACTGATGATAGCACAATAAAAAACACTACATTAAATATCCACCCGGCTTCTTTTATACCTGCCAAGAGAGGAAAGGTGGCAAGAATGACAGGAACAGCTCCTCGCAGACCAACCCAGGAAATCAATAGCTTTTCACGATAATTAAATTCAGACTTTGCCAGTGATATAAACACACCCAATGGCCTTGCTACCACTATCAGAAAAACAGAAACAAGAATTCCGGTAAACACCACTGGCACAAGTTTACTTGGAAATACAAGCAAGCCCAGCGTGATAAACATCCCTGCCTGACTCAACCAAGCCAGACCATCAAAAAATCTGTATATGGCCCTCTTGTGTACCACTTCATATTTATTAACCACAACTCCTGCAACATATACAGCAAGGAATCCACTCCCCTCTACCTTTGCTGTAAAGGAATATATTAATACTGAAAACGCCAACACAAAAACAGTGTAAAAACCTTCAATAGGAAACCTGATACTATTTATAATTGCCACCATTAGCCTGCCTGCCGAAAATCCAATAAGAAAACCAAGTCCCATCTGAAGAATAAACAACTCAAAAAAATCAATATAGGAAGTACTTCTGTTTGTAATATAAGATATAAGACTTATCGTAAGGAATATCGCCATGGGATCATTAGTCCCCGATTCAACTTCCAGTAAAGGTTTTACCTTCCCTTTCAGATTACAATTACTTAAGCTTAATATAGAAAATACAGCTGCTGCATCTGTTGACGATACTACAGCACCTAACAAAAATGCCTGGGCCCATTGCAGATTAAAAAGAAAGTGGACAAATGCTCCTACAGAACATGTTGTAATTAAAACTCCAAGCGTAGAAAGGCTTAGAGACGACCACAAAACAGGTTTGGTTTTGGACCAGTTGGTATCAAGCCCACCAGAAAAAAGTATAAATATTAATGAAATTATTCCAACATTCTGAGCAACCGATGCATTATCGAACTCAATACCACCAGGCCCTTCAGAACCAGCAAGCATACCAATACCTATAAAAATTAAAAGTACTGGCATTCCAATGTTTTTTGAAACTTTAGCAACAATAGTACTAATGATAATAAGAATAGATATACTAAGTAAAATTGTTTCCAGAGAGTTCATGCTTAAATATACTAAGCTTTTCAAAGATTGTTATAATCCAAAAATGACTCTTTTATCTTATATAATGTACAGTATAAATTTACATGCCAGCTAAATGACATTATCTTAGAATATCCATACTTTAAAAAATGGCATAATACAAAACATTTAAATGAGAACAACTTAGAGCCGAACTCTTAAAAAATAAGATAAATTTAGATTGAAGAAAAATCTTATAGAAGAAATAGGTAGTTAGCAACCAAGATTATTGCCTGTAGCTTTGGGCAACAAAACAACAGCAGAAAAAAAATTATTTCTGTAAAACTGACTGATATATATATTAAATAATAAAATAAAAAAACCTGCAGGTTATTACACTTTAGCAGCTAAATCATAAATAAGATTCAGCTTTCTTATAATGCCTATAAAAGCTTATTCTCTTAGCTCTTATTTCTTTCATCATTGCCATGTTTTCTTCTATAATCATGTCAATGTTTGCTTTTTTCTGCCTAAAACCCAAACTGGATCTGAGCCAGACTAATGTTTTTAAGACCATCTTTTTCATAGTGTATTTTTACGATTTTAGAATGTGAACAGTTTCAATTTTTAATTGTTTTATCCGAAGAAATATTCATTTCATCTATACATTTTAAAAATTTACCAAAAGAAAACCATCCACAAAACCCATTAATCTTTTATATTTCAAATGTTTACCTTTTGCAGGCGAATTAGTATTATAAAAATTGTATTCCTAATAGTTTTCAGCTGACATTAGAATTTTTTATTGGAAGTATATTAAGAATACCGTAACAGCACTATAATTTACATTTTAGATTACAAAAACCTTTCCTTTAAGGAATAGAATACTAGAAAGTTACAGTAATATATATAACTTTAAGTCCTCTTTCATTGAAGTATGATTTAAAGGAGAAATTAAATCATGTTTCAACAACTAGTTAGTTTAGTTTTTAGATCACTAATACAGTAGTATAATATTTTTCAATTTCAAAAAGCACATGGAAAAAAAAACAGTTTCCGACTCAATTAATAGAAAGCTGGTAGATATTACCAGAAAATTCTATAATTATCCTGAAGGAAAAATCAAGGGTAGCCAAAGAGATTTAATCGTACCAGATTTATTCAATGTAAATTCACCTACCATTACAGGAATATACAATCATGTCAGTTGCAGTTATGATTTTTTCAGTTCCAATACCAAATCACTTTTAGGATTTGATCATAAAAAATTCTTGCAAGGAAACATCCAATTTATTTTATCCCTATTGTATCCGATGCAGAGAGAGGTTTTCGACAATGAAATCCTTCCACTGCTTTTTAAATATTATCATTTGTATTCACAGAAAAGAAAAGTCACCGATCTTAAATTTGGCTTTACTTTAAAAATGAAGAGAAGTGATGGCAACCATATCTGGACCTTATATGAAATGAGGCCATTTAAAGTCAACTCCAAAGGACAACCTATCAATTCTATACTATCTATATCTGATATTTCATTATTTAAAAAAGATGAAGTGAATGAGTTTATCGTTTATAAAAAATCAGAAACAGGATTATTAAAAAAAATATTTTCCAGCAACTTCAGCTCTACAGGTGCTTCCTACAAGTTTTCAAAGAGAGAACTTGAAATCATTTCTTTATTGGCAGAAGGAAAGACCAGCAAAAAGATAGGTGAAATTTTAAACCTCAGTGTTCACACAGTCTCAACACACAGAAAAAATATGATTGAAAAGAGCAGTGTGCAAAACACCACAGAATTGATTAAACTGGCTACTATACGAGGCTTAATAGAAAATTATAAAAAATAAGATAAGAGATAGTATCATTTTTTAGATTGTCGTTTTTCAGGAAGTTTGAATATTATTGGTAATATCTGGCATTCTGAAACGGCCTCTCCATTGATAGTGGCAGGATTCCAGGCTGGCATTAGTTTAATTACCCGCAATGCTTCCTCGTCAAAAAATATTTGCCCGGGTTTATCGATACGAGGATCCTTTATATTACCGTAAACATCAATATCAAAGGTAACCCATACAGTATCTTCAAGCCCTTTTATCAAAGCCTCTTCCGGATATTGAAGGTTTTCTTTAAGGTAAGTCTTCAGCTTTCCTTTAAATGTGGCCGGCTTCTTCTTTTGTTTTCCTACCACTGATTTACTTTCTATTTTAGAACCTGAAAGAACCAATTCAGTTGAGTCGTTTTGGGCTTGTATTATTCTTGCAACTAAAACTAAAGCAATGATCAGGAGGTTTTTCATAAAGCTTACTTGTCTTTTAAAAAAATTTTGTCAATTACCTAAATATTATTGGTAGTGCCTTTTTACTATGAATAGGTTTGCCTTCTTCATCTCTGGCAGGTTCCCATTGAGGCATTATTTTAAAAATTCTCAATGCCTCATTATTGTGTTCTTCAGACATTCCTTTCATGACTTTAGGATTAACAATATACCCATTCGTATCAATCTCAAAGGAAACAAAAACTTTTCCTTGTTCATGTTTATTGGGATAGCAAAGATTCCTCTCAATAAACTCACCTAGATCTCCATTAAAACTGGCAAAGATCAATATGGGAAAGCAACAAACTAAAGCACCTTCTGAATTCACCTCTTCTTGTGAATATACATCACTTTGAGCAAAGACAAAGCAAAAGACAAATAGTAGGATAAACCTGACCATATTTTTATCAAAAATTTACATGTAAAGATAAACAAAAAAAGCAGGGTCTCCCCTGCTTTCTACCACCTGTCAACCTTTTACTTATAACTTACTACTTAAAACTTATCACTTTTCAGCCCATCATACCTTTTTTAAGTTTGGCATCCTGAGGATCATCACCTAGCCATATTGAATATAAAAGCTTTTTAAAATCCAGACTTTTAACAAGCGCCTGTTCTTTATTGTTTTTATAGATTGTTAAACCTGAACCAGGAAGATAAACCAGATCAAACACATCACCTTTATTGATATCTTCTTTAAAAGCATTCATTACTGTTTCAATGTTTGCTTTATGAGCTCCCCAATTGCCATTTGTAACACGGTCAAATTCTGATCGCATGTTCTCCTCGAGTCTTTTGCCGGTTATAAGGTCAGAGATGACATGTATTCTGATACTCATCGGATCATCAGCCTGAATGATTTTATTTGCATCTTTACTTCTCTCTGTCAGATAAAGTCCGCCTTCAAAAAGATCTATGTAAAACTTCTTTCTTACCCCCCATCCGTTTAAAACCAATTGCTCTTTTTCCGCAGATATATTCTCCGGCATTTTCTTGCTCTTACCTTTGCTTTGAGCTTGTGGCACCATAGAACATACCAATAACACCAGAATCAGCAGGTTTTTCAGTTTTGACATACAAAAGAGTGTTTTTTTAAATGATGATTCTATAACCTCTCCTATATGTGCATTAGTTCAATAACATATGAAAGTATGCTTCTTTTAATCCATAATTAAGAGTTCCCAATTTTCAATTTCTTTTATTTTCAGCGTTTTCCTCTTTTCCTCCTGCCTTTGCTGTACTCTTTTTCTGAATTCCCAGCAGGTATTTTTACCAATCTCCAGCTTCATACTTAACTCATCCAAGGTATACTTAGCAGTTTTAAGGTTTGTGCAATAAAGGAGGTAGAACGCTTTATTCAAAGGAATTTTAATACCGTGAAAAAGGGTATTAGAAGTAGGAGATTCTATGTAATTACACTTTGTACATTTTCTCGAAAAGTTTTTTTCAGAAAACTTTCCATTGCTACACTTCCTGCAAGAATAACCCTCCGCCCACTTTAACTCTTCAAGGTATCTGAGGCATGCACTCTGATCTGGAAAAGTTGTTAAAAATTCTTCAATGGAAATCTCTTCTGAAACTATTCTTGCCTTGCGTTCTTCTTTTACCTTTGTCTTTAGTTTCCAATTATCCAGATCAAGCTGAATATTCATTTCTGCAAGTTTTTTAGAATATAATTCCAGCTTATCATGAGCTAATATAAGTTCATCTGTCTTCAGCTGAAGTGCCTTTGTCCGTTCCTTTACTTTCATATCCAGCTCCCGGTTTACCTTCCCCGCAAGCTGGTTCTTCTCTTCAAGCTCTACAACAAGTTGACTTTTAAGATCATTATTTTCTTTTAAGTGAATGATGATCTGTTTATCCACTTCTGCCTTTTCTTTCCTGATCATCTTCAGCCTGTCTCCCAATGCAAAAGAAAGAATCATGGCTTCGGCAAGAATACCGTAGTTAAAAACATATACGCTGAAAATATCCGGTTCCAGTATTTTATTTAGCCTCAGCTGAAGGATAATCAGGGATATAAAGACTACTGTATAACCTAGTATAAAGAATCTGGCTGCTTTATAACCTTTTATATAGATATATATAGAAATTACATAGATCAGGACAAATGGTACTATATACAACTCTGGTAAGGAAAATTTGGAGGTTCTGAAAGCTTCAATGCCAACATATCCAGTATACAAAAGAGTAAGAAACAATAAAGCTTTATCAGCCTGAGGAAAGTTTATTTTTAAATTAAGAAATGCTCTTGCATAAAAAACAGAACTGATAAGAAATACCAAAGGAGCAATATAATAGTAGAGATAAAGACTTTCAGATGAAAAGCCTTTCCAGAAAACCTCTACTCCAAGGCCGTCTTCTGTAAGTGAAAGAAAAATGCAGGCTATTACATAAACTGAATAAAATATATAAACCCGTTCCTTGTTGGTTAGATATAGAAGCAGGTTATAAATCAGCATCAGCAGGAGACACCCATAATAAATGCCAAGAAAGAAATACTCATACAACGCATAAGCGGTAAAGTAATGCTGAGACCTTATTTTAAACTCAAGTCCGGTATCATTTGGTGAATAAATTCTGGCATAAACGGTATAATTATGAAGAGCAGAAGGCAGGTCAAATACGTAATTTTTATGAGGATAGCTCTTTGCATTCTGATGAAGCAGACCGGAAGTATATTGCCTTATCACTCCATTCTCGTCCGGAATCCAGACATCCAACAACTTAATATTCGGAGTCAGACTTTCCAGTACCCATTTTTTATCTTTTGAGGCATTATTTTTAACATGAAACCTGATCCAATAAACAGAAGAGGGGTTAAAATTTCTCAAGACTCCCCTTTCTGATTTAGAAAAAGTTCCTTTTGATGCTATTTCCTCAAATGATTTTTTGCCTGAATAATCTTCCAGCCACTCCGCTTCCCTTCCCTGAATGATTAAATCTTCCGTCTGATCCGTAAGATTTATATCAGCATAAATTTTTCCGATTGGCAAAGTCAGACCTGTCAGAAGAATTAATAACTCCAAAAATCGATTGCTCATAAATAGCTATTTTCTAAGATCGTTACCCCGGGATGATTTTCCATTACCAATTAAATATAAAATACTGAATAACAGACACAAAACCAAGGTAACAAATCGTAATTTTATCCTTCAGTAACGAAGATTACCTGGTCCAAAAATATATTTTTTTATAAAAAATCTTATTTATTTCTTATTTCTCTTCCTATTCTTTGTCATCGATTACATGGTAAAAAATAAATATCCTATGAAAAGATTATTTAAAAAGGTAACTAAAGCAGGTAAACTAGTAATTATGGCTTTAGCTCTCAATTATCAGAATGTCCAGGCTCAAAATCAGGATCAAAAGATTGACAAACTGATCTCTCAGATGTCTCTTGAAGAAAAAGTAGGACAGATGACCCAAATAGATCTGAATCTGCTTGCTGTCAATGGGTATCAGAATACAGACGGAAGCCTTGATAAAGAAAAACTTAAAAAAGCTATTCTCGAATACAAAGTGGGCTCAGTACTTAACCCTGTCGGAAGAGCTTATTCTGTGGAAACCTGGCACAAGATAATTACAGAAATTCAAGACCTTGCTGTAAAAAAGACGCCCAACAAAATTCCGGTTATATATGGAATAGATGCAGTGCATGGAACAACTTTCACACTTAACTCAACTTTATTCCCACATAACCTTGGACTTGCTGCTACCAGAAACGATGAGCTTGCCAGACAGGGAGGAAATATAACCGCACGAGAGGTAAGAGCTTCCGGCATCAGATGGAATTTCTCTCCGGTATTAGATGCAGGCAGACAGCCATTATGGTCAAGGTTTGCAGAAACCTGGGGGGAAGATACATACCTCACCACACAAATGGGCGTGGCGACTATTAGAGGTATGGAAGCTGACGGCCTTAAAAATCCAACTGCTGTTGCATCTTGTATGAAGCACTTTATCGGATATTCCGCCCCAAGAACAGGTAAAGACAGAACTCCGGCTCATATTCCTGATATTATACTCAGAGAGTACTATCTGCCACAATTTAAAGCTGCTATAGAAGCAGGATCCTCTACTGTAATGATTAACTCAGCAGAAATCAATGGCATACCTGTTCATGCCAATGAATATCTTCTTAAAGAAGTCCTGAGAAAAGAGCTTGGCTTTAAAGGACTGGTAGTAACAGACTGGGAAGATATTATAAGATTGCATAACAGACACATGATTGCATCAACTCCTAAAGAAGCTGTTAAAATAGCAATCAATGCAGGTATAGATATGAGCATGGTTCCCAATGATTACAGCTTCTTCACCTATCTTACCGAGCTTGTAAAAGAAGGTCAGGTAAGTATGGCTACAGTTGATGCATCTGTAAGAAGAATATTAAAGCTTAAATATGACTTGGGGTTATTTGATAATGCTTATCCCGAAAAATCTGCTACATCATTATTTAATCTTCCTGAATATGGAGTGGCCGCATTGCAGGCTTCAAGAGAGTCTATCACACTTTTAAAAAATGAAAATCTGGGAGCAAGTCCGGTATTACCTTTAAATAAAAAAGCTAAGATACTACTTGCCGGCCCTGGGGCAGATAACCTTCCAAGCCTCCACGGATGCTGGTCTTATTCATGGCAAGGTAATAATAGTAAATATTATCCTACTACAACCAAAACAATACTTCAGGCAATTGAAGAAAAAACAGGTAAAAGCAATGTTACCTTTTACGGATCAAAAGAATATAATAACGAAGTCAATTTTGCAACTGAATCCATTTTTAAAAATGCATCTGCCTTTGACTTCATCGTTCTTTGTCTTGGAGAAGATGCATATGCTGAACAGCCGGGCGCTATTGATGATTTAGACCTTCCGGCAAATCAATTAAAACTTGCCAAAGCAGCAGTAAACACAGGGAAGCCTGTGATTCTGGTCATGACTCAGGGAAGACCTCGTGTGATCAATTCGATAGTGCCAGGTATGAAGGGTATAATACAGGCATACTGGCCAGGTACTAAAGGCGCTGATGCTATAGCAGATGTATTATTCGGAGATTACAACCCAGATGGAAGATTGCCGTTCTCTTATCCTGCAGCCACAGGAGATCTGGTTTTGTATGATCATAAGTTTACCGAAAAAATCCAGGAAACTGCACAAGGCTTTGAATACAATGGATACAAGCCACAGTGGCCTTTCGGTTTTGGTCTTAGCTATACAACTTTTGAATACAGCCCTATTAAAGTCAATCAAAAAGAATTTACAGGAAATGAGACAGTAAAAGTTTCTGTTGAAGTAAAAAACACTGGACAGATAGGTGGGAAACATAGTGTAGAATTGTATTCAAAAGATCTGTTTGCCAGTGTTACCCCTGACAATAAGCGCCTTAGGAAATATAAAAAAGTTGCAATCAAGGCGGGAGAAACTGTAACAGTAGAATTTGAACTGGACAAAAACGATCTGGCATTTGTAAACAAGAACCTTGAGACTGTGACAGAGCCTGGTGAATTTGAATTAATGATTGAAAATCAAAAGGTGATCATTTCATATAAATAGTCTTAAGCAAGAGTTTAATCCTGTTCGTCTTTACATTTTGAGCTTTGGTATATTCTTTGTAAAAGCAGGAAGAAACAGGCACTAATTTGGTGTTAAAGGTTTAGTAGATATAAATAAGTAAACCGGATTAATAAACGGATTAAAATTTAGAATGAACTAAACCTTTAAATGTTATGATGACCACCATGAAATTAAAAGTAATCTTCAGCGCACTTATGATGAGTGCAGTAATGTTTGTTTCACAAGCCAATGCTCAGACTGACTGTCCTAAACATCCGCATAAAGGAAAAGGAGAAGGATTCAGTCCAAAGAAACAAACTGAATGGATGAAAACTGAGTTGTCTTTGTCTGACGACCAGACAGCCAAAGTTGAAACCATCAATCAGAAATATTCTGATAAGAAAAAAGCAATGCATGAAGAACATCGTAAGCAGATGAAGGCATTGAAAGCTGAACAGGATAAAGAGTTTCAAGGTGTACTAAACAAAGAACAGTATACTAAACTCGAAGCTAAAAAAGCAGAGATGAAAGAAAAAAGAAAGCAAGCTCACAAAGGGCGTAAAGGTACCAACAAATAGTTTGAATTTTGACGAGTACAAGGTTTGTTGTGTTTAAGTGTGAAGCCCTGCAAGCGAAAGCTGCAGGGCTTTTTTATGATGAGCGGCTACTCACCTTTCAGTCTAAACATCATCCCATTCAAATGACTTCCTATTTTTATCTGACATGCAAGTCTGCTTTCAGAAGAAGCATCAGGCAAAGTATCAAGCATATCCAGCTCTGCATTGGAAGGTTCTCCTAAGTTCTCCAGACCTTTTTGTACCTCTACATGGCATGTTGCACAAAGCGCCATACCTCCACAAGTAGCCAATACCGGATAGTCAGAAGCTTTTAAGACTTCCATCAAACTTAGATTAATATCTTCCGGGATTTCTACTTCCTGTATATTCCCTTGTCTGTCTTCTATTTCAAATTTTATCATAAGAGTAAAAATTAAAAAGCATTGACCCCATTTACTGTTGTATACTTAAAGCTAAGCTTCTGATCAGGATAAACGAACTTGAATGCACTCTGTGCCATCAATGCCGCTTCATGAAAGCCGCACAAAATTAGCTTCAGCTTTCCAGGATAGGTATTGATATCACCGATAGCAAAAACGCCAGGGACGTTTGTGCTATAGTCAAATGTATTTACTTCAATTGCATTTTTATCTATGTTCAATCCCCAATCCGCAATGGGACCAAGCTTCGGACTCAGACCAAATAAGGGAATAAGATAATCTGCTTTAAGTTCTTTTTCCTCCTTCTCTTTACCAATTACAGTAGCTGATTCAAGGATATTATCCCCCTTCAGTTCCTTAAGGTGAGCATTTAGGAGTAATTTAATTTTACCTGTTTTGGCCAGTTCAAATACTTTCTCTGCGCTGTCTGGTGCACCTCTGAAAGATTCATTCCTATGCACAAGCGTAACCTCAGAAGCAACGTTTGATAAAAAGATTGTCCAATCCAAAGCAGAATCACCTCCTCCTGCTATAATGATTTTTTTATCACGAAAACGCTCCGGATCTTTAACCATATAATATACCCCTTTCCCCTCATACTTTGCAAGGTTTTCGATTTCCGGTTTTCTTGGCTCAAAACAACCAAGCCCTCCGGCAATTACAACAGCTTTACATGTTATGACTGTCTCATCCGAAGTTTTAACTTCAAAAGTTCCATCTTCCCTTTTAACCAGTGTTTCCACCCTTTCCCCCAAAGTATAGGTCGGTTTAAAAGGATCAATCTGTTTTTTGAGATTATCAACCAGATCCTGAGCCAGCACTTCCGGGAAGCCTGGTATATCATAAATTGGTTTTTTAGGATAAATTTCTGACAACTGTCCACCTATCTGCGGAAGAACATCGATAAGGTGGCAGCGCATTTTTAATAAACCCGCTTCAAAAACAGCAAAAAGTCCGACAGGTCCGGCTCCAATGATGCAAATATCTGTGTGTATCATAAAAATTATGAGATTAGGTGGATGAATTACTAATAAAACAAATATGCTTAACAATAATTAGCACAACAACTATTTGGGAGAAAAAATTTAAATATTACCTAACTTATTATCTTCCAGATTATTATAAATAGAATTAAGAATTCTCTTAAATTCTTGAAAGTCTTTTTCAGAAAGTCCTTCCCAGGCTTTGAGTCTGATTTCTGAAACCGGAGGCATCAATTCTTTAACCATTTCTAGCCCTGCTTCGGTTAAATGAACAATAAAAGATCTCCTGTCTTTGGCATGCATTTTACGCTCTGTCAGACCTTTTTCACAAAGCAGATCAATGATCCGGGTAAGCGTTGGGGTATCCTTGAAAAGAAGTTCTGCCAGTTCCTTCTGATTCAAATCGTTATGCTCATATAAATGTCTCAGAACAAGCCATTGATCCAGAGTGATATTAAAATTTTTCTCATTAAACTGCTGTTGCGCATATTGCTTTACTCTACGCGCAGTGCGATCAAGGAGAAAGGAGTACATATTACAGAGATAATCTTCCATTTTGAATAATAAATATCACAAAAATAATACTTAAAGCTTTTGTTCTAATTGATATACCGATAAAATTCAATTTTTGCAATACTTTTCTACTACAGATTTTTACTAAATTTATTGCTTGATTATTAAAAATATTTTTTATGAATAATTTAAAATTGTACTGTTTCTTCTTATTATTTTTTTTAGTCTACTATCAAAAATCAAATGCTCAATGCAGCAAGCTCCAAGGGCAAACATATTTTGTAACAACTTCATTAGAGGGCGGGCTTATAATCGATGATCAAAGAGTAGATACTGCTTTACGTGAAGCAATTAGCTGGATCAACCAAAGAGGAGTCCCAGCTAATATTGTTTTTAAACTGAATGGACCAACTGATCTCGAAGTATTTTCTTCATCTGCCTATTTAATTCAACCACAGGTAACCATTTTAGACACTGATATTGGTAATAATAAAAAAATCACTATCAATGGAATTTCATTAACAAACTCCCCTAAAATCCAATTCAACAATCCAAACAGCTGCATAACTTCAACATTTCAGGAAGAAAGGTTAGTCGTAACCAATACATCGGATGCGGGAGCTGGTTCACTAAGACAGTGTATATTAAATGCCAATGCCGATGGAGGAGGTGAAATTAAATTTCGTATTCCTGGAACACCACCACATAAAATAACCTGTTTGTCTGAATTACCCGTTATTTTCACGCCTACTCAAATTGATGGTTCTACTCAACCAGAAAACGGATACACCGGTTCAGGCCCTAAAATTGAACTTGACGGTACTGGCTTAGCGGGATCCCCCAGCGGCTTAAGGTTATTAGCCGCGAATAATGCTGCAGTTTATGGATTATATATTCATGGATTTTCCATTGGGATTAGAACAGAGAACTCTTATTATCCATACCCTGAGCCAATAAAATATGGAGGTCAAAATATAAAAATTGGAGATATTGGTAATAAAGGAAATGTCATCAGCGGGAATTTAAACTATGGAATATTACTTTACTACGTAAAGGAAGCGTCTATTCAAAACAACAAAATCGGAACAGACCCTCAAGGCAAATTAGCTATGCCAAACGGGGATGGAATATTCACTAAAAGAGATACCAATACCACAATCAATAACAACCTGATTTCAGGCAATTCTAAAAATGGAATTTATTGTGATGAAACATTTAACATTAAATTAACGGGCAATTTTATAGGGACAGACATTTCAGGTCTTCTTCCTTTATCTAATATTCAAAGTGGTGTTAACCTATTTTTTGGTAATCAAATAACTATAGGAGGCACAGGTGAGGGAAATCTCATCTCTGGGAACAATTCTTCCAAAAAGAATAGTCATTCAGGAATAAATATAGAGAATGCAAGAGGAAAGATCAGAATCATTGGCAATAAAATAGGTACAGATGTATACGGCTTAACCAGTATAGAAAATTATCAAGGAATAAATGTATTTGGGGTTTCCTCTGTATTTATAGGCGGTCACAATTCAGGAGAAGGAAATTTAATCTCAGGAAACAACGGTAATGCAATTTATGCTAGTCAAGTCAATGACACTTTAGCTATAAGAGGTAATTACATCGGAACTAATTTTGATGGATCATCAGCAATTCCAAATATGGGTCATGGTATATATTTTCGGCCGAAAGGCAGAAGTTTAATTGGTGGCCCCAATCCCGGCGAAATGAATCTTATTTCGGGTAATAAAAATAGTGGAATATATATTGAAGTTAGTGATCTCCCTAATTTAGAAACAATCGTCCAAAATAATATTATTGGTCTTAATTTGAATGGTACGAATGCCATACCTAATGGAGTTGGAATCACAACCCAGAATTCGATGAGAAAATATAAGATTATTGGAAATATTATTTCTGGAAATCTAGGTAGTGGATTAAATATTAGCGGCAATGAAGGAATAATAAAGAGTAACAAAATAGGAACAGATATTTCCGGAACATTCAACATAGGTAATGGAGGAAGTGGAATTACATTCTCTTATGGCGGAGGGTGCATTATTGGAGGACCAAGCGATATAGATGCCAACATCATTGCATTTAATGCTCTCAATGGAGTTACAATGAGTTACTCAGGTACAAATAATCTTATTACAAGAAATAAATTTTTAGGAAATACCCAAAAAGGTATAGCTATTGTAGGTCCTCCCAGCTATTCTCCAGTAATCACATGGGCATCATCAAAGTTAATTGAAGGCACTGCTCCAGCCAATTCACAGATAGAGCTTTATTATAACCATGAAAAAAATAATTTCTCTCAAGGGGAAACTTATATAGCTACTGTTTTAGCAAATGAAAAGGGCCAATGGAAACTTGAACAATCAATAGATAATCCTTTTCATCTAACTGCATTGGCTATTGATACAATTCGACAAACCACTTCTGAATTTTCGGACTTATATAACTATACAGAATGGACAGGAGCAAACGGCTCGGCTTTTAACAATCCTCTAAACTGGACAAAGGGATTACCGACTGATGAGGTACATACTGTCATTTCTTCTGCGAAATTTAAACCTGTGATAGCTATCTCAGATACTATCTATGCTTACGATATTTATATTGCTGCTGATGCAGGTCTTGTCATGGAAGGAGGAAAATTGACAATATCTAAAGGTCATTTTGAAAACAATGGGAATTCATATTTGGGCTGGGGAACTATTACCTTTAAAGGAAGTAATGCTCAGAAAATTTATGGAAACAATAAATTCAGCTATCTCTCTATTGAAAATACCGGAGCCGGAGTCATTCTCCAGAATGACCAAATTGTTCAAAATCATCTTCAGCTTTCCGATGGTGTCATATCTACTTTAGAGAACAACCTTTCAATCCTCTCCAATTTACCTAACAGCATAGAAGGTTTTTCCGCTAAAAGTTTTATTAACGGAAATCTTACCAGAGCAATCAAGCCTAATGAATCGATCTATGCATTCCCAGTTGGCAGTGATGCCACTGACAGCAGTTTTCATAGAATTGATGTAATCAACGGATTTCTTGAAGGAACTACTTCCATTACAGCATCTGTAAAAAGCATTGAAGAATCAGGAAATAATGACGATTTATTACTTATAGCAGCTGATAACGAACTGACTTATACTGATATTAAGGAAAATGCAATATGGACATTGACCCCAAATGTCCTCCCTTCTGCCGGAACGTATGGAGTGAGACTATATACCGAAAATATTGAGAATCTGAAGGACAATGAATTTGCATCATTGAAAAGACCTGACAATTCTACTAACTATGCTGAATGGGAATCGCCCATGGGAACAGTTATTCCAATTGCCAATACTTCCGGACGTACTATTTCCGGTGGATATGCTGAAAGACTTGGCTATACCTCTTTCTCAGAACACGCCATTGCCACAGGTACTCCTTCAGTTATTACCAATACAAACAATGGTAATCATAATAATAATTTAGATCTATATCCCAACCCTGCTTCTGACAGAATCAGATTATCCAATTTACCAAAAGAGATTTCATTGGAAATTTTAAATAGTTCCGGAAGATCTGTATTTACTAATAATGCAAAAACCCAAAGCGGAGGTATAGAAGTTTCAGTAGCTGAGCTTCCATCTGGATTATATTTGATTAAAATAAATTCAGTCTCTGGTAATTTCACAAAAAGCTTTATAAAGGAATAATCCTTTAAATTTACCAAGACAATCCTCTTGTGAATATAATTTCATGAGAGGATTTTTTTTATATAACAATGATCCAGTATTCATTACAAAACTTAATCCTTGTCAAACTTTCATTCAGGTTATAACTTTTTATTTGCATTTTTTACCTTTATTTAAATAATGGCAAAGAACAATATAGCAGGGAATGCAAATTTCTCTGACTTCCCATTTTACTCCAGAATCATTCCCTACTTTTAAAAAAATTTGCTTTATGAAAATCCTGGTAATTGAAGACGAAAAAGCACTTGTTGAAAGCATTACTTCTCAACTGGAAAAAGAAGGCTACCTCTGCGAAGCTGCTTTTGATTATCCCAGTGGCCTTGAGAAGATAATGTTGTATAATTATGATTGCGTTGTTGTTGATATCAATCTTCCGGGCGGAGATGGATTTTCTTTGGTAGAAAATCTGAAAAAAACTTCTTCTTCTACAGGCATTATCATTATCTCTGCAAGAAACTCTCTTGACGATAAGGTTCGCGGCTTAAATACAGGTTCGGATGATTATCTTGTAAAGCCCTTTCACTTTTCTGAACTAAATGCCCGGATCAAATCTCTTCTCAGAAGAAGAAACTTTAACGGAAGCAATGAAATAATATTTCATGAAATCAAAGTTGATCTTAGCCCACGCAAAGTATTTGTTAATAATAAAGATGTTGTTCTTTACAGAAAAGAATTTGATCTGCTCCTATATTTTCTTTCGAATAAAAATCATGTACTTACCAAATCCGCCATTGCAGAGCATTTGTGGGGCGACAACATAGACACAGCAGATTCATTGGATATTGTGTATTCACACATTAAAAATCTGAGGAAAAAGCTTTTGGATAAAGGTGGCAAAGACTACATACATTCTGTTTACGGGATCGGTTATAAATTCGGGGACAAATGAAGCTTTTTACCAAAACAACAATCTATTATATACTAATCTCTTTTATCACCTATCTGCTCATTGCAGGTACGTTTTATATTGCAGTAAAACATCTCATCTATAAAGAAGTTGAAGAAAAGCTGAGAGCAGAGAAACATGATTTTGAAGCCTTTGTAAAAAGACATGGAGACTGGACTAAAAGCTCCTACTTTGTGGAAAATAAAATTGAGATCCAAAAACTCTCAAAATTTGATACGACTCAATTTGAAGACTCATTCAAAGACACCATCTTTTACAATAAATACACCAAAGAAAATGTCCCATTCCGCGAACTTACTTTTTATAATAAAATTAAAAATGACTGGTATAAAATACGTATACGTAAGTCTCTGATCGAAAGCACGGATCTTATCAGATATATTACTCTCACCATGCTGTTCCTCTTGAATATAGGCCTTTCCAGCATGTTTATATTTTTCAGAAAAATGTCTAAGACCATTTGGAGGCCTTTCTACAATACACTGGACAAAGCTAAAAAATTTGATATTAAAGATGATAAAGACATACAGGTTTTAGAAACCCAGATCTATGAGTTTAATGAACTAAACGATGTAATAAAAAAGATGACAGGGACAATGCGCAAGGATTACCTGAGTCTAAAGGAGTATACTGAAAATGCTTCTCACGAAATTCAAACTCCTTTGGCCATCATCAATAGCAAAGTTGAAAACCTGATCCAGTGTGAGAATCTTACGGACAAACAAGTATTGTGGATTGAAGAAATTCAGAATGCATGCTTCAAAATTTCCAAGCTGCATAAAGCACTTCTCCTTCTTTCAAAGATAGATAACGGACAATATAATGCTTCGGAGCTGATAAACTTTAATGAGATAATCTGTAGCAAACTTGAAGAATTTGAAGCTTTATATCATCACAAAAATATCAGCATAAGTCTTATCAACAAAGGAACATTTCAGTCCAATATACATGCAGACCTGGCTGATATTTTGTTAACCAATATCATCAAAAATGCCATTGTTCACAATCAATCTCATGGATCTGTAAACATTGAAATAAAAAACAACTCCATTGAAGTTTCCAATACCGGTAACCCGCTTAATACTGCTCCGGAGAAGCTATTCGAAAGGTTTAAGAAAGATAAGAGCAGTGATTCCCTCGGCCTTGGCCTTTCTATTGTAAAGAAAATCGCAGACCATTCAGGGCTAAAGGTGGAATACAGGTATGGAAATTCGTTGCATATGATGATACTATCGAAATGAAGTTGAAAGTTGAAAGTTAAAAGTCAAAAGTTAAAACTTTCAACTTTTAACTTTCAACTTACTTCCCTTACAACTTTTCTCCCCTTATTCTAAGCTTCTGTCCATCCCTGATCTCTTCAGAACCTTCTTTCAGAATGATATCTCCTTTACTTAAGTCTCCAAAAACTTCAACAAGCGTATCCAGTACAATTCCTTTTTTCACAGGTACCCATTCTGCTTTGTTCTTATTGCTTCTGATTACAAATACTTCTTCACTTGAATTTACAACTGCTGACTTCGGAACGAACAAAGTGGGAGATGATCTCACAACAGGTATCTGAACATCTGCATACATTCCTGCTTTTAGTTCTTTAGTAATGTTATTATAATCAAACTCCGTCATCATCACTCTGTTTTTATCAAGCACACTTCCTGCACTTCTTCCGAACTTTGCTTTAAAGTCCTTGTCGGGAACTGCACTTACCTGAAAAGTAACCTCACCTCCTTTGTTAACCGTATTTGAATACAGCTCAGGAACAGCAAGGGTAAGGCGAAGTCTCGAGTTGTCTTCAAGAACAAACAATGGCTTTGAATTGCCATCACTAGCCCCTGTCAATGCACCCGGACTGATGTTCCTTTCAATAATAACACCCTCAAATGGTGCGATAATTGAAAGATAGTTAACCAGTTCCTGTTTGGTTCTGTAATGTGAACGGGCAGCATCAAGATTTCCTTTGGCATTGGAAACAGAAGCACTGTCTGCCAACATCTTCGCCTTGGCCTGATCCAGTTCATTTAAGGCAACTGCCCCTTTGGTTGCATTCGCCTTTATTAAACGATTATAAGTAAGAGAAGAAGCAATCAGTCTTGCCTTTGCTTCCTCATATGCCCCTTCTGCTGCCGACAGCTGACCTTTTGCCTGATCAAATTCTGCATACACTTCCGGAGCATCAAGTACCGCGAGAACCTGTCCCTTGCGTACCTGAGAACCTCTGTCCACTTTCAGTTCCTTTACAAAACCTTTTACTTTTGAATAGATACTTACCTTATTCCAAGGGTGAAGTTCTCCTGGCAACAAGAGTGGCTTTTCCGGCTGAAGGCTCAGAACTTCCGATACAGCAACAACTGGAGCTTCATCAGCAATTTTCACATCTTTACTAGTATTCTCTTTTTTAGAGCATGCCATCAGAAATATTGCTAAGGCATTTATATAAATTACTGACTTAAACATGGTCATAAACTTGTGTTTGATGAGATTTAAAATATTTACTCTCTGGATCTTCCGGATCCAATGAAACAGAATCAAATGAAGATTTACCCTGCAATGAAAAAAAAATAACAGGAAGTATAAACAGAGATGCCAGTGTAGAGGCAAACAAGCCTCCGATAACTGCCTGCCCTAAAGGAGCAACCTGTTCCCCTCCTTCTCCCATACCACTTGCCATCGGGATCATACCTGCAATCATTGCAATACTTGTCATAAGAATAGGACGAATTCTGCTGTTTGCTGCCATTATTGAGGCATGACGGGCATCCCTCATCTCCAATCTTAACTGTTCGGCATTGGTGATCATAAGTATCGCATTTGCAACAGAAACACCTACAGACATTATCAATCCCATATAAGATTGAAGATTCAAAGTGGCTCCGCACATTAACAATGTCACAAGAGCTCCCGCAACCACTGCCGGTATGGCAGAAAGCACAATCAGGGATATTTTAAAGGATTTAAAATTTGCAGAAAGTAACAGGAAAATAATTACGACTGCCACTAGTAGGCCCAATTGCAGACTATTTAATGTTTCATTCAAAAGTTTAGTCTGGCCTTTAAGTTCTACAACCAACCCGCGAGGTAAGCTCCCAGCTGCTTTAATAGCCTTATTTACCTCCTTTCCAGCCGTCCCTAAGTCTGCGTCATGAATATTGGCAGTTATGGTTACCAATCTGTTTGGGCCGGAACGATCATATTGTCCGGGAGATGAAACTTCTGAAAAAGTAGCCACATCTGAAAGTACAGGATGTAACTGATCGCTCAAAAGAGGAATATTGCCAATATCATCAACAGAAGACATATTAGTCTCAGGAATTTGAACCTGAACCTGGTAAGCCAATCCCTTTTTATAATCCATCCAAAGATTTTTATCTGTAAACCTGCTTGAGGAAGTGGCAGCCACAAGTGACCTGGAAACCTGTGTAGAGGTAAGACCTAGCTGTCCTGCTCTTTCTCTGTCTATATTTACTCTAAGAGTAGGATAAGACATTGGTTGAGCAATTTGCACATCTCTCAGGAATGGAATTTCCTGCATATTCTTCAAAATCTTACCGGCAAATCTGTTCGCTTCTTTGATATCCTTAGAGGCAACTGTAACTTCAATAGGGTTAGAAGATCCCTGGCTCATTATTTTATCTACCAACTCTATTGGCTCAAATGATATGCGCACATCTCTCAAGTGCTCCTTCACTTTTGCTCTTATTTTTTCCTTTAAATCATCTATGTTAAGATCTGATTGTTTTGAAAAGGCAACCTGCATCACAGCCTCATGAGGACCGCTGTTAAAAACAAAGATATTCGAAGTCCCATAGCTTGATGGAACCGTACCCACAAATGCTGAAGATATTTCAACATTATCAGGACCTACTTCTTTCTGAATAAGGTTTAATATCTTAAGTGTTATTCTTTCCGTCTCTTCAACTCTTGTCCCATCTGTTGCCCTTACCCTGATCTGAAATTGATTACTGCCTGCTTTCGGAAGAATATCTGTTCCAATTATATAAATACCGATTCCAACTATCGCAATGGTACATGCAAAGTATACACTGGTCCACTTTTTTCTGTTTAACAGAATTTTCTTTAATAAACGGACATATTGTTTTCTAAGCCGTTCAAAAAAAGTAAGTTCTTCGGGGTGATGCTTTTCTTCATTGATCAACATTTTTACTTCATCAGAATCAAGCGCTAATGTTGGTTTATCATGCTTTGCGTGATGTTTCAGCAACCAATTTGATAATACCGGGACCAAAGTCTGGGAGAGAATAAATGAAGCTATCATTGCAAACCCTACTGCAAGAGACAAAGGCAGGAACATTGATTTTGGCACACCTACCATTATAAATGCAGGGGCAAATACAGCCAGAATACAAAGTAATATGAGTAGCTTAGGAAAGGCTATCTCCTTACAGGCATCCCATATAGCCACAGCTTTAGGTTTATTCATCTCCAAATGCTGATGGATATTTTCTATTGTAACTGTGGATTCATCTACAAGTACACCTATAGCCAATGCCAGCCCACTTAAAGTCATTATATTAATTGTTTGCCCGAATAAATGCAACATAATAACTGCAGAAAGAATAGAAACAGGAATGGTCACAACTACTATAATCACACTACGCCAGTCCTTAAGGAACAGAAGTACCATCAATCCTGTAAGTACAGCTCCCAGAACACCTTCGGTAACAAGACTCTTCAATGCATTTGTAACATACCCAGACTGATCAAATTCATAAGAGACATTAACCTCTTCAGGCAAAGCATTCTGAAGTGAAGGTATAGCTGCTTTTATATTATTAACCACTGTTAATGTAGAAGCATCCGATTTTTTAACAACAGGTATATACACCGCTCTCCTGCCTTTCACCAATGCGTAACTTACAGTAATATCAGATCCATCCTCAACAGTACCAATATCTCGAACAAACACAGTGGGACCTGCTCCAACCCTAATCGGAATGTTGAGAAAATCTTCAGGGCGTTCTATTAAAGAATTAACAGGAGTCATAAGGGTTTTCTTTCCTATTCTGATATTACCTGCTGGAGAAGGCTGATTATTGGCAACCACCGCTTTAATAACTTCCTCTGGAGTTAACTTATAACTACGAATAAGATTAGGATCAATCTTAATAACAACAGATCTTTGATTACCACCTAAAGGAGGAGGACTAGAAACTCCCTCTATCTTTGAGAACATAGGTCGTACGCGTGAACTGGCGAGATCCTGAATTTCATTCAAAGAACTGGTTTTACTTTCAAATACTAATTGTCCTACCGGAACAGAACTAGCATCAAACCTGATCACCTGAGGAGGAACCGTGCCGTCCGGCATATAAGCTTTTGCCCTGGACACGTTGTTTGCGACCTCTCCTGCCGCCTGAGCCATATTGGTTCCCGGATAAAATTCAAGTTTTATGAGACACAATCCCTGAATAGTTTTTACTTCAACATTCCTGATTCCTGAAACATAAAGAAAGTGATCCTGATATCTGGTTGCAATAAATGCATCCATTTCCTCAGGGGCCATACCACCATATGGCTGGACAATATAAATAGTCGGAAGATCCAGATTCGGAAATATATCCACAGGAATCTTAAACAACGAGAGCATAGAAAAGAAACCTATGCCTATAACCATTACTACTATGGCTATAGGGTTTCTTAGCGCTGACCTGATTAATTTAAACATGTCTTCTTGTTAATTTAAAATTTATTTCACCTGATTTAAAAACAAAGAAAGATCTCCTGATGCTGCAGCTTTCATGAGTAAAGCACGCCAGGCATTGCTGTAAGCAATATAGTTATCCGCCTCTGCCCTGTTGAGAGTCAGTAGGCTTTGGGTAAACGTAGGTAAATCCGTTAACCCTGAGCTATACCTTATCTGAGCCTGCTCAAAAGCAGCCCTTGCTGCTTCCAGCTGAATGGGAGATAACTGGGCCTGCTTTAATGCCACATTAAATTGCATATCAGAATCTTTCAATTCTCGGGTCTGACGCAAAACCTGAGCATCATACAGTAGCTGGTATTTATCATACTGAAACTTCTCACTTTTGTAATCTCTGTGTATTTTGAAGTAACTGGTCAGATTCCATCTTAATGCTACACCTGCCAGATAATTGAAGACCTGATAATCCACACCACTAGAAAAATCAGTTCTGTATTCATTTGTTTTCCTCGAAATACCAGAGCCTCTTGCCCATGTTGTACCAACGATAGATAAAGAAGGATAAAATGAACGTTTTATCGAAATACTTCTGGCTTTGCTCAGATCTCTGATAGATTGATATAATCTGAGAGAAGGAGCGTTCTTTAGATTATCTTTATCTGTTATAATCTGAGCAGGCAGCTCTTTAAAAAAATTCATAGTATCTATAGAAAGGGAATCCTTCAGATCTCCCCCGCTCAACTCTATAAGCTTAAGCGCGTAGGACAGTTCATTTCTTTGACTCTCCAGCAGTAACAATTCTGCTTTTGTATACTCCGCATAAGCCAATGAGCTATCTACACCAGGCTTTAGACCTGCAGCAACTCTGGCATTGACGGTGTTCATGTATTCTTTCGCTCTTTGAAGATTAAATTCCTGAACACGTTTTAATTGTTGATTGATAAGTAAGAGAAGATAAAAATCTGCAATTTTAACCTGATGCTGAAACAATTCATTTTCATAATCATTTTCTGCTTTTGACTTTTCTGCCTTTGCAGCATTGATCCCTGCTGAAATCTTACCAAAGTTGACTATTCTCCAGTCAAGTATCGCCGTTGTGTAACTTCCATAAGCACCTTTATAGATATTATCCTGCCTTATGCCACCTGAAGGCGCAAAGGCAGTTCCTTCATTAGGATAAAAGGCACCTTCAACATTATTACTTGTAGAATAGGTATATTGATCCGCTACTATAAAGTTAGGCAGGTAATCTGCTCGAGCATATCCTATCTTTTCCTGAGCACTCTTTACTTCGTATTGCTTTGCTCTTATAACAGGATATGAAGTCTTTGCTTTATCAAGCAACTGATTGAGGTTATAATCCTGTCCGTAGGTAATAACTGGTACTATAAAAAATAATAATAAATAATACTTCCTTATGTTAGTCATTATTTTACGTCTTTCAAATTAGACATCAAACACCTTTAATATTGACATCAAAACTAAAAGAGGATTCTGTAAGGATTTAGGAATACTATTTTTATGCATCGAAAAAATATTTTTCAGCACTTCCTAAATGTTTCCAGAATTAAGGAAATCTAAACTGAAACCGGGGTCATTGATATTATTTTTATAAGACATTTTATTCTTTTCATTTATATTTATAAAAATCTAATTCTTTATCGATATGTTTAAAATCGGCATTGACCTTGGCGGTACCAAAATAGAGGCTATTATTCTGGATAATTCATTGAAGGAAATTTTCAGAAAACGGATTCATACAGAACAGGAAAAAGGCTATGAGCATATTCTGAACAACATTGCTACATTATATAAAGAATGTAGCAATGTGATCCACGAAGCTGAGCATACTTTTGGGATTGGTACACCCGGATCTGTATCTGCCAAAACAGGCATGCTCAAAAATTCCAATACTGTTTGCCTTAATGAAAAACCATTCCTTTATGATCTTGAAAAAAGGATAGGAAGAAAGGTAGCCATAGAAAATGATGCTAACTGCTTTGCCATGGCTGAAGCTTTGAATGGTGCAGGAAAAGGAAAATCGATGGTATTCGGAGTAATCATGGGAACAGGATGTGGTGGGGGAATTGTATATAAAGGACAAGTTATACCAGGTTTACAATCTATAGCAGGAGAATGGGGTCATACTACAATTGATTATCAGAACGGACCAGAATGCTATTGCGGGAAACGGGGCTGTGTAGAAACATTTATCTCAGGCGGAGGAGTTGAGAAGCGATATGAAGACCTGACGGGAGAAAAAAAATCTCTGCATGAAATTATATCATTATACCGGAAGGGCAACAAGGGTGCAGGAATCATCATGCAGAAGTTTTTTGAACACTTTGGTGTGGCACTCTCCAACGTACTTGCTGTAATTGACCCTGATATTGTAGTTTTGGGAGGTGGGGTTTCAAACATAGAAGAACTTTATACTCTTGGAATTGAGCAGGTAAAGAAGTATCATTTTAACGATGAATTAAAAACTCCTATAGTTAAGAATATAACAGGAGACTCTTCAGGGGTTATAGGAGCGGCGTTAATAGGTGCCTGAAGAAGCAACAGTTTTGAGCAACAGCAAGACCATTTCAGAAATTAGTTGTATGTCTTAATAAAACAGGCAATAATAAATTATAGTAACCACTATATATTCCTGAAATAAAAAAACTCCGAGGCATTTAAAATCCCCGGAGTTAGTTAACATTAAGAAAAACAAAAAAAGCTAGTCTAAAGGAATGCCCTCAGATATATGCTTTCCAGAGCGCCTTTCCATAGCTGCTACGCCTTAGTTCTTATTGTTTTTAATACTTTCATAGAGTTTAATTTTTAAATCGGCATACAACATAAGCTCTCTTAATTCATACAATTCACTGGCATCAAAAGCAAAAAATAAATCTGCAAATGAAGTTCTTATGCTTAGCCTTTTCTCACCCTGATACTTAAGAAAAAACTCTTCAATATCTATTGTATCAATTACATTTTTAAGTTTATAAAAATCATTTAAAACAAGGCCCTGGACAATGTTCTTATACATAAGACAAATTTTTCCATCGCATGTATCGCAACTAAATATTTGTCCGTTTTTTGTTTTGCTTAATTGAATTTGTTCGCACATAGCCGATCTGTATAGATATATTCTACAATAAGTTTTCTTGTTTAACTAATTCTATTGACTTAACAGTAACGAAGATTTGTCCCATTTCTGAACATACTTCCTTTCGGATAAATACCAATATTATGGTTGTCATGATAGGAAAGACCAAAGCGGTTTTTAAACTTTGAGATTGGTAACTAAAAAAGTTACCAACCATCTCCAGTAATTTGTGCCTTCAGCTTAACCAGCTATCTTTATGCATATAAACTGCCGATGCTGGTGAAATGCCTGAAGGACTAAAACTTTATAATATTCTTTGGTATCCCTTAATATAAGCTTATATATAATGTTCAAAATATATTCCGTCTGACATTCATACCCATAAATCTTATCCGAATGCTTTGTAATTTTCATCTCGATAATTATTTAGAACCATTATAAACAACGCAAAGATAGAGGGCTCAACTTTGGAGTGCAATACTGAAAAATTGGTGTTTTTTTATACTAAAAATTTGGTAAGCAATACTAAAAATATGGTATTCTTCAGGAAGCTCTGGCAACAAGATTATTATCCAAAGCCCACAAAATCAGATCACTGGTACGTCTGACGCCTGCCTTTTTCATGATATTTCTTTTATGGGTAGCAACAGTGTTTTCGCTGAGAAAAAGTTGATCGGCGATAGAACCATTGGTAATTCCCTGACAGATCAGGTTCATGATCTCCAACTCTCTTTCAGAAAACTGGATGTCTGTTCCCTTTCTTGCAAATAGCCCCTTCATCAGGATTTTTGTAACTTCCGGAGAATAGTAATCATTACCGGAAGAAATCTCCAGAACAGCTTTTATAACTTCTTCCCTCTCTGCTTTCTTAGTTATAAAACCTGCAACCCCAGCTTTTACTGAGGTAAAAACTTTCATTTCGCAACTGCAATCCGAAATAGCCAGAATTTTAGTTTTTGGAGATACCTTTTTAATTTCCAAAAGGAGCTCTACCATAGGTCGTTTGCATAGTCCTACCTCCAGAAAAAGAATATCAGGATTTAAATCTTTCATCAAAAGTGGTAAATCAATAAGATTCTGACTTTCACCAACAATGATAAAATTCCTCACAGACTTAAGAGTTTTCTTAAGTCCTTCCCTTATCAGATAATGATCATCCAGTATAAAAACTCTAAGCTCACTCATTAATTAGAAAAATTCCAAACAACAAATATAAAAGAGAATAAGCCCAGGACAAATTTATTTAGAATAATTCTAAACAGCGGCATAATTTTAATCTGACTTTAATAAGTTCAATTTTCGAACACGCAAATCTCAAAGTCAGAATCGCTACAAATGAACATCTTACATGTTTAAACAATAAATCTGATATTTTAACCTAACAAAATAAAACATTCACAGATAAGGAGATTTTTTCTGACAAACATCAGTTTTTTTTCAGACCTAATTTAAATACTATATTAAAGTCTAGACTTCTCATTACACTAAGGATACAGAAGACTATCCTAAAGAAAAAATACCATTTTACTTGACTTACCTTCAATTGAATTTCTACTAACTTTGTATCCCATAGAATTTTTAGAGGCAAAAATCATATAAGATCATTTTCTAAAAGGTAGTATTCACTAATTATATACACCTGAATTTCAGTTTACCATACGACAATCTAACAGCAATTTTATTAATTTATTTATGAATCGTTTTTTACATCTATTGTGCTGCTTTTTTCTTGCTGCCTTCATTCCAATAGAGGCAAGTGATTTAAGTACAATCAAAAAAGATGCTTCTCCTCTTTTCATTGAAAACAGAGGACAGCTGGCTAGCCATGAAGGAAAGGCCATGAAGGACATAAGATATTATATGTCTGCCAAGGGCGCCCAGGTCTATTTCCTTCAGGATCGGATCGTTTATTCCTTCAAAAAAGAAAAGGAACAATTTTCCGAAGCAACAGGAAAATTAAAGGACCAGAGTAAAAACAATAAGATGACCTCTGAAGAGCAAACTGTTGTACTTCATTTAAAAGGAGGAAATAAAACTCCTGAAATTCTTTCTGAAGAAAAAGCAGAAGGCCATTTTAACTTTTATTATAAACATTGTCCGGATGGTATTACCAATGTACCGGGATATAAAAAAATTATCTATAAGAAAATATATCCCAACATTGACCTTGTCTTTTATGCCAGCAACCAGGGACTGAAGTATGACTTTATAGTTCATCCTGGAGGTGATCCTTCCATTATAGCAATGGAATACGAGGGTATCGAAGGAGCTGCAATTAACAGCAACGGACAACTTCTGATCAATCATACCTTAGGGAAAATCGAAGAACTTAAACCTTATACTTATCAGACAAGCGATAATCAAAAGGTTGAAGTAGCTTCTGATTTTAAATTAATAAACAATAAGACTGTAGGATTTAAACTAGCAGGGTTCAACAAAAATCAAGACCTTATTATAGATCCTTTTGCTACTTATTATGGTGGTACATATTATGATGAAGCAATCGATATTGCCACAGATGCAGCAGGGAATATCTATATGGCAGGAAACACCGCTAGTGATGATTTTCCGACACAAAATATTTCCGGAGGATATAATCAATCTTCGTTTGCAGGATACAGAGATGTCTTTATAGTTAAATTCAATAACAACGGAGTTCGTCAGTGGGCCACTTATTTTGGTGGAAATGATGATGATGAGCTAACAGGAATCGGAGTTGACGCCAACGGGAATATAGCCATTACCGGAAATACGACCAGTAATGATTTCCCGGTCAAAACACTTAGTGGCGGTTATCAACAACCATTTGGCGAAGAATATGTCAAAGACGCATTCATTGCAAAATTTAATGCAGGTGGCGCTCTTCAATGGAGTACCTACTTTGGTGGATCTGAAGATGAAGAGGGCGGTGATGTAGCCATCGATGGGTCCGGAAACATCATCGTTACAGGATCTACCAATAGCACGAACCTTCCTGTCAAAAGCCTGACCGGAGCTCTTAACGTTGCTACTTCCTTTGGAACCGGCGATATTTATTTAGCAAAGTTTGATGCAAACGGAGCAAGACTCTGGGCAAGTTATTATGGTGGTTACACTGTTAACCCAACCGGAATTGCTGTCGATGCCAATAACAATTTCTGGATCACAGGTGTCACCTCTTATGGTTTTACTGGAAAAACAGTATCCGGTGCATACAACCAGAGTATAAATTTCTCAATATCAAATCTATATGATGCCTTCCTGATGAAATTCAACAGCAGTGCATCGTTGGTTTGGGCTACTTGCTACGGAGGAAATGGAATAGAAACAGCAGGTCGTATAGCCATAGATGCAGGTAATAACGTTCTGATTACAGGAGCAACTGCGAGTACTGATTTTCCACTTCAGAACCTTTCCGGAGCTTACAATCAGACTTCTAATGCTGGTGGTGAAAGTGATGCATATATTGTAAAGTTTTCCAACGCTGGTGCTCGGTTATGGGCAACCTATTACGGGGGAACGGGCAATGATTATGGAACTTCCATTGCTTCTGATAAAACCAATAACATTCTTGTAGGAGGTTATTCTTCTTTAGGCAACTTACCTACACTTGCTACAGCTGGTGGATATAATCAGACTCAGGGATCGAGCCAGGATGATGATGACGGTTTTATTCTGAAGTTTAACAGCTCAGGAGTAAGGCAATGGGCCACTTATTATGGGGGAACCTATTATGATCAAATCACAGCGATTACCTCTGACGGAAATGGTAATGTCATAGCTGCAGGATATTCAAGCAGCGAATCGCTGCCAGTGCAAACAAATGCAGGTGGGTATAGTCAGGGAAATGATTACAGTACCAAAGCCATTATCGTTCAGCTGTCACCTAATGGTGTTTTGTCTTCCGGACAAACACCTCAAACCATTACATTTAATGCACTTCCTGACAGAGACTTTGATGATTATTTTACACTGAATGCTTCCTCAAGTTCAGGTCTTCCTGTAACCTATACAGTTTCCGGGCCTGCTCAGCTTTATAATGGGAATGAAGTATCATTTACCGGCATCGGAACTATTACCATTCAGGCTTCGCAAAACGGAAATGCCACCTATAAAGCTGCAGATCCTGTTATAAGAACATTCTGCGTTAATCCCACCCGACCTTATGCTATACAGGGAGAAGAAAGTTCCTGTCTGGGTGAGCAAACGTACTCTACTTCGAACATAGATGGAGCTACCTATCACTGGTTGATTTCTTCCGGTGGTACCATCACAAAAAGTGAAGGTAGAAACGTTACCGTTAAATGGAATACTCTGGGGAACCAGACTGTTTCTTTATATATCAATGGTGATTGCGGCAAGAAAAGTGATACCATATCCAAAACGATATCAGTTATTTCATTACCTCCATTAGGAGCTGTCACAACAGTATTTCCGGTCAACGATGTCAATAACCTGACATTGCCAATAACATTTACCTGGAACAAAACAGCTAATGCGACTAAATACGATCTATATTTTGGTAACAATGATTTTTCATTAATCTACCCTTATAAAACTAATATTACAGATACTACCTATGAAGTCTCGTATGGTATTGAATATGGTGTTCCTTATAAATGGAAAATAGTTGCAAGATCACTGTGCGACACAGTTGAAAGTGAAGTAAAGACATTTACTTTAAACTGTATAACTCCTTCTCAACCCGCAGCCATACATGGTTCTACATCTGTATGTCCTGGGGAACAGTCCTATTATGTTGACATGCAACCAGGTGTTGATTACAACTGGACGGTCTCTGGTGGAGGCACCATAACAGGTATTGGGAGCTTTGCAACAGTCAACTGGACATCAACCGGAACTTTTACCATCACAGTAACTCCATCACTAGAATGTGGAAAAACAGGTCCTGCAAAGACATTAACTGTAACTGTTGCTGATAAACCTGCTCCTACTGCTGTTACCAATATGGTTCCTGCCGATGCAGCAACAAATCTGGCCTTGCCTCTGACCCTTTCCTGGTCTGCAAGTCAGAACGCGGACAAGTATGATATTTTCGTATGGAAAGATGGCAGCTCCAAACCTGGCAGTCCTTTTTACAACGATATCACTGCAACAAGTTATGATCTTACTTCCGGACTGGAATATGGAAAAACGTATAAATGGCAAGTTGTAGCAAATAATAGCTGCAAATCCAAAGAAAGTGCGACACAGACATTTACTCTGAATTGTATTACTCCTCAACAACCATCAGCTATCTCAGGAGAGACACAAACTTGTCCTGTAAAAAAATCATATAGCATCCAAGGAGCTGATGGGATAGATTACACTTGGTCAGTGACAGGTGACGGAGTAATTTCCGGATCAGGACCATCAGTAGAGGTAACCTGGATCACACCCGGAACTTACACGTTAACTGTTACACCTACTGTTAAATGCGGAAAGACAGGAACTGCACGTACTTTACAGGTAACAGTGATCAATTCCCCTGTTCCTGTTGCTGTATCAGGAATGATGCCAGCAAATGGTATAGAAAATCTTACCCTTCCATTAGACCTCTCATGGTCAACTGCAAAGGACGCCACTTCTTATGACCTATACCTATGGCAAAAAAGTGAATCAAAACCAGGCTTACCTTTCAGAAGTAACATCTCAGGAATCACCTACAGAATAACAGATGAACTTGCAAAGGGATTCGTATATAACTGGCAGCTAGTATCGAAAAACACTTGTAAACAAACTGAAGGACCAGTTCAGACCTTTAAGCTTTTATGTCCTGTACCAGACCAATTATCTGCGATAAGCGGTCTTACCGATGTTTGTCCGGGAGAATGGACTTATTCTGTTCCTGATCAGTTTGGCATACATTACGAATGGCAGGTTTCAGGCGGAGGCTCTGTGACCGGAACAGGAGCATCTGTAAAGGTAAACTGGACTACAACCGGAACATTCAATCTTACTGTAACTCCTGTTGCTGACTGTGGTGAAAGAGGAGCTTCCAAAACCATAGAAGTATCCGTAAAAAGCCCTGTTACACCCGCAGCTATCACTGATATGAAACCGGCAGATGGAGCCATCAATGCATCTGTACCGGTAAATCTAACCTGGAATTCCTCTTTTGGTGCTACTTCATACGACCTGTATATATGGCCGGATTCATTAGCTTCCAGGCCAGCATATATATATGCAACCAATATCACTGGACCTGCTTATGCTGCAAAAATAGGATTAGCAAATAATATATTCTACAAATGGCAGGTAATAGCGAAAAACAACTGCAGATCTACTGATAGTCCAGTACAAAGATTCAAGACTATTCCACTACCTGATTTGCAGATTATAGACACAACAATTCCCAGATCTGCGAATGGGGGAACTTCTATTGAACTTACATGGGAAGTTAAAAATACAGGTCTTACTTCAACAGGAAATGCAGGGTGGGAAGACAAAGTATATCTTTCAACAGACCTTGACCTGAGAGAAGATGAAGACCAATTATTAGGAACATTTGACAATATAAGTTACCTGCAACCTGGTAAATCCTATACACAGCGCCAGGAAGTAACACTTCCATCCGTCCCTGGTACTTATTATCTGTTTATTATTACAGATAACACTCATGCTACCTGTAGCGGAACCCTTACAGGAGATCAATGCTCAACTGAGAGGGCCAGTGGTGGAAGCCATGTACTTGAAAGCAATGAGCAAAACAATTATATATATAAGGTCATCACTATAAATCCATCTCCAGCTGCAGACCTTGCAGTTACGAGTGTAGGTGTACCGACTTCAGTATTTAACGGAAATAAAATCAATGTTACCTATCAGGTTAAAAATATTGGTCAGGCCAATGCTGTTGGAAAGAGATCATATACAAGCGGTGTTATTCCTATCATAGGAACAGGTTCATACCGAGGAGGAGCTGCCCCAAGCTGTTATGATCAATACTGGAACGATATGATTTATCTCTCTGAAGATGAAACCTATTCTCCTGAAACTGACGTTTATGTCGGCTATTCATTTGTTGCACTGAAAAGCAAAACAGAAAGAGATATTTGTAGGAACTTCGCAGGAATACCACTTGTAATAGACAGTTCATATACCATGACAAGTGAAGTAAATCTGCCTCCTAAATATGTAGGCAAATACTATATCATAGTAGTTGCAGCAGACAAAGAAGGTGTTGATGAAGCTTCTCGTTACAGCAATAACGTTAAAGCAAGTGAGCAGATTACAATTAACCTCACTCCTCCTCCGGATTTTTCTGTTACCAAGGTTGTTGCTCCGGCAACAGCAGTTGCAGGCACAGAGGAATTCTTCTCTTATACTGTTAAAAACATAGGAGCAAGCGGACCTCATCAATCAGAGTATGTTTGGTACGATAATATTTATATCTCGAAAAAAAATACTTTCAATAAAGATTCTTCCATCAGTATTGGTAAATTCTATAAAACGAACAGCCCTGAACTCCTTGCTGACTCAAGTTATACCAATACTAAGCAGATTAAAATTCCGGAAGGTATTGCAGGAAATTATTATGTATATGTGGTAACCAATGAAGAGTTCAAAATTTTTGAACACACCTATACTGCTAATAACATTGCAAGAAGTGAAGGTACCATAAAAATTTCTGCAGGATCTTATGCAGATCTATCAGTATTATCTGTTGAAGTTCCTGATACTATTTATGCAGGAAGAGAATTCACGGTAAAATATCAGGTCAAAAACGTCGGAACCGGAAGAATCACAGCTGACTATTCTGATTACGTGTATTATTCTTCAACATCTACATGGAATCCTGTATATGTTATAAGGAGCAATTATATAAAAGGAGTATTTGATCCTGAGCAGATCAAAAATCTGGAACTGAAAGTTATTGCTCCTGAAAGCATCGGAGAAGCCTGGTTCTTTGTTTATTCAGATCTTACCAATGATATATTTGAAAACGGAAGTGAAGCAAACAACCTGAAAGGCATTTCAAAGAGTGTATACATCAAATA
>JAEYZG010000050.1 GCA_023428135.1 Bacteroidota bacterium | reverse complement strand
CAAAAAAACATTTTAAAAATTACAAACAGCATATAATCAAAGTATTATAAAAAATCATTTTGAAGAGTGTCGAAAACAGGAAAGAGTATTATTAGTGGAGGCAATAAAATTTTTTATAGATTTTTTTCTATTAATTTAATAGTTTAGCAGGCAAAATTGAGCTTATGTACGCCTACCATCAATTACTTTCCTTTACTGAAAATATTCTTAAAAAAATAGGATGCCCTGAGGCTGACGCCCAACTCGGAGCCAAGGTTTTATTATCTGCTGACCTCAGAGGCGTTGATTCTCACGGAGTAGCAAGACTTTCCGGATATGTAAGACTCTGGGAGGCAGGAAGAATAAACGCAAACCCTAAACTTAAAATAGTTCACGAAACACCATCGACAGCAGTAGTAGATGGTGACAAAGGGCTGGGCCTCGTGATTGCTCCACAAGCCATGCAGATTGCCATGGAGAAAGCAGAAAAAGCCGGAACTGGATGGGTATCCGTAAAAAACTCCAACCACTTTGGTATTGCCGGCTATCACGCCATGATGGGACTCGAAAAAGATATGATTGGTATTGCAATGACGAATGCCAGTCCGCTCGTAGCGCCTACATACTCTTTAGAGAGATTACTGGGAACCAACCCCATAGCTGTTTCCATACCTGCTGACAAGCAACCTCCTTTTGTAGCTGACTTTGCAACTACCACTGCTGCAAATGGTAAACTTGAAATACTTCAGCGAAAAAACCTTGAAGCCCCATACGGTTGGATCCAAAATAAAGAAGGAGCACAAAGCACCAATCCTCATGAATTAAAAGACGGCGGTGCACTATTACCATTGGGCGGAGACAGAGAACATGGCAGTCACAAAGGTTATTGCCTTGGAGCAATAGTTGATATTTTCTCGGCAGTATTTTCAGGAGCCAACTACGGGCCATGGGTTCCCCCATTTGTTAGTTTCCTTGCACCACCCGCAGATCCAGTCGGAGAAGGCATAGGACATTTCTTCGGAGCAATGCGCATAGATGCATGGAGACCAAAAGAAGAATTTAAATTACACATGGATAACTGGATTTCGAGATTCAGATCAGCAAAAGCAATAGAAGGAGAAAAAGTACTGATTCCAGGAGACCCGGAAAGAGAGATGGAAGCAGAAAGAATGGAAAAGGGAATACCGTTATTAGCTCCTGTAGAAAAAGACTTGAAAGAGCTCGGAGCAAGGTTTGGAGTTGAATTTTTGTAAAGCTGAAAGTTAAAAGTTAAAAGTTGAAAGTAAATACTTTAAGCTTTTAACTTTTAACTCATTTCACTTGTATCACTTCCAGCCTGCCCTTTTTTCCTGCAAAAAAATTGCCTGTTGCAGCATCATATATCACTACATCATTCTCTATTGGCAATACAATATTTTCATTATAGTCCAATACTCCATAAAGACCGTCTTTCTTCACTTTTATCTTGTTATCTCCAAGTTCTTCTATCGCATCATACTTAGGCGCAAGCGCTTCTTCACCATTTTTATCGGCAAGACCTAACTTGTTATTTTTGTAAAGTAAATAACGTTCATATTTGGTGGCAACAATCTTATCGAAAGGAATGCTATGCAAAGGCTTTCCTTCTTTGTTGATCAAATTCCATTTGCTACCTTCTTTCACAATTGCAGAACCGTTTTTAAAATCACTAACAGATTCATAATACGGTTGAGCTTTCAGCACTTCTTTATTATCCAATACCCCCCATTTATCTCTTATCACCACAGGTACCATTCCCTCTGAACAATCTCTTGCCTGTGCGTATTGTGGAGAAATCCACATATTGCCTTCACCATCTATGAACCCAAATTTCTTATTTACCACTACACGAAACAGGCCATCTTTAAAAGGGTAAATTTTTTCGTACTTATAGGTAAGTGGTACAGTGAAGCGATTGCTCATACTCAGGATGCCCCATTTGCGACTTAATGAAACAGGAATATATCCATTGGGGGAAGGAGGAAGTACTGCATCATACTTTACCGGAATCACTTCTTTTCCTGACGTATTAATGATACCATATTTACCGGCTTTAGAAACAATCCAATGCTCATTGCTTATCTTTTCAAAAGTGTCATAGCTGTTTTTAGAAACTATCCAGCTCACTTTCTGAGCAGCATTTACTCTGTAAATTCCTTTTTTATAAAAAGAAAAGTCTTCTGGCTCAACAATGGTTTCACCACTTCTGCTCAACACCATCTTCTGATTGGATACTGTTGTTACCTCAAGCAACCCTTCGGGAGAAACAGACACATCTCTGTATTTACAAGGTATTACCAACTCTCCCGTTTTATCAGCATAGCCCCATAGAGTCTTTTTTCTTACGGCACAAAGATTTTCGGAAGCAAAACCTGCTTCATCGAAATCATGTTTACCAAGTAACTTCCCTTCATGGTCGTAAAGTTGATACCTGAAACCATCCCGGATCTTTTTACCAGCAATGATAAATTCAGGTTCAACAATAATCTTATCAAATGAAAACGGTAGTACTTCTTTTCCATTCAGATTCACCGCTCCCCACTTATCCTTTTGCGCTGATGCCACACCTCCGTTGAAAGTTCCGATTTCCTCGTAAACAGGATCCGTCAGAACTTTTCCATCCAGAGCTACAAGTCCATAACTTCCGATAAGAGAATAGATAAATATGTTTCCGGAAGCGGGCTTCAGAGAGTCAAATTCAAAACTTGCCATCACTTTATTTTTCGCATCTTTAATCTGCCAGCTGTTTATTCTGTGGACTCTGAAGTTTTTTCCGTCTAGATACTGAATGTAGTTATAGCTGAAATTTACAGCCTGATTGCCGTTGCCTTCTATGATACCCCATTTGCCTTTGTACTGAACAATAATTCTACCTTTGTGAGAAAACCGGTAATTGTTATACAGACAATCAGTGATTTTCTTTCCGTCCTTTTTTAAAAATCCCCACAACCCCTGATCATTCTTTACAGGAATGATGTTCCTTGTTACATCTCCGATTTCTTTATATTGAATCGGAATGACCTCTTTCCCTTTTTTATTAATCAGTCCTGCTTTGCCGAATATCCCAACATTTGCCAGCCCTTGCCTGAAAGGCTTATAGACAGTATCATATTTATAATCTACCACTAACTTACCATCTTCATCCACAAAGCCAAAGCGCGTACCTTCAGGTAACTTCTTTTTTACAGCTGCCAGTCCCTCGCTATAGGTCAGAGAAGCCTTCTCCTGTGCAATTGAGAAGGAAAAAGAAAGACAACAAATCAGTATAATAAAAACTCTTATTGGCATTTAGTAAGGGATAACCTGTTTATTTTTTATCTGAAGTAAGCTCTAAAGATGTCTTCTCTTCCGGCTTTGGTTGCAGAAAGTATATATGATTAATTTTATCATATGCTACGTCTTCATATTCCAGCGGAATAGTGAAGTTACCTGCTTCATCAATAAATCCTGCTTTACCATCTTTCTTCACTTCTATAATTCCATTTTCATAATCTATTAACTGATCATATCTTGGAACAATTAATTCCTTTCCGTTAATCTCAGCTAAACCAGCTTTACCATTCTTAAAGACTTTATATCTGCCTTTGCCGCAAACAGCGATTTCATTGTAGACGTTCCCGTTTATATCTTTTCCTGTTGAGTCAATAAACTTCCACTTATTAGGTCCGGTTGAAACTCTTGCTACTCCCTTCCTCATAGGACGAACCTGAGGATAATGCGGCTGAACAGCTATGTTCTCATTTTTATCAACAAACCCCCATTTCCCCAACAACACAACAGCGGCATAACCATCTGAAAAATTCTGATATTTAGGATACTTCGGAGCAACTCTGATATTTCCATTCAAATCTATAAAACCATACAGTCCCTTTTTCTTAAATGCAGCATGACCGTTTTCGAAAGGTTGTATTTCCGTGACATCATCTTTAAAGCTGAACACAAATACGCCATCCCCATCTATGAGTCCAATGTTCTTTCCTTTTCTTATAAAGAAAAGATCGAGCGTATCAGAAACGGCGGCCAGTGAATCATATAAAGGTTCTGCTATTTCTTTTCCTTTGCTGTTGATCAATCCAATCTGGCCTTTATAGTTTTTTACTTTTATAAAACCATTGGGAAATTTTTCATAAGAAGCATATTTGTATTGGTTAATATTACAAATGCTCCTTCTTTTTATCGTACCACTGCTATCCTGCTCTTCATTTGCTTCAAGCAGGCCCAGATTAAACAGGTATAAGTCGCCCTGACAAATTATCCACTGCCTTTCTGAATCTATAGCACCCATTTCGAGCTTTCCGTCCGTTATTGTGCCTGCTTCAAATAAACCACCTTTTTTATATCCTATAGAATCGTATTCAAACGGTATAATTGTGTTGCCCTTCATATCAACCACTCCCCATTTCTGGTCTTTATCTTTTAAAGCAAAAGCAATGCTATCAAGTACATGAACAGCCTTTTCATTTCGGAATATCACTTGCCTGCTGTCTTTATTAAAAACGGATTCTCCATCCTTTGAATAAAGCTGTAAAAGAGAGCTATACTTTGTTTTCTCAATACTGTCAAATATTGCGGGCAGGATTACTTTTCCAGAGCTATCAATCAAGCCAAAATATTTTTCTCTTTTAACTATAAAATGACTTGGCTCCAGAATTTGGATGCCTGTATATACAGGTGGAGCGAGAATCTGACTTCCCTTTAAAACTCCTACATATTCATTTCTAAAAAATGTGTTAAAGCCTGGCTGGAAGGATTGAAGACTGTCTGCATGAATTGTAAACAATACCTTTCCATTTCCCCTTATTTGCCAGACCGGATATTTCTTTGCATCGATTCCGGAATCTTTGATATTTGTCTTTTTGTATTGAAAGGGCAAAAGCAACTTTCCATTCAGATCAAAAACTCCCTGCTCTGCTTCAATATTGGTTCCCGAAACGAGATTCCCCTCTATTTTAAAATTCGTAAGCTTCTCTACATTTAATCGAATTCCACCGGCATTATAAAAATCATAATAACCATCCAGATTACAAGAAAATACTGCTTTTGAAATACGTACGATTGAGTCATACTTAAGAGGAGCAACAACCTTTCCGTTCTCATCAATCACCCCTATAAGGATTTTAGAGTCTTCATAATTGCCGACTATGGCGCAACCATTTTGAAAGGGCTCAATCAACACATTATACTCAGGAGCAATAACAAATTTTCCTTTTCTATCTACAAAACCAATTTGATCAGCCTCCGGCCACACTACTTTTATAGGTGTAAAATCATTGATAAGCTCAGGGATGATTTCTTTCGGAAGAATAAACTGACCTTTCTTATTACTTTCAAGCTGTTCTCTCTTTACAGTAACTAATGAGTCCCTTCCCCCTGCCAGGGCCATTGCCTGAGAGATTAAGGAACATAGTAGGTATAAAAATGATTTTTTAAAATTCATCAGGGGTAAAACTATAAAAAAAGCAGGGAAGTTTGCCCTGCTTTAGTTTTTTAACGAATATTTTAAACCCTTAGTTCTTGTCTTTGATTCTAAGCTCTTCCGGTTGCTGCTCCAGGTTAAACAGATCATTCAGAACATCCATCAGAGTTTCAGCCTCTCCTCTTTTACAGGCAGCTTTTAACTGAAGTACCGGTAACTTGATTATTTTTTGCATCAGACTTTTGGTGATCATATCTACCTTCTTGCTCTCTTCATCATTCAGTTGCTTCAAATACCTTGACATTTCTTCCTGACGAATCTGCTCTAATGCATTTTTTAACTTGTTGATGGTTGGAGAAACCACCATTTCTTTAGCCCAGTCATTAAAGTCAAAAATACTTTCCGTAATAATCTCTCTTACCATCGGAATCGCATTGACTCTTTTATCCAGAGCTTCATTAGCTCTGTTTTTTATATGATCTATATTGTATACCAATACCCCAGGAATTTCTTCCACCTTACTCTCTACACTTCTTGGCACCGATATATCAATAAAGTATTTATATGATAATATATTCAGTTTCGCTACTTCCTCTTTCGTAAACAAAGGCTCATCTCTGAAAACAGAAGAAATAATTACATCAGCTTCTTTTGCTGCTTCCCAAAGATTCTCAAATGGGATAACCTTAACTCCACACTCTTTAGCCAGCTCTTCTGCTTTGGAATATGTACGGTTGGTAATTGTGATATTTTTAAGTCCGGTTCCTGAGAAATTCCTGCAAACATCTGCTCCCATCTCGCCTAATCCAACGATCAGCACTTTAGGTTCTACCAGTTCTGCAGCAAGCTCTTCAGCCAGCTCTACAGTGGCATAACTTACAGAAGCTGCACCATCTCTGAAAGGCGTAACCTGAACAACTTTTTTATTGGTAAAGAAAATGGTATGCATTAGTCTGTGTAAAAACGGACCAACTACTCCCATGTCTGCAGCCCACTGGTAAGCGTGCTTTACCTGATTTGTAATCTGCATATCTCCCACAACCTGAGATTCCAGACCGATGCTCACATTAAAAAGATGAAGGACAGCTTCAGAATGATCTTCAATAAGCTGAAAATATTTATAGTACTTTTCTCCGTCGGTAATTCCTTTCTGAAGAAAAGCCAGTTTTACAATTTCCTTGCTGAAGTCTGAATTGGAAGAATAATAAATTTCTGTCCTGTTACAGGTAGAAAGGATTAATATTTCAGAAGCGTCTGTGAACTCTTTTAGGCTCAGCATCAGTTTCTTACACAAATCCTCGTTTAAAGAGAGCAACTCTCTGACTTCCAGGGGAGCCGTTTTATAGGATATACTAACCGCTTTAAAATTATTAATCATTCCTTTTGTAAGTGGGATTGCAAAAATAACCTTTAAATTTCTAAATACGAAAGGTAATGTAAGAAAAAGGATATTTTAATTGTAGTAATATAAGACAGAGCAAAAATGTTCCTGTTTCTTTTGGGAAAAAAGTATTTTTGAAAAATGGAATTTACTCAGTTAAGGACACTTGACATATATCAGAACAGATCAAAATTCAAACTGATCATATTAATTATCGCCGTGGTAATTGGCGCAGCATCAATTTATTATACTCAAAGTCTGGTTAACAAACTGGCAGAGAGGGAGAAAAAATTGATCGATCTCTATGCCAAGGGACTAAAAACTGCCATAAGTCCGGAAAATAGCGGAGGATTAACCTTTCTTTTTCAGGAAATTATAGAAGCCAATAACTCCGTCCCTGTAATTCTGACGGATGAAAATAAATTACCTATTAGTGAGAAAAACTTATTTACTCCTGAAGGCCTTTCAGAAGCTGAAAGAATTGCTTTTATGAAGAAAGAAATCTCAGAAATGGAAAAAGAACATGAGCCGATAGTCGTAGAATTCGGTCCAGGACTTAAAAATTACATATTCTACAAAAACTCCTACTTATTAACTCAACTTGTTTATTACCCATTCATTCAGCTTACTGTAATTGCAATATTTGCAATAATCGCCTATCTGGCATTTAGTTATTCCAGGAATGCAGAACAAAACAGAGTTTGGGTAGGCTTAGCTAAGGAAACCGCTCATCAGCTTGGCACTCCCTTATCCAGCCTGATGGCATGGCTGGAATTATTAAAAAGCAATCCCAAATATGAGGGTGAAGAAGCGCTTATAGAGCTGGATAAAGATATAGTTCGTCTCGAAATGATCACTGCTAGGTTTTCCAATATTGGATCTGTCCCAACATTATCTGATGAAAATGTGTATCAGGCAGTTAAATCAAATATTGACTATCTCAAATCCAGAATTTCAACTAAAGTCATATTCTCCATCATTTCAGACGTAGAAGTATCTGCAACGGCAAAAATCAATAAACCTCTCTTTGAATGGGTTATAGAAAACATTTGTAAAAATGCAACAGACGCCATGAATGGAGTCGGCAGAATTGATATCAGAATATTAAGAATGAATGATGGGAAAATTGCTATTGATATTTCAGATACAGGTAAAGGGATTCCAAGATCAAAAGTTCAGGAAATATTTATACCTGGGTATACAACAAAAAAAAGAGGATGGGGACTTGGGCTCACCCTTGTGAAACGAATTGTAGAAAATTACCATAACGGGAAAATATTTGTACTTTTTTCAGAATTAGGGAAAGGAACAACTTTTAGAATAATACTTAATTCCTGATTTACAACACTTCTTCAATATCAAACATTTCTGCCCATCATTACTTTTAATCACTAGAAAAATGATACCATTTAATAATAGAAAACTAAAAATTCGAAAGAACTACTGATGTTATGGATAAATAAAATATTGCTCATTTTGGAATGATTAAATAAACCAGTAGTTTTGCACTCGCAAATTTAACCATACTTTACTTTAACAGCTTAAATTATAATGGCAAATATCGGTAAAATAACACAGGTAATTGGACCTGTGGTAGATGTGAGCTTTGAGGGGCCTAATACAAAACTTCCAAGAATATTGGATGCCCTTGAAGTTAAAAAACTGAATGGCCAGGTAGTTGTACTTGAATGTCAGCAGCACCTGGGAGAAGACAGGGTAAGAACCATCTCTATGGAGAGTACAGACGGTTTACAGAGGGGAATGGAAGTTATAGACAAAGGTGCTCCTATCCAGATGCCTGTTGGTGAAGATATAAAAGGAAGACTTTTCAACGTAGTTGGAGAAGCAATTGACGGTATTCCTCAGCCAAAAGGAGACGCAACCCTTCCGATTCACAGACATGCTCCGAAATTTGAAGACCTTTCCACATCCACTGAAGTTTTATTTACCGGTATTAAAGTAATTGACCTTATCGAGCCATATGCAAAAGGAGGTAAAATCGGTTTGTTTGGTGGTGCAGGAGTAGGTAAAACCGTATTGATCCAGGAGCTTATCAACAATATCGCAAAAGCTTACTCTGGTCTTTCAGTGTTTGCGGGTGTTGGAGAGAGAACAAGAGAAGGGAATGACCTTCTTCGTGAGATGATTGAAGCTGGTATCGTTAACTATGGTGATGAATTTAAACACAGCATGGAGAATGGTGGATGGGACCTTGCTGCTGTTAGTACAGAGAAACTAAAAGATTCTAAAGCTACATTCGTGTTCGGTCAGATGAACGAGCCTCCGGGAGCACGTGCCAGAGTTGCTCTTTCAGGTCTTACAGTAGCTGAATATTTCCGTGATGGCGATGGACAAGGACAAGGTAAAGATATCCTTTTCTTCATCGATAACATCTTCCGTTTCACTCAGGCAGGTTCTGAGGTATCTGCTCTTCTTGGCCGTATGCCATCTGCTGTGGGTTATCAGCCGACGCTTGCAACAGAAATGGGTGCAATGCAGGAAAGGATTACTTCAACAAAAAGAGGCTCTATCACATCTGTACAGGCTGTTTACGTTCCTGCAGATGACTTGACTGACCCTGCTCCGGCAACGACCTTCGCTCACCTTGACGCTACCACCGTATTATCAAGAAAAATTTCTGAGCTTGGTATTTACCCTGCTGTGGATCCACTTGATTCTACTTCAAGAATTCTTACAAGGGATATCCTTGGTGATGCTCACTACAACTGTGCTCAAAGAGTAAAAGAAATTCTTCAGAGATATAAAGAACTTCAGGATATTATCGCCATTCTTGGTATGGACGAGCTTTCTGACGAAGATAAACAAGTGGTTCACAGAGCTAGAAGGGTACAAAGATTCCTGTCTCAGCCGTTCCACGTTGCAGAGCAATTTACTGGTCTTAAAGGTGTTCTTGTAGATATTAAAGATACTATCAAAGGATTTAATGAGATTATGGATGGTAAATATGATCACCTTCCTGAGTCTGCATTCAACCTTGTTGGTAGCATCGAACAAGCAGTTGCTAAAGGAGAAAAACTTCTTGCAGAAGCAAAATAATTAATGAGGAATCAGGAATGCTGTTTTTAACGGCATTCCTCTTTTCTTTCTAAATCCTCATTAAAATTCAACTATAAAACATTAGAATGATGTTTCTAGAAATCATAACTCCTGACGAAAAGGTATTCAGCGGCGAAGTTGTCGCAGTGAACCTTCCCGGAACTGAAGGACCATTTGAGGTACTTAACAACCACGCAGCGATCATCAGCACACTGGACAAAGGGAATGTTAAAATTTCCGAAGGCCATAACAAGGAAAAAAACCTTGTAATTGATGGCGGAATAGTGGAAGTACTTAACAATAAGATCATTGTACTTGCCGAAGCTGTAATCGGCTAATCAATATTAAAAATAAAAAAAAGGCAGACTCTAAACGAGCCTGCCTTTTTCATTTTTGGCCTTTTTAATATATAACTATAATTTTAACCTAGCCGTAGAACTGTTTTTGTACTTTTTTAAGCAAAAGTTATTACAGGTAAACTAAACTACTTTCTGTTAAAATGAATAGTCAATGCCAGTTTAATCCAACTATTATTCATAACTTTATACTAGAATATTATTTTCAAAACAATTAAATGAAAAGGATTTTTTACCTTTTTGCACTTATACTCCCCCTATCCTCATTTTCATCAGATTTTGAAAAAAGGCCCTCTCATTATCGCTTTTTTAAGCATACTGTCACAGAAGAGACCCCCTCTAAAAACTTCAATATCAAAGTTTCTCCAGCATTTTTCTGGAACACTGCCTCGATAGAATTCGAATATCCGTTAGGCAGCAAATTTTCTTTGGGTATTAACCTTTTCGCAAAACTTGGAAGTACAGGAAGTGGCAAAAATAATATAAAGGTAAAAGAAGAAAGCTTTCTGAAAGATGGCTACCTTGCCGAAGGACTTCTCCGGTTCTACCCACTAGCCTCGGCCCCTGAAGGTATTTTCATTCAGGGCAGTTTAACATATGGCAATCTCATTTATTTTGACGGCAATACTCGTCCCTATACACTTCACAATCACTGGAGAAAACTTAAAAATGTAAATAGCAGTGTACCCATCGAAAAACCCAAACCTATAGGAGGCGGGCTGGGTATCGGATTCCAAACGGTTATAATTCCGGAACATTTGATAGGATGCCTTGTTTTGGGAGTTCAGGCTAATCGTGACGTTGGGAACAAGACTTTTTACTCATTTTATCTTGCTCCGTCTCTGGGATTTAAATTTTAGCTAAATTTATAGCATGAAACGCAAGTTGTACATTTTCGCTCTGGCCCTACCATTACTTTTTGCCTGTAAAAAAGACGAAAACTATACGGACCTACGCCTTATTGGAAAATGGACTGACTTTAACACTTCTTATACTTTCAGCGAGGATAAGACTTTCTATTCGCTTTACCTCAGAAGTGGAATGGGAAGCGACACAATTCTGGTTGACAGTATCTTCGGGACTTACTCCGTAAATAAAAAAAAGAATGTCCTTAACTTCATAATGAATGGCTACCGAAAAAAGGACAGCCTTAAAACAATCATCATGGACAACAGAAATATGCCAGCCTGGAATTATAAGTTTGATAATGATTCAACACTTACCTATCAAACGAGCACTGCTTACAGCAAACTATTCAAAAAAAAATAGGCCTCTGCCTCTTTTCAATAATCATAAAAAAAGCCCCTCGTAATTCGGGGACTTTTTTTATAATTTTTTAACTAATATTTTAAAATGCGACACCAATATTAAATCCTAGTCTCACGCCTGGCCTTTGTCCATCCTTTTCAATTCCAATATAAGAGGACGCAGTTTTAGGATTAGTTTTGGCTATTCTTGCATCTTCCCAAATAATAGGTTGCAGGGTTCTGAGTTTAAATTGCGGACCGATATAAAAATCCATCACAAAGACCTTTGCTATAATAAATTGAAAACCGCCTAAAACACCTCCTCCAGATTCAGTGTAACTATATGTTGCATTATAATCGTTGGTATTAGTAGTATTATCTTTGAATTCAACATCATACTTCCCATATCTTCCAAATGCGGAAATGTAAAATCCTTTGGGGGCTGACCAGGTTGTGTTTGTTAAATAATATTTTATTTCAGGAACAAGTGTATAGCCTGAGTATATTTTTGAATCATCAACTCTTGAATTATCTGGGTCAGACCATGTAAAACCATAATCATCCACAATATGGCGATAGCCACCTGCAATCTGAATTGACACCTTCTCATTTATTGCTCTTTCATAGGCCAAATTCAAACTGCCAACAAATACTACAGGAAATCCAATTTTTACAACATTCTTTGGATCAGCTTTTTGAGCAAAAGAGTGGCCCATTACAAAAAATAATAAACACAGGGTTAAAAGATTTCTTTTCATCGTTTTAAATGTTCTATATCACAAATATACGTTTCACGTCCGGATTTTCCTTTGAATAGGTATTTAAACTAGATAAATTTACTTTTTTGATCAATGGGTTTTCCCCATCTTTGCACCTGAAATGCTTATCCAAATACTTGCCCTGATAAAAAAAGATCTTACCCTTGAATGGAGACAAAAATATGCCTTCGGGGGAATCTTGCTGTATGTAGGCGGAGCTATTTTTATATGCTACCTCAGCATTGGAGTCAGAACATCGCAACTTTCTCCTTCAACCTGGAATGCCATATTCTGGATCATAATGCTTTTCATTTCCATCAATGCAGTATCAAAAAGCTTCTTTCAGGAACGACAACAGCGGTTTATTTATTATTATACCATAGCAAATCCTCAGGCTTTTATCATTTCAAAAATTATTTTCAATGGTATTCTGATGATTTTTTTGGGAATTATTGCTTTCGCATTTTACTCCCTGGTCATGGAGAATAGGGTTGAAGACAATTTGTTATTTATATTCAACATTTTACTGGCCTCGCTATCATTTGCCTCAGCCCTTACGATGATAAGCGCTATTGCTGCAAAAGCCGGAAACAATGCCACACTTATGGCCATTCTTGGCTTTCCTGTAATTTTGCCTTTATTACTTCTTATCATCAAAATTTCGAAAGCCGCAATGGACGGACTGGATCGATCGTTAAGTATTGATGAAATTGCAATTGTGCTTTCTATAAATGTAATTATAATAACTGTAACATATTTACTATTTCCTTACCTTTGGCGAAGCTGAAAAAGGTAATTTCGTAGATTTCGGCCTCATGACAACAAATTTTAAAAAAGGTCCACTCAACTGGTGGAAAATACTTACAATTATTCTCCTGTTCTACACATTGATTGCAGGTTTTTTATTTCCGGTACCAAGACTTCCTATTCTCAATGAATCTATAAGAAACCTGTATTTCCATGTGCCGATGTGGTTTGCAATGATTATTTTGCTTGGGGTATCTGTGGTAAATGCCATACTATATCTATCCAACGAAAACTGGAAACATGACAAAACCGCTGTAGAATCAGCTAATACCGGTATCGTATTCGGGATATTGGGAATTGTTACAGGTATGCTTTGGGCTAAATTTACCTGGGGTGAGCCATGGAGCGGCGATCCGAAACAAAATGCATCCGCTATCGGGATCCTTATTTACCTTGCTTATTTTATACTAAGAGGTTCTTTTTCTGATCCTGTTGAAAAAGCTAAAATCAGCGCCATATATAACATCCTTGCATATCCGGCATTTCTCGCTCTGATTTTTGTACTCCCAAGACTTTCAAGTTCTCTCCACCCCGGAAACGGCGGAAACCCAGGTTTCAATGCTTATGACCTGGACAGCAAAATGAGATTGGTCTTCTACCCTGCCATTATTGGTTTTTCCCTTTTAGGCTGGTGGATCACAACTTTAAGAATACGCTTTAAAAATATCGAACACCTTATTAAGTGGGGGAATTAATCTATGAAAAAATTGTTTTTTCTATTCGTCTTATTGTTCTCATTGAATTTTGCCGCACCAATTTTGGCCCAAAGTACTACATCCTCTGAGAATGTGGAAATGGCTGATGCATTCAGAAAAGAAGGTAAAATTTATGTTGTAGTGGGAACTTTTGTGCTAATTCTAACAGGTATCATTGTATACCTTGTTGTCCTTGACAGAAAACTAACCAAGCTGGAAGACGAAATCGAGCATCAAAAATAACATGAAAAAGACTCACATTATAGGCCTCATTGTTATCGCTATTTGTATCGGTGTTATTGTTTCAACATCCGGAGACACAAGCGCATATGTTACATTTAAAGATGCTGCCCAAATGGCAGCGGATGGAAATAAAAACAAAGTGCATGTAGTTGGCAAAGTCAAAAAAGACTCCAATGGCCAGTTAACAGAATTTTACTACAAACCGGAAATGGATCCCAATTATTTTGTATTCAAACTTATTGATCAGAATAACCAGGAACAGGAAGTAGTATACCTCAACCCTAAACCACAGGATTTTGAAAGAGCCGAACAAATTGTGGTAATCGGCAGCAATCAGGATAAGATCTTTAAAGCAGATAAAATCCTTATGAAATGCCCTTCAAAATATGAAGAAAAAGAACTGAAGGCTAATTAATTAAAACTATCGAATTCATGCGAGCATATCTGGGGGACATAGGTCATCTTTGTGTCATCATTTCATTTATATTTTCCATACTTGCTACTATTTCCTTCGGAAAAGCTACAGTATCAATAGATATAGCAAAAAAAGATTCCTGGCTCAGATTTGCCAGAGGCATCTTTTTCATCCACACATTGGCAGTATTTGGTGTAGTTGCAGCTTTATTTACTATAATAAGCCAGCATTACTACGAATACCACTATGCCTGGAGCCACTCTTCCAACAATCTTCCTGCCGAATACATGATCTCATGTTTCTGGGAAGGTCAGGAAGGCAGTTTTCTACTCTGGACTTTCTGGAATGTGCTTCTTGGTTTAATTCTTATTAAAGTAAATAAAACCTGGGAAGCTCCAGTTATGGCAATTTTCTGCCTAGTCCAGCTTTTTCTTTGTTCAATGATTCTGGGAATTGTAATTCCAGGACTAGATTTTAAAATTGGTAGTTCTCCATTTATCTTATTGAAAGATTATATGGGAGATATTCCTGTATATCAAACCAATCCGAATTTCATTCCTGAAGATGGCACAGGCTTAAATCCACTGTTACAAAATTATTGGATGGTAATTCACCCTCCTACTCTATTCCTTGGCTTTGCAGCAACCCTTGTTCCTTTTGCCTATTGCATGGCCGGATTATGGCAAGGCAGATACAAAGAATGGATCAGACCTGCTTTTCCATGGGCACTATTCGCTGCTTCAACACTAGGAATCGGAATTATAATGGGAGGCTACTGGGCATATGAAACACTGAACTTTGGAGGTTACTGGAACTGGGACCCTGTAGAAAATGCGGTGTACGTTCCCTGGCTGATACTTGTAGCAGGAATTCATACCATGCTCATTTTCAAAAACAGCAATAAGTCACTCCAGGCATCTGTAATTCTTATCACTGCACAGTTTCTATTAATCCTTTACTCTACCTTCCTTACAAGAAGCGGGGTTCTTGGAAACTCTTCCGTGCATTCATTTACGGATCTTGGCCTCTCCGGGCAACTTTTACTGTTTCTTTTTGCACTTGTAATTGTAGCTTTAATACTTATCATTGTCCGCTGGAAAAAACTTGGAGGAGAAGACAATGAAGAAGTATCTGTTTACTCCCGTGAATTCTGGATATTTATTGGAGTAGTGGTATTCTGCCTGGCCGCATTTCAGGTGCTTTATACAACTTCAATTCCTGTCTACAATACATTCCTTGGCTGGATAGGAATTGAATCTAACATTGCCCCACCAGCAGATCAGATTGAACATTACACAAAATTTCAAATCTGGGCAGGAATACTGATTGCATTACTTTCCGCTATCGGTCAGTTTTTCTGGTGGAAAAAAATGGATAGCAAGAAGCTCTGGGAAGAAATGAGCATCCCCGCGATCCTAACTTTACTTATTTCCAGTGCACTGATTTGTCTGACGATGCTGAATAAAATCGACATCACTCCGACTTATATCCTGCTCTTTACTACTGCATTATTTTCAGTAATCAGCAATATCAGTATCTTTTTCAAAATAGTTAAAAACAACTACAAACTGACTGGAGGAGCTATCGCTCATATAGGTGTAGCTCTGATGTTATTCGGAATTCTATTTTCATCAGGATATTCAAAAATCATTTCCCTTAACAACACAGGATTAATTTATTCTAAGGAAGCAGGCGATGATTTTAACAGAGACAATATTCTGCTCTGGAGAAATGAGTGGAAAGAGATGAATGACTATAAGCTGAAATTCATCGGACCAAGGCTTGAAGCCAAAGATTTTCCCGGTTATATCAAAAAAGAACACCTGATTCTCCTTGATGACCAATACAAGGCTCTGGCTAAAAAAACGATCGAACATAAAGGGGAAAAATATTTTGACAAAGGAGATACAATCGAGATTTACCCAGAAAACACTTATTATGAAGTTTTAATAGCTAAAGCTAACGGTGATACATTTACTCTTTACCCTAGAGCCCAGGTGAATCCTACCATGGGACTTCTTGCATCACCAGGTATTGAACACTTTTATGATAAGGACCTATATGCTCACGTGTCTTCCATTCCTTCTCCGGACGAAGAAAAAGAATGGTCGCCAACTGAAGAGTATACCATTAAGCCAGGAGACACTGTATTTATTAATGACTATGTAACGATCCTTAATGAAGTTGAAAGGGTAAAATACGTTCCGGGAATGCCGTTGACCCAGGAAGATGCTGCAGTAATGGCTCACTTCCACGTACTTGACAGAGAGAAAAATCACAGTATCCATCCGATCTACATAATTAAGGTAAAAGAAGGACTGGCCGGACAAATTCCTGACGTTAACGAAGATCTGGGAATCAAAATCAGCTTTTTAAATATTGACCCTACTAAAGAGGAGTTTACGTTTGCCGTAAATACTACCCAGAAGGATTACATCATTCTGAAAGCAATAGAAAAACCTTTTATCAACATCCTTTGGATTGGAACTCTTGTACTGGTTGCAGGTCTTCTGCTTGCTATGATCAGAAGATACCAGGAGTTTGCTAAAATGAGAGACAAAAACACTGAATAATTATTAAATCTGCGAGCATGGGCTATAGGATAACTATGATCGGTTCGGGCAATCTGGCCAGTCATCTGGCCCCTGCTCTTGAAAATGCCGGGCATTTTGTTCACGAAGTATATTCACGAAATCCCGCCTCGGCGAAAGGTCTGTGCAACATATTGTACAATGCAGCCTGTGTTTCAAGCCTGAATTTTTCTCAAAGCAAATCTGCATTCTTTATCATTGCAGTGAATGACGATGCCATAGAAGAATTATCTGCTCAGATAACCCTTCCGCCAAATGGCATTTTACTTCATACTTCTGGCACCAAATCAATATCCATATTATCCTGTTTTGAACATTTCGGAAGCCTCTATCCTCTGCAGACTTTTACCAAACGCAGAAAGGTCTCCTGGGAAGAAATTCCGATTCTAACAGAAGGCTCGGATGAAGAAACAGCCAAACATATTTTAGCTTTAGGGAAAAGTATCTCCACAAAAGCATTTCAGGCTTCTGAAGAAAAAAGAAAGCTCATCCATCTTTCAGCCGTTTTTTCCGCAAATTTTGCTAATCACCTGCTTTATATGGCTAAATCAATGCTGGATGAGAATGATATAGACTTTACCATACTGCAACCTCTGCTTTCTGAAACACTGAAAAAAGCGTTTGAAATAGATCCTATCAAAGCTCAAACAGGCCCTGCAGTAAGGAAAGATATTTCAACCATAAGAGATCATTTAAAAATTCTTGACAATAAAGACGATTTTAAGAAAATTTATAAAGACATTACGGAAAATATAATCAAAGTTCATTCTCAATCTTAATTTCATGTACATCCAACATTCTGACTTTTCAACAATCAATACTTTTCTTTTTGATGTAGACGGAGTTCTAACAGACGGTAGCATTCAGGCTTTTTCTACGGGAGAACATGTGCGGAATTTCTTTATAAAAGATGGATATGCCATTGAAAAGGCCCTGCAAAGCGGGTATAATATCACCATAATAACTGGAGGATTCGAAGACGGCGTTGCCAAAAGGCTGAAGTTTCTTGGTATCAAAGATGTCTTTATGGGCGTAAAAGACAAACTTGCTGTTTATAATGAATATCTGAACGATAAACACCTTAACAAAAGCTCCATTTTATACATGGGAGACGATCTTCCTGATCTTAAAATGCTTAAAATGGTTGGAATGCCAACCTGCCCTAACGATGCTGTAGAAGATATCAAAAATGTGTGTACTTACATTTCTCCTTATAATGGAGGCAGGGGAGCTGTCAGAGATGTGATTGAAAAAGTAATGAAAGCACAGGGCAAATGGCTGATAGATCAATGGTAAAACCTAATTTATGCCAAGACCTGTAAAACTGCATTTAAAAACATACTTCAAGGGGTTTATTAAACTTATCAGGTTTAATAATCTTCTGATTTTGTTTTTTTCACAGTTGTTTGTCTATTTTTTTCTTATTAAAGGTATTAAACCGTTTAACACTTCTTTCTTATTACTCACATTAGCAACAGTTTGCATAGCCGCAGCCGGATATATTATCAATGACTATTATGATATCAAAATTGACATCATTAATAAACCAGGAAGAGTAGTAATCGGGCGGATATTCAGAAGAAGGACAGCAATGATCTTCCATTTCATTCTCAATGGTACCGGTATTATTGCAGGATTGATGATAGGATTAAGGTTAGGGGTTATTATTGCCTTTTGTAGTTTCCTGCTATGGCTTTACTCAAACCGACTAAAAAGACAACCCCTTTCTGGAAATATCGCTATATCCTTTCTTACTGCGCTATCAATTATGCTGGTGGGTATATTTGCTAAAGAGCGCTATATCTCTGTCTTCGTTTATGCAACCTTTGCTTTCTTCATTTCCCTAATCAGGGAAATTGTAAAAGACATGGAAGACGTTAAAGGTGATGCAAATTTTGGCTGCAAAACACTACCCATTATATGGGGAATCCGCAAAACGAAATCGTTTCTTTTCATCGTCGGAATACTTTTCATTGTCTCTCTAATAATAGGGTATTTTTGGCTGATGAGAGAAAACCCTTATAATATATACTTTATCGGATATAATCTCATTTTTGTCATTCTTCCTTTTTTTATCTTCCTTATATACCTTTCGAGGGCCGATACAATTACAGATTTTAAGAAATTAAGCACATTTTGTAAGGTAATAATGCTTACAGGAGTCCTAAGTATGCTTTTTGTCTAAATCTTATTATATATTTGCATCCTTAAAATCAAAATCCCTTGCCCGTTAAAATTGCAATATTTTGTTCCGGTTCCGGTTCAAATGCACAAAAAATTATTGAGTATTTTCAAGAGCACAAAAGTGCAGAAGTAGTATTGCTGCTCTCCAATAATAAAAATGCATACGCCCTGGAGCGTGCAAAATCGCTTGGTGTACCTACACGTGTGTTTGACAAAGCACAATTTTCTCAATCACCAATAATAGTTAATGAACTCAAAGAATTAGGGGTAAACTGGATCATTTTGGCTGGTTTTCTATGGCTCATTCCTGAAAATCTGATTGAAGCTTTTCCTAATTCAATTGTAAATATTCATCCTGCTTTACTTCCATCCTATGGTGGGAAAGGAATGTACGGCATGTATGTTCATGAAGCTGTAGTAAAGGCGAAAGAAAAAGAAAGCGGCATAAGCATACACATGGTAAACAAAGAATACGACAAAGGGAGAATCGTATTCCAGGCCAAATGCTTTCTTACTGATGACGACACCGCCGAGACATTGGCAAAAAAAATACAAACACTTGAGCACGAACACTTTCCTAAAGTAATCGATGCTCTTATTTGTTCAAAAACATATAATCCTATTTCCTGAAATTTTAAAAAGTAAATAATGAATCCAAGAAAAATTAAATCTGCCCTTATATCAGTTTATTATAAAGACGGACTTGACAGAATAGTAAAACTTCTTGACAAGCAAGGTGTTAAAATCTATTCTACTGGAGGCACTCAAAAATTCATTGAAGACCTGGGAATAAAAGTTACTCCAGTAGAAGAACTAACTTCCTATCCGTCAATTCTTGGAGGAAGGGTAAAAACACTTCACCCTAAAATTTTTGGTGGAATTCTTTTCAGAAGAGATTTTGAACAAGACCAGAAAGAAGTTGCACAATATGACATCCCAAGCCTTGATCTTGTAATCGTAGATTTATACCCATTTGAAGAAACTGTTGCATCAGGTGCTTCTGACGAAGATATCATCGAGAAGATTGATATAGGAGGCATTTCTCTAATCAGAGGAGCTGCTAAAAACTTCAAGGATGTTGTGATTGTAGCTTCAAAAGATCAATATCCAATGCTCGAAAACATTCTTGTTGAAAGAAAAGGAGAGACAGATCTGAATGAAAGAAGACTTTTCGCAGGAAGAGCATTTGATATTTCTTCCCACTACGATACTGCAATCTTTAACTATTTCTTTAGCGGAGAAGAAATAAAACACTTTAAACAAAGTGTAAGAGACTTCCAGGTTCTTCGTTATGGAGAAAACCCTCATCAGGCAGGTGTATTCTATGGTAAGCTTGATGATATGTTCGAAAAGCTGAACGGTAAAGAGTTATCTTATAACAACCTCCTTGATGTTGATGCCGCTGTTGGCTTAATAGATGAATTTGAAGGGACAACAACCTTCGCAATTCTGAAACACAATAATGCATGTGGTATAGCTACAGCAACTACTGCTAAAGAAGCATATTTAAAGGCATTAGCTGCAGATCCTGTTTCTGCCTTCGGAGGTGTAATCATCACCGGATCTAAAATTGACATTGCAACAGCAGAAGAGCTAAACAAGCTTTTCTTTGAAGTATTAATTGCCCCGGATTTTGAAAAAGATGCACTGGAATTACTTACTTCGAAAAAAAATCGAATCTTATTAAGGAGAAAATCCGTTACACTCCCTTCAAGACAGTTTAAGACACTTCTTAACGGAGTTATAGAACAGGAAAAAGATCTAAAAAAGGAAACAGAGGAAGAACTAAAACCTGTAACTAATCGTTTTCCATCCGACAAAGAAAAAAGAGCTTTGTTGTTTGCCAACAAAATCTGTAAACATACCAAATCCAATGCAATCGTATTGGCAGTAGACGGACAGATGATTTCAAGCGGAGTAGGTCAGACCTCAAGAGTAGATGCACTCAGACAAGCGATTGAAAAAGCCAAAAGTTTTGGATTCTCCCTTGAAGGAGCAGTTATGGCATCCGATGCCTTCTTCCCTTTCCCTGACTGTGTTGAAATAGCTGATAAAGCTGGTATTAAAGCAGTAATACAACCGGGAGGGTCAATTAAAGATCAAGAGTCAATAGACTATTGCAATGCACATGAAATAGCCATGGTTTTAACTGGATTCAGGCATTTTAAGCACTAAAAATGAGTATAATTTCTTTTGATTTAAAAACAAATTTGTAAATTTCACAGTATTAAAAGGATTAGTTTAAATCAGGATTTTTAATAAGCATGGGATTATTTGATTTTTTCACCAGTGATATCGCAATTGACCTGGGAACAGCAAATACCTTGATCATCTATAAGGATAAAATTGTGGTTGATGAACCATCAATCATTGCCCTTGACAAGATTACAGGTAAGGTAAGAGCCATTGGCCGGGAAGCAATGCAAATGCATGAGAAGACTCATGAAAACATCAAAACCATCAGACCTCTAAAAGACGGTGTAATTGCCGACTTTCATGCTGCTGAGCACATGATCAGAGGCCTGATTAAGTTAATTGATGGAGGAAAAAGGTTCTTCGGTGCATCTCACAGGATGGTCATTTGTATCCCTTCTGGAATCACAGAGGTAGAAAAAAGAGCCGTACGTGACTCTGCAGAACATGCAGGCGCAAAAGAAGTTTATATGATACACGAGCCAATAGCTGCTGCTATTGGTCTTGGAATCGACATTGAACAACCTGTCGGTTCTATGATTGTTGATATCGGAGGTGGAACAACAGAGATTGCAGTAATTGCACTTTCAGGTATTGTTTGCGAACAGTCTATTAGAGTGGCAGGTGATGTCTTCAACAAAGACATCCTTGACTATATGAGAAGACAGCACAACTTGCTGATTGGTGAAAGATCTGCAGAAAGAGTAAAAATCGAAGTTGGTTCAGCATTGACTGAGCTTGACAATCCTCCGGAAGACTATGAAATCAGAGGAAGAGACCTGATGACCGGTATTCCGAAAATCATAAAAGTAACTTATTCAGAAATTGCTTTTGCACTTGATAAATCAGTTTCAAAAATTGAGGAAGCTGTGCTGAAAGCTCTTGAGATTTCTCCACCTGAGCTCAGTGCTGATATCTATGATAATGGCATTCACCTTACAGGAGGAGGGGCTCTTCTTAGAGGACTTGATAAGAGATTGGCAATGAAAACCAAACTTCCGATACACGTAGCTGAAGATCCACTTCGCGCTGTAGTAAGAGGGACCGGAATGGCCATAAAAGAATTTGATAAATACAGAGCAGTATTGATGACTTAAAATTTAAATGCACAGGTTATTTCATTTTTTATACCAATATAAGGCATTTCTTTTTTTTCTGATTCTCGAAGCTATATGCGTATGGCTGATAATCAGAAACAACAGTTATCAAAGCGCATCCTATTTTAATACTTCAAACTACGTTGTTGGTGAAATTCTTCAGACTACCAACAACGTAACTGAGTATTTTAACCTGAAGGATGTAAACACTCAGCTTGCAGGAGAAAATGCAAGACTGCAGCGGCTACTTACCAAAGAGTATCAAAAAAAGGATTTTATCATTGGTAATAAGTCAGAATTTTTAAAAGCCAACCAATACAATTACATCCCTGCCAAAGTAGTAAATAATTCCACCAGCCGTTTTACCAATTATATTACAGTAGACAAGGGAAGTCTCGACGGAATCAAGCCTGGTATGGGGGTTATAGCTCAGGATGGAATTGTCGGAAAAGTTAAATCTTGCTCCGAAAATTTCTCAACAATTATATCGTTGTTACATGAGAAATGGAGTGTTTCGGCAAAAATCGCAGATGGAGATATTGATGGAATTGTGAAATGGCAAGGAATTGACCCTGCTGTAGCAGATCTTCAGTATGTGGGAAGACATCACCATTTCCAAATTGGAGACAGTGTAGTTACATCAGGCTACAATACTCTGTTTCCTCCAGGAGCTTTAATAGGAAGAATTCAACATTTCAAAATAGATCAGGGAAAACCATTTTACAAAATCAATGTTAAACTGGCGACTGACTTTACGACCCTGAAATACGTATATATTATCGAAAATTATCTTAAAGCCGAAAAAGATTCACTGGAAAACCAGAACAATTATTCATCTGACGAATGAGAAGCAGATCAATCATAATGCCCATACTTCTGATTATCCTGTTTTGGGTATTACAAATTTTGATATTCAGAAATTTTGCCTTCTTCAATATGGCATTTTGCTATATCTATATTGGCTTTATACTTATGCTGCCATACGAGATTCCGCATATGCTCACCATGATTATAGCCATGGTATTCGGTTTTACAATTGATATATTCTATGATACCATAGGGATGCATATGGCAGCCTGTGTTTTCATAGCTTATATTCGACCATATGTAATAAATGTGCTCACCCCTAGAGGTGGTTACGATGCTACCATGGAAATATCCATCCAGTCCCTTGGTTTCCAATGGTTTGCCTCTTACGCTGCGGTGCTCATATTTATTCATCATACGCTTCTTTTTGCCATTGAAGCCTGGGGACTTAATGTCTTTTTTCAGGCCATAGGCAAAATTGTATTAAGCTCAATATTTACCTTCGGGGTTTTCACCCTGCTACAGTTTCTGCTTTTCTCCCGCAAACGATAAATGTTCAGAGATAGAAAAAATATTGTTCAGTTGATTTTCATATTGACTGGAGCAGTTTTTATTGTAAGACTGTTTTTTATTCAGGTACTGGATTCAAGATATAAATTTGAAGCCCAGAACAATGTCATGCGCCGCATAATCGAGTATCCTTATCGTGGTCTGATCTATGACCGAAAAGGAAAGATACTTGTATTCAACACCCCTGTATTTGACTTAATGGTTGTGCCAAAGGAAGTACAAATAAAGGATACGCTTACCTTTTGCAAACTATTTGGAATCACCAAGGAAGAATTTGTTAAAAAAATCAAAGAAGCAAGGGATTATTCAACAGTAAAACCAACTGCTTTTCTAAAACAACTTTCTATCGCCGATTTTGCCAAGGTGCAGGACTTGCTGATTGATTATCCAGGATTTTACCCTCAGGCAAGAACCATTCGCTCCTACCCTCACCATAGTCTTGCCAATGCATTAGGGTACATTGGAGAAATTTCAAAAAAACAACTGGAAAAACAAGAGAATAAGTATTACCTCCAGGGAGATTACATTGGTATCTCTGGCCTCGAAGCTAATTATGAAGAACTGTTAAGAGGTCAAAGAGGTGTAAAATACATGATGGTTAATGTTAGAGGCGTTGAAAAAGGTTCTTTCAGAGATGGAATTTATGATACCATTTCAGTGCCTGGGGAAAACCTTTATACAAGCATTGACCTGGAGCTTCAACAGTACGGAGAAAGGTTAATGGAAAATAAAATTGGCAGTGTAGTAGCAATAGAACCGGGGACAGGAGAAATCCTTGCCTTTGTTTCCAGCCCTTCTTATGACCCTAATATATTGACAGGCAGACACTTTTCTGAAAATTACAAAAAACTGGAGAGGGATAGTTTAAAACCTTTATTTAACAGACCTTTAATGGCAATGTACCCTCCAGGGTCAATATTTAAGATAGTTCAAGCGCTTGTAGGACAACAAATGGGAATTTTAACGCCCCATACTACGTTTGCCTGTAACAGATCATGGGGACCAAATTGCCACAACCACCCATCCCCGCAAAATCTTCTTGGATCACTCCAATGGTCATGCAATCCATATTATTATATGGCATTCAGAAACATGATTCAACAAGGGAAAAATGAAAATAAATTTAAGGATACCAGAATAGGCTATATACAGTGGAGAGATTTAATCATGTCATACGGTTTTGGTCATAAACTAGGTGTAGACTTACCTAATATGAAAGCAGGCTATATTCCCTCTCCAGAATTTTATGACAAATGGTATGGTTATAATGGCTGGAAACATTCGACGATACGATCACTTGATATTGGCCAGGGAGAGGTAATGATTGTACCGATTCAAATGGCTAATATGGCAGCTACAATTGCCAATCAAGGGTTTTACTATGCTCCACATTTTGTGAAATATATTGGAAAAAATAAGGAGGTTCCGGAGCAATACAAGGAAAAACATTACGCAAAAGTTGATAAAAAATATTACCCGGTAGTAATAGACGCTATGGAAATGGTTGTGAGCGCAGGAACTGCGTCAATCTTTAATAGAATCGACGGGATAAAGGTCTGTGGTAAAACGGGAACAGTTGAAAATCCTCACGGGAAAGACCATTCTGTATATATTACATTTGCACCTAAAGATGATCCCAAAATTGCTATTGCAGTATTCGTTGAAAATGCGGGTTTCGGAGCGATGACTGCGGCACCTATTGCTAGATTAATGATGGAAAAATACCTAAACGATACCATCACTAAACCACATATTGAAAAATACATCCTGGAAAAAGATTTTATCCATAGGAAGAAGACAGCTTTGAAAAAATAATATGCGTCAAGATGATAATTTATCCAAAAATATAGATTGGCTCACCGTAGGGTTCTATGCCTTTTTCGTGGTTGCAGGCTGGCTGAATGTGTTCGCGGCAGTATATGATGCGGAAGCACATCAGAATATATTTGACTTTTCTTTAAACTCAGGGAAACAGTTGGTTTGGATTGGTACATCTATAGTCCTTATTATACTAATTCTTGTAATTGACTATAAGTTTTACAACACCTTTGCATACATTATGTACGGGTTGATGATCTTATTACTGATCGCCACTATATTCCTTGGAACAGAAGCAAAAGGCTCCAGGTCCTGGTTTGAAATAGGCTCATTCAGAATTCAGCCGGCCGAGTTTGCCAAGTTTATAACTGCTCTTGCACTTGCTACCTATTTAGGGAAAATCAATATTAAATTTGAAAAGCTGCAGACTAAACTAGTCTGCGCCCTGATTATAGGACTACCAGCGATATGTATATTACTGCAGAATGAGACAGGATCTGTACTGGTTTTCAGCGCATTTATTCTTGTCCTATATAGAGAAGGACTATCTCCAATCATACTTATACTTGGTCTTGTCAGTGTTATTCTATTTATTCTGGCACTTATAATTCCTCCTATCTCCATCGCTCAGATTGTAGTCGGACTAGGTATTCTCTCCCTTATCTATATTATCACTTCAAGAAAGAAAAGTACCAGAGTCCGGACATTAGTAATCAGATCTTCTTTTGTGCTGGCAGGCTGCATTATATGTATTGCAACTGCATTCAGTGTAGACTTCTTTGTAAACAAAGTTTTACAGGACCACCAAAAAAAGAGAATTCTCGTTCTGGTAAATCCTGATATAGATCCGCTCGGGGCAGGCTATAATGTTACTCAGTCAAAAATTGCAATTGGCTCGGGCGAATTTCTTGGGAAAGGTTTTCTGGAAGGTACACAAACTAAATTTGACTTTGTGCCAGAACAAAGTACTGACTTTATCTTTTGTACTATCGGAGAAGAACATGGCTGGCTTGGGAGTACTATCCTTATTGTAATGTATGTTCTTTTTATGATGCGCCTCATTTATCTTGCAGAGCGACAAAAGGATAAATTCGCAAGAATTTATGGATATTCTGTTGCATGCATCATTTTCTTCCACTTTATGGTAAATATAGGAATGACTATCGGGATTTTCCCTGTTATTGGTATTCCTTTGCCATTCTTCAGCTATGGCGGATCATCACTATGGTCATTTACAATCCTGCTATTTATATTCCTAAAACTTGATGCTCACAGAAGACAACTATTAAGTCATTAATAGAATTTACGACTTACGAGTTCGAAAAAGTCCTGAACAGTCTTGCGGTTTAAATCCCATTTCCATTTGGGAAGATATTTATCTTTTAATAATTGTTTGGCTTCTTCAAGTTCAGAACAGCTATTTAGTTCCGTAAGCGCTGCTTCATATTCACCACTGTGACCTGCAAATAATTCACTTATAAAAATAAACTTTTGGTTTAGTGGAATAGCAGATTTGATATCAAAGATCTTGCTTTTCACATGCATCCCCGTACCTGATACATTTTGCTGCTTAAGCATATCATTCAAAGTAAGTTGAGACCGTGAAAAACTCTGATTTAGTGTTGTGTTTTCTTTTGACGGGCTGGAAGCTGTTTCCATACCAGTTGGAATGTCCATTGATTTTTTAATAGTACTACTACTCCCTTCTTTTCTTTCTTCAACTTTCAAAGCAGTAACCTGTTCTTCTAAAACAAACTCTTTAGGATTGATTACGAGCAATGATGAAAACTGCTCAAGAATTGGCTGGATAGAATCAAAATAATCAGAGTTTTCAGAATAGAGGCTTGCGATCTCATTAAACTCCGTTTCCTGTGTATCAGGCTTTACCTTATTAATAATACTTTCAGAAAATCTTTTGTGGACCTTATAGAATTTAAGACTCTTCTTTAACCCTTCAATATTTTGTCCCGATTGAAGGAGCTCTGTTTTTATATATTCTTTAGGATTTATGATGTAAATAATAGACTCATAAATGGCTTTTTGGAGCAGAGGGCGGAAAAATTCCTTCTTTATAAGTATGTGGTTTGAAAGAATATTTAAAAATACTTCCACCCCATTTTTAACTTCCTCATTGTCATAATCAAAATATGGACTTCTAAGTTTGGTAGTTTCCTCCTTCCACTTATCCATTAAAACTTTTAGTACAAAAAAATTAACCTGTTCTATTTTACAAAATCGGACAATCTGGCTGCCGGAAATAGTTAAATTATTAGAAAAAAATTCAGAAGTCAGTTTTTCAGCCAATGCCACTGAATATGACTCACTTTTAGGTAAATTAACTCTTACAGACATACTCAACTCTTTGTTTTATAAAACGGATTTTGATTTATTTTTTTATATAAAACCAGGATTTTATCAAATTTGAAAAAAAATATTCACTTTTCCTTTTTAGGTGAATGTAATAATTAATGTTTTTCGAAGTTATATTTGGGCAGGTGTCTTTTTATTATGAAATCTAGATCTATACTTTTAATTTTCCTGTGTCTTTTACTACAAGCAGGAAGTTCTTACTCTCAAAACTCCATTCCATTGGGAAGCTGGAGAACTCATTTACCTTATAGTTCCTGGACAGGACTTACAGTAGCAGGTAATAAAGTTTACGCCACTGCCACTCCGAGAAGTCTGGCGGTTATTGACCAGACAGACAACAGTATTTCTCCTTTGTCAAAAATTGATGGGCTCACTGGTGTTGATTATACCAGCATCAAACATAATGAATACACTGGCCAAACAGTCATAACCTACGCTGATGCCAATATTGATATTATTGAGAAGGATGGTTCAATTTATAATCTGAGTGAGCTAAAAAATAAAACTATTATTGGAAGTAAGGCCATTAACCATATTAATTTCAACAACGAGTTTGCATATCTTTCTACTGATTTTGGGCTAATAATTATAAATCTTAAGAAAAAAGAAGTAAAGGAATCTTATACCAATATTGGCCCTAACGGGAACACGCTAAAAGTGTACTCTAGCTCACTTGATCAGAATAGGGATAGCTTATATGCCGCAACTGACAAAGGGCTCATGGTTGCACCCGTTTCAACAACCATCAACCTTCTCGACTACTCCAACTGGTATATATTTCAATCTCAAGATGGAGTTCCCTCATCTATCAAGACAATAAACTATCTGAATGAGACAATGATAGCAGGATCTCCTAATGATGGCTTTTATAATTATACAAACCTTAAATGGCACAAAACAAACTTACCATATTCTAGCGGTCTTACCTCTGTCAACCTAAGTGACAACAAACTGCTATGCTGCATGAACGACCAACTTCTTATTGTTGAAAATTTGGGAAGTTTTGAAATAAAATCAGGTTTCCCCTATAACTGGCCCAAAGAAGCCTCATTTGACAAGGCTGGCAATTTATGGGTGGCAGACCAGGAAGGCGGTGGCCTGTTTAAAGTAAAGAATGGCTCTACCCAACATTTTCAGTTAAACGCTCCATTAAATGACTTCGCATTTAAAGTTGATGCTTATGGAGATAAAATTGTAGTTTGTGGTGGAGGCTATACCTCTAACTATCTAAAATCCAACATACCCGGTCAATACAACGTATTTGAAAATAACACCTGGACCAGCTCAGGAAATATGGCAAATATTGCAGATATTATTCATAGTGGATATAACCCTGCCAATGGGAAGTTGTATTTCGCCTCTTATGGAAATGGTATTTTAGAAATAAAAAATAATCAGACTACGATTTACAATCCTACTAATACCCCACTTATCGATTATGAAGGAAAAAAGGGGGCATTTGTTCTTACTACCGATGTAAAGGTTGATAAGAATGGAACATTGTGGATTCTTAACAGCTACGTGCCATCCTCCACCTCATATGCGCTTCACTCACTTAGCAAAGATTCAGTATGGAGGAATTATATAATCCCAATTGACGGCATAAGATATGGCATTGATTTATTAATCGACAGCTATAACCAGAAATGGATAAGAATGAATCCGGACAAAGCATTTGGTGGTCTAATTGTTTTTAATGATAAAAACAATACCTATCGATATCTGGATAATACTCCAGGGAAAGGTGGGTTACCTCAAAAAGTAGTAACAAGTATGGCTGAAGACAAAAAAGGAGATATGTGGATAGGAACTACTGAGGGTATAGGAATTATCTATAATGCATCTTCAGTATTAACAACTTCCAATATTGACGCTGTCAAGCCAATATACGAAGGTTATCCCCTCCTTTACCAGGAATCTATTACATGTATTACCGTTGATGGTGGAAACAGAAAATGGATAGGAACAGAAAACGGACTTTGGCTGCTTAGTGAAACTGGACTTGAGGTAATCCACCATTTTACCGTTGATAATAGCCCATTACTTTCTAACATCATCAATGATGTCGCAATTATGGAAAGTACCGGAGAAGTTTTCATTGCAACATCCAAAGGGCTCATTTCTTTCCGGGGAGAATCCACCGAAGGCACTGATAAGTTCCAAGATATAAAAATCTTCCCCAATCCTGTTCCTCCAGGATTCTCAGGAATTGTAGGAATTTCAGGCCTGGCCCAAAACGCAAATGTTAAAATAACAGACATTTATGGCAACCTTATCTTCCAGACAAAAGCTGCCGGAGGTACTGCAACATGGAACGGGAAAAATTACAACGGTAAAAAAGCTGAAACAGGAACTTACCTGGTATTTTCTTCTTCAGAAAACGGTGAAGAATCAATGGTAGCAAAAATCGCTGTAATTGAATAATGCTTGTAAAAACAGAAGCAATAGTCTTAAACTTCATTAAGTATAAAGAAAGTTCTGTTATAGCCAAAATCTATACTAGTGAGCTCGGCATTCAAAGCTATATAGTAAATGGGGTTAGAAGCAAAAACAAAAGTAAAATTGCACTTTTCCAGCCCCTCACTATTCTTGATTTAATTGTTTACAAGAAACATAATGTCAATCTGAACAGAATTTCAGAAATACACTGCAGTCAGCCGTATAAAAGTCTTCCATATCACCTGAAGAAGACCACAATCGCATTAATGATTGCAGAAGTTTTAATTAAAACATTAAAGGAAGAGGAGGCTAATAAAGATTTATTTTTCTTCCTTCATAAAAGCCTTATCATCCTTGATTCTTTAGAATCAGATTATGAAAATTTTCATATCCATTTTCTATTTCAGCTTTCCTCCTTTCATGGTATTTTCCCTTCATCTGCCAAAGATATAATTACTTCAACAGCCATAATCCTCACGAAAGAAGAGGAAGCTAAAATAAATCAATTTATAGGATCAGATTTTTTTGAGCCTGTAAAAATATCTAATTCAGTCCGTCAAAGGCTACTTGAAATCCTTCTTCAGTTTTTCAATAAACACATTGAAAATTTTGGTGAATTAAAATCAGTTAAGATTTTAAGAGAAGTCCTACACTAAATAAAAAGGCGCTTTTTGAGCGCCTCCCTTATATCAATACCTTTCAACTCGCAGCTTGCTTTAAAGTAATCATCCTTTCTACAGGATTAAATGGTGCTTTCACCGGTTTGTTTTCTTTATCCAATAATTCAAGCTTAATTTTCGTCTCACCCATTGGCAAGCCTTCAATTAAATAGGGCTTCCACTGATTTATGATGAATTCATTTCCGTTAATCGTAGCCCTCACTTTGTTTCCATTTTCGGCTAGATCTGTATTTACCAAGTAAAAATCTAACAGAATATTTTTTGTATCATTGCCTATATACTCGCCCTTAGGTCTGCTATAGAATAACATAGGCTGAGTCAAATCTATGTTTTTATTGGCTGCTTTACCTACTACAAACTGGCGTAAATCATATGCCTGTCGTTGTTTTAAACTTTCATGATAAGAACGTGAAAGAAAGGATAATGCAACATAATGACCTTCTTTTAACTCCTCTTCAAACTTTGGCTCATATTTAGCTAAATAAGGCTCATTATTTAATATCAGGTGAATATGTTGACCATCTTTGGAATTGGCACATTTGTCATGACAAAAACCAGAGGTCTGACCTTTTAGCTCATAATTTTTTATCTCATAATTAAATTCCACCTTTCCAGGTTTTAATTTCCCATTTTCTTCTGGTTTGTTCAATTCCAGAATAGCATCAGGAAAATCCGGAGATTGAACTAACGGTCTTAAAGTAATTTCTCCGCTTTTCAATAGACCAACCGTATCTTCTGCAACTTTTTCTTTATCAGCCGAAGTGCTATCTGCAGCAATTGTATCTACATTTTCATCTTCCTTCGATTTTTCATTTTGGGAATCGCATGAGATTAAAAATAGGCAGAGCAACACTGCCAAATTAAAATTAAACTTTATCATATAAGAGTAGTTTGATTGTTTATGAGATTAAAATTTCTCTGAATTAACTATATTTAAGTTTAAAAGTTAAAAAATCCCTTCGACGCCATTGCTTCCTGAGGTTCCATTACATAAAACCGAAAGTGCTATCTCAATTAAAAAAGTAAGGCATCTTATTTTTTTAAAAGATGTTTTTCTCCTTTCAGTATCAGCTTTTGGAGGACCTCAGGCTCATCTGGCCTTATTTTTTAATATCTTAGTTAAAAAAAGAGGTTACATTTCGGAAGCAGAATTAATAGAATTAAATTCATTTTGTCAGATATTACCGGGACCAGCCTCCACACAAACGCTTACTGCTGTTGGATTTAAAATTGGAGGTCCTAGACTTGCCTTTCTTACCTTACTTTGCTGGATCTTGCCGACAGTGTCAATTATGACAATTGCAGCGATTGCAATTTCTTATTTACAAAACGAAAGCATTCCATTATACTTTACAAGATTTATTCAACCTATGGCTGTTGGTTTTGTAGCATGTGCAGCTTATAAAATCAGTAGCGGAACTGTCAAAACCAAGACAAGTATAGTTCTCTTTATTATATCTGCGGTGGTTTGCTATTTTATTCAAACACCTGCAATATTTCCTATTTGCCTAATTTTGGGGGGCTTTACTACGTCTTTTCGTTTTAAAAAACAGCCCATAGAAGAAAGCGCTAGTCTGAAAAAAATAGAATGGTCTAACTTTTTTCTTTTTGCTGGAATATTTATCGGAGCAGCATTGCTTGGCAAAATGACAAATGCACTGCCAATCAGGCTTTTTGAAAACTTCTTCAGAAACGGTAGTCTTATTTTTGGTGGAGGTCAGGCATTAAGTGCTATGCTCTATAAGGAATTTGTTGTTTTTGACCAGAAACAATATCTGACACATGAAGAATTTCTTTCCGGCTTTGCTCTGCTTCAAATCTTGCCTGGACCTTTGTTTGCATTCAGTTCATTTGTTGGAGCATTATCTATGCGGGAGTTCGGCCTTGGTGGGGAGCTATTAGGAGCTGTAGTAGCTGCTGCGGGTATTTTTCTGCCAGGCACCATTATGATTTTCTTTATAATACGTTTTTGGGACAGGCTAAAGAAATATAGAGCAGTAAGAGCTTCTCTAGAAGGGATAAATGCTGTCAGTGCCGGTATAGTTACTGCAACTGCTATAATTCTGTTCCAGCCATTGCAAGGAAACATTGTAAGTTACTTTATAATGGGAGGAACGTTCTGCTTACTTCAGTTCACTAAAGTTCCTCCTCCCATTATTATAATCTGTGGACTATTATCAGGCTTTATTTTTTAAAAGATCTAGAAGATAAATCCCATAACCGCTCTTCAGCAAAGGTTTCGCAAGTTTTTCTAAACCTTCATCATTTATAAAATTCATTCTGTAGGCTACTTCTTCAATACAGCCAATTTTCAAACCCTGTCTCTCTTCTATTACCTGAACAAAATTTCCTGCCGCCATTAATGACGGAAATGTTCCTGTATCAAGCCACGCTGTTCCTCTGTCAAGAATACCTACTTTTAACTTTCCCATCTCAAGGTATGCTTTATTAACATCGGTTATCTCGTATTCTCCCCTTGGACTAGGCTCGAGGCATTTTGCTATTTCTACCACCTGATTGTCATAAAAATATAATCCAGGTACTGCAAAATTAGATTTAGGCTGTGAGGGCTTCTCTTCTATAGATAGAACTTTGTTGTCTTTGTCAAATTCAACGACACCATATCGCTCAGGATCCTGGACATGATAGGCAAATACAACTCCTCCATCAGGGTCATTATTTTTAAACAATAAATTACTCAAACCTGACCCATAAAAAATATTATCTCCTAAAATTAGTGCTACCTTATCTTTCCCGATAAAAGATTCTCCAATTACAAAAGCCTGAGCAAGGCCATTAGGTGTATCCTGAACTGCATAACTAAAAGAACAACCCAGACTTTTACCATCACCCAAAAGTTTCTTGAAGTTAGGCATATCATGAGGTGTTGAAATGATAAGAATATCCTTGATTCCTGCCAACATTAGGATTGATAGAGGATAATATATCATTGGTTTATCATAAACCGGCATAAGCTGCTTACTCACAGCAAGCGTCAATGGATGTAATCGTGTACCAGACCCTCCGGCAAGAATTATACCTTTCATTTTTTATTTTTTTATTGATTCAAGATTAAACTTATACCAGTTGTATGTTATTTCCAGTCCTTGAGAAACTTTTATTGCAGGTTCATAACCAAGCAATGTTTTTGCTTTGCTAATATTTGCCAGACTATCCTGAATATCCCCTACACGTTTCGGGTGAATCTCGGGTTGGATTTCGTTGTTACCAGAAATTTCCTGTAACTTTTTAAAAACACCAACCAAAGATATCGTTTCTCCAAAAGCTGCATTATAAATAGTATTTAGTGCCTTTGGATTATCTGTAAATGCAGCTTTGACATTTGCCTGTACTGCATTTTCTACAAAAGTAAAATCCCTGCTTTGACTACCATCTCCATGAAATATAACTTTGCCACCTGTTAGAAATGCTTCTATAAATCTAGGTATTACAGCGGCATAAGCACCTTGAACATTTTGCCGAGGACCAAATACATTAAAATATCTCAGGCCAATCAAGTTTATTCCATAAATTTTAGAAAAAACATCGGCATACATTTCATTGATTTTCTTGGTAACCGAATAAGGAGACAATGCATTCCCCACTTTATCTTCCAGCTTTGGAAGCTCCTGATTATCTCCATATACAGATGAAGAGGAAGCAAATACCATCCTTTTAACAGATTGGTCCTTGACTGCAACAAGCATATTTAAAAATCCGTTCACGTTAACATCGTTAGAAGTTATCGGATCATTTATACTTCTCGGGACCGATCCTAAAGCAGCCTGATGGAAAACTATATCAACCCCCTCACACGCCTTTTGGCAAATTTCAGAATTTCTAATATCCCCTTCAATAAACTCAAATGAAGGATGCTCTTCAAATGCAGCAATATTGTGGTAAAATCCGGTAGATAAGTTATCTAAAACTTTTACTTTTCCTGCATTATATTTAAGTAAATACTCTACCAGATTAGACCCTATAAATCCAGCCCCCCCTGTTATGAGGAAACTGTATTTGCTTAAATTTTCTTTATGAAAGGGAGTTTGAAACATCCTTAGAATTTTGAGCTATATTGTAGTTGATAGTAATTCTGATATGCTCCGGAAGTAACATCTTCAAGCCATTCCTGATTATTCAGGTACCAGTCAACTGTAATATTAAGCCCTTCTTCAAACTGAAGCGAAGGCTCCCATCCAAGCTCTTGCTTTATTTTAGTAGCATCGATAGCATATCTCAGATCATGACCGGCTCTGTCTTTAACGTAAGTGATGAGTGATTCTGATTCGCCAGCAGGTCTTCCCAGCTTTTGATCCATTACTTTGCATACAAGCTTAACAATGTCAATATTCTTCCATTCATTATTACCGCCTATATTATACGTTTCACCGATCTTTCCCTTGTGAAAGATAACATCAATAGCTCTGGCATGATCTACAACAAAAAGCCAGTCCCTGATATTCTCTCCCTTACCATAAACGGGTAATGGCTTTTTGTTGATAATATTATTAATCATCAATGGCAAAAGTTTTTCAGGAAATTGATTTTGGCCATAATTATTGCTGCAATTGCTTACCAAAACAGGAATTTTGTATGTATTATGATAAGCTCTTACGAAATGATCAGAGCCTGCTTTTGACGCCGAATATGGAGATTGAGGATCATATGATGTTGTCTCTGTAAAGAATCCTCCATTGTGAAGAGAACCGTATACCTCATCTGTGGAAACATGATAAAACAACTTACCATCATAGTTCTCTTTCCATATGCTTTTTGCGGCATTTAAAAGATTAACTGTTCCGACAATATTGGTAAAAATAAATTCCATTGGATTTTCGATGGATCTGTCCACATGACTTTCTGCTGCCAGATGTATTACTCCATCAAACTTATATTCATTAAAAAGGGCTGATACAAATCCAGTATCTACGATATCACCTTTCACAAACTTATAGTTTGGAGCCTTTTCAACATCTGTAAGGTTTGCAAGGTTTCCGGCATAAGTAAGCTTATCAAGATTATAAATCATATAATCAGGATATTTATTTACAAATAGCCTTACAACATGAGATCCAATAAATCCGGCTCCTCCTGTTATCAATATCTTTTTACTAAAGGTTTTCATAGATGTTCTTTATAAGCTCCAATATGTCAAATTTTTAAATTGATTACGATACATCCCTTTTAAATCAATAAAAACTGAATTCTGATCCATCAATTTACTAAAATAGGAAAGATCGAGAGATGTATATTCTTTGTGTGGCACAGCCATAATAATGGCATCATATGGCCCTACCGTTTTTTGATTTATGCAGATTCCGTACTCATGCTCAAAATCCTCAGAAGATGCATGCGGATCTATAATATCTACAGTCAGAGAAAAAGACCTCAACTCTCTGATCACATCCACGACTTTTGAGTTCCTGATATCCTCTACATTTTCCTTAAATGTAGCCCCCATGATCAGAACCTTACTCTGGCCAATATTTTTATTTTTTTTAATCAGAAGTTGAATAGTTTTCTTAGCTATATAAGCTCCCATATTATCATTTATTGACCTACCACTCAGAATCACATTTGGATTATACCCTAGTGATTTAGCTTTATGAGTAAGATAATACGGGTCTACACCTATACAGTGCCCCCCAACCAATCCGGGAGTAAATTTTAAAAAATTCCATTTAGTTCCCGCAGCTTCAAGTACCTCATAGGTGTTTATTCCAAGTTTATCACAAATAATTGAAAGCTCATTCATGAGTGCAATATTGAGATCCCGCTGAGTATTTTCAATAATTTTGGCTGACTCTGCGACTTTGATTGAAGAAGCCTTATGAATTCCTGCTTCAACAACAAGAGCATAAACCTTTGCTATTTCATCTCTTGAATAATCATCAGATCCTGCAACGACTTTAATAATTTTTGAAAGGGTATGTTCTTTGTCTCCCGGATTTATCCTTTCCGGGGAATAACCTACTTTAAAATCTTCATTAAATTTTAAGCCAGAAATCCTTTCAAGTATAGGGATACAATCTTCTTCAGTACAACCAGGATAAACAGTAGATTCAAACACAACATAGTCGCCTTTTTTCAGCACTTTCCCAACAGTATTACAAGCGGCTATCAATGGTTTAAGATCTGGATGGTTGAATGTATCTATCGGAGTAGGAACTGCAACAATAAAAAAATTCACCTCTTTAAGATCCTCAACCGAATGAGTAAAAATGATACTTTTTCCCAAAAAATCTTCTTTAACTAATTCGCCGCTTGGATCTATACATTGACGCATCAGCCCAACCCGGCCTTCATTTATATCAAACCCGACAACATTTGCTTTTTTGGCGAATTCCAGCGCGATTGGCAGACCAACATATCCTAACCCAACCACACATAAACTCTTTCTCTTATTAGCAATATCATCATGTATATTAAAGTCCATCCTTTAAATTAGCCTGCCAGCAAAAGCTGGCAGGACTTTTTAATTATAAATGATACTTTTTTCAAAAGATTACTTCGAATAATTCGAAAATTCTTTGGGTTCTGTTTTTAACTCTTCAGAAGGCAAATTTTTGAAGTAATCATAAGTTACTTTTAGCCCTTCAGATCTGGTAATTTTAGGCTCCCATCCAAGTATTTCTTTAGCCTTGGAGATATCTGGCCTCCTTTGCTTAGGATCATCCGTAGGAAGAGGTTTATAGATTATTTTCTGAGAAGTTCCCGTTAATTTTATTATTTCCTCCGCAAACTCTTTAATGGTTATTTCATCTGGATTACCAATGTTTACCGGATATACATAATCACTCAGTAATAATCTGTAAATACCTTCAACCAGGTCATCGACATAGCAGAATGATCTGGTTTGAGATCCATCACCGAATACAGTAAGATCTTCACCTCTGATAGCTTGACCAACAAAAGCTGGAAGAGCTCTACCATCATTTAATCGCATTCTAGGCCCATATGTATTAAATATTCTCACTATTCTGGTTTCAAGACCATGGAAAGTATGATAAGCCATAGTGATAGCTTCCTGGAACCTTTTAGCCTCATCATAAACACCTCTAGGACCAATAGGGTTAACATTTCCCCAATAATCCTCATTTTGAGGGTGAACATGTGGGTCTCCATAAATTTCAGATGTTGAAGCTACAAGGATTCTTGCCTTTTTAGCTCTGGCTAAACCTAAAAGGTTGTGTGTACCCAATGAACCCACTTTCAGCGTCTGAATAGGAATTTTCAGATAATCTATAGGACTGGCGGGAGAGGCAAAATGAAGAATATAGTCCAGATTACCAGGGACGTGTACAAATTTCGAAACATCACAATTATAGAATTCAAATTGTGGCAAATGAAACAAGTGTTCAATATTTCTTAAATTTCCAGTAATAAGGTTGTCCATTGCTATTACATGGTACCCCTCTGCAATAAATCTATCACATAGGTGTGACCCTAAAAAGCCGGCACCTCCGGTAACTAAAACTCTTTTATTTGTCGTAGCTTTATTATACATTTATAAGTAACCTCTTAGTTTTCAATAATTTTATCCTTGCTAATGGTAATTTTTTCCCCTGACATGGAATCTCTTGTTACTTTTTCTCTACCAATAGATTCATAATGGAAGCCTAATTCTTTCATCTGCTCTGTTTTGAATACGTTTCTTCCATCGAAAATTACTTTCGCATTCATTCTCTGAATCATTTTAGGGAAGTCAGGGGTACGAAATGCCGGCCATTCTGTTACAATTACCAAGGCATCTGCTTTAAGTAAAGCATCATATTGGTTATCGACAAAAGTAATTCTGTCACCCATGATCTTTTTAACATTATCCATAGCTTCCGGGTCAAATGCAGCAACTTCTGCACCTTCCGCTAACAGAGCGTTAATGATATATAAAGCTGGTGCTTCTCTGATATCATCAGTATTTGGTTTAAATGCCAGTCCCCAAATTGCTACTCTTTTTCCCATAAGATTTCCTTTGAAGAAATTCTTAATCTTAGGAATCATTATTGTTTTCTGAATTTCATTGATATCTTCAACTGCATTCAGAATTTTAAAGTCATAGTTATTGTCTTTTGCTGTCTTCACAAGAGCTTTAACATCTTTAGGGAAACAGCTTCCGCCATAACCAACGCCAGCAAATAGGAATCTGTTACCAATTCTTTTATCGGTACCAATACCCATTCTGACCATATCCACATTTGCACCTACTTTTTCGCAAAGGTTGGCTATTTCATTCATAAATGAAATTTTCATTGCAAGAAATGCATTAGCGGCATACTTTGTAAGCTCTGCTGACTCTTCGTCCATCATGTGAATAGGATTTCCCTGCATTACGAACGGAGCATACAACTTTTCCATAAGCTTTTTGGCTCTTTCGGAAGATGTACCAATTACAACACGGTCGGGCTTCATAAAATCTTCAATAGCAACGCCCTCTCTTAAAAATTCCGGATTAGACACAACATCAAACTCACAATTACAATTCATTGCAATTTTTTGTCTTACCTTCTTTGCGGTCCCAACCGGAACAGTGCTTTTATCTATAACAACAACATAGTCTTTAATTAAAGAGCCCAGCTGTTCAGCTACCTTTAAGATAAAACTCAAATCAGCAGCTCCATCCGCACCAGGAGGTGTTGGTAAAGCCAAAAATATTACCTCGGCACCTTCAATCGCATCTTCTAGTTTTGTCGTAAAAGTTAACCTTCCTTCATTAATGTTCCTTTCAAACATAATATCAAGGCCTGGCTCATAAATTGGCACAATACCCTCCTTCATTTTGCAGACCTTTTGCTCATCGATATCGACGCAGGTCACAAAATTGCCTGTTTCAGCAAAGCAGGTTCCTGTTACTAAACCCACATATCCTGTTCCTACAACTGTAATTTTCATGATTATAAAGTTAACGGTTTACCAAAAATTCAATATAATTCCATTTGCTAAGATAGCATTACTTTTTTATAACTTTATCAAGAGGCACAATGTTGGAATTACTTTTTTTTCGATTTTAACCAAAAGTTCAATTTTTTCTCAACAAATTAAAATAATACAACGTTTATTAAAAAAAATTATTTTTAGAGTATGAATTTTGATCTCAACGAAAATCAACAAATGATAGCCAAAATGGTACAAGATTTTGGCCAGAGAAACATAAAACCTCATGTATTGGAATGGGATGAAAAACAGGAGTTCCCTGTTCCTCTCTTTAAAAAACTGGGAGAATTGGGACTTATGGGGGTTCTAGTACCTGAGTTATACGGAGGTTCTGGATTCTCTTATTTTGAATACATTACTGCAATCAAGGAAATATCCAAAATTGATGGAGCGATTGGACTTTCGGTGGCTGCGCACAATTCCCTCTGCACTGGCCATATTTTATCCTTTGGTAATGAGGATCAAAAAAAGAAATATTTACCAAAACTTGCTTCAGCAGAATTTATAGGAGCATGGGGCCTTACTGAACCCAATACAGGATCTGACGCTGGCAATATGAAAACCGTCGCTGTTCAGGACGGAGATTATTGGATAATAAATGGATCAAAGAACTTTATAACCCATGGAAAATCAGGGGACATTGCTGTGGTGATAACAAGAACAGGAAACCCAGGTGAACATCGCTGCTCTACTGCATTTATTATTGAGAAAGGAACTGCCGGATTTACCTCAGGAAAAAAAGAAAATAAATTGGGAATGCGAGCATCAGAAACAACAGAACTTATATTTGATAATGTAAGAGTCCACAAAGATCAAATGCTTGGTAATAAAGGAGATGGCTTTGTACAGGCAATGAAAGTTCTTGATGGAGGCAGAATATCAATTGCTGCTTTAAGTCTTGGTATTGCAGAAGGCGCTTTTGATGCAGCCCTGAAATATTCTCAGGAACGTCACCAATTCAATAAACCAATTGCTTCTTTCCAGGGAATTTCATTTAAACTGGCAGAAATGGCAACCGAACTTGAGGCTGCAAATCTCCTTACATATAAAGCCGCAGATATGAAAATCAAAGGAATTCATATGACTAAAGAAGCGGCAATGGCAAAATACTATGCATCCGAAGTTGCGGTAAAAATTGCCAATGAAGCTGTACAAATTTTTGGTGGATATGGATATACAAAGGATTTCCCGGTAGAAAAATTTTATAGAGACGCAAAGCTTTGTACTATAGGAGAAGGAACTTCAGAAATTCAAAAAATAGTTATAAGTAAAAATCTAATAAATTAAAAATTTTAAATCAGGACAAGTGAATATTTGTGAATAATTACTTATATTTGCATCCCTTAAATTGAAAATAAATGATTATCATCAACGTAAAAGAAAACGAGTCAATAGATAAAGCTCTTAAGAGATTTAAAAAGAAATTCGAAAGAACAGGCGTATTGAAAGAACTTCGCGCAAGAAGCTATTACGAAAAAAAATCTGTTTCCAAAAGAACTGAAAAAATCAGAGCTGTCTACAGACAAAAACTTAATGAGCAAGAAACAATATAGTTTCTTTCTTTTGAAATAAGATTTTTTTTATTATGTTTAGTATTACCTGATTTTCAGGTAGTACTATTATGATAGATTCGTATTTAAACTATATAAGATATGAAAAAAGGTATAGCAATCATACCTTTATTTCATATCAGAATGATCTTGCTCAGTTTTCTGCCTTTTCAAAAGACAGCTATGATCTGCTATGCCCTTCTGGAGCCTCGTACCAGATGATCAGGGCCTGGATTGTAACACTAGCAGAAAACGAAATTACAGCCAAAACAATAAATAGAAAGATCGCTTGCCTCAAATCATTTTATAAGTACCTACTTAAGCAAAATGCGATTCAGAAAGACCCTACACTTCGTCTTAAAGCCCCAAAAATAAATAAACAATTACCTCATTTCGTTGAGGAAAATGACATACTAAAACTTCTTGATCAATTTATATTCTCCAAAGACTTTTATGGATTAAGAGATAAACTTATCCTTGAACTTCTTTATGGAACCGGTATTCGTTTATCTGAACTTATTTCCATAAAAGAAGAACACATCAACGGGTTTGAGCGTATTATTAAAATCAAAGGGAAAGGAAGCAAAGAGCGTATCATCCCTCTGAACGAAAACCTAATGAATCTTATTAATATATATAAGAAGGAGAGAGAGAAGGTGATTGAAAGGCCAAGTGAATATTTAATTATCACAGACAAGGGAGATCAAGGCTATCCAATGTTTATCTACCGCACGGTAAAAAACTATCTTGACACGATACCTACTTTAGAGAAAAGAAGTCCCCATGTTTTGAGGCATACATTTGCAACTCACCTTCTCAATAAAGGAGCAGATTTGAATGCTATTAAGGATTTGTTGGGGCATAGCAGCCTTGCCGCAACTCAGGTTTATACCCATAATTCTCTGGATAAGCTCAAAGCTATTTTTGAGCAGGCTCATCCAAAAGCATGATTGATAACTTTAAATTATATAACTATGAAACTTCAAATGCAATCTATCCATTTCGACGCAGACAAAAAGTTGCTAGATTTTATTCAGAAAAAACTGGATAAACTTGAAACTTTTTATGATAGAATCACTGAAGGAGATGTTTACCTTCGGGTCGAAACTGATGATGTTAAAGGCAATAAATCTGTACATGTTAAACTTTTTCTGCCAGGAACATCTGTAATGGCAAAAGAGCAGGCTGCTTCATTTGAAGAAGCTGTTGACTTAGTGTATGAAAACCTAAAACGTCAACTTCAGAAGACAAAAGAAAAAATGAACTCAATGTAATCTGTATCAACTCAGATTATTTGTAAAAATAAAAAAGCCCCAATCTGGGGCTTTTTTATTTTTACAAACAGCTTTCAAAAACCTATAATGTACGTTTCGTTTCTTTCTCTTCAAACGCCTCCACTATATCACCTACTTGAAGGTCATTAAATCCCTGGAAGCTCAATCCACACTCATATCCAAATTTCACTTCACTCACATCATCCTTATACCTTTTCAATGAATCAAGCTTGCCTGTATGGACAACGATACCGTCCCTTACAACTCTAACTTTACTTTGTCTTCTGATAAGTCCATCAGTCACATAGCATCCTGCAATAGTACCAACTTTTGAAATCTTAAATGTCTCTCTTACTTCAACATTGGCCACAACAACCTCTTCAAGTTTCGGTTCAAGCATACCTTCCATAGCATCTTTCACCTCATTAATTGCATCGTAAATGATGGAGTAAAGTCTGATCTCAATTTCTTCCTGATCAGCAAGCTTTCTCGATGTTGTAGTCGGCCTTACCTGGAAACCAACAATGATTGCATCTGAAGCCGACGCAAGCAACACGTCTGATTCAGAAATTGCACCAACTGCTTTATGGATAATTCTAACCTGAATTTCAGGAGTAGAAAGTTTAAGCAATGAGTCTGAAAGTGCCTCTACTGAACCGTCAACATCACCTTTAACGATAATGTTAAGTTCTTTGAAGTTTCCGATTGCAAGTCTTCTTCCAATTTCATCAAGTGTAATATGCTTTCTCGTACGGATATTCTGCTCACGAAGCAATTGTTCTCTCTTTGTTGCGATTTCCCTTGCCTCTCTTTCAGACTCCATAACATGGAATTTATCACCAGCCTGAGGAGCCCCATTTAGACCAAGCAACTGAACAGGAGTAGATGGGCCAGCCTTTTTCACTTTAACGCCTCTATGATCAGTCATCGCCTTAACCTTTCCATAGTGAGCACCTGCCACTACAACATCTCCAACACTAAGAGAACCACTCTGAACAAGAACTGTAGCCAGATAACCGCGGCCTTTATCAAGAGATGCTTCTACAATAGTACCAGAAGCTTTCCTGTTAGGATTTGCCTTTAAATCCAAAATTTCCGCCTCTAATAAAACTTTATCCAACAACTCAGAAATACCTTTTCCGCTCTTCGCAGATATTAATTCACACTGATATTTTCCACCCCAATCTTCAACCAGGATATTTTCCTTCGCAAGTTCTTCTTTTATTTTATCTGGGTTAGCCGTAGGTTTATCAACCTTATTAATAGCAATTACTATTGGTACACCTGCAACCATAGCATGATTAATTGCCTCTTTAGTTTGTGGCATCACACTATCGTCTGCGGCTACAACTATAATTACAATGTCCGTAATTTTAGCTCCTCTGGCACGCATGGCGGTAAACGCTTCGTGACCTGGAGTGTCTAGGAAGGTAATTTTCTTACCTGAATCTGTAGTTACATTATATGCACCAATGTGCTGAGTTATACCTCCGGCTTCGCCTTGAACTACTTTGGTTTTTCTTATATAATCAAGGAGTGAAGTTTTACCGTGATCGACGTGTCCCATAATTGTTACTATAGGAGCTCTTTCAACCATATCTTCAGGGTGGTCTTCAGCTTCAGCAATTATTTCTTCTTCATCGCTTGAGATAAATTCTGTAGAATACCCGAACTCATCTGCAATTACAGTAATTGCTTCGGCATCTAATCTTTGATTAATTGAAACAAACATACCTAAACTAAGGCATGTTGAGATAACCTGGTTGACAGAAACTTCCATCATTACAGCTAAGTCGTTAGCAGAAATATATTCTGTAACTCTGAGTACTTTGGCTTGCTCATGTTCATGAAGCATCCTTTCTTCTTCAGCCTCAGCAAATGCAGACCTTTTATCTTTTCTGTATTTTGCTCTATTAACAGGCCCTTTGTTTCCGCTTAATTTTGCAAGTGTAGCTTTGATTTGATCCTGAATCTGTTTATCAGAAACCTCCTCTTTTACAACTGGCTTCTTAAAGTTTTTGTTTCTGTTATTATTATCCCTGTTCGCATTTCCAGGTCTGTTAGCATTACCCGGTCTATTGTCTCTAGATGGTGTTCCTGCTCCTGACTGAGTCTGAGGAGACCCTCCTGCCTGAACATTGGGCTGTCCATCCTTCCCTGGAATCCTAAGCCTTTTACGCTTTCTCTTAAGTTTCTTTTTGTCCTTGTCATCAGAAGAGGCTACAGGTTTATTGTCCTTTTTCTTAGGCTTATCAGGCAATTCTATCTTACCCATTACAGTAAGACCTTTTAATGTATCTGCCTTGGCCTTTATTAATTCCTCCTCTTCCTGTGGTTTAACAACCGGTGGCATTTGCTGTAGAGGTTTTGTGATTACTTCTTCGGTCACCTGAACTGGCTTTACGGTTTCCTCTACCGTCTTTTCTTCCTTCTTCACTTCCGGAATCTTGGTTTCCTTAGGTTCAGGCGCAACAGGAGCTACTACTACTTCTTCAACTTTTGGCTTTTCAGGTTCCTTAACTTCAATTATTTCCTGAACTTCTTTTACAGGTTTTTCTGGCGCTGGCTCCTCTTTTACAGATACCGGCTCGTCTACCTTTTTAACTTCTTTAGGTTGCTCTACAACTTGTTTAATTTCTTTTACTTCTGTAGTAGGTTCTTCAATTTTAGGTTTCGGCTTTTTCTTTTCATTCAGATCTATCTTTCCTAAAACTTTTATCCCTTGAAGCTTTACTTTTGACAAGTCTGATTCTGAAGCTGCTTCTACTTGCGGTTCCTTAACAGGCTCAGCTTTGACAACCTGCTCTTCTGCCGGTTTACTTTTTTCCGAACTCGTATTTTTAATGAAGAACTCTTCATCTTCTTCTTTAGCTCTTTTCTCAGCTGTATTTTCCGACTCAATGATAATGTTGTCAGAATGTTTTTTACCAATGGTGAGACCAGACGCTTCTTTTTTATCAAGTGCTGAGGATTCGAATTCTTTCATCAGCAAGTTGAATTGTTGAAGCGTAATTTTTGAATTAGGATTATTTTCAATTTCAAAGCCTTTAGCAGCAAGGTGTTCTGTAATTGTAGAAAGACCTACATTCAGTTTTCTTGCCACCTGGCTTAGCCTCATCATTTTTTCTTCAGTCATTACCTAATATTGTAATAATAATAATTGTAAAAGTAATTTTTATTCGAACTCTTGCTTCAGAATACTAAGAACATCTTCTATCGTTTCCTCTTCTAGTTCTGTTCTTCTTACAAGGTCATCTTTTGTAAGAGCCAACACACTTTTAGCTGTGTCCAGACCAACTCTTTTCAACTCCTCGATAATCCAGGATTCAATTTCATCGCTAAACTCTGAAAGATCGACATCTTCCTCTTCCTGCTCTGAAAGTTCGCGGAATACATCTATTTCCATCCCTACAAGTTTGCTTGCCAATTTAATATTTTGACCGCCTTTACCTATCGCAAGTGATACTTGATCTGGCTTTAAGAATACAGAAACTCGTCCTTCATCTCCATCGATTTTTATATTTCCAATTTTAGCAGGACTTAATGCTCTCGCAATGTAAAGTTCCAGGTTGTCTGTAAAATTGATAACATCAATATTTTCATTTTCCAGTTCTCTAACAATACTGTGTATTCTTGACCCTTTCATACCAACACATGCCCCTACAGGATCGATTCTATCATCATATGATTCTACTGCCACCTTTGCTCTTTCCCCTGGTTCTCTAACTACTTTTTTAATAGAAATCAGACCATCATAAACTTCAGGGACTTCACTTTCAAATAATCTTTCAAGGAAAGCAGGTGATGTTCTGGATAAGATAATTTTTGGATTGCCATTATGCATTTCTACACGATGGACAATAGCTCTTGCACTATCACCTTTTCTGAATCTATCTTTTGGAATCTGTTCGCTCCTAGGTAAAACAAGCTCATTACCTTCTCCATCTAATAAAAGAACTTCTTTATTCAGAATCTGATAGACTTCTCCAGCGATAATTTCGCCTACTATTTCTTTATATTTTTGAAAAAGAATATCCTTTTCAAGATCTTTAATTTTCTGGATAAGAGTTTGGCGGGCGGTCATTACCAATCTTCTACCAAAATCTATAAGTTTCACTTCTTCAGCTACTTCTTCTCCAACTTCAAAATCTGCCTCTATCTTTCTTGCGTCTGTAAGCGAAATATGTTTATTTTCATCAAAATCAAAACTATCTTCTGCAAATTCATCATCAACAATTTCGCGAATACGCCAAATTTCCAGGTCACCTTTGTCAACATTGATAATAACATCAAAGTTTTCGTCTGTGACAAATTTCTTTCTGATCATTGTTCTGAAAACATCTTCCAGAATCCTGATCATTGTCGGACGATCAATGTTTTTAAATTTTGCAAATTCCGCAAATGACTCGATTAATATTGAACTCTCCATTTCTTTATTTAAATGAAACTAGAACATTTGTTTTCTTAATATCATTGAAAGCGATTTGACGGCTTTCTATTATAATTTTTTTTGATGCTTTATCTTTCTTTTCTGCATCCAGAATTATTACCTCTTCGTTAACTTCTTTCAGTAAACCATTTATTTGACTTTCATCTAATAAGGTAACACTTACTCTTCGGCCAATATTCCTATAATACTGTCTCTTTAGTTTCAATGGTTGATCTATCCCGGGGGAAGAAACTTCCAAAACATAGGCAGAATCAATTAAATTGGTTTCTTCAATCTCATTTCCTACCTTCCTGCTCAGATATGCACACGTATCAATATCCACTCCCTTATCCCCATCCAGAGTTATGCTAATCTTTTGCCTCCCCGAATTACCAGTAATCACCAAATCAACAATGAACAAATCATCACTCAAAAGGTTTTTTTCAGCAATCTGAAGTATCTTCTCCTCTATCTTCATTAATAATTTATAAATAAAAGAGGGGACTATGTCCCCTCTTAATCATACTTATCCTAAATTTGAACAATGCAAAATTAACTAAAATTCTTTTTTTTCAAAAAATATTACCTAAAATTAAATTTAATTTACAGAAATAATACTTTCAATGAAATCCGTTAAAAACAGTTGGTTTTCAGTGAATTTAATCTTCACAGTTCTAATTTTTGGGGGAATCCTTCTCGTATATCTTTCAAATGAATTTTCCCCGCAAAAGGTTCATATTTTTATTTTCATACCATTATTAATTCCTTTTTTTGCTTTATTTAATGTTTTATTAATCATTTTTTATCTTTTTAAAAAACGACATACCAAATCAATTCTATTTTTCTTCCTATTTCTTTTGGGTGGTTTCAAATACATTGGGAGAACATTTCAATTAAGCTTACATAAAAAAGATAAAGAGTCAATAAATATCGTAAGTTATAATGTCCAGGTCTTTAGTGCTTATCATATTAATGGTGATCCAAAAACCAAGCAATCCCAAAATTCAATCAATTGGATAAAAAAAAATGGAGCTCAAATTGTCTGTATGCAGGAGTTTTACACAAATAATAGTATTAAAAATTTGAACACCGCGAAAATCTTTAAAAAAAGCTACCCTAACTCATGTATTATTCCTTATTATGATATTCCCCCTCAAAAACTTGGGTTGGCAATATTTTCGAAATATAAAATTCTCAAATCCGGAGAGGTTAAATTTAAGAGCAGCACCTTCAACCAAGCAATATTCGCAGATATTAAAATAAGGGAAAATAAAATTTTACGAGTTTACAATGTTCACCTCCAATCAATGAATATTGACCAAAAAATTTTTTCAGGGACTCAAGTTGAAAAGGAGCTGTTATTTACTTCTATAAGAAAATATAAAAATGGAGCTATCGAAAGATCTGAACAATTAAAACAAATACTAAACCATGTAAAAAATAGCCCTTACCCTACAATTGTCTGTGGAGACTTTAATGATGTACCCTATAGTTATGTTTATGAACAATTCAAAAAACATCTGAAAAACGGATTTGAGGAAAAGGGAAATGGGTTCGGATTTACTTATTCAGGCAAATATTCTTTTTTAAGAATTGATAATATTTTTGCTTCGAAGCAAATAAAATTTATCAAATTTATTACCCATGATTCTGTCTTTGGATCTGATCATTTTCCGATTTCTGCAAACGTTTTCATAGAAAATTAATTTTTATCGAGTCATTACCCTTGTTTTATTTAAATTCGCAGCATGAATAAGGAGTTAAAAATCTATAATACACTTTCCAGAGAAAAGGAAGTATTTGAACCCATACTTGCACCCTATGTAGGAATGTACGTATGTGGCCCAACGGTTTATGGGGATCCTCACCTAGGTCATGCAAGAGCAGCAATAACATTCGATATAGTTTTCAGATACCTTCAGTTTCTCGGATTTAAAGTCAGATATGTAAGAAATATTACTGATGTTGGACACCTGGAAAATGATGCAGACGAAGGGGAAGACAAAATTGCCAAAAAGGCAAAACTTGAGCAATTGGAACCCATGGAGGTTGTTCAGTATTATACTGATGCGTACCACAGAATTATGAACAAGATGAATGTCTTGTCTCCTTCTATTGAGCCACATGCAAGCGGCCATATTATTGAGCAAATTGATCTTACTGAAAAAATCATAGAAAGTGGTTTTGCTTATGTAGTAGATGGTTCGGTCTACTTTGATGTAGTTAAATACTCAAAATCAAATCACTATGGAAAGCTTTCAGGAAGAGTTATAGAGGATTTAATAACAGGCACGAGAGAGCTTGATGGCTCTGGAAAGACTAACGCTCTTGATTTTGCTCTCTGGAAAAAAGCATCTCCGGAACATATTATGAAGTGGCAGTCTCCATGGGGAGAAGGATTCCCAGGATGGCATATTGAATGTTCTGCAATGAGCACCAAGTATCTTGGGAAACATTTTGATATTCATGGCGGAGGAATGGACTTAATGTTCCCGCACCATGAATGTGAAATAGCACAGGCCACTGCTGGAAACCATGCTGAACCTGCAAAATATTGGATGCATAATAATATGATCACCATTAATGGGCAAAAAATGGGCAAATCTCTCGGAAACTTCATCACTATGGATGAGCTTTTTTCCGGAAACCATTCTTTGTTAAAGCAGGCTTATACGCCAATGACTATTAGGTTTTTTATTTTGCAAGCTCACTACAGATCCACATTAGACTTTTCGAATGAAGCATTAATTGCGGCGCAAAAAGGTTATAAAAAACTTTTGAATGGTTTAAAGCTCGTTAAACGCCTAAGTAAGAATCCAGAGATTTCAGAACCATGCAATGAAGCTTTGGACATTGAACTTAAAAAGCTATCTGACGCGTGTTTCGAAGGGCTGAATGATGATTTTAATACAGCGATAACTATTGCCAGCTTATTTAACCTCTTGAAAAAAGTAAATGGTTTCCAAACAGGAGCATTAAACATCAATCAAATTTCTTCAGAAACTTTAAGTAAAGTAAAGGATACCTTTATAAATATAACCGAAAATATACTTGGTCTTCTGGAAGAAGGAATTAATGAAAACGAATCCTTAATAGAAGGCTTACTTGAATTTTACAAGGACGCTAAATCTGTCAAAGATTATGAGAAAGTTGATAAAATCAGAAAGTATTTTAAAGAAGCGGGTCTTGTAATAAGAGACTCTAAAAACTCAATTGATTGGGCATATGAAGAATAATTTTTCTATAGCAATAGTTGCTGCATTCTCTTTCTTTATTCTTCTATCTTGTGGAGAGGATAAGCCAAAACAGGACAAGCAACCTCAGGGATCCAAGCCTTTAGTACAGGCGCCTTTGTTTAACAGTGACTCAGCATATAAGTACATAGAACAACAAGTAGCTTTTGGTCCAAGGGTACCCAACACTCCTGCTCACCAAAAATGTGCTTCTTTTCTAATTTCAAAATTACAATCCTTTGCAGACACGATATTTGTGCAGGAATTTCAGGCAAAGGCTTTTGACGGAAAAATGTTGAATCTTAAAAACATTAAAGCTTCATTTAATCTTAAAGCGACCAAAAGAATTTTACTGTCTTCCCATTGGGATTCAAGACCATTTGCAGACCAGGATTCAATAAACCAACAGAGTCCAATACTAGGAGCAAATGACGGCGCTAGTGGTGTAGGAGTTCTCATAGAAATTGCCAGATTGCTTAGTGAAAACCAAAAGCCAAATGTAGGGATTGATATTATTCTATTTGATGGGGAAGATTATGGGCAGCCTGAATTCTATCAGGGCGCTCAGCAACATGACTCGTGGTGCCTGGGTTCTCAATATTGGGCAAAGAACAAAGGTGATTATACCGCATACTTCGGCATTTTACTTGATATGGTGGGAGGCAAAGATGCTAAATTTGGAATGGAAGGCACTTCTATGGTTTATGCTCCCTCTGTAGTTAAAAAAGTATGGGACATTGCAAATAGACTTGGATTTGGGAAACATTTTATTTACCAGCAGACTGCTCAGATAACTGATGACCACCTTTATGTCAATCAAATAGCCAAAATACCAATGATAGATATTATAGAATTTGACAATTCGGATGGAAACTATTTTGGATCATACTGGCACACTCATAATGATAATATGAGTGTTATTGATAAAAACACTTTAAAAGCAGTAGGTCAGACAGTTCTTCAGACAGTTTATGAAGAATAAGTAAAACTTTCTGTAACGTTGTAAACCAATACGGTCTCCTTTGATTCTATAGCGAGGTTGTATTTTGCTCCTACTATAAAAGCTCTGTTATCTGCTTCGTGCCCTGCCGGAAAATTAAAACCGACAGGGTATTTATATTCTTTAACTGTGTCAGCGATTATTTCAAAAGCAGATTTTCCGAAGGGCACTGTGTTATCTGACATATCGTTAAAATGCCCTACAATTAGACCTTTTAACTTATCTAATTTACCAGCTCTTTTGAGCTGAACCATCATTCTGTCTATTCTGTAAAGATTTTCCCCAACATCTTCAATAAATAAAATTTTGCCCTCTGTTGAAATATCAGAAGTGGTTCCTATAAGTGAAACAAGTATAGATAAATTACCTCCAACAATTTGCCCTTCGGTATAACCTATCCGGTTTAATTCATGAAATGAAAAGTGAATAGAACTAAGTTTTCCAAATAAGGTATCCCTTAGTGTACAAATAGAAGGACTGCTTTGATTTTTACCAAAAACCACCGGCATACTTGAATGAATAGACTGAAAACCCAATGAATTCACATGAGATAACAAAACTGTGACATCACTAAATCCCGCTATCCATTTGGGTTGAGCTTCAAACACGCTAAAGCTTATATCGTCAATAATCCTTGAAGTTCCGTATCCTCCTCTCGCACAAATAATTGCTTTTACGTCCTGATCATCTAAAAATTCTTGTAAATCTGAAAGTCTTTCTTCGTCTGTTCCTGCAAATTGATTGTAATGATTATAACAATTTTTGCCAACCCTGACTTCCAATCCCCAACTTTTGATTATTTCAATACCAACATTGAGCTCTTCAGGAAGAAAATTCTTGGCTGTGGCCACTACCCCTACAATGTCACCAACTTTGAGAAAGTCAGGCTTTTTCATAAAATTATAATAGAATTAAAACTTTAATTGTTTAAACCAAAAAGAGAGCTCAAATAAAAAAAGCCTCACAAGGAGGCTTTTTTTATTCTTGATGAAGAATATTATTTCTTTTTTACTGGAGCGCCGGACCCTGCTGGTTTAGATTCAGTTGGCTTAGGCTGTGTTGTTCCACCGCCTGTTCCTGAACCAGCCCCTGTTCCAATGCCAGAATTATCTGTTGCACCTGCAGTTGGAGGTGTTACCCCAAGTTTCTTAAGCACCAGGTCTGAGATATTATCTTCTTTGCTTTTTGCATAAAGAACAATAGCAGATCCTCCATAATCAGCATGAGTACTGAAAATATAAGAGTAATTATTTTCCTCAGCTACCTGATCAATTGCCTTTTGAATTTTCTCAAGCACAGGCTCCAGCAAAGATACCTGTTTCTTTTGAAGACTTGTTTGTGCATTTTCTTCAAATTGCTTGATAGAATTCTGCATATTCATCAACTCCTTTTCCTTGTCTTCTTTAATAAGGTCTGTAAACAAATTTGCCTGAACACCTTTCTGATAATCCTGAAGCTTTTTTTCGTACTCACTATATTTGCTTTGCAATTGAGCCTGAAGTTGTTTTTCATAATCTTTCAACTCTGATTCAATTTTCTTTGCTTCTGGCAATAATCCTAATATATAATCAAGGTTAGTATAACCCAATTTCAAATTTGATTGTGCACTGGCTAAAAAATTTCCAGCAAATAGTATCAAAAATGCAGTAACGAATAGTTTTGTTTTCATGTCGTAAATATAATAGAAAATTTAATTTAAGCTTATTTTTCCGCAGTGTCATTAGGATCACCTAAACCTAATTCTTCAAGTACATAATCAGTATAGTCGTGAATAGGATTAGTATATACCATTACCAGATCTCCGGATTTATCAAATATAATCTGAAGGCTTTTTGATTTAGCGACTTTTTCAACGGCTTCAAACACTTTATCCTGCACAGGCTTCATTAACTCCTGCCTTTTCAGGAATATCATTCCTTCAAAACCAAAAATCTTCTTTTGATATTCTTTGATAGCCTTTTCTCTTCCAGCTAAAGTATCGAGGCGTTCCTTTTTCATTTCTTCAGTGAGCAAAATTTCTTCGGCTTTAAAGTCCGTTTGCATTTTTTCATACTCCTTTTTCATCTTTTCAATCTCTGCCTGCCACTTGGAAGAAAGCATGTTTAGTTCCTTTTCAGCTTTGGAATATTCTGGTAATTTCTTCAGAATATAGTCACTATCAATATAACCAAACTTCTGAGCATTAACGCTAAGTGTAATCAGGCAAAGTAAAAATAGCACTCCTAAAGTTCTCATGTTTCTAGCGGATTTGTTGTCCGATTGTAAAAGTCACTTTACTTCCTTTATTATATCCTGGAACTGCGTCAAAACCATATCCCCAATCAAGACCAATCATACCAAACGCTGGCATAAAAATTCTAGTACCAACACCTGCAGATCTGTATACTTTAAACGGGTTAAAGTCCTGGAAATTGTTCCAGTTATTTCCGCCTTCAAAGAAGCCCAAAACAAACACCGAAAGCGCTGGGCTCAAATTGACAGGATATCTGATTTCTGCAACCAACTTGTCGTATATTGTTCCTCCCTGAGGTACAGGCTTAATAATATTGTCCTGATAGCCTCTTAATCCTATAATGTCTGAACCTAACAAGAAATTGTATCCAGTAATACCAGAACCTCCCATGATAAACCTTTCAAAAGGTCCAATTCCAGTAGATTTCCTATAAGACCCTATAAATCCCAAGTGAGCTCTAAGGTTTAACACAAGGCTTCGTCCTCCTGGCTTCTTAGGGGGTATCAAAGGAACAAACCATGACTGATCCAACATCCACTTATGAAATTCAATCCATCTGTATCTATCCTGATTGGATAAATTTGGATTCTCGTAATTTATGCCATTAAATAATGAATATGGAGGAGTTGCTGTTATTGATAAGTTAAGATTTGAACCTCCTGTCGGGAATGTAAAGTCATTAACACTATTTCTTGAAATTGAAGTAATGAATGAAAAGTTATTTGCATAACCAGTCGTAAATCCAATTCCTCCGATTCCATATACTGAAGAATAATTATCCAAGTCATATTTTACAAAAGACAGAGAATTGCTTAATGAGAACCAATCATCAGGCCATTTCAATTCACGACCTAAACTTACTGTGGCAGCCGTCACATAAAGGTGGCCATAGTTGTATTTTCCAGTAGCGCTATTATATAAATTCTGAGCTGATCTAGATAAACTGACAGAGAAAGATTGAGGTCTTCTTCCTCCCAGCCATGGTTCAGTAAATGAAAGCGAATAAGTCTGATATGCTCTACCATTAGCTTGCAAACGCAACGCAAGTCTTTGTCCATCACCTGCTGGCAACGGGCTCCACGTCTTTGGCTTGGCTATATTTCTTGCGGAGAAATTATTAAATACAAGACCTAATGTACCCACAAAACCAAAGTAACCTCCCCAACCGCCGGAAAGCTCTATCTGATCACTTGGCTTCTCCTCTACAGTATAATGAATATCAACAGTACCTTCCTGAGGATTTGGAATCGGATTAACACCAATTGTTTCAGCATTAAAATATCCTAACTGACCAATTTCTCTCTGAGACCTAATAAGATCAGCCCTACTGAATTTCTGACCTGGATATGTTCTTATTTCACGTAAAACTACATGATCATGAGTTTTTGTATTCCCAGAAACAGTTACATTCTTTATAGTAGCTTGCGGACCTTCATAAATACGCATCTCAATATCAATTGAGTCTCCATTGATAAGGACCTCCACTGGATCTACGCTGAAGAATAAATATCCATCATCCAGATATAATGAACTAATATCTGCTCCACTTGGATTGTAATTCAATCTCTTCTGAAGATTCGCAAGGTTATATACATCCCCTTTGTTAATGGCCAGAATTCTACTCAGTGTTTTGTCATCATAGATGAAATTCCCTGTCCAGGTTATATTTCCGAAATAATACTTTTTCCCTTCATCTATATCCATCTTAATATTTACATACTTATTATTAAGTTTATAGATGGTATCAAATGTTATTTCTGCGTCTCTGAATCCTTGAGCATTGTAATAATCGATGACATTAGCTTTATCCTGCTCGTATTCTTTTTTAAGAAGTTTGGAAGTAGTGAAAAGCTTATACCAACGCTTTTCTTTTGTCTTCTTCATTTTCTTTTTTAACTTCTTATCTTTAAAAGCTTCATTGCCATCAATTATGATATTGCGAATCCTGACTTTACGCTTTTTGTCTACGTTAACTTTTAATATGATGCTATTAGCTATAACTGTATCTTTTACCTGATTAATCGTTACCTCTGTATTAAGAAATCCTTTGTCAAGATAAAAATCTTTAACTTTCTTTTGGGCATTTTTTATCATAGCATCATTGACAATCTTGCCTTTGGCAATGCCAATTTTATCACTAAGATCTTTTTCGTCGTTTTTCTTAACCCCTTTAAATACAAAACGAGAAAGCCTGGCCCTCTCTTTTAGATTGAAATCAAGGAATATTTTTCTTCCTTCAACATTTTGAACTGACACCTCTACATCTCCAATCAAACCCTGCTCCCAAAGCTTTTTTATTGCATTGGTAATATCTTCACCAGGGATTGTAATTGGATCACCCACTTTCAAACCGGTGATAGCAATAACTGCCTGCGGATCCAGAAACTGAACACCACTTACGGTTATTCCTCCGATAATATACTGTTCTGGGTTAGAATAGCTTGGATTTATATACTCCCTCTTTATTGGTTGAGCTAACAGAACCGAAATAGGTAATAGGATACTTATTAGTGCAATTAAAAAAATTCTTTTCATTAAACTTGCTTCAGTTGTTCGCTGATCATTCCAAATCTTCTTTCTCTCTTTTGAAAAGAAAGCACTGCATTATACAAATCGGCCTCTCTAAAGTCGGGCCATAAAATATCTGTTATATAAAATTCTGAATATGCAATTTGCCATAAAAGAAAGTTACTCACTCTAAACTCACCACTGGTCCTGATCACTAACTCTGGATCCGGAACACCTGCGGTCGAAACAGAATCCGAAATCATCTCCAATGTGAGATCATTTGACTTTAATTCGTTTTTCTCGACTTTCTCTAAAAGCTTCCTTGTAGCTTCCAAAATATCCCATCGGCCACTATAACTCAGAGCTAACGTAAGAGTAAGTCCCGTATTGTTTTTAGTAGCATTAATTGCATCTGAAAGTTCCTTTTGACAAGACTTTGGCAGATCTTTAAAATTTCCGATAGTAGAAAGGCGAACGTTATTTTGATTTAACTGCTTTACTTCTCCTTTGATTGTTGAAACCAGAAGTTGCATAAGTGCATCTACTTCCTCTTTAGGTCTATTCCAGTTTTCTGTGGAAAATGCATAAAGCGTGAGATACTTAACTCCAATTTTTGCGCAGGCCTCGGTTGCTTCTCTTACAGAAGTGATGGCGCTTTTATGACCGAAAATTCTGCTTATTGCTCCTTTTTTCTTGGCCCACCGGCCATTCCCATCCATAATAATAGCAATATGAGCTGGAATTTTAGTCTTATCAATTTGTTCAGTTAAGTTCATCTACCTTTGGCCCAATGAGAAAGGCAAAGGTACAAAATGATTCGACTTTTGAAAAATGAAACACTTATTTATGATAAATAGCAGGACATTTGACGCTGTAAAATGTATAGCTTACAGTTAATCCAGTATAATAATACCAGTCTGTTCTTAAAATATCCCCAGTTCTGCGGTAATTGACAGTTCCCTCCCTTACCCCATCAAGGTAATCTGTAAATGTTTTTCTTGCCACAAACTCTCCTCCTAGATTCCAATGTTCGGTCAATTGAAACTTGAACCCTAAACCAAGAGGAATAGCAATATTAAAAAACTTATTTCCCATACCAAGATCTTGCTGAGTATTAAAAAATGCGATTCCTCCAGTGAAATAAGGTGTAATTCTTGAAGAATTTTGGGCCTTTCTGGAATCTTTGGGAGCTCTGTAATTGAAGAAGTTATATTCTAACATTGCAGATACCTCTGTTATATTATTTTTAAACTCTTGACTCCTATAAGTTGCAACTGCATCTTTTGATTTTTTTTCAGAGGCATACATGCCTCCAAAGCTAAATGCTCCCCTTAAAGCAACAACCGGACTAAAATTAATCCTGTAAAATATCTCACCTCCAGGACGATAGAACAAAGGGTTAAATTTCCTAGCCAGTTCTCCTGTATAGTTAAAACCTCCTGCACTTAATCCAATTTCATGAACCTGAGCATTAACTGTAGCAATTGAAACTCCTATAAAGAGAAAAATAGCAGAAAGAAACCTTCCTGCTATTCGATTTTTTTTTCTATACAATGTTTTATCTAAATTTAGGACAAACAACTCTTGGAGGAATGATGTAGGTCAAATGAAAACCTGTTACGATGTACCAGTCTTTATTTTTATCACCTCTTTGATCTCCAGGATTTGATACTCCCCTGATTCCAATCAACTCACCATTTGTATCATATTGTAACCTTTCTTCGGCTCCAAGTTTTGCAAACAACTGAGGATCTCTTGCAATTCCGCCCTCAATTGTTCTATTGGCCATAGCTGCAGCAAGATCTGTTTCAGGATCTCCTTTGTCAACATAATAACCGCTCACATCATCAAGATAATCTGTAAATGTATATCTCCATCCTATTTCAAAAGCAAGATCGAGCTGTTTCGACAATTTATATCTTACTCCTAACCCAAATGGAATTGCAATCTGATTTAAAGAATAAGATTTTCCTTCTGTTTGCAATTTATTTAGTGCCACATATTTTCCCCCAAATGCATCAGGACTTTGAGCTTTAGGATTATGATGAAAATACGCAAGCCCGATGAAACCATAAGGAGTAAAATCAGCACGTCTTACATATTTACCTCTGTGTCCAATCAAATCAATAACTGCATCAACTTTAACTTCAAGGATATCATTGCGCATTGAAAGATTTCTTGCTCTTCTGAAAAGGTTTTTATCAGTGTAGTTTGCACTTTTATGATCGCTTCCTTTTATTCTCCCGTAAGAAATTGCTCCTCTCAACGAAAGTCTAGGATATAACCTTGCAAGTCCTTCAACTCCAAAGTTGGGTCTTGTTAGTTTTATACCTGGTCTAACAAAACTTGGGCCTGGATCTAACTCGCCGACATAGTTCATTGCATTAAGCGTAACACCGACACTATAATAGCGATTTTTTTTGTTGAACTCTTGGGCTAATGATCCCTCTCCGAAAAAGGAAATTAAAAATAATAAAAGTCCTAATTGTAATAACTTTTTCATATTCTATAAGAGTTAAAAACTCAATAAATTTCTTGCAAGAAGTAAAATTAATCTGATTATTACGCTAAGGTAACAATTAAAGTCAAATTTTTCTTATTAAAAGGAAAAAATTAATTCCTTAAATCTAAACCCCAGTTTAGCTTATTTCTAAGTGTCTGAAAATAGTTATAACCTTCTAGTTCAACGATTTTTGCTTTAAACTTTTCTCTTCTAACAGTTAATTTGGTCCTAACAGGTACGGATTTAGACCTGGAATCAAGCGAAATAAGAAAATTTTTATTCCTAGCCTCTATTTCAAATGAAAGTATACTGCTATCCGGAACAATCATTGGCCTTACATTAAGATTATGTGGACTAACCGGAGAAATGATAAAATTGTTTGTGCTTGGCATAACTAAAGGTCCCCCACAACTAAGAGAATAACCGGTAGAACCAGTTGGAGTTGATATAATTAGTCCGTCTGCCCAATAAGAGTTTAAATATTCACCATTTATATAGGTGTGTACTACTATCATGGATGAGATATCTCTCTTCAAGATGGCGAATTCGTTTAGAGCAAAATTAACACCGTTAAACAAATCAATATCAGAATCCAAATGAATCAATGTCCTTTCCTCGAATTTATAAGTATGTTTATAAATTGAATCTATTGCCTGTAAGATTTTTTCACGGGGAGTTGTTGCTAAAAAGCCCAAACGACCGGTATTGATTCCAAGAAGTGGAATTTGTTGAGGTCCTGCAAATGAGACGGATTCCAAAAAGGTGCCATCGCCTCCAATACTAAATAAGAAATCAGTATTTTCTAACTCCTCGTGGTGGCTATAAATATTGGCAGTACTATATTTAATTCCTACTTTATCAAGAAACACTGAAAAATTCTTATAAACCAGGATTTCAGATTCCCTTGATTTAAGAGTATCAAACATTTCCTGGATATAAGGAATAGCGTCATTATTAAAAGTTCTCCCGTGAATTGCAATTTTCATTCTAAATATTCAGATACTTAAACAATAAATCAAGTCTTTCTTTATCGTGACTTGTCAGTTCATTCTCCTGAAAATTAGCAATTATTTTATAATCATACCTTTCAAAAGTCGCAACAATTCTTGTAAGGTCTGTTCTGTTTAATTTGAGAGTTAGTTTTATTTTATTCGGATCCAGTTCGTCATTAGAAACAAATGAACTTAAAATCTTTGAATCGTTCGCTTCTACTAACCTACTTATCTGAGACAAGGAATAATCTTTATCCTGCATAGAAAGTACAATAATGCCTCCAGGCCCCTGTGTTGCAAACATCTGAGCCATTGCAAATGAAGTTTCATTTACAGAAATAACTCCTACAAATTTTGAATCATCACTAACTACAGGGACAATCTGTAATTTGTTTTTAGATGCCAACTTTATGACATCATAAAAATGAGATGTAGGCTTTACAACTAATTCTTTATTAACTAATCTGATGTTTGAAATCGGTCCAGAAAAATCATTCTTTTCATACAATGCCTGCTCTTCAAGAAGTCCTAAAAAATTATTATTCTCAACAACAGGCAATTGGGTTAACCTTAATTCTTCCATCCATTTTTTTGCTTTCTCTGCTGAATCAGATACTTTCAATGGAGGAATCATCTGGTTTATAAGTTCTTCGGCAATCATACAGTAGACTCCAGGAATTTGTGAACAAAAGCATTAAACTTTTCAGGATTTTCCATCATTGGAGCATGTCCGCATTTGTCTATAAACCGTAATTCAGAATTCTTAATTAACCTGTTAAATTCGTGAGCGACAAATGGTGGTGTTATTGTATCATTAAGTCCCCAAATTAACAGCGTCGGAATTTTAATATTCGGTACTTCTTTAGCCATATTGTGCCTTTGTGCAGATTTTGCCAAAGCTACAATATTCATACATTTTGGAATACTTTTCGTTATATCAAAAACTTCCTTTATAAGCTCTTCTGTTGCGGTAGCAGGATTATAAAATGTATAGCCAACCCTCTCTTTTACATACTCATAACTTCCCCTTTTAGGATAAGATCCACCCATTCCATTTTCAAACAATCCAGAACTTCCAGTTAAAACCAACCTCTTAACTTTTGATGAATTCTTTAAAGTATAATCAAGCCCTACATGGCCTCCAAGCGAATTACCCAGTAGAGTCAAATCACTTAACTGTTTGAAGCTGACAAACTTTTCTATAAAAGTCACCAAACCTTCGACACTTGCAGACCTAACAGGCATTTCATAAATAGGCATTAGAGGAATTATGACTCTGTAGTTTGATGTAAACTCTTTAACTACTCCCTCCCAATTGCTTAGTGCTCCAAAAAGCCCATGTAGCAGTAAAAGAACTTCGCCTTTTCCTTCATCAATATATTTGAATTCTTTTTCTTGCTTAACTGTAAAAGTCATAATGTGAAGATGTAATTTTATTAACGTGCAAATTAAAACAAAGTTTGAAATATTACTTTATCGTAAAGGATAAACTAAGCCAGTTTTTAATAATTTTTTCACCATTTTCAGATAAAACTGCCTCCGGATGAAACTGTAATCCATAAATTGGGTAATTTTTATGACCTATTGCCATAATTTCTTTATTTTTTGATTCAGCCAAAACTTTAAGCGTGGGTGGTAATTTTCCCAGAATTAAAGAATGGTATCGAACTACATTAAACTCATCATCAATATTTTCAAATACTCTATCCTTATCTTCCACTTTTATTAATGAAATCTTACCATGCATTGGCTTTTCCATTTTAATTATTTGTGCTCCAAAAAAGTATCCGATTGCCTGATGACCAAGACATATACCCAATAATGGTTTTAGCTTCCAGTATTTTTCAATGATAGATAGAAGTAGTTGTTGATTTTGGGGATTTCCAGGACCGGGTGATATGACAATACCTGAGAAAGAATTCAGAACTTCAAGATCTTCAATTTCATCTATCCGCATGCATTTACATACTACACCCTGCTTTTGAAAAAGATGAAGAAGATTATATGTATATGAATCTAAATTATCAATGAGTCCTATCAAGCCTTTTGATTTTCAAGTATCTTCTTCAAAGCTGGAAAAATATCCTGAAAGGGTATTATATAGCTTACGAAATGGATCGCATTTGGAGCAAAAGAAGCTAGCACAGGATAAGCAAATGAATTTTGCCCATATTGGGAAATAAACTCTAGCTTAGCAGCACTTGTCAGCCAAATAAACAGACTAATTATGAATGCTGTTTTCAAAACACCTATAAATGCCCCTGCTGCACTATCAAATATCCCAAGCAGAGTATAATCTAATATTGATTTTAAGAATTTTCCAAAAAAGTATATTCCGATAAAAACCAACAAAAAGATTAATGTGAATGTAACATAAGGAAGCATTTGAGGGAAATCTTTCATATATGGTTGCATCCAATTCATTCCTTCTTGGAGAAGTTTAAATGCAGACAACACTGCGATTATAAACGCAAGAAAAGTAACTATTTCCAACAACAGTCCTTTTTTATATCCTGCATATCCTCCAAGTGCCAGAATCAGAATAATTACTATATCAAAGATTTCCACTTTACCTCTATTGACTCAACAATGATTTAACTAATGCTGAAACAACCTTATTATCTGCTGTTCCTGCAAATGCTTTGGTTGCAGCACCCATAACTTTTCCCATATCGCCAGGACCTTTAGCACCAACTTCAGCTATTATTTCTTTAAGTTTTGCTGCTACTTCCTCTTCAGAAAGCTGCTTAGGCAAATATTTCTCAATTACTGCTAATTCATCAAGCTCAATTTTCTCTAAATCTGCCCGCCCCTGTCCTGCATAAACTTCAGCTGACTCTTTTCTTTGTTTGGCAGCCTTTGTCAAAAGCTTAATTTCAGCATCTGCAGAAACCTCACCTTGAGCGCCTTTATCAGTTTCTGCAAGTAAAATAAGAGATTTTATACTTCTTAATGCACGCAATTCATCTTTGTTTTTTGCAAGCATTGCTGATTTTATATCAGCATCGATTTTTTCTTTTAAACTCATCTTTTGAAATTTAATAGAATATTGGATTTATTTGTCTTCAAAAATAGTCAAATTATTTTTCAGAAAAAGAAAAAACAATGACCCGTTTAAGTGTAAATGTAAATAAAATAGCCACATTGAGGAATTCCAGAGGAGGTAACAATCCTGATTTGATTCGAGTGGCATTGGATTGTGAAAGATTTGGGGCTCAAGGAATAACAGTTCACCCACGACCAGACGAAAGACATATCAAATATGCAGATGTTTATGCTTTAAAGGAGGTGATTAAAACAGAATTTAATATTGAAGGCAATCCTGAAGGAAAATTTATTGATCTTGTAAAGGAAATAAAGCCCCACCAGGTAACCCTTGTGCCTGACCCTCCAGGAGCTATAACAAGTAATGCGGGCTGGAATACAATAAAATATAAAGATTTTTTAAAAGATATAATTCGAGATTTTAAAGAATGCGGTATAAGAGTAAGTCTCTTTGTAGATCCTGTAGAACAAATGGTTGAAGGAGCTGCGGAAGCCGGAGCAGACAGAGTAGAACTTTATACTGAACCATATGCAAAAGACTTTTCTGCAGACAAGGCAAAAGCTATCTCCGAATATATAGTTGCAGCTAAGAAAGCTGCTTCACTTGGCTTAGGACTTAATGCAGGACATGATCTAGATCTTAAAAATTTAAAATATCTTAAAGACAATATCTCTAACCTTGATGAAGTATCAATAGGACATGCACTCATTTGCGATGCACTTTATTTTGGACTCGAGAATACTATCCAAATGTATCTTAAAGAATTAAATTAGAAGATGAAATTATATTATAAAGACCTGGGATCAGGGATGCCTTTAATTCTGCTACATGGATTATTTGGATCCTCTGACAATTTATATTCTGTAGCTAAAGAATTGGCAAAAAAATATCATGTATTTGTTATAGATGAACGAAACCACGGTAATTCACCTTGGAGTGACGTAATGAATTATGATGTAATTGCAGATGATGTCAAAGAATTCATGGAAGATCATTCCATTAAGAATGCTCTGATAGTAGGCCACTCAATGGGAGGTAAGGCTAGTATGAAACTTGCTCACAAATATCCTGAGTTGGTTAGAAAACTAGTTGTTTCGGATATTGCACCACGGTATTATGCACCTCATCACCAGACTATATTAGCTGGGCTTAACAGTATAAACCTTGAAACACTTGAAAGCAGAACAGATGCGGACAATCAATTAACGGCTCATATAAAAGATTTACCTACACGACAATTTTTGTTAAAAAATCTCGGCAGGGACGATAATGGACAATTCAAATGGAAAGTAAACCTGAGTGTAATCACTAAACAGATTGAATTTGTAGGTGCAGGAATTAATGATTCTGAAGTTATTAATACACCTACTCTCTTTGTTAGAGGAGGCAAGAGTGATTATATAAAAGCTTCAGACGAAGCAATTATTAAACGGATTTTCCCTAATTCGACCTTAGAAACAATTGAGGGAGCAAGTCATTGGATTCATGCTGAAAAACCGGTAGAATTTATAAATCTAATTCTACAGTTTGATTCAGAATAATTTTCTAATAACAAATAGGATTAACGAAATAAGGATACTAAGTAAAATACTTGTTGTCAAAGGAAAATAGAAAGACCAGTTTTTCCCTTTAATAGATATATCTCCTGGGAGTTTGCCAAGTAGTGGTATTTTATCTGAATACAACAATATCAATCCAATTACGATAAATATAATACCACCTATAATTAACCCTTTTCCTAATCCTTGAAAATCACTCATGATTTCATCAGTTTAATAGATTAACAAATATAAATACAATGTCGATTCCCAAATCTGAAATTTCAAAATTATATCTGATTCCCTCAATCCTGGCAGAAGGAACTGCACTTCAGATGATGGCTCCGGCAATACTGGAGGTTGTTAAAGAAACTGATTATTTCTTTGCTGAAAATATTAAAACAGCAAGAAGATATATAAGTGAGCTCAAAACAGGGCGAAAAATAGAAGATCTTATTTTTCATCAACTTGATAAAGATACTACCAAGGAAGAGGTTGTTGAATTATTTGATACCGTACCATCAGGAAAAAATATTGGCGTATTATCTGAAGCTGGTTGTCCAGGAATCGCTGATCCAGGAGCCCTGGCAGTCTCTATTGCACATAAAAAAAAGTGGGACATAGTTCCACTTCCCGGACCATCTTCAATCTTTATGGCATTAATGGCATCAGGATTTAATGGCCAGTATTTCTGTTTTAAAGGGTATCTTCCCATAGATAAAGATCAAAAAATTAAGTCTTTTAAAGCTCTAGAGAGAGAAGCCTGGGAAAAAAGAGCTACCCAGATAGTTATTGAAACTCCTTACCGAAATAATAAATTTTTAGAAGACATAATTGCCCATGGAAATCCTGAAACACAGCTTTGTATAGCATGCGACATTACCGGACCTCAGCAATTCATTAAGACAAAAAATCTTAGCGAGTGGAAACAAAACTTACCAGATCTTAATAAAAGACCAGCTGTATTTCTTTTTTTCGGAAGAAACTGAAGCTTAAGTTTTTTGTGTTAATGGATTTTAATTTAACTTTGATTATTAGTTATTCTTAGACAAAGATACCTTTAAACCTAAAAAATAATGTCATACCTATTTACCTCAGAATCCGTGTCGGAAGGTCACCCTGATAAGGTTGCTGATCAGATTTCAGACGCAATCCTTGACGCAATCCTGGCGCAGGATCCACATTCAAGAGTTGCTTGTGAAACGATGGTTACTACAGGATTAGTTGTGGTTGCCGGTGAAGTTACTACTAAGGCTACTATTGACACTCAGAATATTATAAGAGATACTATTAAGAAAATAGGGTATACCAAAGCCGAGTACATGTTTGAAGCAGACTCTTGCGGTATACTTACAGCACTTCACCAGCAATCTCCTGATATTGCGCAAGGTGTTAATGAAGGAGAAGGCCTTGACAAAGATCAGGGAGCAGGTGATCAGGGAATGATGTTTGGCTACGCTACAACAGAAACACCGGAATATATGCCAATGGCTTTGGCTTTTTCACACAGACTGGTAAAAAAACTTGCTGAAATCAGAAAAAAAGGTAAGAAAATGACTTACCTGCGCCCGGATGCAAAATCTCAGGTTACCATTGAGTATGGTGACAATGGAAAACCTAAAAGAGTTCACACTATAGTCATTTCTACTCAGCACGATGATTTCGGAAAAGATGCTGATATGCTAAAATTGATCAAAAATGATATGGTTAATGAAGTAATACCATCTGTAATTCCGAAAAAACTTATAGACAGTAAAACTATCTTTCACATTAACCCAACCGGGAAATTCGTAATTGGAGGACCTCACGGAGATTCAGGATTGACAGGAAGAAAAATTATTGTTGATACTTATGGAGGTAAAGGGGCACACGGTGGTGGAGCATTTTCAGGAAAAGACCCTTCTAAAGTTGATAGAAGTGCTGCATATGCTGCAAGACACATTGCTAAAAATCTTGTTGCGGCAGGAGTTGCTGAGGAAATTCTTGTTCAGGTTGCTTATGCAATCGGAGTTTCAAAACCAGTTTCTTTAACTGTAAATACTTATGGTACAGCAAAAGTAAATATGACCGATGCGCAGATTGCTTCCAAAGTATTGAATGTTTTTGATATGAGACCAAAAGCAATCGTAGAAAGACTAGGCCTTAAAAACCCCATTTTCTCAGAAACAGCAGCATATGGACATATGGGAAGAGAGCCATTTACAAAAGAAGTGGAGCTTTCTTATGTGGAGCTAAAAGATGATGGTAAGAAGAAAACAGAGATAAAGAAAACTGTAAGCAAAAAAGTTGAATTCTTCACATGGGAAAAACTTGATCATGTTGAAGCTGTAAAGAAAGAATTCAAAATCAAGTAAAAAAAGAAGGGCTCCCAATGGGAGCCCTTCTTTTTTACAAGTCAGTAATAAATAAAGCCTGTTCTTTTCAGTTCAGGCTTTTAATTATTTATTTTACTTTTTTAGCTAGATCAGCACCTGCTTTGAATTTTACAACCTTCTTAGCTTTGATCTGAATAGTTTTACCAGTTTGTGGGTTTCTACCAGTTCTCGCAGCTCTTTTAGCTACAGAGAAAGTACCAAATCCAATGATGATAACTTTATCACCTTTTTTCAAAGTTTTAGAAGCTGCATTTAGGAATGCGTCTAGTGCTCTTTTTGAATCAGCTTTAGTAAGTTTTGACTCAGCTGCAATTGCGTCGATTAATTCTGCTTTGTTCATTTTTTTAAAAATTTAACTTGTGTTTAAAATCTTATTTCAAAATTATATGAATTCCAGTATTGTACAATAGTTTTACACAAAAATATATTAAAATGTTGATAACTTTTTCTATTTAATATTCAGTATTCATAGGGTATACAGGTAATTCAAAAATGAAAACATACGTCGAAACAGGCTTACAGGTTGTGGAAAACTTGGATAGCTTATCAACAAAGGAATCCAGGAAGCAATAAAAAAAGGCTTAAGTGAAATAACAACCAGAATAACAATTTCACTACAAAATACTCATTTATAGTATTTTACAGCAAACAAATAGCATTATTAGATGGACAACATAATTATTATAAATCATTAAACCAGAAATTAAAAATCATATCCAAAAGTAAAATACAGTAATGGGGACTGAACTACATTATTTTTCATTCCCCAAGCTACATCTACTTTTACATAATACCCCAATAATAGTGTTCTCGCTCCAACCCCATATCCTACCAGGAATGGATTCACATAGTTCCGAACCTGAGCCGTAAAGGGGTTTCCGTTTCCTCCAGCAACTGTAGTGTTAATACTATTATTTTTACTAAACGGGGTATCGCCTGTCCAGGCAGATCCGGCATCTGTAAATGCTACTAACTGAAAATTCCTTAAAAATGAAGAAGATATAGGTTGTCTGTATATCGCCCTGAATGGTATTCGCAGCTCTGCATTCATCAATACATAACGTGAACCAAACTGTGAATTATAAATAAAACCTCTCATTGGCATTGCGTATTCAATGAAAAGTAAATCAGAATTATTTTTAAACTGAGATATAGCTAAAGGACTGTTAGGTGATGAATTGTCAGTTGAATTAAACAACCAGTTGTCCATTCCTCCTAGCAAAAAGTTTTTCTTTGCATTACCAGTGAACGCTCCACCAGCAACACGTGCAGCCAGAACAATTTCTTTATAAATTCTTTGATACCTTCTAAGATCGAGGTTGATTTTACCAAAGTTATTGGAAGAGGAACCGTTTGCCATATACTGTTCTCCGCTAAGAATAAATCTTGTTCCTTCAATCATATTCAACCCAAGCTTGATTGTATTATCATAAACAAAGCTGAGATTAATTCCCTGATATCCCTGTGTAATATCTTTAGAGGTCATTTCAGTAACCGCTCTTCTGGTAAAAGCTGCAAAAGGACTTACACTTAACCTGGAATAGACAGAAAAAGGATATGATGCTGTAAACGTTAATTTATTCAAAGTATATATCTGAGAAGACGTTGATTCATTTGAGGCAAACAGATTTTTTCTATCATACCTAACTTTGAGATCAATTCTCCTCTTCAGATAAATATATTCTCCGAATATATTATTAGTTTTTAAATCAGCAACTCCAAAAGCTCCAACGTTTATTCTATGATTGCCAAGAACATCTGACATTTGTCCTTCTAGTAATATCCCCAATCCTCTTAATGGATCAATAAGTATTGTGGAAATGACATTGTCAATGCCAAAAAAGTTTCTGTATGGATATGGTCCAAGAAAGGACGTTCTTTTCTGCAATTGATTTTTATTATTAGTATCTGCAGGTTCTGGTCTTAATGGAATTTCCGCAACCCTGCCTTTATTAGTAGTATCTTTCAATTCAGACTCAAATCTGAAATCATCCAGATTAATTTCTTTAACTTTTTCTTTTGAGTTGTATTCAAACTCCTGTTTCTCAGATCGTGTAATGTTATCATCAGTTTTTTCACCATTTTCTGAAGAAGAAGAAGGTTCTAGCCTTGTAAAAACAGAATCAAGGTTATAGTGAGGAAAAAAGTAAGCCCTTTCTTTTCCTCCAACTCTGTTTATAGTAACCAGGTTATTATTAGCACTTGAAATATGGAAAGATTTAATATTATACAAAAAAGCTGATTTCCTGGAAAGCTTTTTATCAGTTAAGTTCAGGCTGTATAAATTATCAATCTTATCATCGTCCGAAATAAATAAAACTGAATTAGAAGATTTTACAAATACGGGCTGGATAGCATTGATGTCACTAGTAAGTCTTACTAATTTATTACTTCCATTGTACTTAAATAAGGAATATTGCTCTAATGGTTTATAAATTTCTTTTTTGGGGAGTACAAGAGTATCGGAACTTCTGTTCGAGGCAAATATGATTTCTTTAGATGCTCCATAGAAAGAGGGGGACAGGTCATCAAAGATATCATTGGTAATTTGCTTCATTCCTCCACGAGCATTATCCATTAAAAACAAATCTGTCTGCCCATCTTTATCTGCACTGAATATTATTGCAGTTCCATCTTCGGAAAAAGCAAAATCAAAAACATGTTTGAAATATGTAATCTTCTTTTTTAGCTTATCTCTGGTTTTCAGGTTATGAATTTCCAAATATGTCTTGTCGCTTTTGGTATAGATAAAGGCAAGTTCATCCTCTGACTTCCAGCTAAAGGTAGGATTATGTGCATCAAAATCACGTTGTGCACTTCTGATGCCTCCCTTTTTTATAGTTTTCGATTCCTGTTTTCCTTTGTCTGTTATTTCAACAGCAAATAAATTATATTTTCCATCCTGGAACTTCACAAATGCCATTCTATTCCCCTTAGAGTTTACCTTCACTGCACTTAAAGCATTTTTTTTAGAGGAATTTAATCTTAAATATTTGTCCTCCTGAGGTTCTTTGTACTCTTTTTTCAGATTGTTATTTATACCCAGGTAAAAGTTTCTGAATTCGGCTAAGAAAATTGAATAAGGAATTCCGAGAGTACTTTCAATGGCGGCCTCTTCGTTTCTTACAATACGAGTCAAGTTTAAAAGATTAGGTACTGTATAAAGCCCGTATTTTTCAACTATATAATTCCAGATACCATGACCGGCAAGTTCGGCTTCTCTTCCAGTTAGAGCAGCAGGAACCTTGTACTTTTTTTTCTCTAGTGCGCCTCTCACATGAGAATTCATATAAGGAGAATTACCATAAGCAACGTAAGCTGCAAGTCCTCTAATATACCACTCCGGTAATGAAAGCAAATAGGAACTCTGTACAACATCTTTAAGACTGCCACCATACATCATTACATTCAGAAGTATTTTTGTAATGCCATATGTAATTTCCCTTTTAAAATCTACCTGACTTCCTTTGTAAGATACCTCTATTCTAGATTTCACAAAGCTAGTATTACCACCAACCACTACAAGGTCCTCTCCCAGCCCAATATTACTCTGTTCACTCTTCTGAGGAGAAGCATAGACAATCATCCTGATTCTGTCATATGGAGTAAAGCCAATCAGCTCAATTACTCTTTCCAATTCTTCTTCAGCATATCTTCCGGCACTCTGAGCCAGCTCCATATCACCCTCGTTGTAGAAGATTTCAAAGTTATGAGTTGTAAAAACTTTCCACTTAAAGCTTTTATACTGGATTCTGTTTTTACCAAACTGATCTATGTAAGCTTGAGAATAAGCAGTAGATATCAAAAACAATGAGAGGAACCAGATATAAATAAAACGCATAATATATTAGCCATCAATGGCGGTAAAAGAATGATTCAAACCTAGATATATTAACTTCATTATCCAGAGATTTATTTTCTTCTAAAAAAGAAAATAACTGCTCTGCAAAATATGGTGCCAAACTTATTCCCTTCGTTCCTAAGCCATTAAATATTACCAGCTCAGGGTATTGGGGATGTAATCCTAATATTGGTCTCCGGTCACTTGTAGATGGCCGAATCCCGGCTTCCTGTCTTACATATTCAAAATCAAAACTTATAAGATCTTTCAATTTATGTTCAATTTCTTCTCTGGCTTTTTGGGTAATCTCATCTGTCAAGTCTTTCCAATCATATGTAGACCCAGCCTTTAAATATCCATTATGCAATGGAACGACAAATACTCCTTTACTTATAATCTGCTTTAAAGGGAATTGAGATTTTAATGTTAAAACCTCCCCTTTCACTGGTATATATGGAATCCAGTTAAAATATGGATTAAATTGATTCAGATGCCCTTCTGCGAAAATAACTTTTCTTGCCTTGTAATTGCGCCAGCTTATACCGTCATTTTCAAATACAAGGTCAGTGTAATCGAACCTTTCACTGATAATGCTTTCCCTTCTATCAAAATACCTGAATGCTGCGGAAAGCAAAGTTACTGTATCTACGTAACCGCTTTTAAAAAGACTTAGACCGCCAAAATGTTTGTTTTTATTAATAGGAAAATCGTCTGAAGAGGTAACCACCCTAGAAAATTTATTATATAACTCATCCGAATGGCTAACCCAATGATTTTGTTCTTCAATAGAACCAAAGGGTCTGAAAATAGACAATGGATGAAAAAACTTTGCATCCAGATCTTTTTCCATTTCAGGGTAAAATTCATTCAAAAACGGGAACAACTGCTCGGCTTTCCAGGTCTTAACCATCCTTTTACCTGTAATTGGATTAAATATTCCTGCTGCAACTTTTGAAGAGTTACTTCCCCCTCCATCAATGATAAGAATTTTAAGACCTTTTTTTATTAATGTATACCCCAACACAGAGCCGCCAATGCCCTGTCCAACTATAATGTAATCATAAATCATTCGGTAATTTAAATACATTTATCAGGAAAATTGACATTGCAATCTCAATTTTATCAGTGAGAAAAATCAAAAAATATTCATCTAAACCTATATCTATGAATAATTCTGAGACACAATCCATAACGTATCGAATCCATATTTAGTACTTTTACTAATCCTCACTATTCCCATCTCCCCACTCCCATCCTTATTCCTGATAAAAATTATAAAAAAAATAATAAGTACAAAATACATCCGTTTACATGATCGTCTGAGTTTTGTCAGATGTTTTTATTGTTAACTCAATTTTTAAAATAATGAAATTCATTCAATTACTTTTAATTTTGCTATTATATACTTTCAAAATTTCTGCTCAATATATCAGTTCAAATACCAGGATAAACATATCATGGGGCTTACCTGTTACATTGCAAACTAAAGATCATGATGTAAAAGTCCCCGACTTCCAATCTGCATATCATCTCGAAAGTCAGAGTTTTCTTCCTTCCTATCACCTCCGTATCTATAATGAAGTAGTAGAAGAAATAGAAATTCTGGCTGATTCTACTGAAATAATAGATGCTGGAACAACGGAGCTTTTAAAGGGAATTCCCCGAGAACAATTTGAGCCAAAAATTTCCATAAGCTATTTCAAAGGCAAACCAGTAAGTGACATTTTCATAGTTCCTATTCAAATCTCTTCAGGTTCCTATATAAGGCTTAATGGATTTTCATATAAATATAAAACTAATCGAAATAATTTAGTCACAGCTGCTCCGGCAAAAATCATCAGGAAAGGTAATCAATCAAATCTAGCTTTTGCTTCCGCACCTCATTCAGTGCTGGCGAACGGGGATTGGTATAAACTTAGTATTTCAAATTCCGGAGTGTATAAAATTGATTACAACTATCTTTTAAATTTAGGCATCAATCCATCTAAAATCGACCCCAGAGAACTCAAAATTTATGGTAATGGTGGAGGCATGCTTCCTCAAAGCAATTCCTCTCCAAGGTACGATGACCTAGTTGAAAATGCCATCTATGTGCATGGCGAAAATGACGGGAAATTCGACCAGCAGGATTATATATTATTTTATGGAGTAGGTCCACATATTTGGAGATACAACGAGTCTGACAAAACATTCTATCACTCTTACAACATCTATTCTGATCTCTCCTATTATTTTCTTACAATAGGGCCAGAGAAAGGACTTCGAATGAATGATCAGAGTTCTGTCAACGGCGCTTCTACAACAATTGATCAATTTGATGAAAGATATTTTTTTGAGAAAGATGAAGCACAGGTAATGACCGCACCTTGGATACCCAGTGGCAGACTGTGGATTGGCGACATATTCAATTATAATATACAAAATACTTATAATTATGATGCCAATGGTATTGTTCCTAATAGTGACATTATCTTCAAATCTGCATCTATCGGCAGGTCCTCCAGCCGCACTTCATTCAATGTTTCACTAAATAACATTCCTATAGGGACTCATGAATTCACCAGATTCTTTGAAAGTGCCACTGTAGACTATCCGATTCTTGGAGAATATAAAACTGATATATGGAAAATCAATAGTTCCAACATTCAGAGCAACAATATTTCCATCAAATACACATTCAACAAAAATGGTAAAACAGAAGCAAAAGGTTACCTGGATTTTTTTGAAATCTTCATCCAGAAGAAGCTTCATCTCTATGGAAATCAAACAGCCTTCAGATCAATACAAAGTCTTAATAACAACATATCAGAATATCTTATAAAAAACACAAGCAATTCAGAACTTATCTGGGACATTACAGATCCTCTATTGGTTAAAAATCAAAACTATGATTTTAAATCAGGACAATCATCGTTCTCCGCTCATTCATCCGTATTAAAAGAATACATAATATTCAGGCCGAGTAATATGAGTACTCCAAATTTTGACAGTAAAATTGAGAACCAAAACTTACACGGCCTCACACTATCAGGGATACCAGACAACTTAATTATAACTACAGAAGATTTTTTTAGACCTGCAAATGAACTTGCACAATTTCACAAAGACTTTGACAATCTGGATTCCTATGTAGTTACAGTAAAAAAAATATATAATGAATTTTCATCCGGAGCCCAGGATATTTGTGCGATCAGAGACTTTATCAAAATGGTATATGACAGAAGCAGGCCTGGAGACAGTCTTCGATTTGTAACCCTTTTTGGCGACTGTTCAGTGGATTATAAAAACAGAATATCTAGCAATTCAAACTTTGTTCCTATTTATCAATCTTATGCATCCCTACATCCGGTGGATTCCTACTCATCCGATGATTTCTTTGGATTCATGGATACCAATGAAGGAGACTGGAATGAAAATCCAAATGTCAATGACAAAATGGAAATAGGGATAGGCAGACTTCCCGTCAAAACAGAATCTGAAGCATATGAAGTTGTGAAAAAAATCAAACAATATAAATCATATCAATCACTAGGAAAATGGCGGAACAACATTACATTAATAGTAGGGAATAAAAAAAGTACAGAGAGCGGCTCCAATGGATCTTTATCTTCAGCTGAATCACTGGCCCATATTATAAATCAAAAAGATCCAAACTATAATATCAATAAGATTTATCTTCCAGCATATCCTTTAACGTATACACCATCCGGAGCTATTTGTCCGATGGTAAACGATCTTATACAAAATGAGTTTGATAAAGGCACATTCATTTTAAACTATATTGGCCATGGTAGTGAGACCCAACTAAGTCAAGAAAACATTCTAAATAGCGCAATAATTTCTACACTAAAGAATCAACATCAACTACCATTCATTGTAGCTGCAACCTGTCAATTCGGACGGTACGATTACCCTGCCATTCCCTCTGGAATTGAGACTGCATTCCTTAACAGGGAAGGCGGATCCATAGGATCTCTAGCATCAAGCAGGCCAGTAATTTCTTATACAAATCACTTAATTAATAAAGCCTTTTATGAAATGGTTTTTTCAAAGAAAGACTCCCAATTCTTAACTCTCGGAGACATTATTCTTCAGACAAAGAATAATAGTGTACAAGGTATCAATAATAGAAGTTATGCTTTGATCGGAGATCCTTGCCTTACCTTAAACTATCCAAATGAGGAAATTTTTATCACACAAATAAACGGCTTAAATACCACTGAAATGCCAGATACACTAAAGGCCCTACAAAAAGTTAAGCTAGAAGGCGAAATACAATCAGAAGGGAAAATTATTTCTGATTATAACGGAGAATTAAACCTGCGACTCTTCGATAAAGAAACCTCAATCACAACAATTGAGAAGCCCGTTACTACATTCAACGTTCAAAACAATATGATCTATAATGGGTCTGCCTCCCTTAAAAACGGAAAATTTTCAATAGAATTTATAATTCCAAAAGATATCTCTTACCAATATAACAAAGGCAAAATCAGTCTTTATGCTAGTAACTCTCCAAATCTAAGAGACGGTGCTGGCTCTTCAACCAATATTATTATCGGAGGATCGGATAAGAATGCAGCCGATGACATTACTCCACCAATTATCAAAGCTTATATGAATGATGAGTCATTTGTCTTTGGAGGAATTACAAATTCAAATCCAAAACTCATTGTAAATTTATTCGACGAAAGCGGAATTAACCTGGCTTCTTCAGGCATTGGTCATGAGATTTCATTAATTCTGGATAATTCAAATGAGCCCATCATTTTGAATGAATTTTATACAACTAAACTGGATAATTACAAAAATGGAACTGTTACTTTTAATTTAAAAAATCTAACACCAGGAAATCACTCATTAAAAATAAAAGCCTGGGACACCTACAATAATTCTTCTGATACTTATCTGGAGTTTGTTGTTGTAAACAACGAAGATATTGCCCTTTCGCATATTTTGAATTACCCTAATCCCTTCACTACCCATACTGAGTTCCATTTTGATCACAACAGGTCAGGAGATGATATTGATGTGATGATTCAGATTTATACTGTCTCAGGCAAATTAATCAAAACCATATCAGAAAGATTTTATATTTCCCCTGCCCATATTTCAAATATATTTTGGGATGGCCGTGATGACTTCGGAGATAAAATTGGTAAAGGAGTATATGTATATAAAGTTTCAGTTAAATCGCTTTCTGACGGGAATCATAAATCAAAATTCGAGAAGCTCCTTATTCTCAATTAAGGTTAAAATACAAGATTATTAATTGATTTTAATAGATAAATCAATTAATAATTCGTAATAAAATCAACCATTTTAATATAAGGGTTGATTTTAACCTCTTCCAAAAAACATTAACATTTTAGATGCTATTCCAATGAATATTGGTAATTTACAAATCGAATTTGCTATTAAACCTTTATAATGATTCAGATCCACTCATTTGTCTTTAATCCCTTTCAGGAAAATACCTATATTCTGTTCGACGAAACCCGAGAAGCATTAATTGTCGACCCAGGCTGCTATGAAAAAGATGAGCAGGAAGAACTTATAGCTTTTATTAAATTAAAAGATTTAAAGGTAAAACTTTTGATCAACACTCATTGTCACGTAGATCATGTTTTAGGTAATAGTTTTGTAAAAGATAAATATAAAGTAGAATTGGGCATTCATCCGATAGAATTGAATCTATTAAGAGCAGTAAAAAGTTATGCATTCAATTATGGATTTGCCGCGTATCATGGCACAGAGCCAGAGTACTATTTGAATGAAGGGGACAAAGTAAAATTCGGAAATTCTGAATTGGAGGTTCTATTTGTACCAGGACATGCTCCTGGACACATCGCATTTTATAGTAAAGAGCAAGATTTTTGTATTGCAGGGGATGTTCTTTTTAACAGAAGCATCGGAAGAACAGACCTTCCCGGAGGAAATTTTGAAACATTAATTAACAGTATACAAACAAAGTTATTTGCACTTCCGGATAATACAACAATATTTCCTGGACATGGTCCTTCCACCACCATTGGAGAAGAAAAACGTTACAATCCTTACTGTGCAATAATAAAATGATTATAAAAAAGCATATCCCAAATTTCATTACTTGTTTAAACCTTCTGTCTGGCTGTATTGGAATTACCGAAGCATTTAGAGGCAACCTTGTAAATGCGGCACTTTTGATCATTGCAGGGGCAATTTTTGACTTCTTTGATGGATTTATAGCCCGCATAGTTAAGGCATCTTCTCCTATTGGTAAAGATCTCGATTCCCTTGCAGATGTAATCACTTTTGGATTATTGCCTGGTATAATATTATTTAATTTATTATCGACCAATGGTAATCTTCCTTTCGGGATAAAATACATTCCATTAATTGTTCCAGTATTTTCTGCACTCCGCCTGGCTAAATTCAATAATGATCCACGTCAAACAGGCTCGTTTATTGGAGTACCCACACCTGCGAATGCCCTTCTCATTGGATCACTTCCTTTAATTACTGAATTTAATTCGGATTTTAATCTGAATTTTATCATCCTCAATCCCTTTTTCATTATTTCGCTAAGTGTAATAATGTCCTTTCTTCTGGTTTCGGAAATTCCACTGTTTGCCTTAAAGTTTAAAACATTTAATTGGAGAGACAACCAGATTATTTATATTTTCCTATTAATCAGTGTCATCCTTTTACTTTTAATAAAATTAGCAGCCATACCATTAATAGTAATTTTATACGTAATTTTGTCAGTCATCAATAATTCAATATTTAATAAATCGAAATAATATAAAATGAAGTTTATTGCCGAAGTTGAAGTAATGCTGGCCCAAACGTCGACCGATCTTCAATAAAAGTAGTATAACCCGAGTTGAATAATCTTGGAAATCCAACTGTACATGCTATTGAATTTGACAAGACGCTTATAGGAAAAGTAAATACCAACTGTAAAAAGCTAATAATCAACCCGATTATAGATAAGATACAGTTTTAAATTAAACAAGCATAATAAATAACTTAAAAGACCGTTTATATCTCGCCTGCAAACTAGGCAAGATATAAACAGTTGTTTTTTTATCTATGAAATTAGAAACGAAGCTATTATTTCTTCTACTGATATACACATTCAGTGCCAAAGCTCAAAATCCAGACACTAAAAACTCCATCAAGTTAAAGTGGACATCTCCAGTTTCTGTTTTGGATAACCAAGCTAAAACAAGATTAGTTCCTAATTTTGAAGAAGCATTTCATGTAGAACCTCAGGATTATTTACCCTCTTTTGTACTACGGATATACAACGAAAGGGTACAAGACATTAATATTCAGGCAGATTCAACAGAAATCATGGGTAGTGCAGATGCAGATCTTATAAAAAACTCTCCTGCAAACGCATTCGAAACAAAAATTTTTATACGATACTATAAAGGAAAACCGCTAAGCGAAATTTATATCGTTCCTATAAAAGCTTCAGCTGGTTCATTTCAAAAAATCCATAAATTTTCATACACCTATAAAACGTCTCAAACGTCTGAGTCAGTTCCAGCTTCTAACAAAATTACAAAGAGGTCAGGAAGATCCATTACCAGAACAGCTTCAACTACAAATTCTGTCCTTTCATTAGGAGACTGGTACAAATTAAGTATTTCTAATTCCGGAGTTTTTAAAATTGACTATAATTTCCTCACAAATCTAGGATTAAACCCATCTTCCATAAATCCTAAGCAAATCAAAATATATGGTAATGGAGGCGGTATGCTTTCTCAAAAAAACGATGCTCCAAGATATGATGACCTAGTTGAAAATGCTATTTATGTATCAGGTGAAGCTGATGGTAAATTTGACCAGGGCGATTTTATCCTCTTTTATGGGTTAGGTCCACATACCTGGAGATATGATTCTACAAATCAAACCTTCAACCACACATTCAATATTTATTCAGATTTTGCTTATTACTTTCTGACTATAGGTCCGGACAATGGCCTTCGGATTTCTGAACAGGCATCAGAAACAGGTGCAGAACAAACTATTACTCAATTTGACGACAGATATTTTTTCGAAAAAGATGAAGCACAGGTAATGGTTGAGCCTATAAAACCAAGTGGTAGACTCTGGATTGGTGATATCTTTAACTACAACCTTCAATATACATACCCATACGATGCAACAGGCATTATTACTAATAGTGATATAGTGTTAAGATCCGCATGTATAGGAAGATCATCCGCCGCAAGCTCTTTCAATATATATTTTAACAATGTGGCAATCGGCTCCCATAATTTTACTACCCCTGCCTACTTTGAGAATCCCAATGCGGAGTACCCTTATGTAGGAGAATTGAAAACAGAATTATTCAAAATCAATAGCTCTGCAATTAATAATAGTTCTAACATTTCAATTAAATATGTTTTTAATAAAGCGGGGAGAAGTGAAGCAAGAGGCTATCATGACTATTTTGAAATCTTTGCCCAAAAGCGTTTAAGACTATATAGTAATCAGACCTCTTTCAGATCCATACCAAGTCTTAACTATAACATTTCCGAATTTAAAATTTCAGGCACACAGGGGACAGAAATTTTATGGGATATTACCGATCCTTTGTATGTAAAAAAACAAAATTATTCCTTTACGGCAGATACTGTGTCCTTTTCAACTAATACAGGCACCTTAAAGGAATTTGTAATTTTTAACATTAATAATCTCAGTGGGCCTGTCTATAACGGCAAAGTTGCAAATCAAAATCTCCACGGTATAATTGCACCCAATATTCCTGAAAATCTTATTATTACCACGGAAGAGTTTGAAGATGCTGCAAATCAATTGGCTCAATTCCATAAATCTTATGACAACCAGGACTGTTATGTTGTAACAGTAAAAAAGATATATAATGAATTTTCTTCAGGAGCTCAAGATATTACAGCAATCAGAGACTTTATTAAAATGGTTTATGACAGAAGCTCCCTTGGTGACAGCTTACATTATGTAACTTTATTTGGAGATTGCTCTGTGGATTATAAAGACAGGTTAACTAATAATACCAATTTTGTTCCAACCTATGAATCAAGGGAATCATTACATCCGATATTTTCATATTCATCCGATGATTATTATGGTTTTATGGATTCTTATGAAGGAGAGTGGATTGAAAAACTTAGTGGAGATGCAACTTTAGATTTAGGCATAGGGCGACTTCCGGTAAAAACAACAGCAGAAGCATATGCTATAGTTGACAAAATTAAAACCTACAAGAGCAATCAGTCATTGGGAAAATGGAGAAACAGAATCACTTTAGTTGCTGACAATCAATATAACAGTAATCTCCATTTAAACTCGGCTGAAATACTATCCAACAAACTTGAACAAAATTACCCTCATTATAATATTAATAAAGTATACCTTGCAGCCTATCCAATGGTATATAGCCCTTCAGGTACTACCTGTCCTGCTGCTGCTGAAGTAATTCAAAATGATATTGATAAAGGTATATTTTTATTGAACTACACTGGACACGGGGGAGAATTGCAGCTAGCTCAGGAAAATATTTTAAATACTACTATCATCTCCAAGTGGAAAAATATTGACCAACTTCCATTTATAGTAGCTGCAACTTGTCAGTTTGGGCGATACGACTATCCTGCTGTTGTTTCAGGAATAGAAACTGCAGTATTAAGTGCCAGTGGGGGAGCCATAGGGTCACTAGCATCTACAAGACCAGTTTATTCAAATACCAATGAGGCTATTAATGTTGCCTTTTATAATGCTGTATTTCAAAAGAAAGGTAACAGATACCAGCGGCTTGGAGAAATTATGCAGCCAACTAAAAACAAGAGTAACTCTGGTATTAACAATAGGAACTATGCCTTATTAGCAGATCCAGCGCTAACGTTAAATTACCCAATAGAAGAAATTGTTCTTACAAGGGTAAATGGCATGGATGTTACAGGTATTATAAGCGATACAATTAAAGCACTTGAGAAAGTTAAACTTGAAGGTGAAGTGAGATCAGGTGGAAGTATCATTGAAGACTATAATGGTGTTTTAACTCTTACACTTTACGATAAAAAGAATACGATTACCACCTTAGAAAACCCTATTACGAGTGTTAGATTACAGAATAGTCTTATTTATGATGGTCCTGCCTCAATAAAAAATGGTAAGTTTTCATTAGAATTTGTTATTCCAAAAGATATTTCATATCAATACAGCAATGGTAAGGCCAGCTTTTATGCCAGCAATTTCCCTGCGCTCAGAGATGCCAAAGGAGCATCTTTTAATCTTGTAATCGGAGGAACTAATAAAAATGCAGCAGAAGACAATACTCCACCTGTCATTAAATCATTTTTAAATGACGACTCATTTGTTTTTGGCGGATCTACTGGTTCTAATCCCAAATTAATTATTAAGCTATTTGATGAAAACGGGATTAATCTTGCCTCTGCAGGTATAGGTCATGAAATTTCCATGACCATAGACAACTCCAATGAAATAATATACCTAAATGAATTTTACAGTTCCAATTTAGATGACTATAAAAATGGAACTGTAAATTACCCGCTAAAAAATTTGACGCCTGGCAATCACTCAATTAAAATTAAGGCGTGGGATACTTATAATAACTCTGCTGAAGCTTACCTTGAATTTGTTGTAGTTAACAATGAGTCAATAACCCTTGATCACATTCTGAACTATCCCAATCCATTCTCTACCAATACCGAATTTCATTTTGATCACAACAGAGCAGGAGAAGACATTGACGTGATGATACAAATCTATACAGTTTCTGGAAAACTTGTCAAAACCATTTCCAATAGGTTATATACAAGTCCAAGTCATGTATCAGGAATTCATTGGGATGGTCGTGATGAATTCGGAGATAAAATAGGAAAAGGAGTATATGTATATAAATTAAATGTGAAATCACTCAGAGATGGTAACCACAAATTTAAATACCAAAAGCTAGTAGTTCTTAACTAATAATTGATTTAAAATTTTAATTTTGAAATTCAAATTCACAGCGATGATAAAAAGAATATTTTTTAGTTTGAGCATTGTAGTATTTACCAACCAAATATCCTTGGGGCAAGGTTCTGGAGTTACTTTAGGAGGACAAGATGTTGAGCGAAACCCAATAACAACTGCAACGCCTTTCTTAACCATATCACCAGATGCCAGATCCGGTGCCATGGGCGATGTAGGAGCTGCAATATCTCCAGATGCCAATTCAATCTTCTGGAACCCTGCTAAACTAGCCTTTGCCGAGAAAGATATGGGATTTGCCATTAGTTATACTCCATGGCTTAGAAAACTTGTCAATGATATGTCACTTTCTTACCTGTCGGGCTATAAAAAGCTTAGAAAAGAAGAAGCTATCGGAATATCAATGAATTACTTCAATCTTGGGAATATCACCTTTACAGATATTAATGGCAACAACATGGGTGATTTTCGCCCAAAAGAGTTCTCATTCACAGGCTGTTACTCAAGAAAATTGAGTAAAACATTAGGGGTTGCAGTAGGTCTTAAATACATTCATTCGAACCTTTCAGGTAGCATATCTATCAACAATTCGGGTACAACTACCGCAGCTAAACCAGGAAATACAGCAGCAGGAGACATTGGAGTATATTTCAACAATGATTACATAATAGCAGGAACAAATACTAACATTGCTCTTGGTGCAATGTTATCAAACCTCGGAGCAAAAATATCTTATACAAATAGTAGTCAAAAAGACTTCATTCCTACAAGCCTGAGAGTTGGTACTGCGATAACAACTGAATTAGATCCATACAACAAACTGGTCTTTGCTTTAGATGCTAATAAGTTATTAGTTCCAACTCCTCCTCAGAGGGATAGTTTGAACAATATTGTTAAAGGGAAAGATCCTGATAGAAACCTATTAAACGGAGTACTTGGTTCATTTTCAGATGCTCCAGGAGGATTTAAAGAAGAAATGCAAGAAATCATTTTATCTGGAGGGATAGAATATTGGTATAATGACTTATTTGCAGTTAGAGGTGGATATTTTTATGAAAACCCTCATAAAGGAAACAGAAAGTATTTTACATTAGGCTTTGGGATAAGATATCAGGTCTTTGGTTTAGACTTCGCATATCTTGTACCCGTTAGGTCTAACAATCCTCTAGCAGAAACGTTAAGGTTTACACTGCATTTCAATTTTGAAAGAAAGAGCCAACAAGAGATACAAACAATAACAGAATAATTTAAGATGTTAATAAGAACGCAGGAACCTGATTTAAAAGCATTAACATTTCATAATATACTATCACCTAACCTTCATAAGCTTAATAATAATATCCCCTTTTATCAATTAATATCAGGAGCTCAGGACGTACTCCGACTAGAAATAATATTTAAAGCAGGAAGTCTTTACGAACCAAAAGAAAGTGTAGCCCACTTTACAGCCAAAATGCTATCTGAAGGGACTAAAGATTTTTCTGCTAAAGAAATCCAGGAAAAAATTGCATTCTATGGTGCATTCATGGAATTAAATAGTGGGTTTGACAGATCTTCATTTACAGTTTATTGCTTGGCTCGCTATCTGGATAAGTTATTGCCCATAATATCTCAAATAATTATAGAACCTACATTTCCCGAACAAGAACTTGAGACTTTAAAACTTATAAGCTCCCAATCACTTCGTGTCAATCAAGAAAAAACAGCATTTTTAGCTTCAGCAAGATTCAGGAAACTATTATTCGGGCAACATCCATATGGAAGTTGTATGAGCGAAGAGGGTATTAATACTATATCAAGAGACGACCTGATTCAATTCCATAAAAAATATTATTCATTAGGAAATGCTACAATCCTTATCACAGGAGGAGGAAATACAAACTACTTCGACCTAATTAACAAGTACTTTGGCACATATCAATTAAATAATAATAATCAAATATTCGATTCTGTGGCCAGTTGGGGAAAAGCCACAAATGAAATAATTGTGAAAGAAAATTCTGTTCAATCTTCAATAAGGTTAGGTTGCCCACTTTTTACTATTAAGCATGAAGATTATTTTAAAACCTCTGTTCTAATAGAAATTTTGGGAGGATACTTTGGATCTCGCCTTATGAAAAATATACGGGAAGACAAAGGTTATACCTATGGAATACACGCCAACTTTGCCGTAATGAAAAACAATGGATATCTGGTTATCGGCACTGATGTAAATAAAGAAAATACTAAAGCAACTCTGGACGAAATTTATAAAGAAATTAATTTACTGAAAACAGATAAAGTTAGTATAGAAGAATTAACTCTTGTAAAAAACTACTTAAAAGGTAGTTTTATCAACTCAATTAATACAACTTACTCACAAGTAGACAAATTCAAAACATTATTATTTAACAATTTACCTGGTACCTTTTACGAAAACTACTTTAATACTCTTTCCCATATTACCACCGAAGATATTCAAACAACAGCTATTGAATACTTAAAACCCGAAAATTTTTACGAGGTTGTAGTAGGTAATTTATAAAACAGATTTATTGATTCCTTTTAATTCATTAACACCTTTGATAAATTGAATAATCATCAAAGCTCATAAATAATCCTATAAAACCAACAATGCACCTATTACTGAGGCAACTAACCAGCAACTATATATTATCAATAGAGGACATTTAATTATTGAAATTTGTATTAATATGCCAATATTCTCTTAACTCAATTCTGTTTATATACCCAGCAAGTCAAAATATTTTCTTTAACTGGATAAAAAAAAGTTTGAAAAAGATCATAAAGAGCCATTAAAGTCCAAGACGAAAAAACATAGGTATCATTTAAAATCCCTTCATAACATATCCCCTATATTTAGAATAATTGTAAGAATTTTGACCTGTTATAAACTATGAGCTTACTAAGCATATATAAATTAGCCTTACAACAGTAACGCGGGGATTGCCTTTATTTAGGATGAAGAACTCATTCCTATCAATATACTCTCTGAATAAAGAAAGCTAGATGTGCAAAACAAAACAATCATGAAAGAGGGAATTCACCAACGGGCATGAAAGTAGTAAATTGTAGTAACCAAACCTCAAAATACTATGACAGCTCAGGTAGAATTCCCTCAATTTTTTGACAGATGTACAGGCTTAGACGTGCACAAAGAGAGTGTAGTTGCTACGATTAAAATTAACGATTTCCCCGATGAAACCCGCACATTTGGGACTTTTACAGAAGATTTAATTGAATTGAAGAATTGGCTTGTTTCCCA
>JAEYZG010000021.1 GCA_023428135.1 Bacteroidota bacterium | reverse complement strand
TCTTGAAGGAGAATCTTTAAGAAAGAAATTTAACAAAAAATAATATATTTGTTTTAACATTACCTGCCTGTTAAAAGTGGTACACTTTCACCGGAATCACTGGTACACTTTCATCGGAATAGTCACGCAAATGAAAATTGTATGAAAGTAATTATGATTTTTTTCGAAAATTGAATCACACTGAACTTCAAAATTAACAGTCAAATTGTTAAATGTAATTGTTTTATAGTTCCTTGAGAAAACTATACCATCGTAAGATTCAAAGATCTTGTAAAAAGATTTTATGTCTTTGCCTAGTCCCTCTGAAGTATCAATTGCGACAATATATTCTACCTTTAGCTTTTCCATTCGTTTTTATAAAAAATCAGTAGTCTTAAAATTAAGAGTATTACTTTATACAAGAAAAAAGAAAATTGAAATTGGAACTCAGCCCTTTAAAAGCCAGTGAATAAACAAAGAGAATGCCCAGAGCTCTGAACTCAAAATCTTCAACATGAACTCCGATGGATTCAATTTGATTATACAAAAAGGGTTATTTACATTTTTCAAATATAGCTTCACATTTTGATTTGTTCTTAAATAAAGTTCCTAGAACGTTATCAGGATAATCAGTTGAAACTATTTCTTTCAATTTAGTAAGGGATTCATCTAAAATTGTCCGAATACTTTCAGGGTTAAGATTTATAAAATTATCTTTTGGAATTGAAATTTTAGATTGAATTAAAAATGATAAAAATCTATTCCCGTGTACGAGTATCCCATACTCTTTGCCACTTTTTTTACCTAAAGAGTTAATTTTACTAAGAATTGCCTTATCAATTTCTCTATTAAGCAATATTGTATTGTAAACATATCTTCCTGAAGTCCTAGGATTGAATATCTGTTTATAAATTCCTTTATTCAAATTTTCATAAAATTTACCAACTTCCCTTTTAGCTTGTACAGGTAATCCAATCTCATCGCTGGCGCATGCTAGCGCAATGGTCGCCTCTTCAATATCAAATGACTTAGAGGATGATGTAAATGAGTCAGAACGCACTATATTATAACTTATACCATCATGAGCTAACTCCTCCTTAATTCGAATTTGTTCAATATCTTGAGAAACAAAATCTCTATTTTCAATTCTGTTTTGGCGATTGTTTGCTTTTGTTACTTGGTTTCCAAATTCTGTTGGTGTGTTTTCCAAAGAAATTATTCTGGTTAGAACATAAACTTTTTTTAAATTTTCGAAAAACCTATCACCTGAACTACCAATAGAACTTACTGTTTGAGCACCGTTTACTATAGATGCACCATTTAATTTAAAATTCCCCAGTTCACGTTTACTTCCACCAACCATTGATTTTTCAATTTTTTCAGCTGTAATAGTTATGCCATTATTAAAATACCAAAATTTTTCTGGACTTTCCCTTAAAGTTAAAATTAGCTCATCATTAACTTCTGTTTTACCTAAGACATTTCGGATATTTTTATTAAACAATTTTCTGCCATATGCTGTCCAAAGATTGTAAATTTCTTCACCTGAAATGAATCCATAATATGCACCATAAGGTTCAGCTACCTTTCCCCATTGATACAATCCTATTTCAATATCAATTGGGTCATTAAATAAGCCTTTAGATAGTAAACTATAAATTCTTCCTTGATCAAGTTTTTTAAAGCTTACCAAGTTTTCAATAACACCTTCCCCCGCATCATTTAATTTTAAAACTAAATCATCAATTAGCCTTTGAGAATGAATCGCTAGTCCTTTATCACCAGTATATATTACAATAAATACATACCGGGTATCAAAATTTGATAAAGCATTTTCGATTACTGATTGAAGTTTATTTATTTTCAAATTAAATCTTTCAAAGTTTAAATTAAATAAGTCTTCAATGCCTTTACAATATTTTGCTATGTCACCACTTTCTGGTTCCCCAGAGCCATCTTTTATCCATTTTGATTGAACAATTACCATTTCTTTTAAAGAAGCAGAATGATAAATCGCATCAATTCCATTGTCATCAGGCCCATCAACAACTGATTTGGCAGCCTCTTCAATTGAACAGCCTGTATGACTATACACTGCATATGCGGCTAAACATCTGGTTTGCACCTTAGTTTCAAAATCTTTATCTGTTGATTTTAAATCACTTTTATCTATAAAACTACTAAAGAGTTCGGTTACTTTCCTTGCGATTTGATTTACATGTAGAATGCTCATATTTCACTAATTCAATTCTAATCAAAATTTAACTTGGCTTATGTTACAAGTTGTTTCTATATTCTCTTGGCCTCTTTTTTAAAAATGTATTATTCGATTCATTAAAATCATACAAAGTGTAAAATTTAATTTTGTTCGAATTTTGGTAACTAAGAAGAAGTCCTAGGTCACTAAATTCTTTGGGCAACTGTCGTCCAACATCTGTCCTTTCTTCTCCAGTTTTTTCTTCATACTTCCTATACTCAACACTCAGTTCTATTGTCTCTGTTGATTTAATAGGCTGAAGGCTGTTTAATTTTTCAATCAAGACAAATTTAGGTCCATTAGGATTAAAAGTTAATTCAGGATAAAATGCAGTCAATTCAGAATTGTTAGTAACCCTAATTTTAAATTTCCATCTCAATTCGAAAATTCGAATTGCAGTTCTAGCATCAATGGAACCATCTTCTTCAAGTTTATTTTTGGAACTTAGTCCAATGGGTGAACTTGAGCCTCCCTCTTTAATTATATCTATTGTCAATTCTGGTCGTGCAATATATCTCCTCCATAGAAAGGGTACAACTGCAATTACAATTCCGACAAGTATTCCCAATATTCCGATCACTATTTCCATAATTGGTTTATATGAAGGTCATTTTAGATTAATATACTTAGTTTTATATTGACGTAAGGTGCATATATTTTTTCAATTAAATCAATATAATCTCAAATTGTAAATTTAATTTTTATTTATAGATGAACAATAAATATCAAAAATCCGGAAAAATATCTAGCTCTCTCCCATCCCGAAAAAGCCCGAGATCTCTCAAATAGGTGTCAGTCTGTTGCATCGATGAGTGTCGGTTCTGTTCTTGTACTGTCTTTATATCTGCTCCAGCTTTAAAGAGCCTAATATTTCCAGTATGTTTATAACTATACAAGTCCTTACCGAATCCATATAAACCAAGAGTGTCTAACACTTTTCTATGTCTTCTATAGAAATAATTTTGACCAACATGATCAAGCCCAGGTGAACCTTCAGCAGAAAAGATATAAAAACTTTTAGGATAATCTCGCAATTTCTTTTCTTCAATGATTATTTCTAGACCTCTTGGTATTCTGATATGCTGCCCTCTATCGTTTTTAGCAATTTCCGGAGGAATATAAATTGTATCTTTTTTGATGTTATCGATCTTCAAATACCTTAACTCTTCTGTTGGTCTGAAAAAGCCAAAATATATGAATTGAATAAATAATAATAGTTGATGATCTTCTTTCTCAATAATATGTTTCTTTATTCTTTCTATTTCATCATCACTATATGGGATGTGCTTTCCAGAATACGCCTTTTTCCTCTTTACTTTAGTTACTGGATTGTGGCGGATCAATTCTCTGTCTATGTAAAAATTAAAAATAATCGAAAGGTAACCTACATAGTTGTTATAAGTCTTTTTACTCATTACCTTTTTCTTTTTAGTATCTACAATTGTAGTACTTAAAAAATCAAAGAATTGATATACTATCTGAGTAGTGTACTCTTTGAAGAGAAAGGCTTCATACTTTGGTTCATGGTTATACCACGATACTAAATGCTTTCTAAGAGATTTAAAACCTGACTTTGTTCCCTTTTCTAAATCCAAGAACTTTATCTTGCATGCAAAGTCAAAAGCATTCAGAAGTCTAGCTGTATTAAGATCAATACCACTTTGACCGTTCCTGCTTTTCAGTATAGTAACAGCCCCATTAATTAACAAGACATCAATTTCTCTTTTAAGAATTCTTGCTGCTTTATTCCTTTGACTTACTGTGGCGAATTTATTTAGTCCTTTGCTTTCTCGCTTTCGTACTAGCCTTTCCAGGTCTATATTCCATATCCGATATTCTACATACCAATCCTTTTTAAGATTAGGTCTTCCATTGTCATCCTTAGGAATCACTACTCTTCCTAGTTCATAAGGATATATAGTAGAATCATTTACTGAATAATCTTCAATTATATACTTTCTGATTTTAGGTCTCATTAGGGCACAGGAGAGTATTTTGCCCTAAAATATTTATAAAAATAATAATAAAAAATTGGCTTTTTTCTGTACAAAAAAGTTAAAATATTTTGTAACCACCTAACTAACAGGCGGTTACAAGTCGGGGTGGCGGGATTTGAACCCACGACCCCTTGCACCCCATGCAAGTACGCTACCAGGCTGCGCTACACCCCGAATATTTTTTTGCAAAGATAGATAAAAATATCACTGAACAAAAAAGTATCCTAACAAGAGAAATTGCAAGAGGAACTATTTTTTTTGTTTGCCGGTTTAGGCTAATATCCAACAATTAATGATTATTCATCAAAAATTAAAAGCTATGAAAAAACTGTTTGTAATGGCAGCAGCTGCGATGATTTCTCTATCTTCTGCATCTTCACTAATGGCTGCTGACAATCACATCAGCCTTGCTGGTCCTGGAAAAGAAGTTAAGAAACTGAAAAAGGAACGTAAAAAACTAAGAAACCAGGATGAAATGTATAGCGATAAAATAAAACTTGAAAAGAAAAAAAATAAGCTCGCTAAACAAGAAAAGCAATTCAAGAAAAAATATAAGTAATTTTAATGCCTGTTTAATCAGGCATTTTTTATTTTTAACCAGAATTTAATTTTTAAAATTGATTGTAAGTTTATGATATTCTCCAGAATTATAATTTCCTCGCTTTTACTTTGTTCATTTGCTTGTGCAGGTTCAAAAAAGCTAATATATAACTCTGTGGAGTTTGGCAGCGGCGGAGGGTTTACTGGTATGGAAAAAACTTATGGTTTTACTGAAGATGGTGAAATATACGCTACAGAAGGCTTTCATGGCAGCAAGTCTCAGGAAAAAATAGGCACACTGAATAAAAACAATATAAAGAGTATTAATAAAGAGCTTAAAAAGGTAAAGGTTGAATCTTTAAAATATAATAGACCTGGTAATCTTTTTCATTTTATAGAAATTGAGAAAGATGGTAAAACATACAGGTATGTCTGGGGAAGCGGAAGCAAAGACGCTCCTTCAGAAATCAAGGAACTCTATTCTTATCTCATGCAACAGATTTCTTCTTATACAAAGAAAGAGTAGTTAATACATTTAATAATTAAATGCCTATCAGTTGATGTATATCAGGAAGAGTATATTCCTTTTTATAATTGATCATCATACTTTCACCTCCGGACCCTTTAATGCAAAGATAACTCATGAAGTTAAACGCGAACATTTTCCTGCCCTCAGGATCTGATTCGAATAAATTGCAATCATAAGAAGAAAATGTTTTCCAATCCAGATCTGGTAATGGATTAAAAAAACGAAGTGATTTAAAAAATGACCAAAGCGCAAAAATTAAACGATGTCTTTCTTTCACATAGGGTATCCTACACAGACAAGCTATATCATCCACCCTTTCCAGTTCCACTTCTTTAATATCTCCAAATTCGTAGAATTGCTCTCGTATTAAATCAAAATCCAAATCGCTATTCTCTCTCCCATAAGCAATGAAATACATCTCATCGCCTGGTTTGAAAAGCCCTTTTATAATCTTAACAAACAACTCTTTGTCTTTGGGTACTTCAAGGTCCATTGGGTGAATGTAATATCCACAAATGACGGGGTTTATTTCCTGATGGGATATAAATTTCATGGACCTTGATTTATTATTTAAAAAGGAACTGAGTCATCGTCATTACCACCTTCAGGGCTATTTTGTTTTCCGAAGTCATTAATTTTACTACTGAAAGTCTTCGCTCCACCAGAATCAAAATTATTAGGATTGTAATTGTCTTCGATAGGACTGGCACCTCCTCCACCTCCTCCGAATGACGATTTTTCAAGATCGGCAAATTTGGTGTATTTCCCAATAAACTTGAGAAAAACACTATCAAGACTACCATTTCTGTGCTTGGCAATAATTACCTCACCCATTCCTTTTAATGAATTCCCCATCTCATCCTCATCAATCTTATAATATTCTGGACGATAAAGGAAAACCACCATATCGGCATCCTGCTCAATAGCTCCGGATTCCCTTAAGTCTGATAACTGCGGCTTCTTATCTCCCCCCCTGGTTTCCACGGCCCGGCTTAGCTGAGAAAGTGCGATTACCGGCACACTTATTTCTTTTGCAAGGTTCTTTAAAGCCCTTGAAATCTGAGAAATTTCCTGCTCCCTGTTTCCAGGTCCGCCTTTTCCGCCTTCTGCAGTCATGAGCTGTAGGTAATCTATGATAACCATTTGGATATCGTTCTTTGCTTTCAATCTTCGACATTTAGTACGAAGCTCTCGAATTGAAAGGCCGGGAGTATCATCTATAAAAATAGGCGCAGAATCAAGTTTTCTGATTTTGTGATGCAACTGCTGCCACTCATATTCTTCCAGATTTCCTTTTTTGATTTTTTCACTATCAAGCTCAGCTTCTGCGGAGATCAACCTGTTTACTAACTGTACAGCAGACATCTCTAGTGAAAAGATTGCAACTCCCTTTTTAAAATCTACAGCAGCATTTCTCATTGCTGAGACAACGAATGCAGTTTTACCCATACCTGGACGAGCTGCCAGGATGATAAGATCACTTTTTTGCCAGCCTGATGTAATTCTGTCCAGATCTGTGAATCCACTTGGCACCCCTGTAAGTGCATTTTCCTGATTTCTTCTGGAAACAAGTTCATCTAGAGCTTCTCTTAAAATAGCTCTCATCTCAGCATAATTCTTTCTGATATTCGCTTCAGAAACCTGATAAAGAGACTGTTCCGTCCTGTTCAGCAATTCAAAAACGTCTGTAGTATCTTCAAAAGCTTCTCTTTGAATTTCAGAAGCTATGGAAATAAGCTCTCTTTTAATAGCCTGCTCAGATATGATACGGGCATGGGTTTCAATGTTGGCAGCAGAACTGACTCGGGTAGTGAGTTCTGTAACATAATATGCACCTCCCGCAAACTCAAGCTCTCCTTTGGTTCTTAGCTTTTGGGTAACTGTTAAAATATCAACCGGCTCAGATTCATCAAAAAGTTCCAATATACAGGCATATATTTTCTGATGTTTTTCGTGATAAAAACTTTCCGGTTTTAAAATATCTATTACAATGGTTAAGGCTTCCTTTTCAATCATTAAAGCACCTAAAACAGCCTGTTCAAGTTCAGATGCCTGAGGTGGCATTTTCCCTAATGACTGAATAAGACCAGTTTGTGCTAATTTATTCTTACCTGAATGTTTTCTTACCGATTTTTCTGACTCCATATTGTTAACAAAAATATAATAAGTCATTAAAACTTCAGGGTTAGACCGCTTTTATTTTCCATTAAATTATCCTCATAGTTATTCACAGGAAAAGTCATATTCTATACAACTGTTTGTAGCTCTCTTAATTTATTTTAATTTTGCAGTCCCAAAATAGGAATTGATGAACCCCAAAAGGCAAAAAGTCCATTTTATTGCAATCGGAGGCAGTGCAATGCATAATCTCGCCCTCGCTTTGCATCAAAAAGGTTTAATAGTAACAGGATCAGATGATGAAATTTTTGAACCTTCAAGAAGCAGACTTGAAAAAGCAGGAATCCTTCCTGAAAAAATTGGCTGGTTTCCTGAAAAAATTTCTACTGAATTAGATGCTGTCATTCTTGGCATGCATGCAAGTAAGAACAACCCGGAATTAATAAAGGCCCAGGAACTTGGATTAAAAATCTATTCTTTTCCTGAATATGTCTATCACCAATCAATAGACAAACAAAGAATAGTAATAGCAGGAAGCCATGGGAAAACTACCATCACTTCCATGATTCTTCACGTTCTGAAACACTTCAACAGAAAGTTCGACTATCTTGTTGGGGCTCAGATCGAAGGATTTGATTTGATGGTAAAATTAACTGAAGATGCTCCTATTATCATCATTGAAGGTGATGAATATTTATCTTCTCCAATAGACAAAACCCCTAAATTCCTCCATTACCGACATCATATAGGTCTGATGAGTGGAATCGCATGGGATCACATTAATGTTTATCCTACATATGATGAATACGTAAAGCAATTTGATCTTTTTGCAGATTCCTCACCTAAAGGAGGTACCTTGATTTTCTGTGAGAACGATGATCTTGTTTCTGTAATTTGCAGAAAAGAACGAGAAGATGTACAAGGAATTGCATATGGAGCTCATAAGCACGATATTATCAATGGTCAGACATATTTGATTGATCACAATAAAAAAATTCCGGTACAGATTTTCGGAAAGCATAATATGCGCAATCTGAGTGGCGCTAAAACAGTACTTTCAAAACTTGGAATAACAGATGAGATGTTCTATGAAGCTATTCAAAGTTTTAAAGGAGCAGCAAACAGACTGGAAGTGCTTGAGAAAACAAATGAAACCACTGTATTCAAAGACTTTGCGCACGCCCCCTCAAAGCTAAAGGCTTCAACTGCAGCAGTAAAAAAGCAATTTCCAGATAATGAACTGGTTGCTATCCTTGAACTACACACTTTCAGTTCTTTAAATAAGGAGTTCTTAGTACAATACAAAGATACGTTTAAGTCAGCTGATCTTCCGGTTGTATATTTTAATCCGCAAACCCTTGAGCATAAAAAGCTTGATCCTATTTCACCAGAAGATATAATTAAAGCTTTTAACAATGACAAGTTAAAAGTATTTACTGAAAATCAATCTTTAAAAGAGTTTATCTTAAAAACAAACTGGAAAGGTAAAAACCTCTTACTGATGAGCTCAGGAAACTTTGGAGGCTTTGATCTGAAGAAACTTGCCCAGGAGATAGTTCAACAATAATTTTAATAATAAAGCAATTGGAAACTTTCAATTGCTTTATTATTTTAGTCAAATATTTATCATGGTTATTTACTGAAAGAGGAATCATTAACTTCAGTTTTCACTGTGGAAAATCAGAACCAGTTATCAATTTTCAGTAAAACATCAATGGGGCTAAATCTTAAAAAACCTCTCGCTTTTTTTGACCTGGAGACAACAGGTACAAACATTACCAACGACAGAATTGTCGAAATTTCCGTACTAAAGGTAATGCCTAATAATGAGCAAATCATTAAAACCACCAGGATAAATCCTACAATACCAATACCTCTGGAATCCAGTCTCATTCATGGTATTTATGATGAAGATGTAAAAGATAAACCAACCTTTAAAAGCGTAGCTGCTCAGTTTGCCACAATGCTTCAGGGCTGTGACCTTGCTGGGTTTAATATTCTTCGTTTTGATGTACCTGTACTTGTAGAGGAATTTTTAAGAGCTGGAGTTGATTTCGATATCACTAACAGGAAAATGGTAGATGCACAAAGAATCTATCATTTGATGGAACCACGTAACCTTTCTGCCGCATATAAGTACTATTGCAATAAAGACCTTGAGGGAGCTCATAGTGCAGAAGCGGATACCATTGCCACTTTCGAAGTTCTGAAAGCCCAGATTATAAAATATGAAGGCTGCAAGATTAAAGATGGAGATGGCAAGGAATTCTTTCCGGTTAAAAACGACATGAATGCATTGCATGAACTCACAGCTTCCCAATTTGTCGATCTGGCAGGTAGAATGGTTCTTAACGATAAAGGTGAAGAAGTATTCAACTTTGGAAAATATAAGAACATGAAGGTTACGGATGTGTTGCAAAAAGACCCTTCATACTATGATTGGATGATGAAAGGAGACTTTGCCCTAAGTACCAAGAAAAAACTAACAGAAATAAAACTTAGAAAATTTAATCACAAAGTTTAGTAAAGCATATAAGGTTTGAGGTAAAATATGAGACTGATCACTTTTTCACTTTTAATATTGTTACTTTCTTTCAGAGGACTATTTGCTCAAACACCTATTGATTTTAATAATTTTGACGAAAAGCTTCTTACACAGAAAATCTACCTAAAACTCAATGAGGTACGTGATTCTCTGGGCCTCTCTCCTTTTGTCAAAGACTCAATACTAACAGCTGCTGCCAATAACCAGGCAAAATACATCAAAAAAGTAGACAACCTGGTTCATAATCAGGATAACCCTAATATGGCTACAGTGGAACAAAGGGTAGAAAGCTTTAAGGGTACTCATGAAAAAGTAGCTGAAAATGTTGATGTCATTTATACGGACAGGCCATTTACTATTTATAAAGAAAAAGCACCAATTAAAATAAATACTTACGAAAGCGCTGCACTTGCCTTTGTAAGATCTAGTCTTAATACTTCCGGAAATTCGGTAAATCTTGTAAATCGGGAATTTTCTGCCACAGGATTAGGAATAGGAATAATTCCCGAAAAAAAATGTATATATATAGCTCAGGTCTTTGGACCTATGGCTTATAATTTCCCCTCATCTATAAAGAACAAAGACAAAAAGACCTTTTATCCATCAAAAAAGATAAATATTGAGAATGCTTTCGGCATAGAGCCTTCCAATGAAGTTGTTTGCGGAAAATGTGTCGGAGATTTTAATAAAATTCCGGATTATGTAGAAAATAAAATCATAGTAGAGGATGGAAAAGTTTATTATTTCTTTGGTGATCTGGGGCTTTTCAATAAAACATTCCCGGAAACAGAAGGTCAATTTTCTTTTTCTGTGGATATAGTTCTAAGAAGCCAATTCCCCTGTTCTAGCGGAAATATTGTACACAGATCGTTTGCTTTTGATGGTATTATGCTCGTTCCGGTTGCTTTAAAGGACCTTTTAAAGTCTAACACTAAAGCATCCTCAAATGCCCTGTTTGCTTATATTGGTGATATTCCTGCAGAATTAAAAAACGATGAATATGTATGCAATCTGATGGTTATTAAAAACAATCATCTCTGCACCTATTATGTCGACTATCCAAAGCTACCACCAAGCAGGTCTGTTATTTCTACAGAGGTTTTTGTTGACACCCTTTTAAAATCAGAGATCACCAAAAAGAAGAACTTAAAATTTACCATACCATTTGAGAAAGACAAATCTGTTTATTCAGAACAAGATATCAGACCATTTTATGATTCTCTCAATTTAAATAAATATAACATAACTGAAGTTGTCGTTCTTGCCTATTCATCTATTGAAGGAAGCACTGAAAGAAATCAGGAATTACAAAAAAACAGAGCTGAAAGCATCATACAAGTATTGCAATCTTTTCAACTTAATGATACTATAAAACGCGTCATTAAGGCTCAGGAAAACTGGGATCAGTTTTACCGAGACGTCAAAAATACTCCATTTAGTTATCTTACTACATTAAGTAAAGAAAAGATAAAAGAAGCTCTTCAGAAAGACAGTCTTTCTAAAGCAATGGAGTTCCTTCTCGCCAAAGAACGTAAAGCGGTTCTGTTCCTTAAAATTATTGAGCGAATAGACCTGACAAGAAATAAAGATTCCCTGGCCATTCATTACCAAAATGCACTGGCTAAAAAAGATGTAGCAGTTGCCACATCCCTTCAGACAGCAATATTTGATGCTATCGCAAATGGAGAGATTTCTACAGACTTATTAACTTCATTGAATCCGCCTAAAACAAAAGAATTTGCCCAACTGATCAACAACCAGATTCTATTCAGACAGGAACTTGGTCAAAAATTTGATTATATAGGGGATCTCAATCAGGTTTCGGCATTAGATCCGACCAATGTATACATTAAATACAATATCTGCGATCTCACTTTAAAAGCCTGGGCAGCCGATTCTGCTTATCTTCAATCACCAGAAGGCTTTATGAAAAATATAAAAGCCCTTTATAATACAAAGATTGACAAAAAGCTGGTCAATAAATTATACCTCAACTTTCAGATTCTAATTTCTCCATATTTCCTTACCAATAAGAAATTTAAATATAGGGATGATGCAATCAACCTGGTAAAAAAATACTATAAAACAACGGAGTTAAATTCAGACGATCTGCTTGCTGTAGCAAAATTTTTTGCTGAAAGTGGCCGTGCAGCCTGGGCCCTGGAAATTTTATTTCCTATTATGCAAAAAGGGGAATATTCAGAAGATATTTTGTTCAACTTTCTCTCTATAGCAATTACAAGACCCGATCTCTTTGAAAAAAAGGAATTTGAATCTTACTTTCTTAAAGCGAAAGACATGAATCCTCAAAGGTTCTGCAGCCTCTTCGGAATTGAGAAAATTAATTTTATGCTTTTTAAAGAAGAAGAGCTAAAAGTATACTTTTGCAGAGCCTGTAGCCCAAAACAATAAATCTTTTATTTTAAATAAAAGTAAAAAGCTTCCATTCGGAAGCTTTTTACTTTTAGAGAGTTTATCTTTTACTAACTGTATGATTATAGTATTTCAGAGCCTCAGGAAGTTGTTTTTTCAGTTCCTCAATCCTGGTCTTATGACTTGGGTGAGTTGAAAGAAACTCCGGAGGTTCTCCTCCCTGACTGGCTTTTTCCATCCTTTCCCAAAAGTTTATTGCTTCTCGAGGATCGTAACCAGCCATTGACATAAATATTAAACCTATACGGTCAGCTTCTGATTCCTGTAATCGGCTGTAGGGAAGTAAAATTCCAACATTCGTTCCTACACCATAAGCTGCCATAAACAGATTCCTTGTCTCTTTCGGTTTACTACTCAAAGCAACGTCCAGTGCCAGGCCTCCAAGTTGAGTTGTTAACCCCTGACTCATCCTTTCATTACCATGCCTTGCAATCGCATGGGCAATTTCATGTCCCATAACTGTTGCAAGTCCGGCATCATTCTTAGTAATAGGTAAAATACCAGTAAATACGACAACTTTGCCTCCAGGCATACACCATGCGTTGATCTGTTGATCTTCCACCAGATTAAACTGCCAATTATACCCTTCAAGCAGTTTTGTCTGCTTTTCTTTCTTCAGATAAGCCTCTGCAGCATTTGCTATATTTCGTCCTACCTTTTCTACCTCCTCGGCCTGTGAGGTATTATTAACGACCTTATTGGTTTTTAAAAACTCATTGTACTCAGACTTTGCAAGGGCCAACACCTGAGAATTAGGAACAATATCCAATTGTTTCCTTCCTGTCACAGGAACCTTGCTGCAGCCTATGGCAATGGCCAATGACAATAGTATCAACTTCCCTTTGTTCAACATCTTTATCAATCTCATCTCCATTTTGTTCCTATATTAGAAACCATTTAGGGAAAAGTATTGTTTTCAACGCACTCACATTGAGATTTTATGCTATTTTTGCGCCAAAATTTTATATGAAGATTCTTGCTATAGGGAGAAACTATGCAGATCATATTAAGGAATTAAAAAATGAACGGCCCGAAGCACCCGTAATATTTTTAAAACCCGATACTGCATTACTCCGAAATAATTCACCATTCTATTATCCTGACTTCAGTAATAACATCCATTTTGAAGTTGAGTTAGTAATTAAAATTTCAAAAGAAGGGAAGAATATTGAAGAGAAGTTTGCTCACAAGTATTTTCAGGAAATTGGTCTGGGAGTTGACTTTACTGCCAGAGACATTCAGGATAAAGCTAAAGCTGCAGGCCTTCCGTGGACTCTTGCCAAGGGCTTTAACGGAAGTGCTCCGATTTCTGAATTTGTTCAGAAGACAAATTTTAAAGATCTGAATAATCTCAGCTTTTCGCTAGTGCAAAACGGAGAACTAAAACAATCCGGAAATTCCGGACAAATGATACATAACTTTGATGCAATCATCAGTTATATATCTAAATTCATAACATTAAAACAGGGAGACATTATCTTTACCGGCACTCCTGCCGGAGTCGGCCCTGTTAAGATTGGCGACAGATTAGAAGGCTTTATTGAAAATGAAAAATATATTGATTTCGAAGTTAAATAAACTGATAAAATACTTATTAGTTATTTTACCTCTTACCTCTTTTTCTCAAACACAAATTCCAGTCGGCTACTTTCTGTTTCCGATAAAACCCGGCCAACAAAATTTTCTCGCCGGAAACATGGGGGAACTACGGCCCAATCACTTTCATGGGGGACTTGATATAAAAACGGAAATGAGAATTGGTCTTCCGGTTTATGCATCGGCAGATGGTTATGTCTCAAGGCTTAAAGTCTCTTCTTTCGGATATGGAAATACGGTATATATCACCCATCCTAATGGCTTAGTGACTGTATATGCACATTTAGATAAGTTTAATAAGGAAATCGGAGATTTTGTTCGCCAGTATCAATATGAAAACCAACAATTTGAAGTAGATTTTACTCTCGCAGAAGGTAAACTTCCTGTTAAAAAGGGAGACATCATTGCTTTATCAGGAAATTCAGGTAGTTCAGGGGGACCACATCTTCACTATGAAATCAGAGATGTAAAAGAAAATCTTCTCAACCCTTTAGATTTTAAATTCACAGAACTGAAAGATAACATTGCACCTACTTTTGATAAAATAGCACTCATTGCCACTAATGAAAAGTCAAGAGTAAACCAAGAGTTTGGCAGGTTCGAATTTAAAGCAACAAAGATAGGAACCGATTATACTATTCCTTCCAAAATAACAGCTTGGGGCAATATCGGTCTTCAGGTGAAAGTATCTGACAAAATGAATGGAACGGCCAACTCATATGGTGTTAAATACATAAGAGTATACGCTGATGGAAAAATAATATTTGACCATGATCTGTCCACGTTCGGTTTTCATGAAAACAGATATATCAACGTCCACATGGACTATGAAGCACTTCTCGAAAGAGGAGTTAAGTTTCAAAAATGTTATATCAGTGATGGGGATAAACTAAGTACCTATAACAGAAGTCTGGGCAAAGGGCTTCTCGACCTTACAGATGGCCAGAATCATAAAATAATAATTGAGATTGAAGACAGTTATGACAACATTTCAAAACTTGCATTAAACATTCAATCAGCTGAGCCTATCAAAGGAACAATTGTACCAAATTCTAAAGCTACATGTGATTTTGAAGTTTCTGAAAATGTATTAAAGATTAGAGGTAAAGCAGCGAACAACAGCTCTGCAAAACTCTATTCTTCAAAGGGATTACTTACCCTTACCCCAGACTACTATAAAAATGGACAAGCTATTTACCTTTATGATTTGAGAAAAGGCTTGCCTGATTCAGTAGCTTTAGATAATAAAACTCTCAATTTTAATTTTATTGCAAGCATCCCACCAGGGCAGGAAAAAACAATAAAGAATGGCAATATGACTGTCAAAATTCCTGCTGATGCCATTTTTGACACACTTTATCTGCAAACCAATATTGATACTACATTAGAAGGTAAAGAATCATTTATACTTGGTCATTTTTCTATACCTCTTTTCACCGGTATAGATGTAGCATATGAAGCGGCACATCCTGAAGCAATAGACAAAAGATGTTCTTATGTGAACATAAAAAACAAAATGCGCGGCCAACAGCATGAAAAGGGATGCTGGAATGAAAACACCATATCCTTTAAGACCAAGAGTTTTGGAAAGTTTGTAATTGTGGAAGATTCAGTCAAGCCTATTATTAGGAGTTTAGGAGTATCGGGCAATTGCATAAAATTTACTATCGCTGATTCCAAATCAGGAATAGATTCTTTTAAAGCTACATTAAACGGGGAATGGATATTGATGAACTATGATCACAAGAGAAATCTATTGTGGTCTGAGCGGTATGATAAAACAGTACCACTCAAAGGAGCATTTAAACTGGAGGTAAAAGACCAGGCAGGAAACATCAGTACTTTTTCGACCAATATTCCTTGATTTAGGGTATTAGTTTTAAGATATTGATACTTCAAAAACTCATTAAACTTCTATGAAATTAAATACCGGAGATAAAGCTCCCCTATTCGAAGGAAAAGATCAGAATGGAAAAGCAGTAAAGCTATCTGATTATAAAGGGAAGAAAGTTGTTCTTTATTTTTACCCCAAAGATGATACTCCTGGCTGCACAGCTCAGGCCTGCAACCTAAGAGATAATTATGATGCCCTGATTAAAGCCAACTATGTGGTACTAGGCGTAAGTAGTGATGATGAAAAATCACACCAGAAGTTTATTAAGAAATATAATTTGCCATTTACGTTGATTGCCGATCCGGATAAGACCATCAACGAACAGTATGGCGTATGGCAGGAAAAAACCAATTTTGGTAAAACTTATATGGGAACTGTCAGGACCACTTTTGTAATAGACGAAAATGGTGTAATTGAAGAAATTATATCAAAAGTAACTACAGAAAACCACACTGAACAGATATTAAAATAAACATTGAGCCTTTTATAGGGTTTTTAAAAAAGGAGTAGAAAACTACTCCTTTTTTATTTTATTTAGATAAAAGGTGAAGTATAAAAATTACGTCTATCTATTAGTAGTATTTCTACTTTACGTTCAGCAAACTTTTTGTCAGACCAAAGTAGAAAAAACTCCTCCTATAACCCGTATATTATTTATACTGGATGCATCTGGCAGTATGTCTGATAAATGGGAACGCAGCACCAGAATGACAGTAGCTAAAAGAACGCTTTGTGAACTGGTGGATTCTCTAAAAAACATCCCCTATCTGGAAATTGGTCTTAGAGTTTACGGCCATGAATGGGATAAAAGATATAACAACTGCAAGGATACCAAACTCGAAGTCCCATTTCGCCCCGGGAATCATGATGCAATAAAAATGAGAATTAAAAACATTGAGCCTAAAGGAACCACCCTTATAGCTCATAGCCTTAAAGAAGCAGCTTCTGATTTTCCCATAGATAAAAATTCAAGAAACGTAATCATATTACTTACAGATGGCATTGAATCCTGCGGAGGTGACCCCTGCGATCTTTCCAGAGAACTACAGAAACGAAAAATATTTCTTAAACCATTCATTATAGGCATAGGAAACGATGTAAGCTGGGATAAAGCATTTGAATGTATGGGTCAATACTTTAATGCTATTAATGAAAATAAATTTAAAAACATGATGAATCTGATTTTGCATCAAACATTGTCGGAAACATCTGTGAAAGTAAAAATTCTGGATATCGATAACAAGCCAACAGAAACCAATGTTAATATCACCTTTTTTAATTCCGTAACCGGGGAGCCAGTATATGATTTTGTACACTACCTTGATGATAAGGGAGAACCAGACAAACTTAAAGTAGATGCGATTCTCACCTATGACCTCGTGGTGAATACAATTCCCAGAGTAGAGAAAAAGAACATTGGCCTTATCGGAGGCAAAGAAAATATCATTACTATTAAAGCACCTCAAGGATCTTTATTTATCAGGGAAAACTCCAAAGAATATAAATCACTTAAAGCTGTTGTGAGAGAAAACAAAAAGTCGGAAACATTAAACATCCAGAATGCGGGAATTAAAGAGAAGTACCTGGTTGGAACATATGATGTAGAGGTTCTTACTTTACCCCGAACTATTTTTGCAGATGTAAAGATCAAACAAAGCGAAACAACAGTACTGGATCTTGTTCAACCCGGATCCTTAAACATCATTGATCAGCTCATTGGCTATGGAAGTATTTATGAGATAAAACCCAATGGAGAACAAGTACTTATCCATAATCTGGAAAATGAAACCAGCAGAACCATGCTTACCATGCAACCAGGTAATTATAAACTCATCTTCAGAACTAAAAAAAGCAATGGGGCTAATTTCACTGATGTTCAAAATTTCGCCATCCGATCCGGAGCTACTACTACATTAAGGCTGTACAACAACAAATAATTCCCCTACTCTACTTCATTATTATTTTAGCATTATGCTTAGTAAATTTGAGCATGATATCTCAAAGACATTTATTTCTTCAATACCTTGCTCAAACCTCCGATGCCCCACTGATGCTGGAAATTGAAAAAGCGGAAGGTGTAAAGATGTTTGACAAAAATGGTAAAGCATATATCGACTTAATTTCAGGGATAGGAGTAAGCAATGTTGGACATAGACATCCAAAAGTTATCCAGGCTGTTAAGGACCAACTCGACAAATACCTTCATCTTATGGTATATGGAGAATTTATTCAATCTCCTCAGGTAAAACTTGCCGAGGCTTTGGTCAAAACCCTTCCTCCAGGATTAGACAATGTTTATCTTGTTAACTCAGGAAGCGAAGCTGTTGAAGGTGCCATCAAACTGGCAAAAAGGGTTACCGGAAGATATGAAATCATCTCTTTTAAAAATGCTTATCATGGAAGCACTACAGGTTCGCTGGCATTAAATGGTAATGAATACTTCAAGCAACCATTCCGACCATTGATGCCGGGAATTAGACATCTTAATTTTAATAAAGAAGAAGATCTTGAATTCATAACCAGCAATACTGCGGCTGTAATAGTTGAAAGTATACAGGGCGAAGCGGGTGTCAGAGTTCCCGAAAACAATTTTCTTAAAAAGTTGAGGGATAGGTGCCATGAAACAGGAACCCTTTTTATTGCAGATGAAATACAGGCTGGCTTCGGTAGAACAGGTACTTTTTGGGGATTTGAAAATTTTGGAGTAGTTCCTGACATTGTGGTATGTGCCAAAGGCATGGGAGGTGGTATGCCTATTGGTGCCTTTATAGCACCAAAAGAACTGATGAAGGAACTTTCGTTAAATCCTGTACTGGGGCATATTACTACTTTCGGGGGACACCCAGTATCTTGTGCTGCTGCCTTAGCCACAATACATGTAGTACAAGATGAAAAGCTAGCAGAACAGGTACCTGCAAAAGAAAAACTTTTTCTTAAACTACTGCAACATCCATTGATCCGTTCAGTGAGAAATAAAGGACTAATGATGGCGGTCGAGATGGAGTCTTTTGAAATTCTTAAAAAGACTATTGATAAAGCGATTATGAAGGGAGTCCTAACCGATTGGTTTCTTTTCTGTGATAATGCCATGAGAATAGCTCCTCCACTAGTCATTACTGAAGAAGAAATAAAAGTTTCCTGTGATCTGATACTTGAGACTATGAATGAGATTCAAAAGAACTAATGAATGCCAGGCTCTGGAAACAAATCATATTTGATACTGTTGAATTAATAAGAGGAAACAAAAAGATTTATGGAAACAAAAACTAAACTTAATTTTGCAGATTTGATAAGCAATTCAGACAAACCAGTATTAGTTGACTTTTATGCAGGCTGGTGCGGCCCTTGTCAGGCAATGGCACCTATGATCGCAGAGGTTGCTGCTGAAATGTCAGAAAAAATTAAGGTTATTAAAGTAGATGTTGAAAAGAATCCTGCAGTTTCCACAGCTTATAAAATTTCAGGTATTCCTACATTAATATTATTCCATAAAGGACAGATTAAATGGAGACAATCCGGACTTATACCTAAACCTGAATTACTAAGAATGCTAACTATTAACCTTTAGAAAGTTAAAAGTCAAAAGTAAAAGGATAAAACCACACTTCACTTGTGGTATCTTATCTTTCATAATATTTGCATTTCTCTTTCCTGCTTGGATATCAAATTTTCTTTATACTGAAATTAAAATTTCATTATCAAAACAATGCTGCAATTCGGCGGGTTTTAACATTAATGGTTGAGTAAAGAAAAAAAACAATGGAGATAGAAATAGTTAATGAAATAAACAACAAGGAGCTCGCGCTTGCATTGACGCAATTTTACAAAGTATTATATATAGACTTTGGGATTAGCGATTTCAATGAAAGAATTAGTGGATGGTATAACCTTACATGGGAAGAATTTAAAGAAGAGTTGGAAAACCATAGTATAAATTTTAACCATTGTCTGCTAAGCGACTGGGAATCTTTCTTTCATATTCATAAAAGAAAAGTGCTTTCTTTGATGAATAGCTAAAAAAATAAGATACTACAAAATATAAAGCGAAGAAGATCTTCGCTTTTTTTATGAAAGGCTAAATAACTTATGAAAGACTTAATTCACCCCCCAAAATAATGGTTTACTCGCACAAGGAGAGACGATAAACAGTCTAGAGATATTTAATAACTCTGGACTGTTTATAATCTCTTCTCGGTGGACATTATTATTTTCCCATAACAAATAATATCAGCAAAATAACAGCAACAACCTGAATTCCTGCATGGACTAAAGGCAGGAATTTAGGTATTCCCCCTTTTCCGGTAGGATAACCTGCAAGCCAGGTAGGAATACCCTTAGTAAACAGCTTGTCCCTCATGAGCATGAACACCCCCAGAATTCCCCCAATCCAGAACAGCATAAACGAAAAATTAAACAAGACATTATTTTGTCCGATATAGTCTGCACCTATATAAGTGAGTGTGCATAGTGTTGCCCCAGCTAATATTCCATGAAGGGCAACCACAAAGTTCTGCCTGGGTTTATTTGCTCTAACATTGGCATATAATATAATGCCAATTATCATGGTGAATGCGATAAATACAAACAACAATACAATCATAATAGAATATTTATAAAAATTTATTTAGTTAACCCGACTCGGAAAAAATTGTTTCTCTACATTGGCCTTAACAATTTAGCCCTGTGAAATTTCTTTTCTTCTTTCTGCAACAGCTTATTAATCACCAAAGCAGCTTTTGCGCCTTCTGCAGCCGCTATAACTGCAAGTTGCATATCTTTTGCAGCATCACCTGCTGCAAATATTCCCCTTACAGAAGTCTGAAGGTATTTATCTGTATAAATAAGTCCATTATCTGTAAACCTGCATCCCATCTGCTCTGCCAGGTCTGATCGCTGAAACTTATCACTACTGAAGAACAAAGCGGATCGCTCAAGCGAATCTCCATCTTCAAAAATAATTTTTTCCAACAGGCCGGCTCTACCTTCAAGTCTTGCAATCTTTCTGGTTTCCACTCTGATTTCCTTCATGTCCATCCATTCCATCTCATCTCTGCTCACAGACTTACCGTTGGTACATAAAACAATATCATCGGACCAATTTGTTAGAGAAACTGCTAACCCTAAACCTGATTTACCATTTCCTCCTACTACAGCAATGGGTTTCAGCCTCACTTCCCAGCCATCGCAATAAGGACAATGATGGACACTTCTTCCATACAAGCGATCAATTCCCGCTATTGGTGGTAATTGATCTACAATACCTGTTGCAAGTAAGATTTTTCTGGAATAAAATTTCTTTCCTTCTTCGTCAGTAACTTCAAATGCATTGTTTTCAAAAAAATTGGCTTTCACTATTCTACCCTCTTCAAAGGAGACATCATACTTACTCAGCTCTTCCTTCGCAATACGAAGCAATTCCAAAGGATTTATTCCATCTCTGGAGATAAATCCATGAAGGGCCTGACTCTTATAATTCCTTGGTTTTCCGGAATCAAATAAAAGTACCTTTCTTAAGCATCTGGCCAATAACAATGCTGCATTTAAACCTGCTGGCCCTCCCCCTATAATTATAACATCATACAATTTTGAATCTGGTACTTTCATCTCTGCGCGCTTATTAACAATCTACTATTACAACAAGCGCTTTTCTTTTAATGTTATTCAGAAAGCAAAAACAATTATACCATAGGTCAATCCCTTAAAAAAAACAGACAAATATTTTAATTTAGAAACATGTGGGATGAAAGAATAAATAAACAAGCAATTGAAATTTAGACTTTAAATTTCCAGTTCTAAAAAAATAAAGACCAGTCAGCGATGTGATGGTGAATACTAGTTCAAAAAAGTTAAAATATTAAGAGACCAGACTAATACCATTTATAATGTTATTTGCTTGGCCTCTCCTTCTTTTATATGGATAATCAAAAGATGCTTCTTATGACTTCATATTGGTAAATTGTAAAGGGATCCCCAAATCTTCTTTCCTTAGCAGTCCTATTACCTCCTGCAAATCATCTATTTTTTTCCCTGTGACCCTGACCATATCATCCATAATGGCCGGAGTTACCTTTGCTTTGGAGTCTTTAATGAGCTTAACTACCTTTTTTGACACCTCTTTGTCAAGGCCGGTCCTTACTTTAAGGTTCTTTTTGATCATGCTTCCTGACGCATACTCTTCTTCACTCATATCTAATGACTTACCATCAATACCCTGTTTTACCATACGAGTAAGTATGGCATCAATCATTGCATTGATACGCATTGAGTTTTCACTTACCAGATTAATAACATTTTCCTTTTTATCAAGCTCAATGGTACTTTTGGAGTCTCTGAAATCATATCTGTTCAGAATTTCTTTTTTGGCAACATTGATAGCATTGTCCAATGTTTGCGGATCAACTTTACTTACGATATCGAAAGATGGCATAGAAATAAAATTAAAATGTAAATTTAATCGGGTTTTGGTCAAATTAAAATTGGAAAGACAAAGAAAAGGTTTTAACCGACTTGCTGCAATTTATGATTATCTGCTTTTAATTCCTCCCGGAAGAGGTTTTATAAAAAGTCAGGATGTATTAATTCCTCTCCTTCCACAGAAAAAAAGTTGCTTGATTATTGGTGGAGGTACAGGAACTTTTTTAAGATCTCTTATTATTTCTGGCAAGGTTACACACATTGTATATCTAGACATCTCAGAAAAAATGCTTGCTAAAGCATCTGCAAAAATCAAAGATTTAAATCAGAAATGTAAAGTAGAGTTCAGAAGAGGCAGCTTCGATAAAATTACTGAAGACGAAAAATTCGACCTTATAGTAACTAATTTTTTTCTGGACCTTTTTAGTCAGGAGGAAGTAAAAGCCTGGATGAGATTTATAAATAATAAGCTATCTGACGGAGGCTTATTTTATTTTACCGATCTTCAGATTAGCAGAGGTAAAACCTTCAGAACCTTCTTGAATAACATATATATTAAAGTGTTATACTTCTTCTTCAGAAATACAACCGGTATCAACGGTAAAACTCTCATCGACCTTCGAACAGAAATTCTTCAATCCGGTTTTAATGTAATACATGAAAAAGACTATTTGAAAGAGCTTTTTTATTCAGCCATTTTTAAAAAAAGGTCGTAAACATATTTTAAAGAATAATATAAAGTTTTATATCTATATCTCTTATATTTCAGAGGTACATTTAATATTCATTTTTAATCGTCTTCTAAAATGGCTAAAGCGAAAAAAGATAAAAAGATTTTTGTGCTGGATACTTCAGTCATACTGTATGACCACAATGCAGTCAAAAATTTTAAGGAACATGATATAGCGATTCCCATAACTGTTTTGGAGGAGCTTGACAATTTCAAGAAAGGCAATGATATCATTAACTTTGAAGCAAGAGAGTTCATCAGATTCCTGGATGATCTTTCCGGAACTTATATGTTGCAGGACTGGATTCAGCTTCCAGGAAGCAATAAAGGTCGTTTTAAGGTGGTGATGAACACATCAAGCAAGGCTACACTTGACGCTGAACGAGTCTTTAATGATAATAAAGCCGATCACAGAATACTGAATGCTGCTCTGAATCTGCAACATGAGGCTAAAGACGCAAAAGTTGTTCTTGTTACCAAAGACATAAACTTGCGGTTGAAAGCCAAATCATTGAATTTACCTGCAGAGGACTATTCAACAGGAAAGATCAAAGATGTTGACAGTCTTTATACCGGAAGGACATATATTGAAAACGTTCCTTATGAAGATATCAACCAGATCTATGAAAAAGGATCTATCCCCAGTTCAATAATACCCAAACAACAGCTGATTCAGAACCACTATTACATTTTAAAGAGTGATAAAAATTCAGTTTTGGGGTATTATAATGCATCAGAAGATCGTATTGAACATGTTGAGAAAAAGACTGTTTATGGTATAAAACCAAGGAATGCGGAACAGACTTTTGCCATTCATGCCATTATGAATCCCGACATAAAGCTTGTCTCCATGCAAGGAGTAGCTGGAACGGGAAAGACCCTTCTGGCTCTTGCTGCAACATTGGAACAAAGGAAAAACTTCAAACAGATTTACCTAGCCAGGCCAATTGTGCCACTGAGCAACAAAGACATTGGATACCTTCCGGGAGATATTAAAAGCAAACTGAATCCTTATATGGAACCTTTGTTTGATAACCTGAAGTTTATTCAAAATCAGTTTAATGAGACAGACAGTGATTATCAAAGAATTACCGAAATGGTAAATAAAGAAAAGCTGGTCATAACTCCATTGGCATATATAAGAGGAAGAAGCCTTTCAAATATTTGCTTTATAGTAGACGAAGCTCAAAACCTGACTCCACATGAAGTAAAAACAATTATTTCAAGAGCTGGAGAAAACACGAAAATAATCTTCACAGGTGATATTTATCAGATAGATACTCCTTATCTGGATTCTCAAAGTAACGGATTATCATTCCTGATTGACAGATTGAGGAATCATAAATTGTATGCTCACGTAACTCTTGAAAAAGGAGAGCGTTCTGAGCTGGCAAATCTTGCGAATGAAATGCTTTAAGCTAAAGCAAAAACAACAACTGTTATCAAGACAAGACCGAATAGGGTAACAGATTATTCAGCAACTTAATAAAGTTGGTTTCATAACCATTCATTAAATCTTTAATGAATGGTTATTTTTTCTCCGGTAGTTTCCCCGATTCTCGCCTCAACTTCAAACCTATTATTATAATATCCCTTTCTCATACTTTCTATTGCATAGATCGCAAGAAAGGTAATAAAACCATAGCGTTGAAATTGCCTTACATGCACAAGTTCATGATTCACCCATTGTTCCACTGCCATAAACTCATTCTTGTTAACGCCGTGCAAATGAATGGTTTTACCAAACACAATAGCTATATTTTTGGATCCCATGTACCAGGCAGCCATTTTCGCTATTAATGAGTTTTCTTTTATTTTAACTTTCATTATGTTCTCCCCCAATTAAAGAATCATTACCGGGGCCTTCTGGTTCCTTCTCCTTGCTTTTCAGATATTCCTCTCCTGTTTTTCTGTAAAAATAGGCTGCTAATCCACCTGATAAGCTTCCGAAAAAGTGAGTTTCCCAGGAAACACCTCTTGTAAAAGGAAAAATACCCCAAACCAAACTACCATATATGAAAATAATAACCAAAGAGAGAATCATCGATTTTTGATTTTTACGGAAAATTCCACTGAAAAAAAGGAAGCTGACCGCGCCATAAATAATACCGCTGGATCCGATATGGTACCCCTGACCTACTGCAGATATCCACACCCAGATATTAGGAAGGAAGTAGATCCAGAGAAATATTTCAAACGCTATAGTCCTATAAAAGTAAAACATAGCCATTCCCAAAATGAGCAAAGGAAATGAATTTGATATCAAATGATTGAAATCTCCATGTATTAAGGGAGCAAATGCCACCCCGGACAGCCCCATAAAAGTTCTTGGAAAAATACCAAATTTACTCAGATCATATCCATACCTGAGTTCAAACACCTTTACTCCCCAAAGTACCATTAAGTAAATAAAAGGATACAGAAAACTCTGATAAAAACTTCTTCTTTCAACTTCCATGAATTAATCCCCGATTATGAGGTCCGCTATATAATTAACCAACGACACTATCAAACTAAATAAAAGCGCCCACCAGAAATTCAACACCTCAAATCCATCAATCATCCAATCTGTCAATAGGATTATCACTGCATTAATTACCAGTAAAAATAGGCCTAAAGTAAGTATTGTTACCGGTATTGTTAATAGGATTAAAACAGGACGAAGGATTACATTTAAGATAGACAGAACAAACATCACCAGTAATGCAACCCCGAAACTTTTAATCATAATTCCCGGCAACAAAAATGTAGCACCTAGAATAATGGCTGCAGATATCAAAAGTTTGAATATATATTTCATCTCTGGTTCATTTAAACAGTGGGCAATTTCGCACCTATTTTATGAACGCTTTCAAATTCCCCATTGTTAATTTTTCCAAAAATCTATCCAATTAACAATTGTATTTTTCTTTTAAAAAATACTAAAGAAAACCTGTTTTCATTTGTAAATTTCAAAAGCAATACAAATGTAAATTTTGACAATTTACATCTATAACTATATAATTTTTCAAATAAAACACCCAAAAGACATTAAATTCAGTGCTATAGACCATTCATTAAGACATAAAAAACAACACCTATAACATACAATTTTTAACTTATATAAAAGTTAAAGTAAAGATTAAATTATTTTACAGTTGTAAACTGAAAATAAATTAATTAAGAAAACAAAAATGATTTCTACTAATTTATTTAGTTATAAGTTTAGTTATATTTTATGATTATTTATAATTGTAAACACCTAAAAGGTCTGGTTTTTTATTGGCTTATTTACAAAAATAAACAATTGTAAAAATATGATATAACTAATCATCGATTCACTGATTACAATTGTAATAAACACCTTTTTTTATATAAATTCATCTGTTTACACAATTAAACAGTAAATAACTTTTTAAAGAAAAAGACGGATAGATAAATTTGATATAACGAGGTAAAGCTGAACAAAAAAACAACTTATCTATTTAAAGATAGAGGACGCTTAAAAATCCTAATTGGAATTAATTAGACATTCATTAATTTCATTAGTCAATCCTTATAAACTTAAAATTCTATGAAGAGGGTATTCTTATTTTTACTCATTGTTGCACTTTTTTCGTCTTGTGGAGACGATGAGAATAATATAACTATTTCTGGAGCCTTTGCTTTATACCCTCTTGCTATAAAATGGGCTGAAGAATATAATAAAATCCACCCCGAAGTTAAAATTGACATCACGGCTGGTGGGGCTGGGAAAGGTATGGCTGACGTCATTTCTGGTAATGTTGATTTAGGAATGGTTTCCAGGGAAATCAACCCAGTGGAACTTGAAAGAGGTGCCTTTGGAATTGCCGTAACCATAGATGCCGTAATTCCAACCATCAATGATAAGAATCCAAATATTGCCGAAGTACAAAAAAAGGGACTAACAAAAGAGAACTTTCAGGATATCTGGATCACGGAAAAATTAAAAACATGGGGAAACGCTACAGGAACAACTTCCACTGATCCTATTAAAGTTTATACACGTTCTGATGCTGCAGGCGCACCTGAAACCTGGGCAAAATATCTTGGCAAAAAACAGGAAGACCTGAAAGGTGTCGGAGTATTCGGAGACCCAGGCCTCGCACAGGTAGTTAAACAAGATAAGTTTGCAATCGGATTTAACAACATCGCATATGTATATGATCTAAAAACGAACAGACCTTTTCCAGGTATCGCTATCATCCCGATCGACATTGACGGAAATGGCAAAATCACTCCGGAAGAGAATTTTTATGGAACCTTAAATGAACTTATGGAAGGAATTGCCAAAGGAATTTTTCCTCACCCTCCAGCCCGTCCACTATACTTTGTAACGAAAGGAGAACCTACTTCCCAAACTATAAAGACATTTTTAAATTGGGTATTAACCGATGGTCAGCAATTTGTGAAAGAAGCAGGATATGTGAATCTATCCAAAGATCAACTGGACACAGAACTTAAAAAGCTAAAGTAAGTCAACATCATTTATTGGCCTGACTTTTACCTTAAAGTCAGGCACTCATCAATTCATTTTTCAAACCTTGTTAAGGTTAATTTCCTTCCTCCCGATTTCAAAAATAAGACTAGATGAAAGTTTAATAATTTATGTTATGAATTTCAAGATCTTTTACTTGATTGTTGTAAGAAGGAAAAAATCATAGAATATTAATAACAATATACTTTTGTAAAGAATAAACTTTTTAGCGGTAATACTTAACCTTCATTCTATCTGTGAAGGCTCTTCAATCAATAGTGGTAACATGAATTTATTTAAAATTCTCATTTACTGACAAACTTTATCTCCACTGAAAAGTAAATAACTTTAAATCATTTGGTTATACTAAACCATTCTACCAAAGGGGGAAATCTTGGGAAAAACAGACTTATATCATAGGCGACTCTGGATTGAGAAGCTTAGCTTCTGGTCAATGAAAGGTCTTACTTACTTTTCAATCGCACTCCTGTTTTTGATATTAATAGGGCTTATTTACAAATCTGTGCCAATTTTAGAAGAAACTTCATTAGGACATTTATTCTTTTCAACAGAATGGCAGCCTTTAAAAATGAAGTTTGGCCTCCTTCCATTTATTATTAGCACACTTTATGTAACTGTAGTTGCTGTTGTCATCTCAGTACCACTTTGTCTTCTCTCAGCTATATACCTATCGGAATATGCAGATAAAAGGGTTATCGCCTTTGTAAACCCTTTAATAGATATATTGGCAGGTATTCCTTCCGTAATCTTCGGCATTTGGGGAATTATTGAAGTAGTACCCTTGGTAAGAGATTATATAGCACCAGCTTTCGGAACTACTTCTTCCGGATACACCATTCTCACTGGAGGTATTGTTCTTTCCATAATGATTTTTCCAATCATTATTCACGTTCTTCTTGAAGTTTTTGAAACAATTCCGGAAGATCTTAAAAGCGCATCGCTTTCTGTTGGAGCCACTAAATGGCAAACAGTAAAACTCGTAATACTGAGAAAAGCTGCCCCAGGAGTAATTTCTGCTATTGTTCTGGGACTTTCCAGAGCTTTTGGGGAGACACTTGCAGTATTAATGGTTGTAGGGAATGTAATTATGATCCCTATCAGTCCTTTAGATCCAGGATATCCAATTACCGCATTAATAGCTAATAATTACGGAGAAATGATGTCTATCCCACTATACGATTCAGCATTAATGCTTGCATCCCTCATCCTGTTTGTGATCGTACTGATTTTCAATTTCATATCCAGAAGAATTCTAAAAAATATAGAAAGAAAAATTGCATAAGACTATGAACATAAATAAAGTGGAAGAAGGGGTTTTTAAAGTATTGATGAAGGCCTCGACTTTACTGGTATTGGTAAGTCTGGTTTTAATAATTTACAGCATTCTTCAGAAAGGTTTGCCATCCTTATCCTGGGCAATGATCACTCAAACACCAAAAGGAGGATTTTTTCTTGGAAAAGGCGGAGGTATTTTAAATGCGATTGTTGGGTCTTTATATCTCGCCGGAGGTTCAACAATTCTGGGGTTGTTTTTAAGTTTGCCTGTTGCCCTTTATTTGAATGTATACAGGACCAAAACATCCCGATTTGCAGATTTTACCCGTTTATGTCTGGACGTATTATGGGGAATCCCCTCTATTGTATATGGAGCATTTGGTTTTGCAATCATGCTTTTGATAGGATTAAAAGCTTCTTTATTAGCAGGAATTTTTACCCTTACTTTAATGGTTATACCTATAATGGTAAGAGCTATGGATGAAGTTATAATGACCGTGCCAAAAGGCTTAATAGATGCTTCTTATTCTCTTGGTGCCACCAAAATTGAAACATCTATAAAAGTGGTAAGCAAACAGGTATTACCCGGAATACTCACTGCTGTCTTAATCTCCTTTGGCAGAAGTATCGGAGACGCTGCTTCAGTATTATTTACTTCTGGATTTACTGATAGAATCCCAACTTCGTTAATGCAACCTGCAGCAAATCTGCCGCTGGCCATTTTCTTTCAGTTGAGCACTCCTATCCCTGAGGTTCAAGACAGAGCCTATGCTTCGGCACTGGTTCTGACTGTCATTATCCTTCTTATAAGTATCTTATCCCGAATAGCTACAAAGAAATTCACTAAACATAAAAGTTTAGTTTAAAATTTGAGACAGATGAAAAAGGCAACTGAAATATTCATTCCGCTAATGACTGAAGTTTGTGACGAAGGTAATATCTGTGTGGAGGGGCTAAATGTATACTATGGAGACAGACAAGCTCTAAAAGATATAAACATAACCTTACCAGCAAAAAAAATCACGGCAATCATCGGTCCGTCGGGTTGCGGAAAAACAACTTTGCTTAAATGCTTTAACCGTTTGATTGATTCCATTGATGGTACTAAAGTTACAGGTAAAGTAATGTTAAATGGAGAAGACATATTTGACCCTCACGCCGATGTGATTAAGATCAGAAAAAAAATGGGACTTTTATCTCAGAGACCTTACCCTTTGCCCATGTCAATCTTTGACAATGTAGCATATGGGCCAAGGATACATGGTACAAGGAAAAAGTCGGAACTAAATCAAATCGTTGAATATTATCTGAAAGAGGCAAGTTTATGGGACGAAGTAAAGGACAGGCTGAATACTCCCGCTTCTGGCCTATCTATAGGGCAACAACAAAGGCTTTGTCTTGCCAGAGGTCTGGCAGTTAAACCGGAAATTATTCTCGGAGACGAACCTACATCAGCGTTGGATCCCATTTCAAGTGCACACATTGAAGAAAAATTTGTAGAATTTAAAAACAAGTATACCATTGTCATGGTAACCCACATACTCAGACAGGCTATACGTATCGCAGACTATATCATATTTATGTATCTTGGTGAAATTATAGAACATGGTCCCGCCCATCAGGTGTTGGAAAATCCGAAAGACAAAAGGACTTCAGATTATATTAAAGGCATAATAAGCTAAAAAGTCCCGACAAAGTATCAAGATCTTTGTCGGGACTTTTATTTCCTATTAAATAACGACTTTTATTTATGCCTTTTGATGAGCACATCCAGTACTTCGTCCAGTCCAATATTCTTTTGTTCAAGGAGTACCAGAAGGTGAAACAGCAGATCTGCTGCTTCATTTTTAAATAACTCATCGTTATTGTCCATGGCTTCTATCACCAACTCTACAGCTTCTTCACCAACTTTTTGTGCAACTTTATTAGTACCTTTGGCAAATAATGAACTTGTATATGACTTCTCGTCAGGGTTGTTTTTCCTGCTTTTGATGACATTGCTTAACTGTTGAAGAAAATAGATTTTACCATGATTTTCTTCATTCCAGCAGGTATCCGTACCGGTGTGACAGGTAGGGCCGTCAGGGGTAACTTTAATTAACAGAGCATCCTGATCACAATCAAGGGCAATACTTTTTAAATACAAAAAATGGCCAGAGGTCTCCCCTTTGGTCCAAAGTCTGTTTTTAGTTCTGCTGAAAAAAGTAACTTTCTTTTCTTTTAATGTTTTATCAAGCGCTTCCTGGTTCATATAACCCAGCATAAGCACTTTCTGCGTAACCTCGTCCTGAATAATAGCTGGTACCAGACCATTATTCTTTTCGAAATCTACATTCTTTAACTCAAATTCTGACATTGATTTTGTGATCTTTTAAGTATTGTTTCAACTCGGGTACAGAAATTTCCTTAAAGTGGAAAATACTTGCTGCCAACGCTGCATCTGCTTTCCCGTCTGTGAATATATTAACAAAGTGTTCCATAGTTCCGGCTCCTCCTGAAGCAATAACCGGAATAGAAAGGGAAGATGAAAGCTTTGCAGTTAACTCATCTGCAAAACCTGCTTTGGTGCCATCATGATCCATTGAAGTCAGAAGGATTTCGCCGGCACCTCTGTTTTCAGCTTCTTTAGCCCAAAGAAAGGTATCAATATCAGTAGGTTTCTTTCCTCCATGGGTATGCACCCTTGACTGATTTTCATATAATTTTGTATCAATAGCCACAACAACACACTGACTACCAAACTCTAAAGCTAATCTATCAATAAGGCTCGGATCTTTAACTGCAGAAGAATTGATAGATACTTTTTCTGCTCCTGCATTCAGCAAAGCAGACACATCTTCAATACTTGCAATACCCCCACCCACAGTAAATGGAATGTTTACATTCTGTGCTACGCGTCTAACCAGCTCTACAAGAGTCTTCCTTTTTTCAAGCGTAGCAGTAATATCCAGAAATACCAATTCATCTGCTCCCTGCTCAGCATAAAGTTGTCCCAGCTCAACCGGATCACCGGCATCTCTGAGGTTTTCAAAATTTACGCCTTTGACTGTTTTCCCATCTTTTACATCAAGACAAGGAATAATTCTTTTTGTAAGCATCTTATAAAAACCTCTTTAGGTCTTCAAGTTTTATTCTTCCTTCATAATAAGCCTTTCCAATAATAGCTGCATAAACACCCATTTCATTTAGTTTTGCAATATCATCAATGGTTGTTACTCCGCCGCTTGCAATAAGCTTAAGTTTAGGAAATTTATTTCTGATCTCATTGTATAACTCAAATGAGGGACCGGCCAGCAATCCATCTTTGGACACATCGGTGCAGAACAAATACTTTGCACCTAAAGCAGCATATTCCTCTGTGAAGTCAAATAACGAAGTAGCCGTAACCTCCTGCCATCCGCTCACAGCAATCATTTTATTTTTCACATCAGCACCGAGAATAATCTTTTCCCCACCATAGTTTTTCAACCAGCTTTTGAAAAGCTCCGGATTCTTAATTGCGATGCTGCCTCCGGTAACCTGCTTAGCACCGGCGTTGAAAGCTATCTTTATATCTTCGTCAGACTGAATCCCTCCCCCAAAATCAACATGCAATGAAGTATTGGTGCAAATTTCTTCAAGAACATTATGGTTGATTACCTTTTTCTGACGGGCGCCATCAAGATCAACCACATGAAGCCTCTTTATTCCGGCATCTTCAAACCTTTTAGCTACCTCAAGAGGATTGCTATGGTACTCCGTTTTTTTATCAAAATCACCCTGAACCAGTCTTACACACTTTCCATCGATCAGGTCAATGGCTGGTATTATTTCAATCATAATGAAAGGAAGTTTTTTAATATTTTTTCTCCGGTACTTCCGCTTTTCTCTGTGTGAAACTGAACAGCGTAGAAGTTATCTTTCCGGATAGACGCACTGAATGGCAATATATAATCAGATTGAGCTATGGTATAGTCTGACAGCTCTGCATAGTAGCTATGAACAAAGTAAACAAACTCTCCTTCATTTACACCATTGAACAAAGGATCATTCAGATTGGTAATAGAATTCCATCCCATATGAGGAACTTTGTCTTTTGGAGGAAATCTCTTTACTGTCATTGGAAATACTTTCAGACATTCAACATCATTCTCTTCACTATGCTGACACATCAGCTGCAGTCCAAGGCAAATTCCGAGAAATGGTTGCTTAAACTCAGGTATGAGCTTATCAAGATTTCTTTGTTTCAGATAAGTCATTGCTGTACTTGCTTCTCCAACTCCCGGAAAAATTACTTTATCCGCAGCTTTCAGCAATTCCGGCTCATCTGTGATAATAGGGTCCACTCCTAGCCTGTTCAGCGCGTAACTTACAGACTGGGTATTTCCTGCATTATATTTTATGATAGCAATTTTCACTTTTTTGATTTTTGAGTCTACAATTCCGGTCCACTTAGAGGATGTCCGAAACTGAAGCTCTAAAGTATCCCCTTGGTACTAGGTATCTGATTATTGTTAAAATCTCTGCGCACTGCCATTTTAATGGATTTTGCGAAGGCTTTGAATATAGCTTCTATTTTATGATGCTCGTTATCTCCTTCAACTTTAATGTTGATATTGGCTTTGGAAGTATCAGAGAAAGATTTGAAGAAATGGTAAAACATTTCTGTTGGCATATCGCCGATTTTTTCTCTTTTAAATGATGCATCCCAAACCAGCCAATTTCTTCCGGAAAAATCAATGGCAACCTGAGCAAGGACGTCATCCATAGGCAATAAGAAGCCATAACGTTCTATACCTCTTTTATCACCTAATGCTTTAAGGTAAGCTTCACCCAGAGCAAGAGCAGTGTCTTCGATGGTATGATGCTCATCAATATGCAGATCCCCGTCAACCTTTACTTTAAGGTCAGCCCCTGAGTGCTTGCCCAGTTGATCCAGCATGTGATCAAAGAAACCAAGGCCTGTATGGATTTCAGTTTTTCCTGTTCCGTCAAGGTTAAGAAAAATTTCGATATCCGTTTCCTTAGTCGTTCTTCTGATACTGGCAGTTCTGCTATTCTGTTTTTTCAGAAACCAATAAATTTCATCCCAGTTATCAGTACTTAAAGCAGCTTCATCATTTGTATTGGAAGAAAAATAAATAGCCTTTGTGCCCAGATTTTTCGCAAGCTGCACATCCGTCTGTCTGTCTCCGATTACAAAGGACTCGGAAAGATCATATCCCTCACCGAAATACTCTGTAAGCATTGCAGTACCGGGTTTCCTTGTCGGAAGGTTATCATGGTCAAATGACTTGTCTATATGAACTGCATGAAATACAACACCTTCTCCTTCCAGTGTTTTAACCATTTTGTCCTGCGCTGGCCAAAAGGTATTCTCAGGAAAAGAGGATGTCCCAAGTCCATCCTGATTGGTAACCATAACCAGGAGATAGTCCATCTCATTGGCAATTCTGGAAAGACTTGTAATGGCCTTTGGTAAAAACTCAAGCTTTTCAAGAGAGTCAATCTGCTTGTCAATTGGAGGCTCAACGATAATAGTTCCGTCTCTGTCTATGAATAAAATCTTCTTCTTCATTTTAACCTAATTCTCTCTCTTAATTATCCTTTCCATTCCGAGAGCTTCTTCATCAAAGCCTCGTTTTCCTTTTCGGTACCAACGGAAATTCTTATACTGTCTTCACACAATCTTACTTTGGACCTGTCTCTTGTAATGATTTTATTACCTATTAAAAATTCAAAGATCTTAGGAGCCTTATCCATTTTCACCAGCAGAAAATTGGCATCTGAAGGGTACACTTTTGATACAAACGAGATTTTCTTCAATTCTTCACCAAGTTTCTCACGCTGTTCAAGGATCTGAGCCACCATTTTCTCTTTGTTCAGAATATTCATTAATCCCTCTTTCACAAATTGCTGAGTGGCAATGTTGATATTATAAGGATATTTAATTTTATTATAAACACTGATGATCTCTTTAGAAGCGAATGCCATTCCCAGTCTCAGGCCGGCCATCCCCCAGGCTTTGGAAAGCGTCTGAAGAACAATAAGGTTTGGGAATTGATCTAGTTCGCTGAGCAAAGATGAAGAAGGAGCAAAATCTATATAGGCTTCATCAACAACCACTATTCCATTAAACCCTTTCAGAATTTTCTCCACATCCTTTTTATTCATAATGTTTCCGGTCGGATTATTCGGAGAACAGATGAAAATGACTTTTGTGTTTTCATCCACCGCTTTAAGAATCTCATCTGGTCTCAATTGATAGTCTTCGGTAAGCGGCACCTGCCTGATTTCCACATCAGAAATTGCAGCAGATACTTCATACATACCATAAGTCGGAGGTAATATGATGATATTGTCTTTTCCAGGACAGCAAACCATTCTGATAATGAGATCAATCGGCTCATCGCTACCATTTCCCAGGAAAATCTTCTCAGGCTCTACCCTTTTAATATTAGAAAGAATCTCTTTTATTTCCCATTGAAGTGGGTCAGGATATCTGTTGAAATCGCCTGTTGCTGCTGAACCATAAGGGTTTTCATTGGCATCAAGAAAGATCCCTTCTTTTCCCTTATATTCGTCTCTTGCTGAAGAATATGGTTTGGCGTTCTTTATGTTCTCCCTAAGGAGCTTATCTAAGCTGAACAAAGTAGTACTAAATTTATTAAGAGTTGCAAATTAGCTTTTTTATGCAACATTTATTGAATTTTCCATACGAAAATTGCGGATGGACCTTCACTTTTATTTTCGAATAATTGCGAAAATTAAATATTTTAGGTAAGATTTCTCCTCCACTGAAAACATTATCTCTACCTTGAAAATTGCACATTCACGTAGCTATAATTTGTCGTTGACCGGATTACTTAATATCTTTACTTAATAATAAAATGTGATTCAGGAAACTTTTAAGACCTAATCAGAATTATACAAATCTAACACACAACTGATGAAAGAGACTTTCTGCTGGCAAATCGAGTGCAAACATACCCCAGAAACAATTGACAGGATTTTATTGCCAATCCGTAAAAGAGGAATGATGGTAAACAGTCTGAACTATAGAGTTCAGGAAGCTGGTTTAGCTATTTGCCTGATCGAGGTAGACATTGATCCTTCTGAATCTGAAAGAATCCACAAGAATATGCTGAGAATTCAGGATATTCACAACATAGTGAAGCTTTAATTGGCATTTTCAGAGGTTCTAAAGGATTTTATCCTTCTACTGATTTCGACTTTACTTATGCCATTATAGCGTGGTTTTAGTTGAACATAGAACTACGACACAAATGCATTCATTCGGAAATATTATACCTGTTTATAGTATTGACCGCTTTAAGAGAAGCGGTCATCACACTTATTTCCAGATAGAAATTTTTGACAAAAACAGAGATTTCAAGGTACAATATCCTCACAGACATGACTTTTACGAAATCCTGTTTATCACAAAAGGGTCAGGAAAACACACCATTGACTTCTTTGAATACGAAATAAAGCCCGGAAGTATCTTCTTCTTATCCCCAGGACAAATTCACGATCTTGACCTTTCTGAAGATATTTCAGGATATATATTTCTTTTTACATCAGAGTTTTACCTCATCAACAAAAACGATCAGAACAAACTCCTTGAATTGCCCTTCTTTTATCCCCTGATTCCTGGATCCCCACCCTTATATATATATACAGCTGAAGAGATGAAGACATTCAGTGATATTTTCATACAAGCCATTGCAGAAAGAGAGAAAAACTTCGAAGATTCTCCTGATCTGATTGGAGCATTGCTTGACATCCTTCTGATTCACTGCAAAAGACTTTATCCTCAGAATGCAGGAGATAAAATGAACAAGGGAAGACTTCTTGTAAAAAAATTCAAGCAGCTGATTGAAGAGAAATATCAGGATAATCTTTCTGTAAAAGATTATGCAGAACACCTTGCTGTCACACCTAATCATTTAAGCGAGACAGTAAAACAACTAACAGGAAGAACCTCAACTGACCTTATTAATGAAAAACTACTTGTAGAAATAAAGCGTCTACTTATATACTCTGAATTAACGGTGTCTGAAATTGCTTTTCAGCTTAACTTTTCGGATCAGTCTTATTTCTCTAAATATTTTAGAAAGCTTACAGGACAAAGCCCGGCAGAGTTCAGAAATCTTTCAGGTAAAAAATAAAATTTTTCATGACTGGAATAAAGTCAATTGGCAAAAAACTGGGGATAAAAAAAGACTTTAAAGTATTGATAGTTATTCAACCTGCTCACCTCAATGACTTCGTACTTCCACTTCCTGAATATTTACAAAAGGTATTGAATAAGAGTAAAACTGATAAGTCCACATTTGAGGCTCTTTCCTTTACTCATAAAAAAGAATTCACCCCTTGGATTGTTACTTACCAAAAGAGGGAAACCAAGACCATAAGACTGAAACAGTTTGGGAAAAACCTCATTAAGACCTTTTCAAAATTATAAGATGAATTCAAATCAGGGGTCCCGGCATAAATTGGCCATTCTGGCATTCAGAATTCTCATAACCTTCTCTTTTTCCTTTGCAATATTCATTATTGTAAAGGTGGTGTACGCTGATTATCAAAGCATGGTAGCATTGTTAAAACCTGCTGCCTTTAAATTTCCATTTGAAGAAAAAGAATATTCAACAGTATATTTTACTCTTGAAAGATTTGAAAGACTTAAAACAGCTTTATCACTTTTAATAATTCCCCTCATAGTATTATTAGTCTTTTTATGGAGACACACTAAAAAGCTATTAACCCAGACCCACCGATTTTTTAAGTTTATAAAGAATCAATTTCAACTTACTATAAGCTCATTTGAAAAAATCTCATCAAATGAAAAGTACATTTTCTTTATATTCTTTTTGGTAGTTTTAGCTATCCGGTTTGGCAATCTTAAAACACTGAGCGGAATTCATCTTGATGAAATATGGTCTTACAATTATTTTGTCACTCAGGGGCCTCTGGTTTGTATAACTTACTATCCCGATACCAACAATCATATACTCTTCAATCTTGTTTCCTCTTTATTATATAAGCTTTATGCACATCAGGCTTTCTGCATGAAGTTTCCGGTTTTTATACAAGGTCTATTATTAGAGCTGATTGTCTTCTTCAGTGTAAATAGGGTTTTCAATTTCAAAGCTGCATTACTTGCATTGATTATGACTGGAACGGCTGCAGAAATATGTGTTTACTCCTATGTAGGAAGAGGACACTTGCTATGCAGCTTATTCGCATTAACATCTATATTGAGTGTGATAGGCTACATTATACAAAACAGGAATGAATATCTGATATGCCTGATTATCTTTTGTGCGTTAGGCTTTTATACTGTCCCTACTTTTTTGTATTTTTTCGTTTCTCTTTGTGTCTTTTCTTTATTTATTCTCTTTAGAGAAAGAAACCTTAAGAAAATTTTTTCTCTGATTAAAGCTTTTTGCATTACCATCATATTTGTGTTAATGCTTTATCTCCCTGTTGTAGGCATATCCGGACTAGAGGCACTCACAGAGACTAAATGGATTAACCCTATAACTTCATTGAAGTTTGCGTTCTCCAAACAATTTCAGGTTTATATTCTGGAATATTTTGAGGCAATGGCAGACAGAGTTCCTTTTGGGAACAGGAAATATATAGGAGTTTTTATTGTATTTGGATTTTCTTTTCTGGTGTTATTCAAATCAAAAAATAAAAACATACAACTATGGATGATCTGGATGTTAATAGCTGCTTTTACTCCTTTAATTGTATGTTATTATATGAAAGTACTTGCACCTTACAGAGTATTTGTATATCTGATAGTTTTCTTTTTTATAAGTCTTTCTATTCTTATTGATTTTATACTTCGCAAATTTAATTTGGGGAATAAGGCTTATTACTTCATCCTTTCAGTTATGCTGATGTATATGATATACAATCAGATCTTTAACAGAAGACTTCTTCCTGGCAAATTATTATTTGAAAAAAACTTAGTGACTTCTGACAGGGATATTGACCATTACATTTGATCGTACTGCAACACCATTTTCCTGAGCAGGCACATACTTAATGGTTTTGAAAAGTGCTCTGATACTGTCTCCGCAGCCATATCCCATGTCTCTTATAACTTTGATATTGGAAATGGAACTATCTTTTTCTACAAAAAAAGAAACCATCACTTCTCCTTCAATTTTTTTAGCTTTTGCTTCTTCTGAATATTTCAAATGCTTGAATATAAAACTATACAAATCATCTTCACCATTTACAAAAGAAGTTTCTTTTGTCTTACTGACTGCAAAATTCTTATTATTTGTCTGACCAAATGAAACCAATGAACAAAACATTAAGAAAGAGGCTGTAAATACAATTTTAAGCATAGCAATTATTTTATAACCTTATAATACGTCTAAGAGATATGGGTGGTTTTCTACTCTTTAAAAAACCTGACCTCACATTCTTTTTCTGTTTTCCATGCCCGAAACATGCCTGTCGTATTATGGCTTACTGAAAAATTTCCGTTTTTATCAACGGCTATAACTCCTCCCATCCCCCCCAATTTTTGAAGCCTTTCATGAATAACCTCATTGACAGCCTGTTCAAGAGGAATCTTTTTATACTCCATCAAGGCAGCAATAGTTCTAGCAACTGTTAGTCTTATAAAATATTCCCCATGACCGGTTGCAGATACCGCACATGTGTTATTATCCGCATAGGTTCCCGCGCCTATTATAGGAGAATCACCTACCCTTCCAGGCAGTTTATTCAGTACTCCTCCTGTTGATGTAGCAGCAGCCAAATTACCGTTTTGATCAAGAGCCACAGCACCGACCGTTCCATGCTTGTTAATTTCTTTAGGCACAGAAGCTGGCTCTTTTGTTTTTTTCCATTGTTCTAACGAAGAAGGAGTAATAAAATACCCTTCATCTTTCATTTCCATTCCAATAGATTTGGCAAATTCATCAGCACCATTCCCTGCTAATAAGACATGATTTGACTTTTCCATCACCATCCTTGCTGCTGATATCGGATTTTTAATATGCCTTACTACTGCAACAGCACCTGCATTTAGGTCCTTACCATACATAATGGAAGCATCCATTTCTACATGACCTTCTTTATTCAATACAGACCCTTTACCTGCATTAAATACAGGAGCATCTTCCATTAGCTTCACAGAAGCTTCTACTGCATCAAGCGCAGAGCCACCTTCATTCAGAATTTTATATCCTTCTTCAAGTGCTTCGCGAAGATACTTTTCATAAACCCTTTGTTGATCCGGGCCTAGATCAGATTCTTTAAAATTGCCTGCTCCACCATGAATAAGTAAAACCACATTTCCTTTTAATGTTGAAGACTGTATTTTTTCCATATTTATAATTACCGGAGAGATTAAAAGTAAAACATAGAAGGCTATTTTCATAAGTCGGGCTTTGGACTTAGGAAAACTAATATCGTAAGAAAATGATTTGGGAACTTAAATTCAATTGAATTCTATATGTTAGAAAAATCACTAACCACAATCATGTTACCTATTTCGTTTTAGTGGTAACCAACAATATCACAAAGCTGACGGTAAATTCAAACTCAATCGAAAGGTTTATTGATCCTCCATGTTGAAACAGAACAAGGAAAAGTAACTCAGGAAGAAATTGTTGAATAGGTTGATTTGGTTGAGCTTTAGTAAAAGGAAAGCATTAGGCTTCCCTTTGTCTGAATCAGGATTTACAGAATTAAAAGATTTACAGGATATGATTAATTATTTCCTGCCTTATAAGTTAGATGGTGCTCTCCTTTTATTTTATCAAACTATATCTCAAATAATAATCCATAATGCTCAACAATCAGAGTTTCTATCACCTGCAAAAATTCTTTTTACTCGATTCATTGAAACTTCTTATTATACACTTTTTTGAACTGCAAACTAACTGCTCCAAAGTTGATGAGTAAACCTACTGGAAGATTATAAGCTACTACATAGTTCTTAGCCTGCGCTAAATGAACATCCTCCAAATTAACTAAAGCCTTAAGCTCAACAACAATTTTGCCTTCTATGATGAAATCAGCCCTTCGGGTGCCAACTTCAATTCCTTCATAGTAAAATTGTTTGTTCCACCTCCCTTTCAAATTGCAATCCTTCTCTTTCCATTTGTATCTCCAGGCATCTTTGATAAATGACCTCCTGGAAACCATTCCCCATGGTTCTATGCACTTTCATTGCACATCCATTTATCTTATAAGTTATTTCATCCATAGCTAGGTTCTTATCCATATGTTTTATTTACTGGTTTAAAAATTGTCTGAATCAGCATTTTCAGGATTACAAAATCAATAGATTAAAAATAAAAAAGTTCTGACAAAATCTTATTGAATAAATGGTAAATCATGAAACCTTGCTCATATTCGATTATATTATTTCCTACAATCCTAAAATTCTGTAAATCCTGATTCAGACAAAAAAACCTCATGAACGGCTTATCTTACCATTCATGAGGTTTTTCTTTATAAATATCTTTTACTACAAACTCATCAATCTCACACAAACCGCATCCTATCCGCATTCTGCTTTACTGCTACAGCCATTGTATCAGTAAAGCATCCCGGACATTTTATACCTTCTTTACTTATCGGCTGGAATGTAAATACCTGAAATTTGCACAAATTTTAATATAATATTCCTACAATCCTAAAATTCTGCAAATCCTGATTCAGACAATAATTCTTAGTCCCTACAAACTCTTCAATCTTACCGAAACCGCATTTTTATGCGCATCCAGTGCTTCTGCTGCCGCCATTGTTTCAATAACAGGTCCCAGACATTTTATACCTTCTTTGCTTATCGACTGGAATGTGATCTTCTTCACGAAAGAGTCTACGGAAACTCCTGAGTATGCTTTTGCATAGCCATTCGTCGGAAGTGTATGATTTGTTCCTGAAGCATAGTCTCCGGCTGATTCAGGAGTATAATGACCTATAAAAACAGAACCAGCATTAATTACTTTGCCTGCAAGCTCTTCCGCATTGGAAGTTTGAAGAATAAGGTGCTCAGGTGCATATTCATTCACCATCTGCATAATCTCTTCATCGTTCTTCAAAACTATACACTTACTGTTCTCAAGCGACTTTTCAGCAAAGCCTTTCCTTGAAAGTTCTTCTGTTTGCTTCTTTACTTCTTCCAGCACTTCTATCGCTTTCTTCTCTGACTTGGTAAAAAGCATTACCTGGCTATCGACGCCATGTTCAGCCTGTGAAAGTAAATCAGAAGCAACAAATGCAGGATTTGCAGAATCATCAGCAACTACAGCCACTTCTGAAGGACCGGCTGGCATATCTATTGCAACGCCATCCTTAAATACCAATTGTTTGGCAGCTGTTACATACTGATTACCCGGACCAAAAATTTTATACACCTGTGGAACCGATTCTGTGCCATATGCCATTGCAGCAATAGCCTGAGCTCCTCCTACTTTGTAGATATTTTTAATTCCAAGCAGATTAGCAGTAAATAGAATTGCAGGATGTATTTTCCCTTGTTTATTCGGTGGAGTACAAAGAACCTTATGCTCACATCCTGCAATATCAGCAGGGATGGCAAGCATCAATATAGTAGAGAAAAGTGGCGCTGTGCCTCCTGGAATATAAAATCCTACTTTTTGAATAGGTACTGACTTTCTCCAGCACTTAACTCCAGGTGTTGTTTCAACTACTTTAGTTTCTTCTTTTTGTAAAGAGTGGAATTTCTCGATATTCTGTCTGGCAGCGCGTATCGCAATTTTCAGCTCTTCATCAACCAAAAGATTTGCTTCATCAATTTCTAAAGAAGAAACCTTAATATCCGTTATATCTACACCGTCAAACTGAGATGTAAATCTTTTTATGGCAATATCCCCCTCTTTCTTTACAGTCTCCAATACAGGAATTACTTTGGCTTCCAGACTGGCTGTTTCAAAAACAGGCCTTTTTAAAAGGTCGTTCCACTGACCGGTTTCGGGATATTTTATAATTTTCATTAATTACTTGATAATTTTTTCGATCGGTACTACAAGTATGCCTTCTGCTCCTGCCTCTCTAAGCTTTTCTATCACTCCCCAGAATTCATTTTCTCTTACAACAGAGTGTAAAGAGCTCCATCCCTCTTCTGCAAGAGGCATTACGGTTGGACTCTTAACTCCCGGAAGCAGACTGATAATTGTGTCTATGGAATGATTAGGAGCATTTAAAAGAATGTATTTTGTATTTCTGGCATTCTTTACCGCATGGATTCTGAACAACAGGTCATTCAGTATTTTAGTTTTTGCAGCTGATAGTTCAGGACAGGAAACAAGTATTGCTTCAGAGCGAAATACTACCTCTACTTCTTTTAAGCCATTGCTGATAAGCGTACTTCCGGAACTCACGATATCGCAAACAGCATCGGAAAGTCCAATGCTTGGGGCAATTTCTACAGAACCGCTTATTTCATGAATAGAGGCACGTACTTTATTTTCAAAAAGAAAATCAGAAAGTATGTTGGGATAAGAAGTAGCTATTTTTAATCCATTAAGATTACTAACATCTTTATAGTCATAAGACTTAAGTACTCCAATAGACAGCCTGCATTGAGAAAAGCCAAGTTTTTCTACAAGTTCAACTTTCTTTTTCTTTTCAACAGAAACGTTTTCGCCAACGATTCCAATATCTGCTACACCATCTGCAACATATCCAGGAATATCATCATCTCTTAAAAAGAGTAATTCAACCGGGAAATTAGAAGCAGTAGATTTTAGTTTTCCTCCTCCGTTGCTAAATTCAATTCCACATTCCTTGATAAGTTTTAGTGAATCTTCACTTAGCCTTCCAGACTTCTGCACAGCAAGGCGTAAAATCTCGCTCATAAATTGACTTTTTTTTGGCAAAAATAAATAAAAATACTGGGTTCAGCCCTATTCTTCCCCGAAAGATTACAACACAAGTAACTTTCTATATATCAACACATTTATCCCATCCATTAACATTTTTTTTCAAAAATTATTTAATTATTAGTGGGCAAGAAACACTTTAATCATATGGAAAGAAGAAAAAAGAGATCGGTAAATGCAATGTTGATCAAGGCAAAGTTGGGAGCCTTAATTTCAAAATCCCCTAAATATGAAAAGTTTGTGGAGAGGGCAAAATTCTATATAAGAAACCCTGATGAGCTGAATAAAATTCTGACAGAAGCCTATAATAAAGCTACCAATGAAAATGCAGAAAGAACATTTGGGGAAATGTGGGGAAAAGTAAAAGCTATGTTCAGACTTATAAGAGCCTCATTGTTAAATGAATATTCGGAGGTACCTAAATTTAAAGTAATTCTGGGCCTGGCTGTAATCTTATATTTTGTTTCTCCGTTTGATGTATTTCCGGATTTCCTTCCGTTTTTGGGATTTGCTGATGATTTAGTTTTATTTGCATGGTTCCTGAAATACGCTTCGGAAGAAATTGAAAAGTTCCAGGCTTATGAATCCAGAAAGCTAAATTTCTCTAAAACAGCATTGTTTGGTTAATGCCAATAATTCATTCTACGTATAAAGCTCCCTATTTTCTTTTTTCAGAACATCTGGAAACGATTATACCTGCTTTATTTCGGAAGAATGAACCTGTTATATATCAGCGTGAAAGAATTGACACACCAGATCAAGATTTTCTTGATCTGGATTGGTCTTTTAAAGGATCTGACACTCTGATAATCCTTTCTCACGGCCTAGAAGGCAATTCAAAAACCCAATACATCCTGGGAATGGTCTTTCTATTAAACTCGCTTGGATATGACACTTTAAGCTGGAATTACAGAGGATGTAGCGGAGAAATCAACAAACTACACAGATTCTATCATAGCGGAGAAACAGGAGACCTTGACTTTGTAATTGAACATGCAATCAGAAAGAAAAACTATTCCAAAGTTGCGCTCATTGGCTTTAGCATAGGAGGTAATATTACCCTTAAATACCTTGGAGAACAAGGAAATATCATCAAGCCACAGATCATTTGCAGTGTTAATTTTTCAGTACCGTGTCATCTTGCCTCTGGCGCTAAAAAGCTTGCAGGCTGGGGGAGCTATGTGTATATGAAAAGATTTTTGAACAGCCTTGAAAAAAAAGTTACCGAAAAATCAAGAATAATGCCTGAGGTAATCAGTGCTAAAGGTTTTGACAAAATAAGGAATTTTCTTGAGTTCGATGAAATGTATACTGCCCCTATTCATGGGTTTAAGAATGCTTTTGAATATTGGGAGGAATGTAGTTCCCTCTATTATCTGAAAGATATCAGAATTCCTACTTTACTTGTAAATGCCTGTAATGACCCCTTTTTAACTCCTCAATGCTTTCCGATAAAAGAAGCCGAGGAAAACCCTCATCTATTCCTTGAAATGCCTGAACAAGGCGGTCATGTCGGCTTTATAGAAAAAAAAATCAGCGGTATATACTGGTCTGAGAAAAGAGCCGTTGAATTTATCTCTGATTATTTATAACTTGCTGTTGCTTTTAAAGAGCGCCTCAACTTATGTGCGGAAGATACTCCCTTACCTCCTCGATAGAAAAATTAGCGAAACGATTTAACATAAAAGTGACTGATGAGTTCAGGCCACGGTTCAATGCTGCGCCAACACAATTGTTGCCGGTGATCACCAACAGGAACCCGTCTGAAACTTCTTTTATGAAATGGGGGCTTATTCCCAACTGGTCTCTGGATGACTCTACTTCTACTAATCTGATCAATGCCAGATCTGAAACCATTTTAACCAAGGGTCCTTTCAAACAAATCATTAAAAGCCATCGTTGCCTGATTCCTGCTGATGGTTTTTATGAATGGAAAAAAGCAGGTAAAACAAAAGTGCCTCATAGAATCACGCTTTCCAGTGATGAGATATTTACCTTTGCCGGACTATGGGATTCTTGGGAAGATAAGAAAGGCGATATCATTAACTCCTTTACGATCATCACGACCAACGCTAACTCTCTGATGGCTGAGATACATGAAAGAATGCCGGTAATATTGCCTAAGGAGTTAGAAAAAGAATGGATAAAAATGGATTTATCTGATAGTGAAGTTACTGAATTATTAAAACCTTATCCTTCAGAAAAGATGAGTTACTACAAAGCACACCGCGCTGTGAACTCAGCTATGTATGATACTCCGGATTGTATCCAGATGGCACCAAAGATCTATCCCGGAGAAAGTTTCAACTTGTTTGAATAGAAGTTTAATAAGCAGAAAGTTTTCTCCCTTTTATTTATAGAGAAGACTTTCAGCGTTTTTTTCTTCTTTATTGCAAAACATTTCGAAGAGCTTCAGATAAACACCATTCGTCCAACCGAATCCATCTTGTAAAGGATACTCTCCTCCTCCTCCTTTTATTTCAGGATCTTTTACATTATACTTTTCAAGCATTTTACCTGTCATTTTAAAAACTCCATCGTTAATCCCTATCCATCTTTCGGCAATAGCCGTCGCTTCTGTAGTGTGACCATAATTAAGCAAACCTTTAATAACCATATATTGTAGTGGAGCCCAACCATTAGAATAGTCCCATTGCTGAGCTGTTTTGTTCAAGGTAGTAAATAAACCTCCCTTGTTTAAAAAATTATATAAAAGCTCATCCTTCACTAATCGTGCTTTCTTTTTATTACATACTTTAAAAAACAATGGAAAGCCTGCAGCTAGTGATTTTACCGGAGTATTGGTTTGTTTGACAAAATCATAATCAAGGAAAAACTTCTGCTTTTTATTCCAGCAATATTTTATGATAGCTTTTTTTCTTTCTTTTGCAAGATCCCGATAATAACCTGCATTCTCTTTGTCCCCTATATTTTCGTATGCTTCAGATATAGTCTGTTCCAAATGCAGAAGAAGGCAATTAAGATCAACTGGAATGATATCTATGGTATGAATGGTCTCAAGCTTTTTAGACTCATCTAGCCACCTGCTGCTGAAGTCCCAACCGGATTCACAAGCTGCTCTGATGTTTCTGAACAGGTCTTCCTTTTTCCTTTCCGTGTTTAATGATAATAACATATCTTCTCTAAAAGATTCCGGTCTTGGCTCCGGAAGATCATCCCAATACCTGTTTAATATTTGTTTCTTATTAAGCTTTACCACTCTCCTGTAAGCGCTTGTAGGAGTATTAACCGAGTCTTTTCCCTTCATCCAGAACTCATATTCTTTTATAAGATCCGGAAGGTAATAATGATGGATGGTGTCCCCTTTTTGTTTTGCCAGTAATTCAACCATTAATGAAAAAAAAGGAGGCTGAGATCTGCTAAGATAATAGGTTCTGTTACCATTAGGTACAAAGCCTGCATGTCTTATGAGAAAAGAAAAGTTGGATACCATATTTTGTATAAGTGCGGTATCATGTGAAACCTGCAAGCCCAGCATGGTAAAATAACTATCCCAATAATAAATTTCCCTGAACCTGCCTCCCGGCACGACATAAGAAAATGGAAGAGGAATCAGAGAAGAGTTAAGAATTGTATCAGGTACTCGGGTAAGCAATGGCCAAAGTTTTTCGACATGCTCTTTGGTTGACATTGCTGTGTCGCTCAGATAGTCTGTGGAAGGCGTACAAGGTTTAAAAAAATGTTGCGCGACAAATTTATTAAGGTCAAAGTCCGGATATTTTTTCTCACGATAATATCTTTCAAGGATTGTATCAGGATCATACTTTGGAATACAGTCTACAAATGTTTTGGAATCTTCAAATACCTGTTGCATCTGTATTACCTCAAACAATTCTCCGTAAATTTTTTCCGGGCTTTTCTGAGCAGCAGCACTATAAAACAGTAGAATGAAAAAAGATAAAAACCAGAACTTCCGCATGTTTAATCGATAAAAGAAGTATAATTTCAAGTAACTCCAGCCACCAGTTGTACTGGAAACTATTTTCAAAATGCTAAAAATCAGGTCATGATTTTTTCAAATATGATATTATAAATTTGAAAATTCGATAACAAATAATTACTCCTTAACAGCCATATTGTTTGCAGAACTTGAGCCTATTCTCTCTGATGCTTTTCTGCAACTCTTCATTTTCCTTAATTATCAAATCAATATCCCTCTTATCTCTTTCCCTAACTTCAATCGTTTCACTTTTAGCCGATTTTACCACGGGTTTCTGACTTTTCATACTTATGCATTTTCTATGTTAACTCATTAAACCATCAATTAGTTAAAATGATTTTATCAACAGATACCATTACAAGGCAATAATTGTTATTTTTACAGTAAAAGAATTACAAAATGTCTGACAGACTGAAACAATTTGAGGCTCAGCTTTTGGCTGGATATACCTTTAAAGGTGAACAGATTAAGTTGGGAGCAGCCCTTCTTGATGGAGAGGTTGTAAGTGGAACAATGGTTTCATTACCATTAAAAACAATGAACCGTCATGGCTTGATTGCAGGTGCTACCGGTACAGGTAAAACCAAAACACTTCAGACAATTGCAGAAGGTTTGTCAGAACATGGTGTTCCCGTGCTTATGATGGATATCAAGGGGGACTTAAGCGGGATTGCAGCTGTTGGCGAGACCAATCCCAAAATTGAAGAAAGGCAACAGAAAATAGGGATTCCATTTACACCTAAGAAATTTCCTGTAGAATTACTTAGTCTATCCGGTGAAAAGGGTGTTAGACTCAGGGCAACTGTATCAGAGTTTGGCCCAGTATTGTTCAGTAAAATACTTGATTTAAATGATACTCAAAGCGGGATAGTTTCACTGATCTTTAAATATTGCGATGATGAACGACTTCCCCTTCTTGACCTTAAAGATTTCAAGTCAGTTCTTCAGCATATTGGCAATGAAGGAAAAGAGCATATCCAGAAAAATTACGGAGCTATTTCCTCTGCTTCAACAGGAACAATACTTAGGAAAATTATTGAACTTGAACAGCAAGGTGCAGAGAAGTTTTTTGGAGAAAAATCATTTGAAGTTGACGACCTGGTGAGGTTGGATAAAGATGGCAAGGGTTTTATTTCAATCATTCGCCTAACCGATATCCAGGATAAGCCAAAATTATTCAGCACGTTTATGCTTAGCCTGCTTGCAGAGATTTATGCTACCTTTCCTGAGGCAGGAGATCTTGAAAAACCTAAGCTTGTGCTCTTTATTGACGAAGCCCATCTGATATTTGATGAAGCCAGTAAAGCCCTGCTTGATCAGATAGAGTCAATCATTAAGCTAATCAGATCTAAGGGCGTTGGAATATTTTTCTGTACACAGAATCCATCAGATATACCACAGGCTATACTTGGACAGCTGGGGATGAAGGTACAACACGCATTGAGAGCCTTTACTGCCAATGACAGAAAAATGATTCGTCTTACTGCAGAAAACTATCCGCTTACGGATTTTTATAAAACAGAAGAATTGCTTACTTCACTGGGAATCGGAGAAGCAATGGTGACTGTATTGAGTGAAAAAGGGACACCCACTCCTCTCGCTGCAGTGCTGCTAAGGTCACCACAGTCACGCATGAATATTCTTTCTCCCGATGAAACAGACGAGCTTATAAAAAACAGTCAGTTGATAGAGAAATACAATTCAGTTATTGACAGAAAGAGCGCTTACGAAATGCTTACTGAAAAAATCCACTCAAAGGATAAAGAAGCAGATCAGGAAAAGCCCGCTGAAGTCACCAAAGAAAAAAACAGCAGAAAGGAAAAGAGTACGCTGGAAGAAGTCATGGATAGCAAGATAACCCGCGAAATCGGAAGAACTGTATTCAGAGAGCTTACAAGAGGATTATTAGGAGTGCTAGGGGTATCGACCTCATCCAGGAGAAGAAAATAATTTATACTTACCTATTCAGTTATGAGGCCTAAAAAAGTAGTTGTTATCGGAGGTGGAGCCGCGGGCTTTTTCGGAGCTATATCCTGTGCAAAGTTTAATCCCGAAGCTGAAGTTACTTTGCTTGAAAAGAGCAATAAGTTTTTATCAAAAGTAAAAGTATCAGGAGGAGGAAGATGTAATGTCACCAACGGATGCTTTGACATTAATTTACTTCTTAAAGGTTACCCGAGAGGAGGCAAAGCACTTAAGTATACCTTTCAACAGTTTTCTGTAAAAGATACTATTGGATGGTTTGAATCCAGAGGAGCAGAATTAAAGCAGGAAGAAGACGGAAGAATATTTCCCAAGTCAGATAATTCACAAACCATTATAGATTGTCTTATCCGGGAAGCCCGTGTTATGGGAGTAAAATTAATGCAGGGCTTTGGTACCAAAAGCATCAGAAAAAATGAAAACGGAGGTTTTTCCGTACATCTTTTCGGAGGAGAATCACTTTACTGTGATGAAATACTGATTGCAACAGGAGGTAATCCGAATCATGAATCTTATCAATGGTTAAAAGACCTGGGGCATGAAATCAAAGATCCAGTCCCATCTTTATTCACTTTTAATGTGCCTGATTCACCTTTCAGAGATTTACAGGGCATAAGCGTCCCCCTGGCAAAAGTAAGGGTAACAGGTTCCAAACTCGAAGAAACAGGTCCTGTATTAATCACACACTGGGGCCTCAGTGGGCCGGCTGTACTAAGACTTTCAGCCTGGGGAGCACGAGAGCTTGCACAAGAGCAATATCGTTTTATAGCCCATGTAAACTGGATTTCAGGCAATGAAGAAAGCTTAAGATCCACTTTATCCGAAATAAAATTACTTCATCCAAAAAAAACAGTTGTAGGACATCCATTTTTTAACCTTCCCAGAAGGCTATGGGAAAGGATGTGTGAGTTGTCTGATATTTCATCAGGGCTGAAATGGGTAGATATGCCAAAGAAAAACATGAATAAACTTTTGGAGCACCTGTTACGAAGTGAATTCGGAGTAAAAGGAAAAACAACATTCAAAGAAGAGTTTGTCACTTGCGGTGGCGTAAGCCTGGATAGCATTGATATCCATACCATGGAAAGCAAATCATGCCCGGGACTATTTTTTGCAGGAGAAGTATTAGATATAGACGGAATTACCGGAGGCTATAATTTTCAGGCTGCCTGGTCTACAGGATTTGTAGCAGGGAAATCCATTGCAGAAAAATAATCTTTACTTGTAATCTTCAAGCCACTTTAATGCTGTATCCTCATCGGTAAACAATTTTACAGGAATCTTAGCAGGCTTGAGGAGTATAAAAGTATTCACAAGTATTTTCTGAACGTGACTTTTAATTAAAATGGCAACAGCTGAAGTTCCGATAAACCCTACCTCACTGGCGAGGTATTTTTTAGCCCCATTATAGATATATACTGTTTCCCTAGCATCTACAAATCCGGGATATGTTTTTCCTTTGATCAGTTTTAACCTGTACTGCACTAGGTTTTCTGCCATTTCCATATCGATGATCATTCCTTTATGGTATCGATACTTTACCACTCCATCTTCCAACCAGAGTTCAAAATATTCCTCCCTTATTTCATCCATCCTTTTCTTAAAATTTTAATAAAATTTTCCTTTCTTCTCCAAACTATTAATAATTTGTTGAGTATTACAATCCTTATATTAATTAAAACCAGAAAATGAAGAAATTACTCTCTTTGTCTACCAAAGCCCCTGAAAAATTTGAAAAAGAAAAAATAAAAAAACTCATTCCTGAATTGTCAGAAGAGATCTCTGATTTTCAAAAAATACTATACGCACAATCTAAATATAGCCTTTTAGTAATCCTTCAGGGACTTGACGCAGCTGGAAAAGACGGACTGATCAATACTGTCTTTCATGGAGTTAATCCACTTGGGTGCGATGTCAAGTCATTTAAAGCACCTACAAAAGAAGAATTATCCTATGATTTTTTATGGAGAGTACACAAAGTGGTTCCTCCCAAAGGACAATTATATATTTTCAACAGGTCTCATTATGAAGATGTATTGGTTCCTCCAGTAGAAGGATGGATTGATAAAGGAGAGCTTAAAAACAGATTTGAGCATATCAATAATTTTGAGAAACTCCTTCAGGATAATGGTACTGTAATTTTGAAATTTTACCTTCACGTTTCTAAGAAAGAACAGAAAAAACGATTGAAGGAAAGAAAAACCAATCCAAAGAAGTTCTGGAAGCACAATGATGGAGATTGGGAAACTGCCAAAAAATTCGATCATTATCTGGAAGCATATGAAGAGGTTTTCAAACAATGCAAAGCTCCGGAATGGAATATTATACCTTCCGATCAAAATTGGTACAAAGAATACCTGGTTGCAAAAAGAATAAAAGAAACATTGGAAGAGATGAAACTGGAATACCCTGGATTGGAATAATATATTGGGTAATTTTGTCTGTTTTTTTACCGAAGACTAGGATTATAAAAAACAAAGAATTACTGCTTTGCTTTAGGTAAAAAATCTTTCAAAATTAATATTGTTCAATTGTACAAAATTATCCTTTTTTAAAGAAAAAATATCACTTTCTAGATCACTATTAAGGCACAAATTTAACAGTTATAACATTCTATTTATCAAAGACAAACATTAACAAAAATAAAAAAAGTACAAATTTTAATCTAAATAACAAAGGAAAAAAACTTAAAGAGGATTAGATAATTTTACTTTATTTACCAGCATTTTCATTACATTTATCCGGAGAAAATACTATTTAATAGAAAATTAGGGAAATATACTTTTCAGGAGTTTAATGCTTACAATTTTTTAGTTAAATTTATAATATGATCTATGGAGGAAAATTACACTTTACGATCAATATATTGCAAAGTTTCAAATAAAAATGTTAAAAAATTAAAGGGAATTTTTAAAATCTATTTTTATGAAAAAAACTATACTAGCAGTTGACGATGCGAAATCCATTTTAACAATCATCTATTATTTCTTTAATGAAAAATATGAGGTTATTAAAAAGAACAATGGAAAAGAAGCATTGGATTGGATGCAACAGGGAAACATCCCTGATGTCATTATTACTGATATCAATATGCCTGAAATGGGCGGTCAGGAGTTTATGGAACAACTTCAGGCCAGCGGATTTTACAGACATATACCAGTAATAGTATTATCTGCAATGGACAACAGTGCTGAAAAAATTAAGTTTCTGGGATTAGGCGCCCATGATTATGTTGTAAAGCCATTTAATCCGGAAGAACTTGAATTAAGAATTTCAAACGTAATACGTATATCTGAAAGAGCTTTGGCTTAATCTCAACCTGAATGAAATCCAAAATCGCATTTGTTGGAACGAACTCAGACCTCATTCAAAGCTTAACAGATAAACTTCAGGACGAATTTAATATTCGTTGGTTTGACAATAGTATTAGCTTACTGTATGCCATATCAGAGGAGAATGAAGGTTTTGAAGCAATCGTCACGGAAGGCCCTTTTGAAAGCCCCAAAGGTACGCCCCTGTTTCAAAGACTGAGGGGGCATAAGGCTTCTAGGAATATTCCTTTTATTCTTATTGCTGATAATCTTGACATTAAGACAAAAAAGCAAATACATCAACAGGGAGTTAACGAACTTTTTCCTACAAACTTCGACAAAGAAAATTTTGTAAAAAGAGTTCGTTATCTTATTGCAAACCCTGTTGAGCCTAGTGAAGTTGTAGAGCAACAGCAGCAGCCGAATATTCCTGCTTCCTATAAGATACCGCTTGCTAAGCGTATATTTGACATTGTCATTTCTCTTTCAATTCTGATTTTCCTTTTCCCATTTTTCTGCATTTTGGGTTTGCTTATAGTTATTGAATCCAGAGGACCAATATTCTATAGTTCCAAAAGAGTAGGAACGGGGTACAGGATCTTCAACTTTTATAAATTCCGCTCCATGGGTACTGGAGCAGATAGTAAATTAAAAGATATCGCTCACCTGAATCAATACAATAAAAAAGAAGGACAAGCTCCATTAATTGCTGAAAATGAACTTTGTGACTCGTGCAAAGAGCAACGTATCTCCTGCCAGTCCATCGTTTATCTTGATGGAAACGCCATTTGTGAAAAGGTACATTTTAAAAATAAAACCTTGAAAAACGGAAGCACATTTATCAAAATAAATAATGATCCAAGAGTAACTCGTGTTGGAAAGTTTATCAGAAACACTAGTATTGATGAACTTCCTCAATTATTCAATGTGCTTAAAGGAGACATGTCTATTGTAGGTAATCGTCCTCTACCTTTATACGAAGCTGAAAAAATTACAACAGACCAGTTTACAACCCGCTTTCTGGCCCCAGCCGGAATTACTGGTTTATGGCAAGTTACAAAAAGAGGAACAGGGGAAATGTCCGAAGCTGAACGTATTCAACTAGATATCGACTATGCACTCAACTACTCTTTTGTAAATGATATAAAAATTATTTTGAAAACGATTCCGGCTCTAATCCAGAAAGAAAATGTCTGACCAGCCTTTAGTATCAATCATTTCAATTAATTATAACCAGGCTAAAGTAACTTGTGAATTAATCGAATCTCTTAAAAAGGTGCATTACCCCAATATAGAAATTATTGTGGTGGATAACGCATCTTCTGAAGATCTGTCTTCTATAGCTGCCTATCCGGAAGTTCAACTAATCCGGAGTAAACAAAATCTTGGATTTTCAGGTGGCAATAATTTAGGTATAAAAGCAGCCAAAGGTGAGTATTTTCTTTTTCTGAATAATGACACAGAGGTTGAACCAGATTTTCTGGAACCTCTTGTTTCATTGATGCAGAGTAACAGTAATATCGGAATGGTAACTCCCAAAATTGTCTATTTCGGCACCAATATCATCCAATACGCAGGTTCATATTCCATCAACCCCTTTACTGGAAGAGGAAGAAAAATCGGCAGTATGGAAACTGATAACGGACAATATAACGACGTTAGAGAAACATTCCTTGGACATGGCGCCGCTCTGATGGTTTCCAGAAAACTCATAAAAACCATTGGCCTCATGCCTGAATTGTTTTTTCTATATTATGAAGAACATGACTGGTGTGAAAGCGCTAAGAGAGCCGGATTCAAAATTTACTATTCAGGAGTAACCAAGATCTATCATAAAGAATCAATGTCAGTAGGGAAAAACAGTATCCTCAAAACCTACTACATGAACAGAAACAGGGTAGTTTTTATGAGAAGGAATGTATTTGGAATAAAACTCCTGATCAGCCTTTTATTTTTCTTTTTCATTTCAGTTCCTAAAAATACTTTAAAGTTTATAGCAAAAGGTGAGTTTGACCATCTAAAAGCCTTCTACAGGGCTTTGGTCTGGAATCTGACCCACTTCAATGTAAGTGAAACGGAAAGTTTTGAATTAACTGAATCAATTGCATAAATTTTCAACCAATATCAGCATATGACTACTACTGCGAGTACACTTAGAGCCCAATTCTCACAATTAAGAGAAAAGAACAAGGATAATTCGCTTCTTGAAATAACACAGGAAATTATAGGTGCTGGATGGAGGTTAATGTCTGCGAAGTTTTATTTAAGAAATTGTAATAAGATCGGCTCCATGGTCTCTACCAATGGTAAGCCTATCATTAAAAATAAAGGTTTTATTTCTTTAGGTGATAAAGTCAGAATCTGGTCTAACTTTAACCCTACTCAAATTTATGTGCATAAAGGAGCTAAATTTATTGTAGGCTCAAATTCCAGAATAAATGGAGTACATATAACTGTTAAAAGTGAAGTGAAAATTGGAAAAAATGTTCGTATTGCTCCGTATGTACTTATCCTCGACAGTGATTTTCACAGTGCCAATGACCATTTTTCTGATGGCAAAACATCTTCCGTCACTATTGGTGACAATGTCTGGATTGCCACAAAATCAATGATTCTAAAAGGTGTCACAGTTGGAGAAGGCGCCGTTATAGCAGCTGGATCAGTTGTAACTAAAGATGTACCTCCATATACCGTAGTTGCAGGAGTTCCAGCTAAGGTGATCAAAAAACTTCACCATTAATCCAGCTTCTTTTTTTAAATGAAAAAAATAAAATTATTCCTGATAATCGGTTTCCTTACAGCCGTAGTAATCTTGGCTGGTGTTTATAGTTTTTATGCACTTAGCCAGGAAACCAAAATAATGGACTCATCTGCAAGAAAAGGAGTGGCAGGTAAGTTCATCAGATTATCAAAAGGAATAACAAGATACAATCTGGATGGCCCTGATACTTCCAAAACCATAATTCTTTTTCATGGAGGAAGTGTTGTAGGTGATTATGTATGGGAGAAAAATTATAAGGCTCTGGTTGACTCCGGCTTCAAAGTGCTTAAATTTGATATGTACGGAAGAGGATATTCTGACAGGATCAATGAAGCTCAGACGCTTGATTTGTTTGTATCCCAGATCAATGAATTAACAGATTCATTGAACCTCTCCGGACCTTTCGAAATCATTGGGGTTTCTATGGGAGGAAGCATAGCAACAGGGTTTGCGGATAAATATCCGGAAAAAACAGATAAGGTGGTACTTATATCTCCAATTGCTGTAAATCCAGGTAAAAAAAGATGGTACATAGACAATCCTTTATTAGGAAACTTCCTTGTGAGTGTCTATTGGTATCCAAGATGTGTAAAAAAGCAAATGGCCGAGTTTTTTGATGGGAAAAAGTTGCTTGAATATGAATCACATTTAAAATATCTTTCAGAATACAAAGGAGTAAAAGTTGACGCCAGATCAGCCTGGTCAAATATTCTCGCAGAAGATCTCACTCCTGCTATTGAAAGACTTCAGGAGAGAAATAAAAAAGTATTATTAATTTGGGGAAAACAAGACCCTGTGGTTCCAATAGCTGCAAGCGAAAAATATAAAAAAATACTTCCTTCAATAAAATTTCAGGAAGTAGATCAGGCTGGACATATTTCCAATTATGAAAAGCCTGATATTGTAAATGCGGCAATAGTAAGTTTTTTAAAGGATTAACCTCAGCCTTCCCTGCCGCCTTTAGTTTTCAAAAAAGTATTTAACGATTCGGGCGTTCCTAAATCCCACATTTCAGAAGCTTCAGAAATCATTACTTTATAACCGCTGTTGATCAGCTTTTGATAAAGAGGAATTACATAGTACTCTCCTTTTGTTTTTTCTTTACTGTTAACTATCTCTTCCGCCATATCTACAAATTCCTTTCCACAGGAAAAGTAATATATTCCTGTACTTGCATGATCAGATATTCTTTCTTTTTCAGCAACCAAATCAACAAATCCATCTTTATTTAACCTGGCAAAACTCCATCTGTCACCAGGCATATCTGCAACAGAAATAATCCCCTTACACCCCTCTCTCTTATTCAGGATTTCTTTTCCTATTTCTGAAATAACGATTGTATCAGAACTGATAATGAGAATATCTTCATCATTATTGATAAAATCCCTTGCGGCAAGGACTGTACACAATTGTCCTTCTGTAACATCATTTATCAGAACCAATCTTGTTTTAGCAGGAGCAAATTCAGAAATCAGATCAGTCAGTTTGTAACTTTCTTCATGTTCTCTCAAAGCAATAACAATCAACTCTGAACAGTCGATTCCTTCAATGCTTTGCATAGCCCAGGCAAACATAGGTTTACCTTCAACTGGTATAAAAGGCTTTGGTACGTTATACCCACTGCCATTGAAGCGGGAACCACGACCTGCCATTGGTAGGATCACTTTCATCTTTCCTTGGCTATTTCATTGATTAACGGTTGTGTTACTGTATCCCAGCCGGAGAATCTTAAAGCTCTGTCGTCTATGTATACATGCCCATTAGGCTTTCCGAAGAATATTTCATCATAAACTATTCCATGCTCGTCTAACCAATCAAGAGTTATTTTGCCTACATTTTTCATTACCTTGCCCACATTGCTTTCGCACGTCGCCATGTTTCTCGCAGTGTTGATAATAATATAATGACCAGCATCTTTCAGCTCTTTAATTCTCTCTTTAGCCCCGTCAAATGGCTTAAGGTCAGCATAAGATTCTCCTTTTTCCTTAATCGGACAAATAGTTCCGTCAAGATCTATCACAATTCTCATAAAGCAGATATTTTATTTTCTTTTTTTAGGGTGGCTACCTCATTCAGCAAGGCAAGTCCTCTTAAATACATTAGTTTTTGTCGTTCTGGTTTGTCTTTATGAAGAGGAAGCATAGAGATAAACAGGAGTCCTTCAATAAGTTTTATTTCCTCTAACTTATATCCGTTTTCTACTATTAATTTATCAAAGATATTCTCCAGTCTTAAAGATGTTTCCGATGCAAGAATAGCGGTTTCAAACACTCCTTCACTAACTTCCTGTACCGTAAACAAATCAGAAACGATATAGTCGTATAAGCCGCAAATACTGTGTCTCAGCTTTGCTATATCATATCTTGAATCTCCATAAATTCCCTTCTTCCCAAAGCTTCCTCTTGGATCAATAAGTCTTGTAATCTGTGTATTGATATCAAAAAGGATATTAGAGAAACAATAATCCCCATGAATTACTGTAATGTTTGCATGATCAATCAACTCTTCAATTGAATCTGATAAAGTAGTGATCAACTCAAATGCATTTATTAATTTCTTTCCGTTCCAGACAATAGATTCCTTTGACAAAAGGTTATTCCAGTAGCTATTAAGTCCCTTCTGGGTATCCAGCCTTTCAAGGGTTTTATCTTTGTAAATTTTACTTACATCAGTTCTGCTCAACTCCCCTTTGTACTCTCTGAATTTACCATGTATGCTGAATAATTTATTTAGGATGGATCTCCAGGTTTCTATATGAATATCTGCGTACAGAAATAGCTCCGACAATGTAGAATATCCATAGTATTCCTGAACAATCTTGATAGTTTCATCCGTATGACTATGATTGATAATGCGGGGAGTAAGTACCTTTAATTCGTCCGGAATCTGAAAATACCAATTCAGCTCATCTCTGAGTTTTTCATTGTAGGTACTGTTTTTGGTAATTGTATTTAAAACACCATCAATTGTCAGAGAATTAAAAAATCTTCCCTGCAATAGTCTTTGCCTTGAAGAAACCAAATTGTCGATATTCCCAAAGTCATACCAGTGCTGGGCTTTGATAGCCTGAAGACTATGTTTTTCACTATACAACTTCAGGACATCACTAAGTTGCTTTTTTCCATCGGCGAGAGCTTTAACCAGAACCTTTCTAAGATATTGGCCATTCTGAAAATTATAATATCCGCACAATGCAAAATTAGGTGCAGGTACATCTTCTTTTTTATCTATGTAATCAATTATTTTACCTTCTTTATCTATACTTGCAAGACACCAGCGATGAGACTCTTTAACTTCGTGAACATATACATAATCTCCTTTTTCTTTGTAAGAATCGTAGATCAGTGTATCCCCCAGAATTACTTTTACCTCTCCGTCAGTAGCTGCCAAATCCAACCCTGCCCTAAGGGAATCCAATATATTTCCATTAAAAAGAAGCGGCACTTGCGTAATTTTCATTCTCTTTCTGTAGGAGTTGATTAAAAAATCACAAAGCTGAAAATCCGTTGCTTTCCTTGTTATTATTACTTCATTTATTCCTTCTGATAAAAGATCATCTAGAATCCAGCCAATGACGGGTTTGCCATTAACAGGTATCATTGCATGTGATTGATTGGTATTAATGGGAAGATTTAAAAAATCAATAGATCCGCCACACAAAATGATAGTTTTATTCTGTTGCATATTAAACTCATATTATCCCCTAGGTCTTAACGGATTAATAGCTAAAAAAGATTTAATTAGTCCTGAGGCATTATCTCTAATCCTGTTGAACAATATACCTCTGTACAAAGCTGGCCAGGGGGTGGTATCCGGCTTTATACATCATTGTAAAAATATAAAATAAAAAGTAGAAAAACTGTAAAATTCCATAATAAATATTAACCTGATAGTTCAATATCTATTCATGATAAGTAAGTCAGACTTTATAGTTTTTTTGAAGAGATTCATCTTTAAATACCGTAAAAACAAAGGTTATAGCTAGTGTTGCTTAAAACTTACATATTAGATTAGTTTGAAGACCGAATGATTTAAATTAAAAGACCTTTTAATATAAAATATAACAATTGTAAGACGACCTATCTATATTTACTCGTGAACATTTAAAATAGCATCTCAAAAAAGTTTCACTATAAACCATTCTCTTTTAAAAAAAAATTTCGCCTAAAAAAATATCCTAATAAAAAGATTTTTAATCTGTAATCACTGAATCCAACGACTAAATTTCATTTTTCTCGTACTCAACCTTTAAGCAGACAAAATATTAATTCACAGCATTTTAATTCAAAAAAAAGTAATTAATACTGCCCCCAGCCCCTACAATTACCGATCTATATTAACCATAGATTAAATTTGACTTTTCGCAGAAACCTCACACATGTAATAAAATTATCGTATAAGCCCATTATTGAAAAGATAAAACAAAAGTAATATCTTTAAGTCAATGTAATTAATTAAATAAAAAATATAAAGATATAAACTCTTTTCAGAGGAAGTGTTTATAAATAGCTCCTATTGTTTGATCCTCCTATTACAATACAAATAGCACTTTTAAAACATGAAATTTCAAGCTTCTTTAATATTATTATTTTGCATCCTGCTTAGCATATTCAATACCTTATCTGCTCAGGATTGCGGATGTGATTTCACTTTACAAGCCAATGGTAAAGTATTAAACAAAGGAGTAGAAATTACCCTTAGAGTTCCTTGGTATGTTAATGCTAATGATATACAAATTAAACCCGGTGAAGTATTCTGCTTCAAAAATATCCAATATTCCAGAGGCATCAGGATATTAAATTTTGCAGGAACTGAAAGCCAGCCTATCATCATCAAAAACTGTGGAGGTCAAACGGTGATAGATACCAGAGAATTTGGTGTCATATTCCAAAATTCAAAACACTTTAAATTTCTTGGAAACGGTGATCCGGCTGTTAAATACGGCTTTAAAATAACAGCAAGGAATAAGAATCAATTTTTTATGGATGCTAAAGAATTCACCACCAACTTTGAAATTGCCCATGTTGAAATAGCAGGAGCCAGTTCTAACACTCATTCGGATACAGCAGGGTTTGCAGGGATCGGAATTAAAACCAATCCAGTATGCGACGGATCAGCTGAAAGAGGTGTGTGGACCATGTACAATCCAATAATCCATGATAATTACATCCACGATACAGGAGGAGAAGGTATCTACATGGGCTATGGATGGTACAAAGAAGGAACAATTAATTGTCCATGTCCGGATGATCCCTCCAAAACCTGCCCCAAAACAGTTCGCTCGCATTCAATCATCGGGGCAAGAGTCTATAATAACATTACTGAAAATACAGGGCTGGACGGTATTCAGATTAAAAATGCAGACGAGGACTGCGAAGTATACGATAACATTATAAAAAATTATGGACTGAGAAATGAAGAAACCCAGAATGAAGGGCTACTACTTGGTGAAGGAACAACTGGAAAAGCATATAATAACTGGATAGAAAATGGTTCAGGAAATGGTATCCAAAATCACGCCATGGGTAATCAGGATATCTTCAATAATGTAATTATAAATCCTAAAGAATATGGATTCGTATGCTGGGATGGAGCTTCGGTTGTAAGAGTCGGATACTATAATTTTTTTAATAACACGATTATTAATGCAGGATTGGATGGTTTTAATTTTTTTGGACCAGGAGGCGGACCCAAAAGGGTACATAACAATATCATCGCAAAGGTTGGAACCGGCAGAAGCCTGCTAAAGAAGGCTAATGATGTCACCTTATTTGAAGAATCCAATAATTATCTGACCAATACAATTGAAGATGTAAAATTTGTAAGCGGAACAGCTCCATTTGATGTCCGCCTGCAATCTACTTCGCCTGCAATCGACAAAGGGAAAGATTTAACCTCGTTTGGAGTTACTAAAGATTTTGATCTTGAACCAAGACCTTCCGGGGCTGCATTTGATATAGGAGCTTTTGAATTCCGGAACATCCCTCCTATTGTAAAAATCACTCAACCTTTGAATAATGCTGTCTTTGCACCTGGTTCTGTTATATCGATAAAAGCAGATGCAAACGATCCGGATGGTTCGGTAACTAAAGTGGAATTCTATAATGGAGCGACAAAACTAGGTGAAGACTTAACTGCTCCTTATAGTTATGACTGGTCTGATGTAAAGGAGGGTACATATACAATCAAAGTAGTAGCAACGGACAATGGAGGAAAGACTACTTCTTCAACAATTACTGTTGTAGTTAAAAATACTTTACCTGTGGTAACAATAACCAAACCTGCAAATAATAGCAGCAGTGCTGCAGGTAAAGTTATTAACATTGAAGCAAATGCTACAGATAACGATGGAACAATTACAAAAGTCGAATTTTACTATACAATAAACAATAAAGATACAATCTTAATAGGATCATCCACTGCAAGTCCATACCAGATTTCCTGGACTCCCCTATCTACAGGAACTTATAAATTAATCGCCAAAGCAACAGACAACAATGGAGGTTTTTCCCAAACTGCTATCACAGTTACTGTTACAAATACTTTACCAACCGTCAGCATCGTTGCTCCTTCTAATAATAGTTCTTTCCCTTTTGCTACAGACGTGGAATTAAAGGTTAATGCCGCCGATGCAGATGGCACTATTACTAAGGTCGAGTACTTTAATGGTGCTACAAAAATAGGAGAATCAACAACTACTCCTTATTCTTATAGCTGGAAGAATATCCCTCTTGGCACCTACGCTATTACCGCGAAAGTTACAGATAATATAGGTGGTACAGCAACCTCACTTCCTATCCAGTTCTCAATTACCAATACCCCTCCTGTTGTAAATATTACAGCACCTTTAAACAATGCTAAATTTTCCCCGGGCTCCAATATTACAATTGAAGCAACTGCAACAGATGAAGATGGCATTATATCTAAAGTTGAGTTTTTTTATAACAATACTAATCTTATCGGTTCTGACAATACAGCTCCATACAGTATTAATTGGACTAATGTTCCGGAAGGCAGCTATACCATAACCGCAAGAGCTACAGACAATGCCGGAACTACTGCAACCAAAACTATTAATATCACAGTTGTAAACAATCTCCCAACTGTAAAAATCACCTCTCCCGCTAATTTGTCTGTATATGAAACGGGTGCTGATATTGAAATTACCGCAGAAGCTTTAGACAGTGACGGCTCTATCAGCAAGGTTGTTTTTTATAATGGTACAACAATTTTAGGAGAAGATCTGACCGGCCCTTATTCTTATGAATGGAAAAATGTTCAAAATGGAACATATAGTATCACAGCGGTTGCTTATGATAACCTTGGGAAACAAAATGTTTCTGCTGCAATTAAAATTGTAGTTAATGTCACTACCAATATCCCTCCCGATGTTACTATCATAAATCCGGTCGATAGTCAGACATTAACTCCTGGAAATATTAATTTTGAAGTCAATGCCACTGACGTAGATGGCAATGTTGTATTAGTTGAATTATTCAACGGTGGTTTAAAGATCGGAGAAAGCACAACTCAACCATATACTTTCAATTGGACAAATTTAACTGAAGGGGATTATGTGATCACGGCTAAAGCTACGGACAATGACAATGAAACAACTACATCTGCTCCGATATCCGTAACAATTTACAATGCGCCCCCTGTAGTTACAATCGATGCCCCTGCTAATAATCAGACATTTGATTCAGATGATCAGGTATTAATCAATACGACTATAACAGACAGCGACGGCACTATCAGTAAAGTTGAGTTTTTACTGAATGATTCCATTTTAGGAACCATGACTTCAACGCCATTTAACCTTGAAGTAAATAACCTTCCCATAGGTACTTATAACATAACAGTTAAAGCAACGGATAACTTAAATAAAGAGGATTCTAAAACCATTCAGATTACAGTAAGCAACAAACTCCCTTCTATTTCTATTACAGCACCTACCAATGGGACTACATTCAGATTTTCTGAACCTATCCTTTTAAATGTTGAAACTGAGGATCCTGATGGTTCAATAAAAAAGGTAGAATATTACATTAATGGAACCCTGACAACAACACGTCTATATCCTGATTTGTCATTTACGTGGACTAATGCTCCTATTGGAGATTATGAAATCGTAGCATTTGCGACTGACAACGATGGAGCCAAAGTAGCATCTGCTCCGATAACCATTACTATTTTCAATACTCCTCCTGTAGTAACGATTAATACCCCTTTAAACAATCAAACATTTGATTCAGATGATCAGGTAGTCATTAATACTACTGTAACTGATTCAGATGGCACTATCAGTAAAGTAGAGTTTTATCTGAATGATTCTCTTATAGAAACGACAATTTCTTCGCCATATACCCTGACATTAAATGACCTTCCCACAGGACCCCATACTATAACAGTAAAAGCAACGGATAACTTAAACACAGAAGGCTCTGAAACGATTCAGATTACAGTAAGCAATAAACTCCCTTCAATTTCTATTATTTCACCAAAAGATGGGACTACATTCCAATTTTCTGATCCCATTCTTTTCAATGTTGAAACTGAAGACCCTGATGGTTTAATACTAAAAGTAGAATATTACATTAACGGAGTCCTTACAACAACACGTACATATCCGGACTTTTCTTTTAGCTGGAATAATGCTCCTATCGGAGATCATGAAATTGTAGCATTTGCAACTGACAATGATGGAGCCAAAGTTGCATCTGCTCCGATAACCATTACTATTTCCAATACACCTCCGGTAGTAACGATTAATACCCCTTTAAACAATCAAACATTTGACTCAGATGATCAGGTAGTCATTAATACTACTGTAACTGATGCAGATGGTACTATCAGTAAAGTTGAGTTTTACCTGAATGATTCTCTTATAGGAACGACAACTTCTTCCCCATATACTCTGGCATTAAATGATCTTCCCACAGGAACCTATACTATAACAGTAAAAGCAACGGATAATTTAAATACAGAAGAGTCTGAAACCATTCAGATTACAGTAAGCAACAAACTTCCTTCTATTTCTATTACTGCACCTACCAATGGGACTACATTCCAATTTTCTGAGCCTATTACTTTAAATGTGGATGCTAATGACCCTGACGGTTCAATAAAAATGGTAGAATATTACATTAATGGAGTCCTTACAACAACACGACTTTATCCTGATTTTTCATTTACGTGGAACAATGCTCCTATCGGAGAATATGAAATCGTAGCATTTGCTACTGACAACGATGGAGCCAAAGTTGCATCTACACCGGTAGTAATTTCTATAGGCAAAAGATCAGTTATTGTATCGCTGATTTCACCTGAAATAAACAGTAATTATGAGTTTGGGTCAACCATTGAATTTTCTGCAAATGTTACAGACCCGGACAATGCAGGCGTAAAAATTGAATTTTATGCAAATGATATTAAAATCGGAGAAAGCTCTGCTCCAGATTATCAATATAGCTGGAGCAATTCGTTTGAAGGTAATTTTGAAGTTTATGCAGTGGTTATAAAAGATAATGGAAAAAGGGACACATCTAATAAAGTGGCGATTAACGTTAAAAGTCCTAATAAATTACCTATAGTCAACATTACTTCACCTGGCTCCAATAGCACTTACTCCTATTGCTCTGAAATACCACTTTCTGCCACTTCAACCGATGAAGATGGTTTAATTGCCAAAGTCGAATTCTATGCGAACGGTCAATTAATAGGAACAGACTTATCTGCACCATATACTTTATCTGTCAGCAATCTTGATCCCGGATCAAATATTATTACTGCTACAGCCTATGATGATAAGGGAGGAGAAAGCAGCTCTAGCCTATCGATGTCCATTGCGGAGATTCCGATTGTTACATTTGACATCATAACAGTGGACGATACTATTAAATCTGACAGTGGAGTCACCATACAAAGCACAACTCTGGACTCTGTATACTTCCTTAATACATCAGACCTCAATCCTTTAAAAATAAAATCCTTTGAATGGTCTTTAAGTGATGGAATAACATCAGAAAAAAAATTCCTGGCTCATAATTTTATACAGGGAGGACTTTATAAAGCAGCTTTGATTCTTACTGATGTTAATGGTTGTGAAATATCCAAAGAGGTACAAATCCAGGTAAAGGATACCGCATTAGAAGCTCGAGAATCATACTGGATACCGAGTGCCTTAAGCCCATATGAAACCAACCCTGAAAATAAAGTCATAAAGGTATATGGAAAATTGGCTCCTGAAGACTTTAGCTTTACCATATACAGCAGATGGGGACAGGTTCTTTACTCCACAACTGATTTAGCTGAGGCCAAAAATACTGGTTGGGATGGAAACAATGCTCCTATGGACACATATACCTATGTTTTAAAAGCAAAGGAAGATAATGGAAACAAAATTGAAAAGTCTGGTACTATTACATTAATCAGGTAGGATAATGAAATTTAAATTAAGTGCAAGCATATTATTTATTGCGACAGTATTATTCACCAGAATTACTAAGGCTCAGGATGCTCAATTTTCTCAATTTTATCCTGCAGCATTATATCTCAATCCTGCTCTCTCTGCTACATATAGTGGATTTTCCATATCCATGAATCACAGAGTTCAATGGAAAAATTTAGGAACACCCTATTCTACAAGTCAGGTATCTGTAATAAATCCGTTTTTCAGGCCGGGCAAAACAAGAAGTCCTTACGGAGCCATTGGTCTGACAGTCAATAACGACAAGACTGGAGATGGAATTCTGAAAACTCTTGGAGCCAGCGTTAATGGATCATATGACCTTCCATTGGCATCATTGCACCATGTGCTTTTCGGAGCACAGATAGGATTTATTCAAAAAAGTGTCAATTACGATCAGTTGCAGTGGGGAAGTCAATACACACCTGAAGGAATAGACCCTAATGCACATTTAGATGTTAATCTCAGAAACTATACTAGTACAAGACCTGATCTCACCGGAGGTATCATGTATTACTTTAATCCTCTCAGAAATTACGGACGCAGAGGGGCAAATTTTAGTTCATTTGTCGGAATATCAGCTTATCACTTTAACCGACCTAAATCAGGACTATACCAAGCTTCGGATGAAAGACTACCTGTTCTATATAAATTCAATGCAGGACTGGAAACCAAATTAAAAGAAAGAGTATATATTCTTCCAAATACAATTATACAACTACAGGAACGCTTCAGACAAATCAATTTAGGCTTAAGCCTTCATTATTACCTTCTTGATGAAAAGTTTTATTACAAACCTGCTTCAAAACCACTTATACCTAGCGAGATTAGATTCGGAATGTGGTATAGAATAGAGGATTCTTTTATATTTACAGTAAGTTTTGGAAATAACTATTATTCGATGGGCTTAAGTTATGATCTTAATTCCTCTTCACTCACCAGAAACTATAAAGGAACAGGTGCGTATGAACTTTCACTAATAGTTACTCCCTTTAAACCTAAACAACGAATTTTCAATCTTCCTAAGATATAAACGATGCTAGAGTCCAGATTTTCAGAACGACAACTTTTTTTTATTGAATTTTTCTTCATCATTGCTTTTTCAATATTTCCATTATTTTTCACACTGCCATTCAGAGATAATTTGTATCTGACCTGGGAAGGCTCATACAGACTTTATCTGGGACAGATCCCATTTAAAGACTTCGGAATGCCTTTAGGATTTGGGTTCTTTATATTCCCAACTATCTTTTTTAAAATCTTTGGGCCATTTCTATCGTCTTTATTGAAAGCACAATTTTTAATCAATGTACTTTCACTTCTGTCATTCAGAACTATATTAAAAACACTTAACGTTAAACCTGCTGTAATTCTCTTTTCTACACTGGTTTTCTGCTTCTCTTATACATTCATATTCTTCTGGCCATGGTATAACAATACGGCTTTTGTATTCGAACTATTCGCTATCCAGTTTATACTTCATTATATCTTTCAGGAAAAAAGTAAATTCAGAATAGGGTATCTGGTTTTTGCATCCGTCTTTACATTCCTTTCATTCTTTACGAAGCAGGACTATGGCGGACTGGCATTCTTTTTCTGCCTTGCATTAATTATTTTAAATCTCTTCTACGAAAGAAAAATTGTACCTGTTCTTATCTATGTCGGCGCTACATTTCTGACAGGATTTATAGTGATAAAACCCTTTCTCAAATATGGATTCGGATACTGGTTCAACTATGGTCAACCACCTCATCAGTCAAGATTAAAAGCCATAAACTTCCTTAATTCATTTCTTGGGGATTCAAATTGGGAGAAGTTCTATATTTTTATATTCATCGTAATCATTCTTTATAAGCTTAAAGATGTATCTGTTTTTCTGAGGGATAAAAAAGCTGTTTTCTTCGCCCTTATTACAATTGGCATTATAGCAGAAACTTTAATTACTAAAGTTACAAGCAGGCTACCATCGGATACAACTACATATTTTCATGCATTTGCATTTGCTTTTCTTCTAACAAACATTAACCTGAATATTGCATTCGAAAAAGTTACAGTACTACCTATATTCATTCTGTGCTTATTCCTATGGTGGTCCGCTATGTTTTGGAAATATGCGGGCAGGATGTTGAAAATCTCTGATGGACCTGTTGTAGGAGTTAAAGATCAGAAAAAAGCTGATAATGGTCCATGGATTCTTACAGGCTTAAAATCCTTCGGAAAGGTTTCTATGCCAGAAAAGACTGTTGAAGGGCTTCATAAAATCATAAAAATGGATTTCGGGAAAAAAGCACAAGACTTAAAGGTCCTTAACATGTCTGAGCTTACGCCATTATCCTATGAGCTAAAATATACACCGGTGACAGATGTTCCATTGTGGTACCATCTGAATATAGGTATGTTTGACAAACAGGTTGATGAAGTAAATCAACGAATTTTACATAATGAATTTGATCTTATTTTATTTGAAGAAGTACCATCACTTGACAATTTTTATCCTGAAAAAATAAGAGATGTACTTCGCACAAAATATAAATTGATTGATACCTTCCCTTCGCCTAGAAAAGAAGACGATTCATTTATCGAAGTTTACCAGAAAAATTAATTTAGTTCATGAGTTTAGCGGAAAGAGATCTTTCAATTATAGTTCCTTGTTACAATGAGGCTAAGAATATCCCTCATATTATTAAGTTATTCAGGGAAGCATTAAAGGAAAGACAAAATATAGAAGTTATTTTGGTTAATAACGGTTCTACGGATAATTCATCCGAAATTTTAACACAAGAATTCAGTAAAGTCAATGATGCCAGGTTCAGATCAGTAAAAGTTGAAATTAATAAGGGCTATGGTTTTGGGATATTATCCGGATTAGATGCTGCTGTAGGAAATGTTTTAGCATGGACTCATGCAGATTTACAAACTGATCCTATTGATGTCATCATTGCATATGAGAAATTTAAAGAGATCAATAATCCAAAAGCATTTGTAAAAGGTAAAAGGCAAAACAGAGCCTGGGGGCCTGCTTTTTTTACTTATATGATGCAACTAATAGCCTCAGCTGAACTTGGAGTGAGGCTGGCTGATATAGGAGCACAGCCCAAAGTATTCAGCAAAGACTTTTATAAAACCTATCTAAAGGACAAAGCACCATATGACTTTTCACTTGATCTTTATGCCCAGTATTTTGCTACAAAATATGGAACTATATATGAAATCCCTGTTGTGTTTAAGACAAGACAATTCGGAGAAGCCAAAGGTGGTGGTAGTTTAAAGACCAGAATCAAAGTCTCAATCAGAACCTTAAAATTTATCCGAGAATTAAAGAAAAAACTGATTATTCATTAATACAAATTATAAAAAGCCTGAATACCGATTCAGGCTTTTTTTATATTCTCCCCCCTCCCAAATTCTTTATTAGGAACATTTTCCAAGATCAGTAAAGGTGGTATTCTAATAACTCAATTGATAATAAAACATAAAGCCCGAAAGCATTAACTTTCGGGCTTTATATTGTCAGATTTAAATCTGAATCTATCTTTTAATAACCTTCAATACTTTATTTTTTCCGTCTTCAGTAGTTACATTCAATAGATACATTCCAGGTGTCAGGTCAGAAAGATCTAATTGAACTGCTCCCATTGAATATGTGTGTGCAGGAATTTCAAAAGCAACTTTACCCATCTCGTCAATCATCGAGATCTTAACAGGCTGATCAATCTCCTCACTAAACTCTACATTTAGGATATCTGATGCAGGGTTTGGAGAAAGACTCACATTTATGTTATTGTTTATTGCAGATGATGATGCAAACTGAGCAAATCTAACAGGAACATTTTCACTTGTAGATAAGATCTCAATTCCGTAAAGTGAAGGGTTATTAGTAACTCTGATCAAATCCAGATCAAGAACTCCATCATTTACCTGAACAACAAATGTTTTCTGGAATGGAAAATCGCCTCCACCTTCTCCATAATAATCCATATTCGGAGCTACTACTACATTCTCCAAAGCAATGCTTGCTACTCTGTTTTTCAGATTGGCAACATTAGGTTTGAAATATAATTTCACTTTATAATTTCCATTCGCAACAGGGAAATTATACTGCAGAGGTAAAGTGGTACTGTATCTATAGGTACTAAATAATACTAAAGGTGCATCTGTAGTATTAATTCCAGAGTACGTTACCGTTGCTATCAAATTAGTGGTATTGGCAACCAGGTCTAGATATGCGCTTGGAACGTTTTTAGCATCCGTAGCCCAACTCATTACAGGATCTGTTACAACTGTACCACCTGCATTTATTCTGTAAAGTACCTGATCAGCCACAACAGGAACTGTTACGGTAACTGAAACTGATTGAGTTGCCGAACCTCCTTTAGAATCTGAAGCAATAACAGTGAAACTATATGTTCCTTCATTAATAGCTGCCGGAGTTAGAACAATACTTCCTCTTCCGTTTAAGCTATCTGTAAATGTAGCAAATGAAGGTAATCCGATTGCAGATAATGTGATCGTATCTCCATCAGGGTCAGTTGATGAAATACTAACTACCAGCGTATTTGGAACTGCAATGGTATTATCTGCTATAGGAGTAATAACCGGATTATGATTAACAGGTACAGTAGGTGCATTTACTAAGATTGTAACTACTTCTGAAACCACTCCACCTTTGCTGTCGTTGGCTGTAATTGTCACATCGTATAAACCTTCTGTATTTGATGTAGGATTAACTACTATACTTCCCGTTCCATTTAAGTTATCTGTAAATACAGCGAATGAAGGTAAATTACTAGCCGACAGGATAAGTGCATCGCCATCTGCATCTGTTGCTGAAACTCCGATTGTTAAACTATTTGGTATTGTAACCGTCTGAGGTGCAACTGAAGCAATTACTGGATTATTATTTACTGCTGCATTTACAACTATTGAAATAACCTGAGTAGCTGAACCACCTCTGCTATCTGCTGCTATTAGAGTAATCTCATAAGAACCCTCATTTCCAACTGCAGGATTTAAGACTACAGATCCTGTTCCATTGAAATTATCCGTAAAGGTTCCAAATGATGGAAGACCATTTACTGATAATGTAATTGCATCGCCATCCGCATCTGTTGCAGAAACTCCTATAGTAAGATTATTTGGAATAGTAACAGTTTGAGGTACAACCGAAGTAATCACAGGATTATTATTAACTGCTGCATTAACAGCTATTGAAACAACCTGAGTAGATGTACCACCTCTGCTATCTGTTGCAGTTAAAGTAACCTCGTAAGTCCCTTCATTTCCTGGTGCTGGACTCAAGACTATAGATCCTGTTCCATTTAAATTATCCGTAAAGGTTGCAAATGATGGAAGGCCGCTTATTGACAAGGCGATTGCATCTCCATCTGCATCAGTTGCAGAAAGACCTACAATTAGAGTATTCGGTATGGTTACCGTCTGAGGCGACAGAGGAGCAATAATAGGATTCTGATTTGGTGCAGGAATAATATTAATTGAAATCACCTGAGTAGCTGTACCTCCTTTGCTATCTGTTGCGGTTAAAGTAACATCATAAACACCTTCCGTGCCTGCTGATGGATTTAAGACCATTGAACCGGTTCCATTTAAATTATCTGTAAAAGTCGCAAATGATGGAAGGTTGCTTACTGACAAGGCAATTGTATCTCCATCTGCATCTGTCGCAGAAACACCCAAAATCAGAGTATTCGGTATAGTAATCGTCTGAGGTGATACAGGAGAAATAACAGGATTCTGATTTAGAGCAGGATTGATTGTAATTGTAATTTCCTGACTGGTTGAACCACCATTATTATCCGTTGCAGTTATGGTCAACGTATAAACACCAGCATCATTAGTACTAGGCGTAACAACCACATTTCCTGTTCCATTTCCGCTATCAGTAAATGTAGCAAAAGATGGCAATCCGGTTATAGAAAGCGTAAGAGGATCAGAATCTTGGTCTGTCGCAGTTACACCAAACGTAAGAACATTTGGAATCGTAACAGTTTGAGGAGCTACGGATACTATTACAGGATTATGGTTCTCTGGAACGCTCGTACTAACATTTACAGTAAATGCTTTAGTTGCAATTCCATTCTTATTATCATTAGCAGTAACTACTATTACATAGTTACCTACATTTGCCACAGAAGGATTAAATACTATATTCCCTGTCCCATTCCCATTATTCGTGAATGTAGCAAAAGCAGGAAGACCGGAAACCGATAGTGAAGCTATATCTCCGTCTGCATCGCTTGTATTTATTGCTACACTGGCGCTATTGGAAATATTCAAGGACAGATCAGCAATAGGATCTATTACAGGATTATGATTTGGAGCAGGTTCTTCAACTTTAACTATTTCTACTCCACTAATAACTGAGTTACCTGTAACTCTTACAATGTCAAGATCCAATATACCATCTGTAACATTCACGTAAAGAGTTTTCATGATTGGATTATTTCCACCTTCTGCATACACGTCAAAGTTTGTTAACATTTGAGTGCCTTCAAGTTTAACGTTCATCACTCTTTGTCCAACACCGGTAACTCTAGCCCAGAAATATAACTTCACTTTATAATATCCACTGGAAACAGGGAAATTATATTGCATCGGAACATTGTTCTGAACATATCTGTATACAGAATATAATTGATTAGGAGCATCAGTTGTGTTTACTGCATTAAAAGTATATGTCTGAGTCAAATTCTGTGTTGCAGGATCCAGATACGGTGATGGATTATCTTTTGTATCTGCAGCCCAGTCAAAAGTAGGTGCACTTATTGCAGCTCCTCCAGTATGTACTTTGTGAACAGTAGTCTCTATAACATTATTGATAACAGTCAGAACGAAAGATATGCTATCTTTTCCACCTTGACCATCATTGGAAGTCAGAGAGATATTATAAGTTCCGGCATCATTTAATCCTGGATTTACAATAATTCTTCCACTACCATTAAGATCATCAACAAATGTTGCAAATGCAGGAATCCCATAACCTTTAAGGATAATTTGATCCGGATCAACATCATTTGTCTGAATCGGAATAACCAAAGTTGTTGCTTCCTTCACTGTAGGGTTTACAATTGCAGTAAAGGTAGGACGTGTATTTATGAAAGGCTTTACCGGTGTTGTTGCAGAGGCTACATTTGAAAATACAGAAGCCCCTCCTTTATTATATCCTTTTAACTTATAATAATAGGTAGTTGTCTGATTTAAAGTTGAATCAGTGAAAGACGTAGTATTTTTATCTGAAATGAAAATCCTGGAATATGCTCCTTCAGGAGTAGCAGATCTATAAACTTCATATCCTAACTCATTATTGGATAAATCACTCCAGGTAAGATTAATCTTATTATATGAAACAGCAGAGGCTACTACATCATTAACAATTGCAGGTATAGCAGGTACATAGTTTGTATCAATAGCCTCCAGTCTCTGAAGCAATGGAACCCTTACAGAAGAATTACCGATCAGTTCTGTTAATATTCTGGCATTGTACCAGTCGATACCTTTATAGCTGTATTCAGCAGCTTCAACAGCTGTAGTTGCTTTAGCATGCAGGTTAGGAACAAATTCAGTATATGGTACCGGGGTACTCCAAACTCCTTTATAAATATATTTAACAGCTGTATTTACAAAGAACTTAATATATTTATCAGTCTGACTAACTAATGGGTGAATTCCATCATAAGGAGTAAGCAAGCCCTGATTATTAAGAGTAAGCTCATACATATCTATTCTACCCTTTTTCTCTGCAAAATCGTAAGTTTCAGGAGCGTACTTCTTAATTAAATCATCCATTAATATGTTAAAAGGTAGTGAACCTACTTCCTGGTTCAAACCACCATTAACTTTAGGTTCAGTCTTATAATCACGGTAAGAAATTCTTGAGAAGAACGGAAGTTTACCTGCATTTATAATAGACTCTGCAATTTTATTGAACTGACTAACAAATTGGTTCTTTGTGTAAGAACTATAAAAATCTGAATATTTGAATGGTCTCTTAGGTGTGACGTTATTTCCACCCTGATGTACAAATACATATGAAGCATGAGGGTGTCTTGCAAGAATTGCATCAATAGTAGATGCTAATCCTCCCACATTCTGGCCACTTACAGAGATATTGAATATCACAGGCTCATAACCCTGACCTGGAAATGCTGCTTCTATTTCTTTTTTAATTTCATTTTGGCTACCCCACGCTTCTTCGATAGATGCACCGCAGATCAGAAAATAATTGTCTCTTCCTGTTTGAGAGAATTGGTAAAGACCGAATTCTTTCAATTTAATATTTCCGCTGAAATTGTTTTGGAAAGACAGTCTGATCCACTTTCCACTATAAGCCTGAGGAATATCAAACTTTTGAAGGTCATTTTCATATGCAGAAACATAAGGACTTGCAACTGCTGTCCAGGTTCCATCGACACCGTTAGTAGAATTGTCAGAAGTGAAAGCTGTTACAGGAACTGACTCAATGTTATTTTCTATGTTAAATACAAACATACCATTGTTTGTCAAGGCAGGAAGTTTAACAGAAACCGTTCTGGTGGCTCCTGGAGCAACGGTAAGGCTTGTTAGATAATCCTGTTTAGTTTTAAGCGCAGTAACGAAGTTAGCATCACCGCCATTATCAGCCGCTTCAACAGCTGCGATTCTCCAGCTGCCAGCATTTGGAGCATAAGGAGCCTGAGGTACATTTACAGTAAGAACACTTGAGTAATCTGAAATACCATCATGCGCATTAAATGCCTTCCATCTGTAGTAATAAGTCGCTCCTTCAACTCCACCGTCAGTATATGTAGTTGCATTGGCAGGCAATGTAGCAAGTACAACATAACCAGAATCTACATCTGAGCTTTTCTCAAGTATAAACCCATCCTCATTAGTCGCATTATCAGTCCAAGAAAGATTAATTTTCAGCGCTGATTTAACTTCAAACGATAAGTTTGTTGGTACCTGAGGTATATTTTTAGCTGTTACCGCATTAATAATTGAAGTATATTCTGAATAGCCACCATCATTTGCCGCTCTGACACGATAATAGAAAGAAGTATTAGAATATACATCCGTATTGGTATACGTTAAGGTATTTGCAGATACACTATCAATTGCTGTAAAGTTATTCGAATTAAACTCCGATCTTTCTATAACAAAATAATCTTCATTATTTGAGTCTGTCCAAGTTAATTTTACCTGAGAATAAGATAATACCTCAGCTGCAAGTGAGCCAGGAGCACCAGGCGCTGCAGGCTTTGGAGTTGTAGTGGCATTTACGATAGTAGGGTAAGCCGTTTCACCGGTAGGTGTAATTGATTTTACCTTATAGTAATATTTTGTTGATGCATTTAATCCAAAATCAGTATAGGTTAATGCATTTCCTGTATAAATAAGTGTATTAGTGGTGCCTCCGGAATTAGTTCTGTACAATTCAAAATTTACATTTGGAGCTGAGTTGGTCCATGTAACTTTAATCTTGGAAGAACCCAGTGCTGCTGCTGATAAAGAGCTGATAGCTGCCGGAGGTGTAGAAGACGTAGCACCTGTTCCTGTAAATAGGACAGAACTCGGAATGATCATTTTTGATACTCCAGGACCTGAATAACTTACATTACATTGTTCACCACCAGCATTTTCAAAGAAATCTACTCTAATTGCATGTTTACCAACTGGCAAATTTACAGTACCTGATCTTTCTTGTGGAGCATGGGCACCGTCATTATTAACAATCAGATTATTATTAATATAAAGCTTACTACCGTCATCAGAATTTGTATAAAAAGTATAATTACCGGCAGTAGTTATATTGATATAACCTGTAAATCTAAATCCGAAATAATCGGATTTTATTCTCGGAGTTAAAGAGAAAGTGGATATAGATCCTGTCTTTACTGGAGTTAGTGCACTGAAATCAGGAAGCATGCTCCAGGTTCCTTCATAATAGGAATAATCTAATCCAGGCATGTTAGTAGAGAAGGAAACCTGATTGGATGGATTTGACAGTAATCCAGCATTATCAAGTGCCCTTACCGTAATAGCATAATAAGTATCCCTGTTAAGATTGTTTACCGTGAAAGGAGAAGCATTTGCCTCTGCTATTACAGTATTATTAGCATAAATAAGATATTTACTTAAACCATAGTTATCAGTACTTCCTGTCCAGGATAAACTTACACTTGTACTGTTTTTTGCAGTAATGGTTAAATTAAGAGGAGTTGTAGGAATAATATTATCAAGAGAAGTTTTTGCATATTTCTCTACAGAATAAGAAGAACCTCCATTATTATTTATCGCTCTAATTTTATAGTAATATGTTTTATTCTGAATCAGTTGTTCATCTTCATAAGTAACAGTATTTGCGGCTACTACTTTTCTGAATATGTATGGTCCCCCTGGGGCTGTTGCGTGATAAATTTCAAATCCATTTTCATCATTTGATTTATCTTCCCAGAAAAGTTTAATCTTTTTAGTAGAAATTCCAACAGCAGTAAGGTTATCTGGTGCCGCAGGTGTATTGGGCTGATTTCCAACTGTCACTATTACAGGTTCAGAAGGAACGCTTTGACAACCATTCGGAGAAGTAACTCTAACAGTATAAGTACCAGCTGTAGAAGTGGTAATATTTTGCGTAGTAGCTCCTGTTGACCATAAATAAGAATAACCTGCAGGTGTGCCTAAAGTAACTGATGTTTTGCCGTCTAGTGAAGGAAGAGCTGTGCTGCTTAATTGAGTTATAGTTACAGGAGAAGTAGGTGCCTTGAAAATAATATTTACTGGCTCTGACCAGTCTGTCCATACACTGGCCCCGCTGAAGTAATATTGCTTCTTTTTAAATCTTACGCTATATGCGCCTGGTTCAGTAGCTGTAAATGTATTAGAGTTTGAATTAGCAATGATAGCCCCATCCTTTCTCCACTCATATTCCTCATAACCCGGCGAAATACCCAACAATCTGCTATCATTTGCATTTTGGCAAATAGCTAGATCACCATTGTTCCAAACTTTAATTTTAAGTTTGCTTTGTGAAAACATCCACTTTAACCAAACCGGACTATTATATAAGGTTGTCCATGCATCGTGCCCAACATTCGGTACATAAGTATAAATAGGATTACCTGATACATTGTTAATGACCGGCCAAACTTGATTATTTGAGGTAGCATTATAAGTAAGAATCGGGGTAGCTCCATATTTTCTCAAAGAATCCATCATTTTAATCGAATTCTCAGGACGTGGATTTGTATCGGTCTGACCTTGAACAGTCCAGATCGGATTATAAATAATATTTTTAGCTAAATAAAGATTTCCTGTAGCACTATGAGGCGATGTTGCTGCAAACAAGCCTGGGTATCTGAATAACATTTCCCACACACCTTGTCCACCACCTGATAATCCGTGGATATATACTCTATTTAAATCTACAGGATATGTTCTGAATAGGTAATCTAAAAGCTCGACCAAAACTGCCATTGGTCTTTCTGGTGTTGGAGTGTAATTACCACTACCATCAGAAGAAGACCAACCACCTCCAAACGTTTGTGGATGAACGTAAAAAGCCGGATACTTCCCTACGGAATCCAGCTCCATTTTTCCACCCCAGCCAAGTTGGCAAATATTTATTCCTCTTTGGGTACTACAATCAGTGCCCATCCCCTCACCTTTACCATGTAACATTATCACCAGCGGGTAACGCGCTACCTGGTCTAACGGGTTATAAGTCTGAGGTTTCAATAACCTGTACGGCATTGTATAGTTTTCTACCGCAGCTGACCCTGTAAAGAAGAGAGAATCATACGCTTTTGTATTCCAACTCCAGGAAATACCACTATATTGGGCTTTGGAATGGATAATACCTATCCCCAAGAAACAGAGGAAGAATAAAAATTTTTTCATAAAGTTTTGTAAACGTTTAGTGAAAATTGTTTTTTTCAAACTAGAATTTTAAAATGATTGAATCTAAAAATTTATACTAAGTCCCGATAAGACAAAAGTAAGATCTATCTCACCTTCAATATCTCCTCTTTTTAATACAAAAATTACATTACCATAATTATTCGTCGAAAAAAAAGACAAATAGTACTAATCCCTGAAAAAAAATAATCCAACCTAGAAAATATAACCATATAAGAACCAAACATAATTCTTATCCTAATATTTCCACTTTTTATACAAAATATTAATTAAAAACAATTAATTATCAATAGATTAAATACCGAAACAAAGAAAACTTTAAGCAAGATCAATGGACTAACACAGTATTTTACTAGATAAACAATGGATTATAACCTACAAAGCAAACAAAAATATCAGGAGTGGACATTATTTTATTATCTACTTATTATTCCGACCAAAAGTTACAAATCGTCGATTAGTTATAAAGCTAGTTTTTTTACAATCTGTGGAAATATTCTACACAATAAGTTTTTAAAAAAAATCACAAAAATATTACACTACTTAATCTAGGTTGTCATATGAATGAGGTAAATGGAATATTGTATTATATAAGGAATATAATGTTTCGTCTTTGAAAAATGAAACTTTTTTTATTTATATAATATCTTCCCGCAAAAAATGGCTTTTTACTGGTGCTGCTCCAGCATTTCCTTATAGCCGGGAATGTTTTCAATCTTCATTGCTAGTAATTCTTCCAGAGAGGCTTTGGCAATTGCCAGGTGAGTTCTTTGAGTTAATAAGTCTTCCAATTTCTTATTATAAATATCATCGAATTGGTTAAACTCATTTAAAGTGGCTTTTCCTCCTTTGTACTTTTCTTTAACTATTTTATTCATCAAAGCCGCATCTTCAAAACTTGCTGTTCTTAATTTAAGCAGATCCAGGGCAAGTACATAAGTATAATATCTTTTCAACACTTCATTCCTGATATGTAATCTCTGAGTATTCAGTCTAGTCTCAGCAATGACAACATCTTTTTTGGCCTGCTTGGATGTGTTAGGCAGCAATAATAAATCGCCTATGGCTACGCTGACTCCCAAACCAAAAATTGGTTTTTGACTCATACTGCCATCTTCCATTACTTTATTATTGAAATTATAAGTAAGCCTTAGATTCCTGGTGAAGCGCATTTGTTCTGGAAATACCTCTTTTCTGCTCTTTTCCAAAAGCAACCGGAACTCTTCGTTTTCCGGATAATTCTTCCAGGCAATATCAATTAATTGCTCTTCAAATAGTGAATCCTGAGCAGAGATTTCACTGTTATAATTAATCGTCTGACCAAAAGAAACATTTGAGATTACTAGCAAAACCAAGAAAAATATCCTCTTCATAATTCAATGATATCTTATAAAATTAAACAATTTTCGCCTAAAAACTAAAAATTATCCTACTTTTAATGGGCCGTCAAGGTCTTTTAATTTAACCAAAAGGGCAATAAGCACATAAAATATAACAATAGTCGGATATATTGTTATTGCCTGCTGAGGAAAATTCGCAACGATAAGGCTATACACAACCGTCAAAATCATTCCAAGATATGCTTTTATCTTTGGATCTTTAACGCTATAATAATTTTTAATCCCTACCCTTAATATTGTAAAAAATATACTAAGGTTTATAATTAAACCAATCCATCCCATTTCTACTGCAACTCTCATATATCCACTATCCGGTTTAAATTCCGAAAGCGGAGAATTAGGAGAAAAACGTTGCCCCCAAACTCCAACACTTCCCAATCCTCCACCAAGAGGATGCGTCTGGATATAAGGCTGAATATTCTTTTGGTTAACAGCTCTGACATTGTAAGACGGATCCTCTTCAAATTGAAAGGTTGATCGTATCCTGGTGAGACTGTTAGACCCCAACGGCCCCAAACTTTTGATAGGGCTTACTATTACCGCAGTGCCAAGAAAAAATACTATTCCTGAAATTATTAATATATTTCTTTTGAATGTCAGCAATGTAAAAAACATAAAACCTACCGGTACGAGTGCATAGGCTGTTCTGGTTCCGGAATAGACCATTGAAATAAGCATGGTACTTCCAGCTATAGTCAATAAAATCTTCTTAAAATCAGAAAAAGGTCCTGCCAACAAAGCAAAGCAGGCTAGCCCTGAAAATCCCATTACGATTCCAAATGTAGTTGGGTCATTAAGGAATGAAAATTTTCTGAAACGCCCCCAGTTATAATATAAATTATACCTCAATTCGTCTGCCATGATCCAATCCAACTCAAATTGCATTAAACCATGCACCTCTTGAAATATACCGTAAACTCCGGCAAGAAATGCCAAAAAAAGCCATATCTTAAAGAATAAGCCTACCTGATTTACTGTTTTAAAAGAATACAGAGCAATAAAGAATAATACCATTATGCCTGCCATACTTCTGATGGTATAAAACCAGGCCAGACGTGAGGCTGCTCCAGGATTGAGTACCTGTATCAGGTTATAGAAGATCCAAATAAGTATCACATAGCTGATAGGATTTTTTGCAAAACTCCAGTCGCGTTCCCTTGTTTGCTTTATAAAAAGTCCGAAAAACATCAAAAAAATCAACGCATCCATTGTTAGACCTAATGGAGCATCGACAAATCTAAGTACTGTTAATATAAAAAATGAAAGTATTAAAACTATAAAAACCCCAATTTCAAGTCGAAAAAGGCATGTAAAAATTACCGGTACTCCTACTATCAGACACAACAAAATCGCACCAGGTAAAAGACCGCCTTTACTCACGACAAAAGCAAAAGACAGAGCTATAAATACTAGGAAAATATATCCCGGTATATTATTGAATTTTTCAATAATGGCTTTTCTCGTTAACCATTCTTTTGCTTCACCCAGCTTTTCCTTTAATAGTCCTTCCATTATCAAAAGAATAGTATTTTAAAAAAGAAAAATACACATGTAACAAGGCAGAAAAGAATCATAAACTTCTCCAAAGCCTTATTAAAAGCTTCATTTTCTCTCTCCTCCTTTTTTTTCATTGAATCTTCTTTATTCTGATTATTTACTTTCAATATAAGGGTCAACGATTTCCCAAAAACTTTTTACTCTTGCAGACCAAGTATTTTTTTCAGCGAATTGAATTCTGAACTTTCTATTTTCCTCATTGTCGCTTTTTATTGCTTCTTCAATCTTATTCAGAAAGTCCTCATGTGAATCCGCGAGATAAGCCGCATCCCTGAAATCATTAATATCATCAGAAAATCTGGAGGAAACTACCGGTGTTCCTGTAGCCAGATATTCATTCACTTTAAGAGGATAAATACTTTTAGTAAGCTCATTACATACGAAAGGAATGATAGCACAGTTTATGTTTTGAAGGTAACCTGGTAATTCCTCCAGCTTTTTTCCTCCGGTAATGACAACATTAGGATATTTATCCAGACCGAAATCCTTGTAAGTTTCATACTTGCTAGGTCCTACAAGTAACAGAATTTTATCTTTGTGGAATTCAGCGATTTTTTTCAGTAGAGGATAATCTACTCTCAATCTATCAAGGTTACCTACATAACCGATTACCTTTTTTTCATTGCCTTCCAACTCGTTGGGCTGATCCAGTTTTATGAAAGCTGCCGATTTGAATAATTCTACATCAGCTGCATTAGGAAGATAATGGACCTCTGAAGAATAAGCTTTCATTAGCTTTGTCAACTGCTTAGAAGTAGCTAGTGTAATGTCTGCCGAAGCGACGGCATTCTTCTCTAACCTTGGTCCATGTTTGGAAGTATAACCACTCTGAGCAATATCATCTACCGTTTGGTAAATCTTTAATAATGGCTTTATCTTTTCAGGAAGCTGTCTGGCATAAAACGGGTTAAAGGAATTTATGAAGATATATTTCTTTACATCATAATCCTTTATTATCCTGGATATAGTCATGAAAATCAGTTTGTCATTGGCAGAAGACAAAGCATTATAAAAATATCCTGAAGGAAGAAAATTATTAGGTATTGTTAAAGGAGGCGTGACTGCTATAAAATTATCAGATAACCCTTTAACTTTTTTGTATATGTTTTTACCAAAAATTAAAGCCGATTTTCTTGTCTGAATTTTCGGACTTCTATTTTGAGTAATAAAGTCTTTTATAGTAAACGGATTGTCAATATAAAATACCCGGTTGTTTTTCGAAAACTCTTTAGCTAGCGAATATGAAGTTGATGAATAATTACCATCCCATCTTGGCAGGGCAAAAAAGATAATGTCTAAATCACGATTCATAAATCAATTTTTTATATTAATCTGTAATCCTCCAAGCTTCATCTTTGTAACGGCTATGTTAAAAAGATCTATATAAAAATTTCTGGCATAGATGAATGTATTGATGGTCCTGATATCCATTAATCTTTTTAATATGATTTGATTCAGGGTAAAAACTATTGCATATGTAGTTAGTGTTCCATACACTGCTCCTATCAAGCCAAACCTGGATATATACAGGTAATTAAACAAAGCTGTTAAACATGCTCCGAAGATTACAAAATAGAAATTTACTTTTGGCTTCCCTATTGAATCCAGCACAGTCCCAAATTGACGGGCATAGGGAACAAAAAAACTATATATGATTGTCACTTGCAAAATCGGAACAGTATCCAGATAATTATCTCCGGCTATAACCTGAATGATGAACTTTGGAAAAACAAGGACAAATATCATAGCAGGTAGCATTATTGCAATAAGAATTCCCACCGACTTTTCATATAAGTATTTTACAGCTGCGGGTCCTTCGGATTGCATTCTTTTAGCACTCTGCGGGAACACAATTGTTGCTACAGACAAGGTTGGGGCTTCAATAAGCGTAGATATCCGCAACGCTGCCGTATATGTAGCAACAGAAGCAGTAGATATCATAGAGCCTAGCATTGCCTGATCTATGTTTTTATTTACCATTGCACTTACGTTAGTTCCAAAGGTATATTTACCGTAATGAAAAATCTTATTAAACCATTCTTTGCTTAAAGAAGCGGAAAACTCAAGCCCTTTCCTTACTGCCAGATAACTTACGAGAGACCCGATCAGAGCAGCAATTGTTTGAACATTTACAAGAATGACAAGACTATACTTAAAATCTACCAGGTAACTAATCAATATGAAAAGAAAAATAGTTCCGTATCTCGCAATCGTTGCTATAAAAACGCCCTTAAAATCCCCTCTTGCATGTTGGATAAACTCAAATTGAGTTGAAGGTATCAAAGCAAAAGAAGTAAGTAGGGAATAATATAACATTAAATCAAGATTAGGAGCTTTCCATAAATCTGTAAGATAGGATGCGATAGCCACTATAATCACTGACGTTGCCAGAGTAAATACAACATTCATTACAAGCGAAGCTGTATTAATGAAAGGATGTTCTTCTTCAGGCTCTGAGGCTAAAAACTTTACCTGAGAGTTTCTTATCAGTCCGGCTCTAGCTGTTTCGATCAGGTAAAATATTGTTGTAAACAGAGCATAGATTCCAAACTCTGTTTTTGAATATGTTCTTACAAGAAAGTAGAACCCGCCAAAATTAAAAAATATGATGGCAAACTTTTGTAGGGTCGTATATATCCCCGACTTAATCCAGTATGAATTTTTAGAAAATTTCATTCTTCTTCTGAATATTAAAAATATATAATATAATCTGAACCTTATCCCCTATAAATAAAGTCTGCCTACGTAAAATCTATATCACTAATTATATAAACCTTCATTAATTATAAAATAATATGGTCTGATTCAACCTTATTAAGCACAAATCCTGCAAACTTTCCATTCAACCCGGTTAAGAACTCGAATGACCTTCTATCTACATTTTTAATTTCCGAATCTGCTGAAATAACACCAATTACCTTATCAGCATAAATTGCAAACTCATATGCATCAGGATACTCGTTTAAATCTGATGCTTCGAGTAGTATAAAATCATACTTCTCTTTAACCATATTCAGAAATTCAGCAAAGCTTCTCCCAGCAAAAAATTCTGAAGGAGATGATAGCGTATTTTTTGATGCTATCAGATCAACTCCGTTTATATCGGTTTTAGTAATGAGATTAAAGCCACATTTGGCCAAATCTTTATTACTATTAGTTTCGTCAAGATTTAAGTAATGTTCGATATTAATTTTAGCTGAAAGAGCCTTTGTAATATTATTACCTTTCAGGTTGCTATCTATAATCAGAATTTTCTTATTGTTAAGACTCAAAGTGTTTGCCAATGCAAGTAAGGTAAATGATTTCCCTTGCCCCTTTTGTGTGCTGACAAAGAGGAAAACTTTTGCATTCGATTGCTCCATCTGGAAGCGCACTTTTCTTAATTGATTTCTGAATCCATTATTTGAGTTACTGGCATCTATAGCTGTTAAAAGATTTCCCTTTTTGGTATTAATCTTCTGGAGGCTACCCAAAAGGAAAAAATTTGTAAGGTTTACAAAATTTGAAGGAGTTCTTATGCTCACATCCAGATACTCCAGTACAAATACAAAAACAATACAGAAAGTAAAACTAATAACACCTGCAAGTATCGTCAGCAATGACTTATTGGTAGATTGAGGAGCATTGGCTGGAAGGCCGAGCTCTGACTGGCGAATATTGCCAGCATTAGAGGAAGTATTTTTAGCAGCGTTAAATTTATCAAGAATTCGCAGATATTCTTCTTTTGCAACAGACACAGCCAACTCAAGTCTGGATATTGCTGTTTCTTTAGTGGCAAAATGCGAAAGATTTCCCCTCAGGCTTATTATCGAACTTTCAATTGAACTAAGGTTTTCTGTTGCAATCTCCAACTCAATTTCAGTATTGATCTTTTTTTCCATCAGATCTATTCCTGCATTGCTGATGCTTCCGCCGGTATTTTCGTTAAGAGATCTGGATATCTGATTTTCCAACTGATTTCTTAAAAAAGAAAGGGAATCTCTGATCACTTTATTTGTCATTCCAGACACTACATATCTATTATTGAGATCAGAAATTTTACCTTTCAGATCAAATATTTTTGAATTGGAACTACCACTTGACACTTCAGATTCATCTATCCCTCCCTTATTCATCTCTTTTTTAATAAGAGTAAGAGCCCGCTTCAAGGCTTGAATTTTTTTGTATTCCTCGTCCTTGCTCAATTCCAAACGTGCAACCTGATCCAGCTTGGACTGAGTTTCCAGGCCATAGTTTGTAACAGCATTCATCTCTTTAAATTTATTCAAAGAATCAATTTTACTATCCAACTCTGCTTTCTTTTCTACTAAAATCTTTGAATAATAATTTAATGAAGATTCACTTTTCTGATTCTTAATAAATCCATAATACCTTGAAACTTCATCACATAACACGTTAACGGCATAGGCAGACAATTTAGGATTTGTGGAAGAAAATTTCACTTCAATGAAATCACTGTTAGGAACTCTGGTAACTGTGAAATTATCCATAAGTGTCTGATACTCGTACCCCAGCGTTTTCAATACTTTAATTGCATTCTGCTCTCGGTCATCATTACCATAAATGATATCAAGGGAATCATATTTACCTTTGTAAACCTTAACAATATCAATTAACTCTTCACTAGTAAATTCATCCTTTACTTTATAAACTTTGCCGAATGGTTGTTCAGAACGAAGATCATTCAATACAAGTCTGTAAGACACAAGACTCATACAATGGGCTGAGTTGATTAATTCTGTAAGATTGTTGAATTTATTTGTAATGGTAACAGGTGTTTCATGTCTTTCGTCATTCCTTTCCGTAAAACCGGTGGCAATCTGTGCGGATGAAACGTAAATTTTAGGAGCTCTTGAAACAAGTAAAAATGTCGCCATTGAACTCAAAATGGTAATACCTAAAATCAGCCATTTTCTTTTCAATAAGACCTTTAGAAAAAGTTTAAAATCCATGCTAAATCCAATTTTATTATTTATCGCGTTTGACAAATTTAACAAATTATATTCATTAAATTTATGATGTTCTTTACTAATTTACTTAAATTAAGCCTAAATTTTGAACTTTAATTAAATTAACATGAATATTTTTGAAATACTATTCTGGCTAGGAATTTTTACAATTTTTTATTCCTATATAGGGTACGGCATTTTATTATTTGCACTGGTTAAAATCAAACGAATTTTTAATCCTGTTATTCCTATTTCTGATCCCGATTTTGAGCCGGAAGTTTCCTTTATAGTCCCATCATACAATGAAGCTGGTATAATTGAAGACAAAATCAGAAACTGTCTTTCTTTTGATTACCCTTCAGAAAAATTAAACGTGATTTTTATTACAGACGGCTCCAATGACGGCACTCCTGAAATTGCTTCCAGATACAAAGGAGTAACCGTACTCCATGAAGCCAAAAGAGGCGGTAAATCTGCAGCAGAAAACCGATCGATGAAATTTGTAAATACACCTATTGTTATCTTTTCTGATGCCAACACCATATTACCTGCCAATGCTATAAGAGAAATCGTAAAGCACTATGCTGACCCAGCTGTAGGAGCCGTGTCAGGTGAAAAAAGAATTTTAAAAAAAGAAAAGGATTCGGCATCTGGTGCAGGTGAAGGTATTTACTGGAAATACGAGTCATTTTTAAAACGTATGGACTCCGAATTGCTAACAATCGTAGGTGCTGCAGGGGAATTATTCTCATTTAGAAAAGAATTATTTTCAGACCTGGAAGAAGATACTATCCTCGATGATTTTATGGTATCTATGAGAATTGCTTCTCAAGGATATCGCGTAATCTATGAACCTAAAGCTTATGCTATGGAAACTGCTTCTGAAAGTGTAACGGAAGAACTTAAACGTAAAATAAGAATCAGTGCAGGAGCATGGCAATCAATGGTGCGTCTTAGCCATGCATTGAATCCATTTAAACATTTTACGCTTACATTTCAATATATTTCTCACAGGGTTTTAAGATGGACGCTTGCTCCTCTATTTCTTCTTATACTAATCCCTCTTAATTTTCTTCTTATCAATAAATCGCCTTTGTATGAAGTTATTCTCGCGGGGCAGTTATTCTTTTATGCTTTGGCTCTTCTAGGCTGGTATTTAGAAAATAAACAAATCAGAATAAAGGCATTATTTGTTCCTTACTATTTCTTTATCATGAATTATGCTGTATACCTGGGCCTCTTTAGATACCTGAAAGGGAAACAATCAGCAGTTTGGGAAAAAGCAAAAAGAGCTTAATTGAAAAAATCATCATTACTACTAAACAATAAAAAGGGCTTTCACTATAAATGAAAGCCCTTTTTATTTTGCATTAATCCTTACACATCTACTTACTAAAGCCTTTTCAATAAGGTGAAATATCATGTATATGATACTGCACAACTTATCTAAACAAACCTATCTTAATTCCTATCAATCTCTTAGTCACATCAAGCAAGTAATTAAACTATATAAACAATAGTTAAAAGAATGGATTCTCATAACATGCATGATGTATAATAACAATCCCAGGTCTAAAGCACTAGTCTTTTAAGGAAACAGAACCCTATGTAATCTATTTTACTCCCGACTCTACTTCTTCTTCAGCGTTAATGATAATGTTGCCTGAATGAGGAGTATGAATAAATTTTTTATTAGCGCCTTTCAGCTTAAACAAAGTCAGAAACATCACAATCAAAACCTTTGGAAGTTCTAGCGCAGCATTAAGAGTTTGTTTGTTATAATACTTATTGGGGATAGATAAAAAAACACTGCTGCATTTCAATACTGCAATACCAACCCAAAAATAAACTCCGGGAAACAAATCAAAAGCCAACACAACTTTAAAAAAAACTGAAAGAAAGGCCATCAAAGATACAAAACCCAGCAATAACATTCTTGGCAATAAAAACTGCTGAAATGCTTTATCAAAAAAGTCATAATTTCCTTTAGTCAGCAGATGATAAAAACCTGATAAAAAATATTTCCTAAAATAATGAAGCTGAGCTGAAATCCATCTCCTTCTTTGATTTTTAAAAACCTCTGAATTCTCTACCTTTTCATCATAGACATATGCATCTTCTACATATTCAATTTCTAATCTGTCTCTCAGTATTTTTAATTCAGACTCTTTATCAAAACCACCAATAGCGTTATTGGTCTTCATTAAAGATTTGTAATACCTGTAGTCAAATGCCATTCCTGACCCTATTAGTCCTGAAGAGAACCCCAATACCCTATGACCTTTCCGGTAAATATGATTATTAATCTCTTCACTGATAGCGTCCAGGATAGCAAATTTAGTATTTAGATTCTTAGCCACCCTATGCCCTTGTATGGCTTTTACTCCAGTATAAACAAGTCTTGAATTTAACTTGTCAATGAAATCAGGTGCCATTATATTGTCAGCATCAAGAATCAAAACGTAGTCATATATTTCCGGCAGGACATTAAATGCTTCATTAATAGATTTAGCTTTAGTACTTAGATCAAAACTAACCTCCACTAATTTCACTGGCATTGCTTTCAGTAATTCAATACTTGAGGGCTTTAAAGAATCTGCAATAACTACTACATCAAAAAATTCAGCTGGATACGCTTGTTTTAATGCCTCCTTTGCAGTATTCAAAATCACTTCATCTTCTTTATAAGATGGTATAAACACAGCAAATTTCCTATAACTTGAGGAATGTGGAGTACTTTTTGTTTTACCCAACCGTCCTGCCAATGCAAAAACAAAAGCATAGAAAACAGAAATAGATATATAAATAAATATTAACCCCAGAAAAGCATTGAAAAGTACCATCAATTGAGTGATCTCATGAAAAGAATTGCTTACCAAATATAAGAAAAATCGGCTAAACCTTAAATAAATACACTTTTATTATTTTTTCAAAAATTAATATCATTAAGACTTCCAACCACTTATAAAGTGTAGCTAATTTAAAATAAGAATAAGATCAAACAACACTTTCTAAAGAATCAAACTATATTAGAATAATCCATTTTGGCCTCTAACGGATTAAAATAAACATAACCATCAATTCTATTAATTCTCCATAGTTACCTTCTGCTCAGTACCTAACCAAAATTTTTACTAACAGATTACTGTTAAACCAACCTCACTTCAAAAATAGCTTTCAACTAAAATTATTACGTAGCAACAAAAGCAATAAAACCTAGCATACAATATTACATCTACACAAAACAAACATTCATCGAATTAAAAGCAACAAACATTAAACTTAATTATCAATAGAATATACAATCAACCCATTTATTATAAATTTCCAAATCAAATAATACATCAACTTATAATATATCCCCTTTTCTATAAAATATAAAAAACAACTTTTATCAAAACACAATCAAAAAGTTAAAGAACAACAAACATAACAAACATGAAAAATCCGCTACATGAAAGGAGGCTAACCTTCTTTAAAATCACATTTACCTTTTTTTTATCCCTAATCATACATCTCGTTTCTTTTTCACAAAACCCAAAAAAAATAGGTACTGTCAGCTCTATTGTAAGCTCAATCAGCAAGCAGAAAAGGTTTGGGAAATCTGAAAAAATATTCGTTACTACTGATTCATCTTATTCAGGATTTTATAATTATACTTCATCTTCGGATCAAAAAAATAAGGCTATCGGAGCCCTTAAAGACTACCCCAAGTCCAATATTTATTTCAATATAGAAAATGAAAAACTGGATGGGAAAGCCATTATTCCAGAACTTGAAAAAGCTTATGAATACTATTCTGATCAGCTTGGTGATGTTTATGTAAAAGAAGTAGCAATAGATAAAGTGGTTTGCATAAACTATAGCGAAGCTGCCAATTCTCAGGTTAGCTTAAATAGTTCATCTGCCTTTTCAGCACCTGCTCTAAATCTACAGAGTTTACCTGGTGCTCAAGGAGTTATATTACTTGACTTTGACGGTCAATATGTATCCGGAACATATTGGAATGGAGGAAACCCAATTGATGCACTTCCATCTGTCCTCTCTGAAAATGAAATAATAGAGGTCTGGAAACTTGTAAGTGAAGACTACAGACCATTTAACCTTAATATTACTACCAATGAAAGCATCTATCAGGCTGCACCTGCAGACAAAAGAATGCGTTGTATATTCACTCCAACCACCACTGCCTCACCAGGAGCCGGTGGCATTGCATATATAGGCTCTTTCAGCTGGGACACTGAAACCCCTTGTTGGGTATTTAATGATGGAATAAAAGGTGCCGGAGAAGCTGCTTCTCACGAAATTGGCCATACGCTGGGCCTTAGTCATGATGGGAGGATATCTGCACAAGAAGAATACTACTCCGGAACGGAAGAATGGGCTCCAATAATGGGAGTTGGTTATTATTCCAAAATTGTACAATGGAGCAAAGGAGAATATACTGACGCTAGCAATCAGCAAAACGATATTGACATAATATCTTCCGGGGTGGCAAAACTGGGATTCAGATCTGATGAAGCTGGTACGACTACAAGCACATCCAAACAACTCACTTATTCAGATACAGGAGAATTAAACGCAGGTCAAAACTCCGGTATCATTGCTAATGCTGCAGATGCAGACGTATATTCCTTCACAACCTCCGGTGGCCTAACCAATTTACTTATCAATCCATCCTCATCTAATCCAAATCTCGATTTATATTCCTGTATTACTGATGAAGGAGGAAAGATCTTAGCATTCTCCTCTCCTTTAGACAGCCTTTCCTCTAAACTAACTGTTAACCTCAATGCCGGAACTTACTACCTTCATATTAAAGGATCGGGTAAAGGTAATCCAACCACAGGAGGTTATTCGGAATATGGTTCTATTGGAGAATACTTTATTTCAGGCACTATAAATATTACTCCAACAATTAACAAGGCCCCTATTGTATCATTGCTGAAGCCAGCTAATGGAGATATCTTTCTGGCTCCATCAGTTGAATTATCTGCAGATGCAATTGATACTGACGGCAAAATAATGAAGGTTGAATTTTATAATGGAAAAACCAAAATCGGAGAAGATACAGTTGCCCCCTACTCTATTACCTGGAAAACAGCTACTGCCGGAATAGCCAAATTAACCGCGAAAGCATCCGATGACCAAGGCACTTTCACCATCACACCTGAAATCACTATTACTATTAAAAATCCTATCGCCACAATCTATCAACACTGCGGTTACCAGTTAACTGGCTATGCAATTGGTCTCGATACAGGTCGATACACATCTGAAAGGTTGTTATCATTAGGTATTAAGGATAAGGATATCTCTGGCGCCAAGATTGCCACAGGATATGAAATTACACTTTATCAAAATAATAACTTCAGTGGAACATCTAATACAATAAAAGCAAATGATAATTGTCTATATGACAATAAATTTAACGACTCCACTTCTTCATTGATAATCAGAGAGATTCCCAATACCCCACCCTCTATTATCATCACCTCTCCCAAAACAGGAACAGTAATTACTGAAGGAACAGATCTTACAATAACTGCTGAGGCTACTGATTCAGATGGACAAGTAACAGTAGTAAATTTCTATAAAGACAGGGATAACTTATTTGCCGCTACCACTGCTCCATATACTTTCACTGTAACGAAAGTTGCTGCTGGAACTTACAATTTCAGAGCGGTGGTAACAGATGACAAGGGCGCATCTGTATCTTCAGAATTGATCACAATTATTGTAGTAGCTCCTGAGTTAGCAGCTGGCATTAATGGTCCATCATGCATTGAAACAGATTTCTCCTATACCTATATCTTCAAAAATGAACTGCCAATTACTAATATATCCTGGTGGACAAACAATGATGGAAAAGTAATACGTGACGGTTCTGATTATAAAAAAGTAAATGTCAATTTTAGCCGGTATAACAACACTTCAGTTTCTTTATATGCAGGAGTAAACTATTCAACTGCACCATTCTATAAAGAGTATTCCAAACTGATACTTTTAGGAAATTGTCCTGATAACAAAAGAACAGTAGTTAATTCAGTTCCTCATCCATTCATAGTTTCAACGAATGTATCAGTAGACAATGGAGACCATATTTTATCCGTAAAAATATGTGATCTTCAAGGAAAAGAAGTTTTCACCTCAGGTCCTATAAATTCAGACGCAATAGAGATTGGAGAAAATATAAGTCAAGGTTTATATATTCTTCACGTAACAACCCTTAACGGAAGTTACACCAGAACAATTCTTAAAAATTAATTAATTGGTTTTATGTAAAAAGATTAATTCATAAAAAAAGAGGGGCATAATTAGTGCCCCTTTTTTTTATGATATTAAAAAAATTTAATTTTCGTATTTTTTAAACAAAGCGGTTGCAATATGTCCTCCAAAACCAAAGGTGTTACTTATTGCATAATTTACTCTTTTGTTTACAGCCTTACCAAGTGTAAGATCAAACTTATTTCCAAAGTCGCCATCAACATTTTCTGTATTGATAGTTGGTGGAACAATATCATTTCTTACTGCATTTATACATACAATTGCCTCTATTGCCCCCGCTGCCCCAAGCAAATGCCCTGTCATTGATTTAGTAGCACTTATATTCAATCCCGAATTAACTCCGAAAACCCTCTCAATTGCTTTAAGCTCGCTCATATCCCCCATTGGAGTAGAAGTAGCATGAGCATTTACATACCCAACTTCAGAAGCTTTTATACCTGCATCTTCCAGAGATAGCATAATTCCATTATAAGCACCATCACCATCAGGATGAGTACCAGTAAGGTGATAAGCATCAGCTGCCATTCCACCTCCTACTATTTCAGCTATAATTGGAGCATTTCTTCTTTTCGCGGATTCATATTCTTCGAGGATAATAGCTCCAGCCCCTTCACCCATAACAAAACCGTCTCTGCTTACATCAAAAGGTCTTGAAGCGCAAGAGTAATTATCATTGTTGGTTGAAAGCGCTTTAAGAGCATTAAAACCACCAATTGAACTTTGATTAACAGGAGCTTCGGAACCGCCTGTGATAATCATGTCAGCTTTTCCCCAACGAATATAATTGAAGGCATCAATCAATGCGGTATTTGAAGCTGCACAAGCAGAAGTTGTAGTAAAGTTTATTCCTTTTAATCCATATTTAATTGAAATAATTCCAGAAGCAATGTTTACCAGTCTTTTTGGAATAAAAAACGGATTAAACTTTGGAGTTCTGTTATTTGCAATATACTCGCTGTATTGTTCTTCAAAAGTAATAACCCCACCATCTGCCGAGCCCCAGATTACTCCAATTCTATGTGGATTAAGATCACCAAATGATATATTGGCATTTTTAACAGCTTCCCCAACAGCAATCAATGCATATTGAGTAAACATATCATATTTTCTGGCTTCACTTTTTTCAATAAACTTTAGAGGATCAAAGCTTTTAAGTTCGCATGCAAATTTTGTTTTAAAATGTTGTGCATCAAACTTTGTTATTGGGGCTGCTCCACTTTTTCCTTCTATAAGAGACTTCCAAAATTCTTCTGCTGTATTTCCAATCGGAGTTAAAGCTCCAATACCCGTAATTACTACTCTTTTCATTTTTATATTATGATTACAAGGAATATTCCCTGATTCTTATCATTCTTAAGCGATAGATATCAACTGATATTTTTCTTTATACAAACTTTATTTTCTGGCACTTCATTCTCTGTTACAAATCATTCAAAAAGAACAATACGAAATAATTTGAGCCTTTTACTTTTAAACCCCTTCTATAATTCCTTAATCATTACAAAAAATATTTCATAATCAGAAAAAGGATATACACAAAACGTAAGGGATAAATATTAGTAAGGACACAGGAGGCCCCCCATAGAAGAAAATTAATTACAATGAATGCTCTTTGTTAAATTTTGCGCCAGTTCAATTAAGTCAACCAGTCGATCTATTAAAATTTGGCTCTAAAAATAGGCTCTTCAGACCAAAATTGCAAATTCAACCAATTTTGATAAATATAAATTGGACAATCAGAACTATGCTACCCTTTGGCCATTTTCAGTTTTCTTATCGGGTTGAAGTAATACAACTTCTTTTTTAACATTAACGGCTCCCAACACCAGACATTCGCTCATAAAATTTGCTATTTGCTTAGGAGGAAAATTTACAACAGCCACAACTTGCTTTCCGACTAACTCTTCTTTGCTATAAAGTTTGGTTATTTGCGCTGACGTTTTTTTTACACCTAATACGCCAAAATCAATTTTCAACTTAAATGATGGATTTCTAGCTTCAGGAAAATCTTCTGCACTTAAAATTGTACCTGTACGGATTTCAACTTTTTCAAAGTCAGACCAGGTAATAAATTCTTTCTCGTCCATATTGCAAAATAATCAGAAAAATTTAGTCAAAAAAAATCCAAAATGGGAATAAAAAATACCTTCCTTTATGAAAAATAATAAGGGAAAGATGCATTCTGCTATCTTTCCCTTAAAAAAACCTTATATAAAAGAATTGTTAGTTACTAGAAACAGCTTTTACCGTCTTAATAATTCTTGACGCAACTTTGTAAGGATCAGCAGCAGAATTTGGACGACGGTCTTCTAACCAGCCTTTCCATCCACGCTCAACTGTTGCAATTGGAATACGGATTGAAGCACCACGGTCAGATACTCCGTAAGAGAAAGCATCGATTGATTGAGTTTCGTGTTTACCAGTCAAACGAAGGTGGTTGTCAGCGCCATACACTTCGATATGCTCTTTTACAACAGGAGCAAATGCGCTACAGATGGTGTCGTACACTTCTTTATTACCTGCTGTACGAAGTACAGAGTTAGAGAAGTTAGCGTGCATTCCCGAACCATTCCAGTCAAGTGATCCAAGAGGTTTGCAATGCCAGTTGATAGAAACACCATATTTCTCCCCTATTCTTTCAAGCAAATAACGAGCAACCCAGATTTGATCTCCTGCTTCTTTAGCACCTTTAGCAAAAATCTGGAATTCCCACTGTCCTGCTGCAACTTCAGCATTGATACCCTCTACGTTTAAGCCAGCCTCAAGACAAACATCAAGATGCTCTTCAACGATTTCACGACCAAATGCATTTTTAGCACCTACTGAGCAGTAGTAAGGACCTTGTGGAGCCGGATATCCATTTTCCGGGAATCCTAGTGGCTTATTTGTTGCAGGGTTCCATAAGAAGTACTCTTGTTCGAAACCGAACCAGAAATCATTATCATCATCTTCAATAGTAGCACGGCCATTGGTAGGATGTGGAGTTCCGTTTGGAGCTAAAACTTCACACATTACAAGATAACCATTCTTTCTTTGCGGGTCCTGACAGATAAAAACCGGCTTTAACAAACAATCTGAAGATCCTCCCGGAGCTTGCTCTGTAGAAGAACCATCAAAACACCACATTTCACAATCTTCCAATTTCCCGCTGAAATCATTAACAATTTTAGTTTTGCTACGAAGACTTTGTGTCGGTTTGTAACCATCAAGCCAGATGTACTCTAATTTCGATTTTGCCATTGCTAAATGAGCTTATATTTGATTAATTAGTAAAGATTTTATTAAAATCGCCCTCTTTTTATAGGGCTAGTTTGAAAACTTATATAAATTTTGTGATTTTTAGCTAAAAAACAAAAGATCAAGTCTCTTTTTTTTATTTTTTTTATCCACACCACAAAAACCATCCATTTGGATGAATAATTGATATTTCTTCAACCTCTCCCCTGTAATTTCAACCTCATTTATCAAAAAACAGCATTTTATTTAACATACACCTAAAAAGTCTCCCTAATAACATAGTCATAATAACAAAGTCATAAAATCTAAAAATCAAACCAATAACCAGAAGGGCCATTATTTTTAAATCTAAGTTTTATAATTTCTAAAAATATTCCTGTTAATACCCCAATTATATACATTGGAATATCTCAGGCTGATAATAATTTATAATCCACTGTTCAAAAGAGGTAATAAAATGAAAAAGGCCGAAATCAATCCGGCCCTTTTTATATTATCTACATTTAACCAATTTATTCTACGAAAATCTTGGTAGTAAATAAATCTGTTTTTAAAAGGTAGAATCCACTCATTAAATTATTCGTTGACACTTCCAATGTATTATAACCCTTTTCAACTTTAAATTCCTTATTTAATATAAAAGCACCCAAATTATTAAATAAAGCTATACTAAGATCAGAATTATCCTCGCTATAATACTCTATAGTCATTGCGTGACCTCTTTTTACCGGAATCGGAAATACTGAAACAAATCCGGACGACTCATCGCTTACCGATTTTACCTTTGAATAAGTAAGTGTCCCATCCAAATCTACTTCCTGCACCCTATAGTAAAAAGTTTCATATTTTGAAGAAGATCCACCATCAGTATAATTGTAGGACAGAACAGTGGAAGAATTTCCTGCCGCAGGAACCCTACCCACTTCCTCGAAATTTATACCATCCATACTCCTTTGCAGGATGAAATGTGAGCTATTGGTTTCTGAAGCTGTTTTCCATATAAGGACATTTCCTTTTGATACTTTTTTTACATCAAAACTTAGGAAATCAACAAGAGCTGTACAATTTAGATCGGCACATACGAAAAGTCTGCTACATGCATTATTAGAACCTACCTGGAATTTCATATTGAAAACAGAACCTGCACTTGCATAACCACCGTTATGAATAGCAGAAATTACATTCATTACGCCATTTCCTGTATTGTCAGTAATTGGGGTACTCCAATGCCCTGTTCCAGCAGTCATAGCGGGATTACAGCCAAACAATGCAAACGAAGTACTTGAAGTTAATTGAAACCAGTACTTTCCAGGCGCTAAAGTTACACTTACAGGCATCGTTCGTAAGGTTTGCACCGCTGCAGTAAGGCCGGTTTCAGTTTTAGTATAAACAAGTGGAAGAGTTGTAGCTGGCCCCTCTTTATTACCATTAACAACATAAGGTCCTCCAGTAGGGTCATTTTGGTAAATATTAAAAGTAAAATTACCTGTAGTACCATAGTCTGGCCTTTGATAAAAATCAATTGAATTCAGCTCTATCTGTTGATTAATCTCCACTTGAACATAACCGCCATTATTACTAGCTGAAAAACTTCCCGAAGGACATGGGGCTGTTGCCATAGTTGCACCTGGATAACTGGAAACATCTTCTACATATAATCCTGAAGAACAACCAGGTATTGTCCTGTTTGTTGCAGTATATGCTAGATTTATTATATTGTCTGTATCATTTGGATTTAGCGCTGTTCCACCTGTTGGAACCGTATACCATTTGGCTTTTGATGCGGTAGTAGTAAATACAGCTTTGTCATTCACATCACAATAACTTCCTTTTCCTGAAAATGACGAAACGGGTGAAGTTATGGTAATCTGATCCGTCGTCGAACCACAATCTGCCCTGGTAGCTATTGCCTTATAGATTCCTATATCCGTAGCTACATAATCAGATCCTGTTTCTGTAGTCAATAAAGCTCCATCTTTATACCATTCCAAAACAGCTGGAGGTGTAGAAATTCCTGAAGTGATCTTAAAATTAACCGGAGCACACATCACTTTATCCGAACCAAGTTCCATTTTTATCGGTGCATTTTTAAATATAACCGAGTCTGTCCTTGGACAACCATCTATGTATTCATAACATAAATATAGTTTCGTACCATCAGCAGGAGCAGCGGCTGGAGTCGGATCCTCACTATATGTAGAACTTGTAGACAAAGTAGTTGTGGAGACTTTTTTCCAGGCATATCCATAAGCAGGAGGCAAGCCCGGATTTAATGTATATGGAAATGATACATTGCAGTTATAAATCGTATCAGGCAAAATACTGCTTTGCCCTAAAGTAGAAAGGTTCTTAATTTTTTCACATCCGTCGGTGAAGGAAATATCATCCAGAGCAAGGTCATTACTTTGGTTACCACCCCTTGTGTTTATAATTTGAATCTCAATACTCTTAGTACTAGTGGCAATGTATTCGGCAAAAAATTGTGTCCAATTATTAGACAGACTATCCGTTTTCACCTCTCCTGCATCTTTTCCATCTATAGTAAATTTAAGAGTTGGTGAATTTCTTATATATTGTCCTCCAGGGCAGGTGGGACATACTACATAGTTTCCTATACCAATATTAGCAAACCAGGCAGAGAAAAAATAGGTTTTACCAGCTGTAACAGTTATTGTTTTTTTAAACACAACACTTCCTGTAGAAAGGTCATTAAAATCGAAAATAAGCATTTTATTCCCAGCTCCTGGCGTATGATCTTGCATATTAGCGAAATAAGTAGCATTGTGATTATTAGGGTTAGTACCAATAACATATTGATCCCCCCCCAACTGTGGGCAAAGCCCAGGACATTGATTAAAATCATTATCTATTGAAGTTGCAGCTTCAAAGTCTCCTTCAGGGATAAGTTCTGCACCTGCTTTGGGTGGACACATTTGCGCATTTACGGAAAATGACCACAATACAAAGAATATCAATATTAGCGGTAGAAGTTTCTTCATATTTTTTATTAATAAATATCAATTTAAAGAATTTAGGTAAATGTAATAAAAGTTAAACAATATTGCTTTATTTTAAATAATTCATCAAATAATCCTAAAATAAACTACAATAAGAAAGAGATTTGCGACATTGTTCTTATGCATGATAGACGTGTATGATCCTATCCAATATTTGTCTCATTTTTAATGAAGGCCTATCGAACCCAACTCTGGGTTTAAACAATTTCTTCACTTCCAATTTTACTACCTGAGATACTGACCTTTACATAAATACAGGCAAATTTCCGCACGTTCCAAAGGGTATAAATCAATACTTCTGATTTTAATCCCATTGGTTTATCGTAAATCAATAACTACATATGATTTCTCATATAAATTAAATGTAACCTTAACCCCATGAAAAAAATATCATTACAAAAATCAATGGCCTTTACCCTGCCTTATTTCAAAGCGGGGTTATTTCTTTGTTTGATCCTTACTGCACAAATAGTCTATGCCCAACAAAAAGCCTCATCCTACTCGTCAAATTTCTTTCGGTTTACAATAAACTATTATGAATACCTCCCACCTGCTTATTCAACTTCTGGAAACTCCTTTCCTTTATTGATCTTCCTACATGGTACAGGTGAAGCGGGAACTGTACTTTCAAAGACCCTTGTTCCCGGCGTTCCTCCAAGACTCATTGCAGATGGGCAGACAGATGGGCTCAATAACTTTATCGTTTTGTCCCCACAAAGTCCAAGAACATACTGGTATCCTTCTTTTATCGATGAGTTTATTGAAATGGCAAAAACAAAATACAGGATTGATATATCGAGAATATATGTAACAGGTCTAAGCTCCGGAGGCAGAGGTACCTGGGACTATGCCATTGCTTACCCAGATAAAGTAGCTGCGATCCTTCCCATAGCAGCTGTTACCGTCAACTCCAACGTATGCAAAGCCAAGGAAATCCCTGTATGGTCATTCCAGGGTGAAAATGATGGCAAGACTGCAACATCATGGAACACTGCCTACAACAAATGTAATCCTCCAATCCCAGGAAAACTCACTGTCATTACTGGAGCAGGCCATAACGCATCTCTTTGGGGAACAGTATACCAAAACCTTCCCCTGTCACCATCTAAGGATCCTACAGGCTTATCTCCAAATGCTATTTATAACTGGCTGTTGAGTTACAGAACTGATCATACAACCCCAAACATATATCCTGTGGTTTTTGCCGGAGAGGATATTAAAGCAGAATTGCCTTTAGATAAAGTTATACTCTCAGGTACAGCTTCAGATGAAGATGGCATAATTAAAGAATATTCCTGGACGCAGATTACCGGTCCAAGCCTCATTACACTTTCCAACAGCACTCTTATTACAACCAATGCCTATGGGTTTATTGAAGGGATTTATACATTTGAATTCAGAGCTATTGATAATGATGGCGCATCTAGCTCTGACCTTATTAAAATTTTTGTTAACAGACCAATTACTGAGGCAACAATTCTTTACAGAATTAATTGTGGAGGTTCAGATATTCAGGATTCGATATTAAACTGGTCTTTGGACAAACAACTTTCACCATCTGAATATCTTGAAACTCAGTCCACAACTCTCACTACGGGAAGTGACAATTGGAAAGGACTCAACAATTCAGATGCACCAAATAATGTATTTGGTAATAACCGATACTCCTATCAAAACTTAACACCTATACAATGGAGCTTCCCTGTAAATCCCGGGCAATACATCCTAAAACTTTACTTTTCTGATGCAGGACAAAAAGATGGGACAAGGTTGATTAATATTGAGGCTGAAGGAAATGAAATTCTCCATGAATTTGATATCCATAAAACTTTTGGAGAAGCAGGTGGCCAACAGAACTTTGCAATTGATGTAACTGATGGTTCTCTTGATCTCAGCCTAACCGCCACTCTTAACGTACCTAAAATAGACGGAATAGAAATTTCTCAGGAAGGGGCTGCTGCATTGAGAACAGAAACATTAACCAATTCGTCTTCTCAATTTTACTTCAGGCATTACCCTAATCCCGTTATTGAAAACCTTACTATTGAATTTAACCTACCGGATAATGACTTTACAAAGATAGAATTGCTGGACCAAAAAGGAAGGCCGATAAAAACACTATTCGAAGGAATATCAGATCTTAATCAATCTGTGGGTATCAATCTTGCTAATGAAGGATTATCCTCCGGCCTATATTTCATTATTCTTAGATCCAATTCTCATAACATTACCGAGAAAATAATGATAAAAAGATAACGCAACATCCATTATATATTTTAAAATACTGAAAAGCAAGGCATGACTTCAAGCCTTGCTTTTCCAATTTTAAATAGTGTCAAAATATCAATCAGCTGATGCAACCCCTATTTTATAAACTTACCCTGAAATCCTTTGATTTTACAATGAAGATTAAAACCTTAATAATATAGGACTGTTCTTTTACTCAAATAAAATGTATATTGAATAATTACATCATTCCGAATTACGACAACCACATACATGCCTTTAAGCAATACAGAAGAAGCAATATTTAAAAATTATATAAGCAAACAGCCTTCGTATAATGAATTACTTGATGAGGATGGGAATTTACTCGCCCATTGGAAAGAGTTTCTTGAAACATATAAAACTCTGGGCCACGAAGAGTTTGTTAACAGAAATCAACATCTTCAAAAGTTATTGCAGGAAAACGGGGTTACCTATAATGTATATGGAGATCTTACAGGACAAAGCAGAACCTGGAATCTTGATCCTTTTCCATTTTTAATGAATAATGAAGAATGGAAAAAAATTGAGTCGGGTTTAAAGCAAAGAGCTCATATATTAGATCTTATCTTTAAGGATATTTATGGTGAAAACAATCTCATTAAAAACGGTTTACTCCCAGCTGAGCTTATCTATAATCATGCAGGTTATCTGAGAGAATGTGCAGGGATTCCATTTAAGAATAAAGATGGACTGATTTTGTATTCAGCAGATGTGGCAAGAAGTCCGGATGGAAATATATGGGTCTTGAATGACCGTACTCAGGCCCCTTCTGGGTCTGGATATTCACAGGAAAACAGAGCCGCTATGGTGAGAATATTTCCGGAATTTTTCAAAGAAGTAAAAGTAAAAAGACTCTCTTCTTATTTTACCACTTTAAGGAATACACTTAATTCAATTGCTCCTTCATCGGATACACAGCCTCGTATAGTTCTTTTAACCCCTGGTCCTAGAAATGAAACTTACTTTGAACACTCCTACCTCTCCTCTTACCTGGGCATTTCACTTGTTCAGGGGGACGACCTGATGGTAAAGGATAACTTTGTATGGATTAAAACTATTGCAGGACTAGAAAAAGTTGATGTAATCATCCGAAGAGTTGATGACATATACTGTGATCCTCTGGAACTGAAAGAAGATTCTCAACTTGGAGTACCCGGTCTTTTACAGGTAATACGGGCCGGAAATGTAAGTCTTGCCAACCCGCTTGGTTGCAGCATTCTGGAAAATCCTGGTTTAATTCCTTTTCTACAAAATATCTCCAATTATTTTACCGGTGAAGAGCTCATCCTCCCAACCCTCGCCTCCTGGTGGTGCGGACAACCAAGGGAATTGAAATATGTACTGGACAATCTTAGTTCTCTCGTTATCCGCAGGATATACAGAGATACGGTTACAAGTTCATCAATAGATGCTTCTTCTTTATCCTCTGCAGGTTTAAAAGAATTAAAGGATCAAATAAAGATGAAACCCTACCTGTATATCGGTCAGGAAAAAATTCTTTTTTCATCTGTTCCTTCTTATATAAACGGTAACATTGAACCAAGGAACGTTATGTTTAGAAGTTTCCTTGTAAGCAATAATGGAACATACGAAGCTATGGCCGGTGGTCTTACAAGAATATCGTCTGATGCCAAAAGTTTTATTATTTCCAACCAGGCCGGGGGCTTCAGCAAAGACACCTGGATCATCTCATCCGAAAAGAATAGATCGAAAGAAACTCCGAAAGATCTTCAACAGGCAAATCATCATCAACATAATGATGCCTTGCCTAGTCGTACTGCGGAAAACTTATTCTGGGTTGGAAGATATGCAGACAGAATATTAGCAAATGCTCGGTACTTGAGGACTGTCATTCAATACATCAACAGTAAAGGGGGGGGCTCCACAGATCAGGACAATCATACTGAAAAGGTCCTGCTCAATGCATTAACTCATTATACCTATTCTTATCCCGGATTTACTGATGAAAATAATAAAGAAATCATACAAAATCCATGGGGAGAAATTTATGATCTCTTCATAAATGGAGAAAGGATTGGAGGAATAAGGTATAATATAAATATGATATTGAGATCTGCAGATGCTGTCAGGGATTACTGGTCCGCAGATACCTGGAGAATTTTAAAAAGCCTTGAAGAAAATCAGGAAAATCAGCAAACGCTTAAAAATCGCCACAAGCTGATCAGCTCTCTGGACAACCTTATTACGTCTATGGTCGCTTTTATTGGTCTTAACAGAGAAAGCATATCAAGAGAACATGGGTGGCTGCTTCTGGACAGCGGACGTAAAATAGAACAAAGTCTTCTTTTGATTACCATGCTACAATCTCTGTTGATCCAGGATCATGGAGCATCAAGTCAATATGATATGATGGAAACATTTTTATCAAGTAATGAAAGTCTTGTGAATTACAGATATACCTATAAGACACTCATTCAAATGCCCCTTGTACTTGATCTGATGCTTTTCGACAATCATAATCCGCATTCTTTGATTCATTTACTTGAAAAATTAAAAATTCATTTTGAGGCCTTACCCAAAGGAATCAATATACATGAATTGCATCTTCATGAAAAGCTTGTTATTGAAGCCATCACTATTCTAAAAATAGCAGATAAAAAAACTCTGGTAAAATCTGATCCTGAAACAAAGGAATACAAACACCTTGACGAGCTTCTTTCAAAACTATATTCAATCCTATCATCTGTTCCGTTTGAAATTTCCAGGACATTTTTCAAACATGCACAAAGCCAAAAGCAATTATATTCTTCAGATATAGCTTAAGCATATTTCTTTATGATGTACAGCATTTCACATAAGACAAAATACACTTACAATGAGCAAGTGAGTTTATGCCAGAATATTGCCAAGTTGTTTCCCCGCACTACAGATAATCAGAAATGTATCAAAAGCGAAATTTCCATATTTCCTGAACCAGATGTGGTAAATGAATATGAAGATTATTTTGGCAATAAATCAGTTTATTTCTCTCTACAGAAAGCACATGAGGAATTAACTGTAACGGTTAACTCGCTTATCGAAAAACAGCAGGATGAGCCAGAGATCTCTTTATTTGATCAACTCTCGTGGGAAATTGTAAAAGGTATGTTATATGAACCCAAGCAGGAATATTTTGAAGCTCGCCAATTTATTCAGGAAACAGGAATGACTTCATCCAACCAGGCCATTGTGGAATATACACTAAAATCATTCATTAAAGGAAGATCTTTTATCGAGGCATCAGAAAATCTGATGCAAAGAATTTTTAATGATTTTAAGTTTCAACCGGGATTTACAACCATTGCCACTCCACCTTCAGAAGTGATGAAACATAAAAAAGGGGTATGCCAGGATTTCGCACATCTTGCTCTGGCCTGCATTCGCTCGCTTGGCTTGCCGGCAAGATATGTAAGCGGGTATATTGAAACCGTACCACCTAAAGGCAAAGAAAAACTTATTGGTGCAGATGCTTCCCATGCATGGTTTTCTATTTTTGTTCCTAACATCGGATGGATTGACTTTGACCCTACCAACAATATGGCTCCTTCCCAAAAACATATAACTATAGGATGGGGCCGCGATTACAGGGATATAGTACCATTGAAGGGGGTAATTTTTAGTAGCGGCAATCACAAGCTTAGTGTGGAAGTGGATGTAAAAAGGGCGTAAAAGAACGATATCTAAATACTACTATTAATCCCTGGTATTCTTTGCGACATTCATTATGATTATTAATTATCCAAAGGAACGCGGAAACGCCTTAGAGATATAACAGAGGGTTCCACTCATTATTAAAATCTTCCTATTAGATTCAGATAATTATTTTTAATACAAAACAGAGCTAATTTCTACTTATCAGAATACAAAAGGGAGCGCTATTCGCTCCCCCATTTAACATCCCCTTTTACTAACTTCTATTAGGTTTCCTATATTTCCTCATATCCAATGTACTTGGATAATCTTTATTTATCTCAACCACTGGAGGGTCATATTTTACGAGCGGAGGTCTGTCCTGTTTGATATAATGAGAAATCGGTGACAAATAAGGAGCTGGTCTCATCACATCCTGTGTATGTCCATGTCCCCAGAATCGATTTCCCCTTCTGGATTCAGCTTCATAAGTATTGATTGGGAAGGTATCATAGCTTCTGCCTCCTGGGTGAGAAACATGATAAGAACAACCTCCTACAGATCTGTTGTTCCATGTATCTACGATGTCAAAAACCAAAGGAGTATCTGTCCCTATGGAAGGATGCAACGCAGATGGAGGTTGCCATGCTCTATAGCGTACACCACTTACAAATTCTCCTCTTACATCTGTTGGTCTCAATGGCACTCTGCAACCATTACATAATAGGATGTATCTTGAATTGTTTAATCCTTTTAGTTTTATCTGTACCCTTTCCAAAGATGAATCCACAAAACGAGCTGTACCAGAGCTGCTCATTTCCTCTCCCAATACGTGCCATGGCTCAATTCCCATCCTTATTTCCATTTCTATTTCTCTTACCATCACAGAACCATATCTTGGAAATCTGAATTCGAAAAAGGGGTCAAACCAGCTCATCTGAAAAGGATAACCTGCCTCATTTAATTCACTGATTACTTCTTTAATATCCTCATATACAAAATGCGGAAGCAGGAATTTATCATGAAGTTCCGTCCCCCACCTTACCAAATCATGTTTGTATGGTTTGTTCCAGAAACGCGCTACTAAAGCCCTGATGAGCAACATTTGCACCATACTCATTTGTCTATGAGGAGGCATATCAAATGCTCTGAATTCAAGTATTCCCAGTCTTCCGGAAGAAGAATCAGGAGAATATAATTTATCTATACAAAATTCGGCTCTGTGGGTATTGCCAGTGATATCTGTTAGCAAATGCCTGAATATTCTGTCAACAAGCCAGTATGGGATAAATCCGTTTTCAGGTACCTGATCAAAAGCAATTTCCATTTCATATAACTTTTCATCTCTTCCTTCATCAATTCTTGGTGCCTGACTCGTAGGTCCTATAAAAGCTCCTGAAAACAAATATGAGAGCCCAGGGTGATGCTGCCAGTATGCAATAAGACTTCTCAGAAGGTCAGGTCGTCTTAACAGAGGGCTATCAGAAGGAGTGCTTCCTCCGATCGTGATATGATTTCCTCCTCCGGTGCCTGTATGTCTTCCGTCGAGCATAAATTTTTCAGTGCCTAGTCTTGAGAGATGAGCCTGTTCATAAAGTGTATTGATAACACTATTGAGTTCTTTCCAGTTTTTGGAAGGTTGAATATTAACTTCTATAACTCCGGGATCAGGAGATACGACAAGCTTTTCAACTCTGTAATCACGCGGTGGCTCATATCCTTCTACTCTAACCTGCATGTTTAGTTTTTCCGCAGTAGCTTCAATAGATGCTATCAGATCCAGATAATGTTCCAGGTAGCTTACAGGAGGAAGAAATACATAGAGGAAACCGTCTCTCACTTCCGTACAAATTGCAGTCTTTACGACATCCGTTTCAAACATTGGTTTTACTTCATTTTCTTCTTCCTCTGCTTTAAAAGATTTGCGACTTCTTCTGTCTTTTCCTATACTTTTGCCATCGCCTTCACCGAATGCTAACTCCTGATGTCTTATTCTCTGAGGTGGGGCCACGTGCTCAAAAATCCTACCATATCTGATTGCTATTTTCTCATGATAATTTTCAAGTGGTGGTAGTTCTTCGAATAGACTTCTCTCTATCTCCTGAGATTTTAAGCTTTGGGAAACATAAGCCAGAGACTCAAGAGGTAACCTGAAACCTATAGGTGAATTGCCTGGTATTAGAAACAAATAGTCACGAGTAAACTGCCATTTGCAGCTTTTCCATTTCCCATTCCAATAATTCCATTCTACCGGGAGTGTATACCCCACAGGATTGTTCAGCCCTTTATCTAGAAGGGTGGCAAGCGTCCGACGTTCAAGACTATCTTTAAGATTGTATTTTAATGGATCTATATTGATAGGTGTCCTTCCTTCAGACCAAAGGAAATAAAAGGCATCTTCATATGCGGGAGAAATGTTATATCTGCTAACTGCAAGATGTCTTGCAAGCTCTTCCATGAAAATCCTGGAATCTTCAACAGTATAGGTTTTATTAGTTTTTTCGTGAGCTATCAGTTCTGTATTCTTCCAGATAGGATAACCATCTTTCCTCCAGAAAAGGCCATATTGCCAACGGGGCAATGGCTCTCCGGGATACCATTTGCCCTGACCATAATGCAACATACCTTTCGGTCCGAATTTTTCTCTGAGTCTGAAAATCAGATCGTGGGCAAGAAATCGCTTATGAGGGCCGTCGGCTGAAGTATTCCATTGATCAGACTCCATATCATCAATTGATACAAAGGTAGGCTCTCCCCCCATTGTCATTCTAACATCCCACTTCTCCAGATCATCATCAACCTTATTTCCAACTGCATTAATAGCTGCCCACTGTTCTTCTGAATATGGCATCGTTACCCGGGGATCTTCATGTATTCGGGTAACTTTATTATCAAAGAAAAAATCAACTTCACATTTGTCTGTTGCTCCCACGACAGGAGCTGCACTTACATAATCAGGAGTACAAGCAAGGGGTATATGTCCTTCGCCTGCAAATAATCCGGAAGTTGGATCAAGACCTATCCAGCCTGCTCCAGGAATATAGACTTCAGTCCATGCGTGCAGGTCAGTAAAGTCCTCCTCCGGACCAGACGGACCATCCAATGATTTAATATCTGCAGTTAACTGAACCAGATATCCTGACACAAACCGGGCAGCAAGTCCAAGATGTCTTAATGCCTGCACCAGCAACCAGGCTGAGTCACGGCATGATCCCAAAGCTTTTCCCAGCGTTTCTTCACAACTCTGTACGCCAGGCTCCATGCGAATGCTATAATTAATATCATTATTTAGCTTCTGATTAATCATTACCAGAAAATCAACAATACCCATCTCTTTATTCAAATCAAGCTCAACAAGCCACTTCTTCAGCAATGGCCCGCTTTCCTTTTTCTCCATATATAAAGAAAGCTCCTTCTCCAATTGGCCCTGATATTTAAAGGGATAAGATTCAGCATATTCTTCTACAAAAAAGTCGAATGGATTTATTACTACAAGATTGGCTATAACTTCCACCTCTATTGTCATTTCCTTTGTTTTCTCAGGAAATACAACCCTTGCCATATAATTGCCAAAAGGGTCCTGCTGCCAGTTGATAAAATGTTCTGCCGGAGTAATTTTCAAAGAATATGCTTCAACAGGCGTTCTTGAATGTACTGCAGGCCGAAGTCTGAAAATATGAGGAGACATGGAAACCAGCCTGTCATATCTGTAAGTAGTACAATGATTAATTGCGACTTTTATTGCCATAAAACTTGAATGAAGTGGTGAGAAAAAGTATGTTTTACTAAGAAAGAAGAAAAATTTAGCTTTACAATATTTTACAATACTAATATTTAAAATTATTAAATTTGACTACTTCCGTATTAATAAAGTACAAAAAACAGATTAATCAAGAAAAAGTTTATAGGAATTAAACTTATCTAGTATAAAAAAATGTAGCACTTAAAAAAAGATCATTGACTTGCAGCTTGTCTGCTATTTTCTTAACCTTATTTTTGATAAAATCAATTACCTGATCAATCGGCTTTCTGACTGTATAAATGATCTTCGTAATTCTTTCTGCAATACCACTAAGGTTTAGCTGTTGAGAAATGAAGAAGCCTCTTATTATCATCTCTAATGCGCCTGAAATACTAATATTTACTCTTTCTACATTTTCTTTTTGAAAAGTTTTCAGAATAAAGTCTATACATGGAAGCCAATAATGAAAATTGCTATAAATGTACCAAGATACATTTGCTCTGATATCTGGATCCTCCCATTGTTTCAGAATATAAATTACAACTCTATAATCAACCTTTTCGCCATTTACAGCAACATCATTTAAGATACCTAAGTATCTTTCATTGTAGCCATTTGTATCTGAGATTTTTTCTAAAATTTCCTCCAAATTGTAATACTCAAATTGTTCAGAAATAACTTTAAAGATGCCTGGAGTTAAAGCAGGGAGTGTTGTTTTTATTTTTACCTCATAAACATTTAATTGCTCTATGCATAACAACATGAGGGTTACACTCATGTCATGAAAGGCGATCCAAATGAGGTCCTTATTACTTATACTCTTAGCAAATTATTCTCCTAATAAGTTTTTAACCTTAAGACAAAATCAGAAAATTTGCTTATTAAGTTATCCGGAAGTCTCTGAGTTGTATATTCTATCTTTAGAACTTTTAAGTATAATTCCATTCCCTTATTCTATAGATTGAATAAAAAAACCTTCTTAGTCCGTAATTAGTAATAATTCTCCTGGCGGTAGAGGTTTAATATCATGCCGAGCTTGAATTTGCTCATGAACTATATAATTTTTCTTCAGAGAAGCATCTACAACCTGGGCCTATCTGCTGTCTTTTTTTTCTAATATGTCTTTATCATCATAAAAATGAACATCAGCCGGACTATATCTATAGTGATTCCGGACATTGTCGGGTCGTTAAACTGGAGGAGGCTGCATCACTCAACTCTGTAATTATTGCTCACTATTCCTCTAAAAATCCTTCATCTGTTACCTTGTAAACTCCTGCTTCTAATTTCTCATTATAATCATTTAGCCAGTCAAGAAAGGATACTAATTCTGTAATATAAGGACCTTCTTCTATTTCCCAGTAAATTATTTGCCCAACTACCCCATCCTTACCCGGATTCAAATCTACACAAATACAGTTACCACCACTATCTTCTGCAAATGGAATCCATTTTTCATCCCACCAGGTATTCTGGATTTTATTTTGATTATCATGCCTAGGTGAATTTTTAAAACCATTTTCACGTTTCATCTGAGTAAGTGCTCCCCAAACAATATTTATCTGACGTGCGGTTAAATATTTGTAATCATTAAAATACACATTTCCATCATGAATCATAAGAGAGTTATAAAGGTCAACCGGAAGGCTGACAGATAGAGATTTTTCAAGGTCATGAATCTTTTCAATAGAAGTTCCTGGTCTTAATTCTTCTATTAATGATGGTGTATTTTCAGAATACCAAGATTCTATTTTTGACCATATTCCTTTTACTCCTTCAAATATTATATTAGCCGATATTCTCTCTCTCATTCGCCAATTAAGATTACATGCGTTTATGAGAATATTACGTGTCTTTTCATTTACCTTTTCCAATTCAAGAGCCTCTTCTTTGTGCAATGGAATAAATCTGAGCAATGATATAGCTTCAGCTTCAGTCTCCCATTCACTTCTATAACCATCATAAAGAGTAATAAAGAAATAAGGAGTGTTATTAAATAATTTTATCGAATGTTTTATGATTTGATTTTTTCCAAAGAACTGCCCAGTCTTTATTCTTTCAATTAAGAACATTGAATATTCTTCAGCAAAATGTTTACAACTATCTTCATCAAGTTCGCCTTCCAGTTCAAGAATAATTTCATTAGGCTCAAAATGATTTGAAAGAAGTTTATTGGATAATCCAAGAGTAACAAAACTTGTGTCGAAAATTTCTTCTTCTTCAATCGGAAGAGAAATAGCTATGGCAAAATCCGAATCTATATTTATTACATAATCAGGTTCGCCAAACTGGTCTTTATAATTATTTAATAGTTGTTCGATACTCATTGTTTATCATTTTTTAGATCCTGCATAATCTTTGTGATTTGGATCCCACCACATTGGATGGCTATCCGGATTATTTGGTGGGCCAGGGGTTAAATAACCTTCTGTACTTCCTCCTGATCCAGAAGAAGCTTTCCGTTCTTCCGGTCCCTGGTAATTATCAGGGTTGTTGTTCCAAGCTTTATTTTGTTCCTTGGTCTGCGTATGGCCAGGCATTATATTTGGTCCATGTCCCCCTCCTTTGTTCCAATGTACAGAACATCCCACATCATCATGGTGGCCCATATGTATTTCATCCCATTCGATAATCTTTCCTGTTCTCACACACTGATAACGTGCTTCTGATTGTAAATAGGTAAGATCTTTTTCTTTGCCAGGGGAATAATTGTATTTATATCCTGTTGGAGAACCTGGATCCTTTTCTCTGATTAGACCTTTGACGATTATTATTCTTCCGACATCTGAGGTTTGTCTTGGATTAGAATATCCATACGTATCTCTGTTTCTTGCAGAAACAGGCCTTACCTCACCTGGCAATAAACTCTTATCAAAACTTGCAACTTTACCTCTGTCATTTGCTCCTGCTTTCTCCGATTCACAAACAAATAGTTTCCCCCCCCCTTTCCATTCTGATATTCTTCTATCACAAGTTCTTGCAGAAATACCAAATTCTTTCATCAGGTATCCTTTCAATTCTTCCATTTTGAAAGTTTTCCCAGTAAAGTTGATTGTTGCCTGTGACAACATCTCCTCTGAACTAGCCAACGTCTTTTTCCCTGTTTTATCGGAAGGATTAATCTCTACATAAATATCGTACTCATATTCACCCAAATGCTCAATATCAATTTTAGTAAGCTTGTACTTTTTCTTGATTTGAGGCAAACCTCCTTTTACCCCTTCGAGAGAAGCATCAGGTTTGTCAAGTAATGCCTGCGATTCCAATTTAGCAGCTTGTACATCAGCAACCTTTTGTTCCATTGACCTCTTGTCTCCACCCTTATCTCCGTCTTTGTTTTTATCAAAGTCTTTTTTGCTATCCTCAGTTTTTTCTTTGTTTTTATCTTTATCCTTGTCTTTATTTTTTCCTAAAAGTTTATCTGCAAGTTTTTTAACTTTCTTAGTAATCCAATCAATAACCTTATCGATCACCTGATCAATCGGCTTCCTTATCCTGTGAATGATTTTGGTAATTCTTTCAGCAATCCCACTCAGGTTAAGCTGTTGAGCAATGAAGTCAAGAATCAATGGAATGGTCTGCGCCATGGTCTTCTCGACAAAAGCTGAAGCCTGTGAAATAGCACCGCTTGCAATGGCTGCAATAGAGTCGAAGACAGAGTTAACAAAGGCAAGTATTCTGTCCCAGTTATTAACAAGGAAAATAACTCCATTATAGATCCCCAACACAGCCTGAACAATAGCTCCTGCTGGGTTGATCATGGTAGCAAGTCTGATAAGACCTTGCTTGATCATATTGGTAATAGCCCACTCTTTGGCGCCTTCAATGAATTCGTTTTTGATAGAGTCTGCCTTATCAGCCATCATGTCGTACATGGCAATAGGACCTTTCTCTTTCACTTCCATCATCATTTCGACACCTGACTCAGCCATCTGCACTTTGTCTTCTCCAACCTTGTTGCTAAGCTTGCTTCTGAGGCTTGCATAAGTAAGTCCTAGTACCTGAAGGGTCAAAGATACAATCCCTTTAAGGTCGAACTTTTCAGGTAACTGTATCGGAAGGGAGTTAAGCTGACCGGTAAGCCAGTTCATGAAGCCTTCACCAAGGTGCTTCATGATGTTTGCTCCGAAGTTCTTTACACCTCCGCCAACAGCAGCAGCAAGATTTTTAAGAAACTGTATAGGATCACTTACAACAGCAGTAAGAACAGCTTTGCCCTTGTTGATGATGCCCATGATCTCGTCTGCACTGTGGCCTGCAGTTTCAAGGGCCCATTTAAAAAATTTAAGTGCTGCATCCACTAAAAGATCGCCCATTTTAGAAAGAAAACCAGACATTTCCTCTTTCATCTTTTCGATCTTCTTGTCAATATTGGCTATGGCTTCAGCACGTTTCTTTGCAAGTTCTTCTTTAAGCTCCTCCGCAGCTTTGTTTACTTTCTCATCAAGCTCATCAAGTTTCTTCTTGATTTCTTTTTCAGCCTCTTCTCCTATCTTCTGCAGAGCGGGACTAAGGCCTTTTACATATTCCTCAATCTCTTTCCTTGCATTGGCAATTAATGTTTTGCATTCATCAATTACCTTCTGGCTGTCGTTAATTATTTTAGAAATTGCACTATCTATTCTGTTGATATAGACTGCTTTTTCTTCTTCAAATATCCGCTTTACTTCAGGAAGGTCATCTATTCCCAGGAACCAGTCACGCACTTTGTTGAACTTGCCGCCCACACCTGAATAACGTTCATCTTTGAACTTATCCATCTTGGTATTGACATTGTTCTCAAATGCAGAAGAAGCAGCCGCTTCCTCTCTGTCAAAGGCTGCAAGAGAATCGGTCTTTAGTTTGGTGAGCTTATCCTGAACCTGTTTGTTTACATCTTCATAGATTTTGTTAATGTGATCGGTAACCTCTTTCTTCTTGTCTTCCAGACTTCCCTTTGTCCCTACCTGGCTTCCACGTGCGCTGCCCAATCCGGCTGCACGTTCTTTCTCCATCTTCCCTTTTTCATCTGCCTCTTTCTTCTGAAGCTCTGCCTCGTTCTTGCCGTGCAGCTCTTTCTCTTCCGAACGTAAATTACCGGGTTCTTCTTTGGCTTTTTTATCTATATCTTTCTGAATCTTTTTAGCTTCAAAAAGATCACCTGAATCCACCAGATCCAGATGTTCCTGTTTGATACCTTCTTTTTTCAGAAGATTGTCAGACTCGGTAAGATAAGAGTTAAGATCTATAGACTTTTCATCTACTTTAGGTATAAGATTATTTCCTGCATTGATCTCAGGAGTTGCAGGAGCTTGTTCTATGTCTGCAAAAGGAACAGATTTGCGAGGCTCATCAGGTTGTGGAGTCTTATCAAGTACATCAAAGGTTCCTGTCACCTCGCCTGCTTTGGCGTCAATCGCTGCCTTTACCTTATCCCCTATTTTAGAGGCTATCCGATTATCTTTGAAATTATCTACATCTTCTACCGTCTGAGGCAAGGATGCCTGTAGGGATTGATTGAGCGTAGACTTGGCTTCATCTTTATTTACTTCAGGAGCTTTGGCTTCGGCAACTTTACCTACCTGTCCGGCATTGACCTCAGCTTCTTTCTCTGATGTTTTCTCTTCAACAGCGTCTTTGGTTTTATCCAGCTTGGTTGAGGCATCTTCTTTCTTTTTCTGATTTATGCTTAAGCTCCCTATTTTTGTTCCAGCCTGTGCAGCTTTGGCTTTAGAATGAGTATCCAGATGGACCTTTTCTTTTTTATCAAGAGCAGTATTTTCTTGTTCAACCCTTTCAGGCCCTCCATCCATGGAGGCGTCGGCCATATCAATAACTCTTCCTCCACTACCTCCTCCGCCGGCAGCTTTTTTCTCTGGTTCCGGAAGTTCGTCTGCCGGTGCTGACTTCTCTTCAACAGAAGCAGTGCTTGCCTCACTCTCTGCACCTGCGAGAGCAGGTAGCTCTTGTGCCTTTCCAGAATTATCTGCATTATTATCCGAAGGAGTTGCGGACTGAGCATGTTCAGGCTGTTCTGCAACATCAGCCTTTTCCTCTGAATCGCTTTCTTCTGATTTGCTTTCCGCTGATTCGCTCTCTTCCGATTTGCTTTCTTCCGAGGTATTTGAATTTGGAACAGCAGTCTTTTCCTTGTTTATTGGCGTTTCTGCCTTTGCATTGGCTCCAGCTGCTGCCTCAGCGGTAGCTGGAGGATCAGTTACAGTATCTCTGGAATCGTTGGCAGGACTGGCTGTATTTTGAGGTTCTTCAAGATCTTTGGCCTCAGTCTTCTTAGGACTTAAAGCTGAAATAGGTACTACAGCCTCTCTTTCATCCGACTCTGCTGATGTTTTTGAATCAGGACTTGCAGCTGATTTTGGATCAGGATCTGATGCCACAGGTGTTTGAGGTGCTTTAATTTCAGGTTCTTTTGCTGAGGATACCGCCGCTTTCTCTTCCTCCTCTTTCAGTTTTTTAGAAATCCTGAATAATAACCGATATAATTTCTCTTCATGAGAATCATCTGTAACCTGAGCTTGTCTGCTGTCTTTTTTTTCTACTATGTCTTTATCATCATAGAAATCAACATCAGCAGGACTATATCCATATTGATTCCTGATATTACCCTGGTATCCATATTGAGTGGAATTTTGTCGGGTATCTTCTTTTATCGGTATTTTAACTTTCTTCGCCAAGAATCAAAAATATGGTTGAATTAAAAATGGAACATTTAATAAGAATATTCTCCTTAAATGTAACAAGTTAGATCTTATTTTGCCAGAAAATATATAAAAAGAAGCTCTGGCTCCATGAAAAAACTCTGATCAGCCTTCTACAATCCACCAATGATTTCCAAAAGGATCTTCAAATCCTCCGGAGTATCCATATTCCTTCTTTTCCGGAGCCATCAGCGCAGTGGCGCCATTTTCCAAAGCCTTTTGATAAACTTTGTTTACATCTGTCACATAGATATACATCCCTGCTGACTTTTCCGTCCAGGTATCACCTGCCTGGGCAAACATGATTACAGCATCATGAATCTTTAATTCACCATGCATAATGGTTTCATTTTCCCCAGGAACAATCATTTGTTCTTTTGCATCAAATACAAGTTTAGCAAAATTCATAAAAGCCTTAGCCTCTTTCAAAATGAGGTATGGCATAACAGGAAGATAGTTCTGTGGAATGTTCATAGGATGAATCCAAAAAGGTTAACTATTTAAATTTCAACAATAATACAATTTTATAAAAATATTCAGGTGGAGATAGGATTATTTTAGATATCTATCAGATTTTTTGAATAAAGATTTACCTAAATTTAATCTCTCCGGAGATACCCTAAATGAGATTGGGGCGTTAAAATAATTCCTGATATTAAACTAAAATGCTTGAACAAAGATATTTCCCCTCCTTGACTGGTATCAGAGCTGTTGCCGCTTTTATGGTTTATATCTTCCACTTCAATCCATTTATACCTGAAAAATTTGGTAATGAAGTTTTCAGTTTCTTTGATCAATTTAATGCAGGTGTATCAATATTCTTTGTACTTAGCGGATTTTTAATTGCATCCAGATATCAGGATAGTGTTCAATCGAATTGGGCATGGTTTAGACAATACCTTTTAAAACGATTTGCCAGAATCTACCCAATCTATTTCCTTCTGACAACTATTACTTTTGCCATTATTTGGCTGGATACCCTTCCTCTACCTCCAGGAACAAGTCCAAAAGAGTTTAACTCTTTTACCCTTTATCTATTAAATGTAACATTCCTGAAAGGCTTTTTCGACCTATTTAAAAATACTGGCCTTCCCCAATCATGGTCTCTCTCGGTGGAAGAATGTTTTTACCTGTGCGCTCCGATTTTATTTCTATTAAGGACCAGAATAAATCTTTTTTTGCAATGCTGCATATTATTTCTGTTTGGCCTTTTATTAACTTTAATCTGTAGTTCAATAAGCTTCTTCGGATTTTTCTCATCCTTAAAATTTACATTAAGTGTGACATTTTTGGGGAGAATTATGGAGTTTTATATCGGAATAAAACTTTTTGATCTATTCAAATACAGCAAAGGAGAAAAAGCAAGTAAATATAATTTCCCACTATTCACTGTTTTCGGAATTTTAGGAATGACTTTAACTTTGCTTCTATTGTCCTTTCTTTCCAGTTTTGATCTGCTAAAAATCCTTGCTCACATCTGGTTATTGCCAGTATTTATCGCACTTACATTTTGGGGGTTGTTAACAGAAGTCTCTATTATCAGAAGATTACTTGAAACCGAAATATTCCAGTTACTTGGAAAAAGTTCTTATGCGTTTTATCTATTGCATATGGGCTTTTTGCAGGTACTTTTATATAAGTTTTTCAATACTGATTATACAATGATATTTATTTCGATAACTCTGATTTCTGTTGCTGTATATAAGTTAATCGAAGAGCCTTTACAAAAATTTATCACAAAGAAAACTTCTACTTCTGATAAAGAAAAAATAAATATAACATGGATAAAAAATTAAAAGCTGAAGGTCCTTCAGCTTTGATTTATTTATGAATCAATTGTTCTGTTTCTGCTTCCTCAATCTCCGCTATACCTTCGCTATTAATTCCTATAAGTCTTATTTTCTTCATTTCATTCACCAGCACAGGGTCATATTTAGCAGTTACCTTGACATAGTTTTCAGTAAACCCGAACATCATACCATTTTCTTCATCCGCCTCAAAAAGTACTGTCTTTGTTTTTGATAACTGTTCTTCATAGAACTTGCGTCTTTTCTTCTCCGAAAGGCTTCTTAGCATCTTTGAACGTTCATTTCTTTCGTTCATTGGCACTTTACCTGGCATCTTCACAGCATGTGTATTGGCTCTCTCACTATAGGTAAATACATGCAAATAGGAAACATCCAGTTCATTCAGGAAATTATAGGTATCAAGAAAATCTTCATGTGTTTCTCCATTAAACCCAACAATAACATCCACACCGATACAACAATCAGGCATCACGGCTTTTATAGCTTCAACCCTTTCTTTATATAACTCTCTCTGATAGCGTCGTCTCATCAGTTTCAGCATTTTGTTACTTCCTGATTGAAGAGGAATGTGAAAGTGAGGTGCGAACCTATTTGACTTCGATACAAAGTTTATGATTTCATTAGTAAGCAAATTAGGCTCAATACTAGATATCCTTATTCTTTCAATTCCTTCAACATAATCCAGTTCTTTAACCAGGTCAAAAAAAGAATTTACTCTTTCTCCATTTATAATTCCATAATCACCAATGTTCACACCGGTAAGTACAACCTCTTTGACTTCTGTAGCTGCTATTTCACGAGCACCTGCAAGAATATTTTCTATGGTATCGCTTCTGCTATTACCACGAGCGAGCGGAATAGTGCAGAATGAACAAGAGTAATCACAGCCATCCTGAACTTTAAGAAAGGTTCTTGTTCTGTCTCCGTAAGAATATGCCTGATTAAATGAAGTAGCTTCTTTTATTTCAGAAGCGAATACCTCACCTTTGTCTTTTTTATCAAATGTACCAAGCAATTCAATCAATCTGAATTTTTCCGCAGCGCCTAAAACCGCATCAACTCCCGGTATTTCAGAAATTTCCTTAGGCTTTAATTGGGCATAACATCCTATCACTGCAATAAATGCATCAGGAGAATATTTAAGAGCTTCTTTTACAACCTTTTTGCATTTCTTATCCGCATTTTCGGTTACCGAACATGTATTAATGATATACACATCTGCTTTTTCCTGAAATTCAACCTTTTGAAAGCCATTTGTTTCAAAGAGCCTCCCTATGGTGGAAGTTTCAGAAAAGTTTAATTTGCAGCCAAGGGTATAAAAAGCTACTTTTTTCATACTACAAATTTACTTATTTATTCAGATAATCCTGAAAAGAAACCTGTAAATAAGCCCTTCCCTTTTTAATAAACTGAGTATCATCAGTTCCTTCTTTATATACAGGCTGATTTGACACGTTATCATAAACCACCTTGCAACTATCGTTCATTAAACCAAATCCGTTATTAAAAGCATAGTATGCAAATGGATTTTTACAGGGAGCAAATAAGTCTCTGCTAAAGCGGAATCCATCAGAGGGTTTATCAAACTGAGTTAAAAGCGTACTTGCAAGATCAGTTTGAGATCCCAGTTGAGTAATTACTGTATCTTTTTTCGCAAGTGCCCCCCCCAACCATAGCATCGGTATTTTAAATTCCTGAGGCTGATGTGTTGCAATACCATTTCCAGGCATAACATGCCCGTGATCAGCAGTGATGATGATCAATGTATTATCCCACCATGGCTGCTTCTTTGCTTCATCTATGAATGTACCTATACTTGCATCAGAATAATGTAAAGAATTGAGGAACATTCTTTCTCTTGTATCTGGAGAAAGCAGAGGCTTTTCAGGAATCTCAAAAGGTTCATGACTGCTCAGTGTAAATAAAGTATTAAAGAAAGGCTCTTTAATTGATTTTGTATCTTCCAGCATTCTTTTTAGTACTACCTCATCATGTGCTCCCCACTTGGAGTTTTGATCTTTTTTGTCAAATGCCTCAATCCCTATAAGCTTGTCAAAACCACAGTGACAGAGGTAAGATTTAATATTGGCGAACTCCATTTCTCCACCATAATAAAAGGAAGTAAAATATTTATCTTTCTTAAATTGTAATGGTAATGTTGATAGCTTTGTTGTTTTACCCGGGAATGTAATGATGGATGTTGTAGGTTGTGCTGGATATCCACTTAATAAAGCAATTATCCCTTTTTCACTTCTGTCTCCGCTAGCATAAATATTATCAAAGTAAACACCTTCTTTAATCAACTCTTTAAATCTCGGAGTAATCTGTTTTCCCTCTACATCATTCAAAGCCTTTGCAGTAAAGCTCTCCCATATGATAAGGATGATATTTTTCTTTCCTTCCTTTAAAACCCTGACAGATGGAATGGATTCTTTATTGTACAATGAATTGACAATACTCTCACTATCTTCTTTACTCAGAAACACAAATGGATTCTTAGTACTATAGGTTTTCTCAAGAAGCGAATGAGTAAGGTTCCAAGGAACGTTAACTGCTGCCTGATTTAGAAAACTGTTGGTAGAAAAATAAACTGCACTCTGATTAATTGGTGCTAGCTGAAGCCCTCCTCTGATAAGTATGATTAGAGACGCAGTAAGAGGAAGTACAAGGAAAACGGCCCCGATACTTTTCTTAGTGGTATCAATATTTCTAAACAGTGAATAGAATAGAAAAAAAGAAGAAATGATTAATAACACAAGCAGTCCCAACAAAAGACTCACAGGAGAGGCACCTGCTGATGCAAGCATTTCTCCTGGAGTATTTATATATTTCAATGGAGTCGCATCAAGACGATAGCCCCAGAAAGAAAAAAGCTCCAGGTCTATTACATGGAGAAAAGTCACAATGGAAGCCAAGCCTAGGGTATATATTTTTATAATTTTTTTAAAAAGATTAAAATTTTGAAAAAAAGAAGAAACAGCAACCAGCAGAAAAGGCAAGATGGAGAAATAGGCAGTAATAGATAAATCTAGCCTGAGTCCATGAAAGAGCACCTTCAGACTATTAATCAAGCCAAATTCTGAATAGGTTTTAAAATGATATATCAAAAACAAAACCTTTGCGATTAGGAAAAAAGCAACCCAGAAAAACAGGTATCTGAAAATATATTCGATTCTAGCTTTCACAGTTAAATATTATTTGAAATTAGATTACAAAGTTGGGGATAAAATAATTCAATCATAAAATTTGTTATGAGAATTAGAAAAAATATTAAAAAACTAATACTCTGGACTTTAAAAAAATCAGGCTGAAAGAGAAGTAATTATAATAGGGAAATAGTTGGAAAAATGCTTTATTTTTGAAAATCTCATTTATTTTTGATGGAATTTTTCCAAAAAAAATCTGTTTTTAGGTCAAACCGATAAAAAAAAATCGGAAAAACTGACCAAATAATAAAAATTTCATATTTTTACCCACAAAACCAAAATTCAAAAATCCTAATATGGCTTATTTAAGATTTAAGGCGCTTGAAACTGTAGGAAACAGGGAAACTGTGAAAGTAACAGTACCTTCAATTAAGGTTTCTGACTTTTACGGCACTAATGTTTATGGCACTGAGGCTATGAGACAGACATTATCAAATGCTGTTCTCAAAAAAGTAACAACAGCGATTGAAAAAGGCGAAAAGATTGACAGTTCTACTGCAGATGCTGTAGCTGCTTCAATGAAAGCTTGGGCAATCGAAAAAGGTGCTACTCATTATACTCACTGGTTTCAACCCTTAACTGACGCAACTGCAGAAAAACATGATGCTTTTTTTGAAGCTGATGAAAATGGTAGGGCCATTGAAAAATTCAAAGGATCTGCACTTGTTCAGCAAGAACCTGATGCATCATCTTTTCCAAACGGTGGTATCAGAAATACTTTTGAAGCCAGAGGATATACCGCTTGGGATCCTTCATCTCCGGCTTTCTTAATGCAAAACTCATCCGGAACCAATACTCTTTGTATCCCAACAATCTTTGTGTCTTACACAGGTGAGGCTCTTGATTATAAAACTCCGCTTTTAAAGTCACTTGCTGCAATTGACAGAGCTGCAGTTGATGTATGTGATTATTTTGATAAAGATATTACTAAGGTTACTGCAACCCTTGGCGCCGAACAAGAATACTTCCTTATTGACAAAGCCTTATATATGGCTCGTCCAGATCTTATTATGGCAGGAAGATCTGTATTTGGTCACTCACCGGCAAGAGGTCAGCAGCTTGAAGATCATTACTTTGGATCAATTCCTCCAAGAGTAAATAACTTTATGGTTGACTTTGAAATTGAAGCATTAAAACTTGGTCTTCCTGTAAGAACCCGTCACAATGAGGTGGCTCCTAGCCAGTTCGAGGTGGCTCCAACTTTCGAAGAATGTAACCTGGCCTGCGATCACAACCAGCTTCTAATGGATGTGATGCAGAAAGTTGCAGAAAGACACAACCTGAAAGTATTATTCCATGAAAAACCATTCTCTGGAATCAACGGTAGCGGAAAACATAATAACTGGGCTCTAAGCACCAATACTGGAAAAAACCTTCTTGGACCAACCAGCAAACCTAAAGAGAACCTGATCTTCCTTACTTTCTTTGTAAACGTAATAAAGGCAGTTCATGATTATGCAGATCTTCTAAGATCGTCCATTGCTACTGCAGGTAACGATCACAGATTAGGAGCTAACGAGGCACCTCCGGCGATCATGTCTGTTTTTGTTGGACAAACACTAAGCGAAATGCTTGATGAACTGGAGAAAAATGGTAACATCAAGATAGACAAAGGTGATAACGTTTATATGAAACTTGGAATCAACAAAATTCCAGAAATCCTTTTGGACAATACTGACAGAAACAGAACTTCTCCATTTGCCTTCACAGGAAATAAATTTGAGTTCAGAGCGGTTGGATCAAGCCAGAACAGTGCTCTACCAATGACTGTACTTAATACTATTGTTGCTGAGACTCTTACTAAATTCAAAGAAGATGTCGACAAGCAAATCAAAAAAGGAACAAAGAAAGAAGTTGCCATCATCAATGTATTGAGAGATTACATTGTTGCTTCTAAAAAAATCAGATTTGAAGCTAACGGTTACTCTGAAGAGTGGGTTAAAGAAGCTGAAAAAAGAGGATTGTCAAATGTAAAAACAACTCCAGAAGCGCTAGATTTCTTTTCTACAGAAAAAGCTGTTAAAATATTTGCGAAACATGATGTTATGAACGAGCGTGAAGTTCATGCAAGACATGAGATCATGCTTGAGAATTATATCAAGAAAATTCAGATTGAAGGTCGCGTAATTGGAGACCTTGCTCTAAACCATATCATTCCCACGGCTATCGCTTATCAAAACAAACTTATCACCAACGTGAAAGGATTGAAAGATCTTGGTCTTGAAAAAGAGTCTAAGCCAGTGATTGAGATTATTAAAGAAATCTCTAAGCATATCAGCACTATTCAGACTGAAGTTGAGGAAATGACTGAAGCTAGAAAGAAAGCCAACCATACTGACGAAGCAAGAAAAAGAGCAATTATGTATGGCAGCGAAGTTAAAGGTCATTTTGAGACGATCAGATATGCTGTTGACAAATTAGAGCTTTTGGTTGATGACGAAGATTGGCCTTTGGTTAAATACAGAGAAATGTTATTCTTAAGATAATATTCACAAAAACTCCGGAGCAAGCCACTCCGGAGTTTTTTTATTTAATACCACTTTAAAAAATCTCCGATTAATTCCCGCCAAGGATTACGATTGCTCATCCCCCACTCCAGCCAATAATTTCTTTAGTTATTAATTTCCTCTCTTGAGCTTTGATAATCAATTTTAGATTTCAAAAACAATTAAAAATAAATAAATATTCAATTAAGCTCGATTCATTCAAATAAGTTATGGGCTGATGTAACTTTAATCACCCAGAATTTAAGAGATCAATCTGGATATCTGGGGAATCATGTAATCGGAGAACCTGCAAGGCATAAATTATAATCTTAACTTTGTATTAAGTGAACAATCTAAAAAAGAAGTAAACCTTTCCCTACAGACTTCCAGATTGACCCAATTTAAGAATGGATGATACTGTAAATATCAGATAAAAAAGAAGAGGCGACCTGAAATAGGCCGCCTCTTCTTTTTTATTGTTTTTTTACAAACTACTTTTTCAAAACCTTATTAGTTGTATTATCAACATTCAGGTAATAAACACCGGAAGATAAGTCTGCCATGTTTATTTCTTTACCTGCACCTTTTCTCACCACATTTCCATATGCATCTAATACTTCAAAATCAGTTTCTCTTGAAAGATAAATTTTATCTGTAACTCTTTTTGGATACCAAGTGATTGGAGAAAGGTCAGAATTAAACTCAAGAACCTGAGAATAAAACACCTGTCCGTCATTTTCAAGATATTTGATTCTATACTTGTTTAATTTTGAATGATGAGTAGATTTAATATCATAGTTATTTAACATTCCTGATTCTTTACCAGATATTTCTTTTACAGTAACCCAGCTGTTATTGATAAAATGCTCTACAAAGAATTTACCTCTTGGCTTTTCTCCTTTAGTAGCCCACATTATGCTTTCTGGGTCAATATTGAATGAACTGAACTGAAAGCTACTTGAAGCCCTAACCACCTGTGGGTTAAGAACTTTAGGCTTACAATCATCTTTATGAGTGATTTTTACGGTAACCGGATCATTCAACTTTAAATTTGAAAGGTCGATTTCGTAAGCACTAGACTGAATATTAGACATGATTTTTACATCGTTTACAAAAACGTCATTAGTACAAAAATCTTTCATGTTCCCTGTGAAAGGATTCTGCACATAGAGATTTTTTCCCTGATAAACGCCTGAAACTGTTAAAATCCCAGCCTTTGCTCCGGTAACAAAGAGAATCAGCGACAATAACAAAAATTTGGTTTTCATAAATTTCATTCAGTTCTTGATAATCAAAAGAATTTGTATAAGCTAAACTTATCCATTAAATACAAATCTAAACAAAAATGCGCATATTTTAATAATTTTACAAGTAACAAAACTTAATATTTTTATCACTTTTTGTTAGACAAAAATTTTCAAAAAAAGTTTACGTTACTTGAGAAATAAATGAACCTTTTCGCTTAATACTTATATTCCTTTTGACAAATCAGAAACAATTTCTTTTAAAAGTGGAGTTTAATTCGTTAAAATATTTTTAGTCTTATATCGTATTCTCTAAAAAATCGTTTTATTTTTAGAAAAAAAACTACATTTTTTTTTCTTTGGGGTAACAGTTTCCACAACTTCTGATTTATACTTTATGCTAAAACGACTGATGTTTTTTTTCTCTTTACTATTTATCCTTTCAGAGGTAAAAGCATCCTACCTGCTGGTACCAATGGATAATACTCAGAAAAATCACTTAAAAGCTTACGGTATTGCTTATTGGATTCTAACCAAAGAGATAGAAGTTAACTGGCTCTTAAACTATAGAGGAGGCAGTTTCTTATTTAAACAAAATCAGCAATTTCAGAATGAGCTTGTTATAAGAGGTGTAAGTTATGAGGTAATTTCAGATGCTCAGCAACTTTCCATACTTGAGGAGATCAGTAGTCCTGATGTTAACATGGATGTTGTTAAACTTGAAAAAGCACCTAAAATTGCTGTTTACAGCCCCAAAACAAAGTTACCCTGGGACGATGCAGTGACCATGGTACTTACCTATTCTGAAATCCCTTACACTGTAGTTTTTGATGATGAAGTCCTCAATGGAGATTTACCAAAATATGACTGGCTCCACCTCCACCACGAGGATTTTACAGGACAATATGGAAAATTTTATTCCATGTATAAATTTCAGCCGTGGTATGTCAAACAACAGCAAGAATATGAAGAATCTGCGAAAAAGCATGGGTTCAGTAAAGTTTCCCAACTAAAGTTGGCTGTAGTAAAAGGGATCCGTGATTTCTGTGCCGGTGGTGGTTTTTTATTTGCAATGTGCTCTGCTACTGACACCTATGATATAGCCCTGGCAGCTGAGGGAGTCGATATTTGTGAATCCATGTACGATGGTGATCATGCGGATCCGTCTGCACAGAGGAAGCTGGACTTCTCAAAAACTTTTGCTTTCAAAGATTTTACCATCAGTATGGATCCCTATGAGTATGAATATTCCAATATAGATAACCTTCCTCAGGAAAGGAATCTTGCTGAAAACAATGATTACTTTAACTTATTCCAGTTTTCAGCGAAGTGGGATCCAGTGCCAACAATGCTTACTCAGTCTCATGAATCCAACATTAAAGGTTTTATGGGCCAAACAACAGCATTTAAGAAAAAATTACTAAAAACTGACGTATTGGTACTTGGAGAAACCAAATCTATAAACGAAGCCCGATATATTCACGGAACTTATGGAAAAGGCACCTGGACGTTTTATGGCGGTCACGACCCGGAAGATTACCAACATTTTGTGGGAGAAGAACCTACTGACCTGAATCTACACCCAAACTCTCCGGGTTTCAGATTGATTCTAAATAACATTCTATTTCCTGCTGCTAAAAAGAAAAAGCAAAAAACCTGATCGTTTTTTGCTTTTTAAATTCCCTTAATATTGTCTTTAGAGGTTAATGCATTCTGTCTCCCCGGATCTCAAGATTGCTGATAATTTCTGCTTCTGCATCAAGCATTTCCTGCCATCTTACTTTTACAACATCTTCCGGCATATATTCTTTTGCAAGGTCCAGGAAGGTGCGGTAATGCCCCGCCTCAGAAATCATAAGTTCCCTGTAAAAGTCTCTCAGTTCTAAATCTGAAATACTTTCTGACAGAAGTCTGAATCGCTCACAGGATCTGGCTTCTATCAAAGCACTGATCAGTAATTTATCCATGAGTTGCCTTTCCAGCTTGTTGCCTTTTCTTTCAAGCTTCATTAACTCCACAACATACTTATCAATTCTTTTTGCCCCCAGAGAATAGCCTCTTTTTTTAAGTTCTTTAAGTACCATTCGAAAATGCCCCCACTCTTCAGTGACAATCGGCATTAGGGTTTCAACCATCTTTTCTTTCTCAGGAAACTGAATAATCAGTGAAATACAGGTAGAGGCAGCCTTTTGCTCGCAATAGGCATGATCTATCAAGATTTCTTCAATACTTTTTTCCGCGAGATTAACCCAGCGCGGATCTGTAGGAAGCTTTAAACCAAGCATAATTCATTAAATAAGTCACAAAGATAAGACTCTTCATAAAAAGTAAAAAGGCCGGTTGCTTCCGGCCTTCCTATTTATAAATACAGACTTCAATTCATTAATCAAAAAACATCCACATAATACCAAAATCAAAAGACCTGGGCAGACCTGGATACCCTGGCGTAGTGTAATATGTATTTCTAAATGGCGAAGTTGAAGAACCTACCCCCTGAAGCAAATTAGAAACTTTCACAAACACATTAGCTCTTTTTACTCTTACATCTAAAAACAAATCTACCAGCATGTAATCTTTCACAGGTCTCGAATTATTCAAATAAAACTGTTCTATAATAGGCATGTATCCATTGGCATTGTATGTAGATCTCCAGAATGCGTCTAATCCAAATTGCAATACAGCAGCCTTATGAAATGCTCTTGTTTGAAAATAGGCCCTTGTGTGACTGTATATTTCCGGAATATTCAATACCCGAGCACCATCATACTTAGTATAAATCAATCTTTCAGTAATATTAAAGGAGCCTAAATGCAGGAAAAAATTTATACTTGCCATGTATAATTTTATTTGGCTTTTTTCCTGATCCGGCACAAAGGTTTCATTAAAATATATATAATCTTTTATGCCTGTATATCTGATTCCCGGATTAACCCTCAATATCCTTCCTACCTTCAAGTTTAAATCCAGCCAAAGATTATCTGTCTGAGTATTATTAAATGAATTATTCCACCTGAAAAAATTTCCAAAATAGTTTGATTGAACTAGCGTTGGCGAATAGTTTATTCTATAAAAACCTCCTGATAAAAATTTACCTGTATAATATGCCTTCAGATAATAATCTTCTCCTCCAACGTAATATTGACCCGAGACTGATAATATAGATGTGTCTTTAAAAACATATGCAAGTTCTCCACCAAGAAAATTCTCTTTGTATCTCAAATTATTTCTTACTGTATCATCAGATATCTGTTGATAAGTAAACTCCTTTACCCTGAAATAAGCTTTATAGTTGAATCTTTTGATTTGTCCTTTTAGCCCGATTTTATTTTCAAGAAGATTAAAATCGGTCCTGTCTGTCATAGATAGTGAATCAATTGGCTTCACCTTCAGAGAAAGATAAAATGTATCACCTGCCATAGCAAGATCCTGATACCTGTTATCCCGATACTGATAATCTGCAATATGAAAAATTTGCAATACCGAATCTTTTAGAATTCCATACTGATGATACAAATGAATGGTATTACGTCTTTCCCTTGTTACACCACTGTTTAATTGGCCATCGATCCCCCTGTAATTAGTTAATTCCTGGATCATAGTTGTATCCCTATTTCTCACTCCTCCAAATTCATTGTTAGTTTGGTGTAAGTGAGTATAATTAAGCAAAAGCTGGTACCTTTGATTTTTAGTAAAGTACCTTGTATATACAGCAGCAGCATAGCCGCTGGCTTGAGGATCCCTGGCAATGGTGGACCCGACCTGCTTCACAGATGCGACTCTTCTGAAATCAACTCCTAAATTCCAGCGAGGATTAACATTTCTGGCAAAATCAGCTTCAAGGATCTGCTGACCTCTGCTCCCTTGCACATATCTTAATTTACTAAAAGGAGATTTAGTATCATAGTAATTTATGCCGCTGGGGTCATAGGCATAAGCATCAAAAATGGTAATACCCAGATTTTTTCCTATAGTCTGAGGAGGTGTATAGTAGATCGGATTTAAAGGTGTGCCAATCAAACCAAGATTCTGATATGGATTTGAGCCATATAGATAATCATAAAGGTGCGCATTGGTCAGAGAAGTATCCAAACCATGAGGTTTGCCTTTTATATTATATAAATCTTCCTCCAGAATGTATCTGGTAGTAGTCGGCCCATAAATGTTTTTTGTAGAATCATCCAGAATCTGTGCACTGATATTGTGCACAAACAAGAATAAACTCAAGGATAAAATAAAAAGTAGTCTAAGAGTCACTTTCAATATTAATCAAATCTTGTCAGAACTGTATTTAGAATGGACAGAATTTAAAATCCATTCTTCAAATTTTTGTTTCCCCTCAAGGAATTTTACTTCAATCGGGATATAAAAAAAAGGAATAGCTTTCAACATTTCGGAAAACTCCGGAGTCAAAAGTCGTACCATATCCTTTTCTGTAGTAAGCAATCCGGTATCATTCCCAAACGCTCTTGCTTTTGCTATTAAATGCTCCACATCTTTTAATTTATAAGTGTGATGATCCGAAAATCTGACACTTTCCTGCAGGGCATAATCATAACTGATTTTTTCAATTACCTGCGATGGGTTGGCAATACCTGCAAAAAAAACTATTTTCTTCGGGATATCCTCAGTTTTTTTGAAAACAGGTACAGGTTCTAGATACTTTATAGTAGTAAAATAGACAGGCTTTCCTTTGCCAGCATATTTTCTGACATCATTGATGATAACCTTTTGCTCTTCTAAAGATAATAACTCCGGGCATTTGGTAACTATCACAGCATCCGCCCTCTCGGCACCTTTTCTGGATTCTCTGAGTCTGCCGGCCGGCAAAACCATATCCTTATAGAAAGGTCGGGAATAATCCGACAAAAGGATATTGATATTAGGTTTGACATATCGATGCTGATAGGCATCATCAAGTAAAATAACTTTTGTATCTTCTTTTTCATGTAAAATACAGGGAATCGCATGAGCCCTTTCCTCACCAACAGCAACAGTGACCTTTTCTCCATATTTATGGTAAAACTGCATGGGCTCATCCCCTAATAAATCTGCATCAGAATTTTTATCTGCAAGTAAAAAGCCTCTGGACTTTCTGCCATATCCACGGCTGAGGGTAGCAATGTTGTAATGATCCGCCAAAACATTTATAAGTAATTCTACATGAGGAGTTTTACCAGTTCCTCCTACAGTGAGGTTTCCCACATTGATTACAAATGTTTCAAAAGAAAAAGATGGCTTTCTCCCAATGTCGAAAAGGTAATTTCTTACTCTTGTGACAGCATCATAAAGAACTGCAAAAGGCCAAAGTAATATTTTCAAAACAAACATCTCAAATTAATTGCTGTCAAGGCCGCAATTTAGTAAAATAGCATGTTATTTTTTAAAAGGTGTTAAAATGACCAAAATTAAAGACGTTATAGCCTTTCTTGAATCTTTTGCCCCACCGGCCTATCAGGAAGATTATGATAATTCAGGACTCCTTACTGGCAACGCGGCAGCTGAGCTTTCAGGAGTTTTAGTTACCCTAGACTTAACAGAAGAGATTGTAGAAGAAGCCAAATCATTGGGATACAATTTGATTATCGCCCACCATCCTATTATCTTCAGAGGCCTAAAAAGACTTACCGGAAGCAATTATGTGGAGCGTACAGTTATCAAAGCCATAAAATATGATATTTGTCTTTATGCGATTCACACCAATCTCGATAATGTTAAAAATGGTGTAAACTTTAAAATTGCAGAAAAACTATCACTGCTGAATCCAAAAATCCTTGCACCCAAAACCGGATTATTAAAAAAACTTATATCGTTTGTTCCTGTTGCCAATAAAGAAAATGTCTTATCGTCCCTCTACAAAGCCGGAGCTGGTAATATCGGAAATTACAGCAATTGTAGTTTCCAGCTTGAGGGCACAGGCACATTTATGGCGAATGAGAACGCTTCCCCCCATATTGGCAGAGCTAATGAGCCTGAATTTGTAACAGAGGCCAGAATTGAAGTCATATTTCCCGGACATATTCAAAGGCAGGTTGTACAGGCTTTGAGAACATCACATCCATACGAAGAGCCAGCATTTGACGTATTATTATTGGAAAATGAGAACTTTGAAACAGGATCTGGTGTTATAGGAGAGCTGCAGGAAGCAATGGATCCGGAAGCGTTTCTGAAGTACTTAAAAGAAAGAATGAATCTGTCAGTAATCAAATTTACCCGATTACTTTCCGGAAAAATTAAAAAAGTGGCAGCTTGCGGAGGAGCAGGCAATTTTCTTTTAAAGAATGCAATACAGCAAAAAGCCGATGTATTTATCACATCAGATTTCAAATATCATGAGTATTTTGACGCAGATGGAAAAATAATCATTGCGGATATTGGGCACTATGAAAGTGAAGTTTTTACAAAAGAGCTAATTTGCGAGCTTTTGAACAAAAATTTTACTAATATTGCAATCGTTTTATCAAAAATTAACACAAACCCCATAAGTTATATTTAGAATAAATGGAAACCACGATAGCACAAAAACTTGAAGCTCTGGTAAAACTTCAGACCATCGACTCTAAACTCGAGGAAATAAAAAAAATAAGAGGAGACTTACCCGAAGAAGTTAGAGACCTTGAGGACGAGCTTGAAGGATACGAGACAAGGGTTGGCAAGTATCAAAGTGATATCCAAAACCTAAATGACGAAATCACAAAAAACAAGCTTGCAATAAAGGATGCTGAGAAAAACATCAAAAAATATGAAGATCAGCAGAAAAATGTAAGAAACAACAGAGAGTACGATGCTATCACTAAAGAAGTAGAGCTACAACAGCTTGAAATTCAAATTAGTGAAAAAAGAACAAAAGAATTCCTGCACAAGATCAATCAGAAAAATGACGACATCGCGAATACCCAAAGAGTTCTAGATGACAGAAAGAAAGATCTGAAGCAAAAAAAAGATGAGCTTGAAACCTTAAGCTCAGAAAGTAAAGATGAAGAAGCCAAACTTTTAAAGGAAAGAGAAAAAGCTTCAAAATCAATAGAAGAAAGATTACTCAATTCCTACAATAAAATCCGTCTTAACGCAAACAATGGTCTGGCTGTTGTTTCTGTTAAAAGAGATGCCTGCGGCGGATGTTTCAACACTGTACCCCCACAAAGACAAGTAGATATCCGAGATAAGAAAAAGCTGATTGTTTGCGAACATTGCGGTCGTATTTTCGCAGATGTTGAAACTGTTGTGCTTGAATCTGCCAAAAAATAACAATTTGAAGATTGAAGTTTCTATTCTAAAATATAAAACAAGGGCTGCTATTTTAGTACGCCCTTTTTTTATGTTTTTTTTCATATCTCTTTCTCCCGCTCTATACGCACAATTTTCCTTCACTGAAGCCAGCAAAGCTAAATATCAGGAAGTACTTAAATTAAAATCCGTGACAGGCTTGGCCCATACACAACAAGACCAAAACCTAAATGGAATAAATATTTATATAGAACATCTTGCTGAAACTATTAAGATGCTGGTAGAAGAAAATCCAGCACTGCTTGAAAAATATAAGCAACACTCTGAAGTGGCGGAAATTAAAGTATCAGGATTAAACCCACATTCTCCATATTATTTATTTGTAATAGGTGAAATTAAACTCCAAAGGGCTTTTGTAAAACTCAAATTCGGAGAAGAAATCGGTTCCATGTGGGAATTAAGACTAGCCTATAAAACACTTGCTGAAAATGCAATTAAGCATCCTGACTTCCTTCCAAACAACAAATCCATCGGACTTTTAAAAATTTTAATAGGCTCAATCCCTGAAAAATACACATGGATTGTAAATCTTGTGGGTATGGAAGGAAGTGTGAATGAAGGCCTGGAAATGCTTAAGACTCTTTCTGAATCTGAGACTCCTTTTGCATCCGAAGCAAAAATACTTCGCTTTGCCATATTAAATTTTATTTTAGGAAAAGAAACAGGATCGGAGAAAGCTGTAAAAGATTTATATCTCAGTGATAAAGACAATTTACTTTACACCTTTTTATATGCTTCCGTTTGCATGAAAAATGCTCATTCCGAGGAGGCTCTATGTATTCTGGAAAATAGCCCTGACTATAGTAGTAGCTACCTTAACTTTGCCTATCTCCATATGATGCTTGGTGATATCTATCTCCAAAAAGGCCTTTACACAAAAGCATTTTACCTTTATAAAAATTTTCTAAATGAATACAGAGGAGGAAATTTTAAAAAGGAAGCTTATTATAAAATATTCCTTTGTTACTGGCTTAACAATGAAGACAACAAAGCTATACAAATACTACCACAGATAATAAAAGAAGGCAATGCTATTTATGATGGGGATAAGTATGCACTATACTTTGCAGAAAACAGAGATTTTTCTGACAAAAATATTATGAAAGCCAGATTGGCCATTGATGGTGGATTTTTCAATACCGCTGAAGATATCCTGGAGAAGTTATCCCCTAAGGATTTTCATTCCCAAAAAGATGAAATTGAATACTATTACAGATTTGCGAGGCTTTTTCATAAAACAGGCAAACTCCAGGAGGCTATAAAATTTTATAAAAAAACCATTGATCTTTCCGGAGACAAAAAGCTATATTTTGCCCCTAATGCTGCCCTTCAATTAGGTTACATTTACAGATATCAAAAGAATAAAGAACAGGCCGTTTTTTACTTCGAAAAGGCTCTTACCTATAAAGACTACTACTACAAAAACGGTATAGATAACAAAGCCCGGGGAGCTTTAAATGAAATAAAAAAAATATAACGTTTAATCTGTATCTTTTTAAAGTTTCCGTATTATGGTAATAAACTTTTTATTTTGAGTAATCATCAGACCAAAGAAGAAATCGCCAGGGAACTGGAATGGATACAGGCCTCCAGGTCTGATCCCAAACATTTCTCTCATATATATAATAAATATTATAGAAAGATTTTTCTGTTTTTATATAAAAGAACAGACAATGAAGACCTGACTGCAGATCTTACCAGCCATGTATTTCTTCAGGCACTTTTAAACATAAAAAAGTATGAGTTTAAAGGTCTTCCCTTTTCAGCGTTCCTTTTTCGCATAGCTACAAACGAAGTAAATTTGTATTACAGAAAAACTAAATCTGTCCGTTCTATTAATATTGAAGAGGCAGATATTTTAGAACTAAAAGAAGAGCTTCATATTGATAAAACAGAAAACATTGAAGATGGAATGCTCAAAGCCATGGAAAATCTGGATGAGAAAGAAATGCAAATGATAGAACTAAGGTTCTTTGATCAGAAATCCTTCAAAGAAGTTGGATACATTCTGGGAATGACCGAAAATAACGCAAAAGTAAAAACGTACAGAATATTAGATAAATTAAGGGAAATCCTTAATCAAAGATTTAAAGCCTGATCATGGGAAAATTTAAAATTAACAAAAATAAACCCCGACCCTCTGACGATAAAATTGCCGGCCATCAAAACTTTGACCAGTTAATAAAAAATTATAATCAGCTGACTGACTACAAAAAGGTAGTAAAACCATTATACAAAGACAAAAAATTCCTTGGATTGATTCTCATCATCTTAGTTGTATTTCTGGCAATCTGGATTTCTGAAAATGAAGATAATTCGTCCGAAAGCCCTCAAAAAAATCAGAAACAGGAAAAAAACAGGTAAACTAATCCAGTTTACCTCTTGCCTCCCGAAGACTCAGACTATCTACTACTGCTCCATAAATTTCATCCATTAACTCTGGCCTTACTACATAATAGGAATAACTTTTTGCATAAGCCGAATCTCCTACAGCTTCTTCTTTAAATATCTCATTCTGATAAGACTTATAAAGCTTTGAAGCTGAGTCTGAAGGTAGATTTTTTATTCCTACTGCAGCTTCTGCAATATGAATTCTTATAAGTAGCTGAACCATCTTTTCCTTTGGCAGAATATCCTCTGGAATTTCTTCAGCAGGCCCCTTGCAAGATGCGGCGGCCAATAATAAAACCAAAAAAAACTTTTTCACGTCGAAAATTACTTATTTTAATGCTAATTTTAAAAAGTCTCTTTCCCTTGTTTAAGTTCGGCAATGAAAGAACTACTGAAGAAAATACGGAAATACGAAATACAGATTAGAAAAGCAGTGAATAATCACATGCACGGTGATTTTCATTCTATATTTAAAGGATCAGGCCTGGAATTTGACGATGTCCGCTCCTATCAATATGGGGATGATGTAAGGACTATTGACTGGAACGTTTCTGCAAAAGGCCATGGTACTTTTGTTAAGACTTTTAAAGAAGAAAAAGAGCAAAACGTATTCTTCATTCTGGATGTAAGTGCCTCTCAGGAAATAGGGAAAAATACACGAAAAATTGATATTGCAAGAGAAATATGTGCAGTACTTACACTGTCCGCAGTTAAAGATAATGGAAGTGTTGGACTGATATGTTTCAGTGATCAGAAGGAAGCATATATAAAACCTGATAAAGGAATGCGCCATGCATATCAAATGATTGGTACCCTTTTTAACCTGAGTCCCGTTTCAATTAAAACAGACCTGCAGAAATCTTTAAAATTTACCTTAACCATGCTAAAGAAAAAAAGCGTGGTAATCTTCATTTCAGACTTTATAGACGAAGGCTACAATACCAATCTTTCTGCTCTTGCACACAAGCATGACCTCGTTGTTATTCATCTCAATGATCCCAGAGAGATCAAGTTTCCTAATCTCGGCATTATCCCGCTCTATGACAAAGAAACCAAAAAGACCATCTGGGTCAATTCTTCTTCCTCAAAATTCAGAGAAAAAATAAATAAAGGCTACGCTGAAAATAAACTTAAGCTTGAGCAATTTTGCAGAAGAAATGGAGCTAACTATCTTTGGGTAAATACAAATGAAGATTATTTAACCAAACTTGTTCAGCTATTTAAAATAAGAAGAATGCGAAGCAAAAGATAGTGATGAAAAGGTATTTGGTGTTAATTCTTATTATAATATCCCCATCTCTTTTAATGAGTCAGACTTTATCTCCTGAGGGATTTTTTCAGGAAGATTCTGTTCAGATTGGCTCCCCCTTTGGCTTCGCCCTAGTTCTTTCCTATAATGCCGAAGAACAAGTTTTATTCCCAGATTCCAATTACAGCTATAAACCGTTTGAACTTATTGGCAAAGATTATTTTCCGACTAAAACGGTTAACGGAATCAGTAAAGATTGCGTCGTTTACATTTTTGAAACCTTTAAAACAGACAGCATTCAAAAATTAAGCCTTCCTGTTTTTTATATCCGCAATGGTGATAGTCTGAAAATTTACAGTAAGCCCGACTCTATTGCAATCATTCAAAACATAAAGACACTGGCAGGGCAAAAGCTCTTAAGTGACACACAGTTTTCAACTGTAAAGAGAACAGTCAACTACCCTTTGATTTTTGGAGTAGCTGCAATCATTCTCTTCTTCCTCTTCTTGTTCTATATGCTGTTTGGAAAGGCAATTGTCAGAAGCTACAAACTTTATGTCATCAGAAAAGCACATCTCACATTTCTGAAAAACTTTGAAAAACTTGAAAAGGAATTTAAGACGGAAAATGATCCTGATATTGTAGAGCGGGCTTTAAATTTATGGAAGGTTTATCTTACCAGACTTGAAAATATTCCTGTTAATACTTATACCACCACAGAAATCATTGACTTATATAAGCAGGAAGATTTACAGCAAGGATTACAGGATATTGACCGGGCTATATATGGAGGGCTTGTATCTGCCGCGCCTGCAAGGTCTCTGACTATTCTGAAAAAATTTACCAATAAAAGATTTCTCGAAGTAAAGAATAAATTGAACAATGTTTGATTTTTTAAAAGATATATCAGACTGGTTTTCCTGGAGTTGGTTTCTTCCTTCGACTTTAAGGTCTTATCATTGGAACGCTCTTTACTATCTATATTTAATTCCGGTGATTCCTCTTTTGGTCTTGCTTAGATGGGCGTTTTATTATCGTTTCAGACAGAAGCTGGATGTTGCATTTCCTTTGAGGGATATAAATTACTCCTGGTTTGTGGGTAAACTCAGATTTATTCCATACTTTTTTATAATCATAAGTATCTGGTTATTGCTTTTAGCACTGGCCCGACCTCAAAAGACTGACGAAACTGCAGAAGTCTACAAGGAGGGTATTGATATTATTCTAGTCCTGGACATTTCAGAATCAATGGAATTAGAGGACTTGCATCCTAATAGACTCTCCGCAGCCAAAAATATTGCATCCCGCTTTATCGAATCCAGAAAGGAAGACAGAATAGGTCTTGTAGTATTCTCAGGTGATGCTTTTTCTTTATCACCATTAACCACGGATCATCAGCTTGTACAAAGCTTCATTGCAGAACTGACTTCGGGAATGATAGAAAGTGGAGGATCTGCTATAGGAAATGCAATTGGGGTAGCAACAAACCGACTGCGTGAATCACAATCAAAATCGAAAGTGATGATTGTGATAAGTGATGGAGAAAATACAGCTGGAAACCTGAACCCACTCATGGCTGCTAAACTGGCAAAAGCATTCGGAATAAAAATATACTCCATCGCAATTGGCCGTGAAGGAAAAGTAGCCTGGGGGAAAGATTCTAATGGCCAAAAAGCATATGTCGATTCGCATCTTGATGAAACTACTTTAAGGAAAATTGCCCAATTAAGTGATGGAAGGTTTTTCAGAGCCTCTAACAGAAATGCCCTAGAGCAAACCTTTAAACTTATTGACTCTTTCGAAAAAGGGATTATCAAAGAAAACAGATTCAAAAATACTCGTGATTATTATCAGGTATATTTATTCTGGGCAATGATAATGTACTTGATTTGGCTGTTTTTAAAATCTACTTTTATCTCTAATGCTTTAGAGGATTAATCCCCCTGAGTATTAAATAAATGTATTACCTATAAAGGCAGAGACTAAAAAGTTTACTCCGATTAGGACCAATATTCCTCCCAACAGTTTGTTCAATATTAAAACTGTGTTATTAGTAAATACCTTTTTGATCCTGTGAGCAAGATAAGACTTCAGTACATCCATTCCGAAAATCGAAAGGATTAAAATTGCAAAAAAAGTAAATACATCAACCTGATTATCGCTATACTTAACGCTTACGACACTGGTAAGAGCAAGCCAGTAAAAGAATGTTGAAGGATTTAAGAAATTCAATGCTATGCCTTTAATTATAAAGTTGCCTTTCTTATATTCCTTTTGAATAGGCTCAAGAGCTACTTTTTTATCTTCAGGTTTAAAAAAATAGAACAATCCAAAAAGGCACAGAACCGCCCCCCCGGCAGACTTTATTATTTTTTCGAAGTATGCATTATCTATAAAGTTTGAAATACCCAGATAAGATGCGAGGATAAAAAAAACATCACTCAATGCGACTCCTAAAGCGAAAAAGACTGCATATTTAAATGTTTTCTGAATACTAGTCTGAATAAGAGCAAAGAATACAGGGCCAGGAAGCAATGCGAGCAACGCTGCAAACCCTAGAGCACTTGCAATGATTTCAGCCATTAATGAAGGTTTTCAGTTTCCTGCTTGACAAATTTTGACCATTCATCAAACAAAGCCTTTTTCATTACTCTTGGAAACTTGTTCTGTCCTCCTTCTTTTCCCTTACTTTTGAACCATCTATAGAAAACAGCAGAAGGAATTACATTTACAAAAATATCTTTCAGTGCATGCCCCCTTTCTACCCTGTAATCATCATTCAATTGTTTCAGGTGTTCATCAAGTCGAAGTTTAAGTTTTTCCTGATCCACCGGTTGGTCTGTACCGATAAACCATTGATGAGCAAAAAGTGAGTCATGCTCAATACCAGAAACTGTAAATTCCCTGATTTCAATATTAAACTCCTCTGAAACCTGATGTATAGCCTTGTTCATATTTTCAACAGAAAGATGCTCACCACACAGACTCAAAAAATGCTTTGTTCGACCTGTAATAATTATTTCTGATTCAGCTTTAGATACAAATCTGATTATATCACCGATCAGGTATCTCCAGGTTCCTGCGTTTGTGCTCAGCAACAGAGCATAATCCACTCCCTCCTCTATCTGATGTATCATCAAAGTTTCAGGATTGTCAACTAAGTCTCCATCCTGGTTAAAGTTCTTTTCATTAAAAGGGACAAACTCGAAAAACAATCCATTATCCAAAACAAGCTTCATGGATTTGCTATTAGGCTTAGATTGGAATGCTATAAAACCTTCGGATGCCAGATAAGTCTCCATATAGATTAAAGGTTTTCCCAGCAGTTTTTCGAATCCCTTTTTGTATGGTTCAAAAGAAACTCCACCATGCACAAATATTTTGAGATTAGGCCAGACCTCATGAATATTCTTGACCTTATGATATTCGATAATCCGCTCCATCATTATCTGGATCCAGGCAGGTACTCCGACAACAAATCCGATATCCCAGCTTTTGGCATTCACAGTAATTTCGTTCAGTTTTTTATCCCAATCTCTGTTTTTAGCAATCTTTCTTCCTGGTTTATAAAAAAGGTGAAACCACAAAGGTATTTTACTCGCCTGAATTCCACTTAAATCGCCTTCATAGTAGGAACCTGCTTTGAGTAACTCTGTACTTCCCCCAAGCATCAAAATCTCCTTTTCAAAAGCATCACTTGGAAGGTCATACGCAGAAAGGGAAAGAATTTGTTGAATTCCGGTTCGCTTGTTGGATTTGATCATATCCTTTGTTAAAGGGATATGCTTGGTAGAAGCTTCTGAAGTACCGGAACTTAGTGCAAAATATCGAACTATTCCCGGCCAGGTGACATCGCGTTCTCCTGCTTTGCTCTTATGCCACCACTTATTAAATAACTGATTATAATTCCAGACGGGTACATTCTTTTTATATTCTGCATAAAAACTTTCTCCCCCGTGGTTAAAACTATGAAGTATTCTTTGAAAATGATAATGCTCACCAAACTTTGTTTCTGAGGCTTTCTTCAAAAGCTTTTTCAGCTCTTTTTTTTGCATTTCAAATGCAGAACGTTGCTCACTCTCAATCTTTTTGCCTAGCTTAATCCCTTTGTTTAATATAGCACCAAATAACGCCATTCCTGCCAGTTTTTTTAAAAGACTTTTAACTTAAACTAATTATATCTTCAACCCCTTGCAATAATAATGCTAAGATAAATTGAAGAATTTAAACTTTTATCTATTTTTTTGTAAAATTACGTGGTTTTACAAGCAAAAAGACCTAAATGAGTATTTCACAAAATCTTCAGAAAATTCGATCTTTTTTAGATCCCTTTAAAACCAAATTAATAGCAGTTTCCAAAACCTATCCTTCAGATACCATTTTAGAAGCCTATAACTCAGGACAAACAGATTTTGGAGAAAATAAAGTTCAGGAACTCATGTCAAAATATGAAGTTCTTCCTAAAAATATTCGCTGGCATTTGATAGGTCATCTGCAAAGCAATAAAATCAAATACATTGCTCCATTCATACATTTGATTCACTCGGTAGATTCTTTTAAATTGTTAAAAGAAATAAATAAAGAGGCTAAAAAAAATAACCGAATTATCAACTGCCTCTTACAGATCCACATAGCTCAGGAAGAAACTAAGTTTGGTTTTTCAGAAGAAGAACTTTTCATTACTATAAAATCTGAAGAACTTAAAGCACTGAAAAACATCCAAATTTTAGGGTTAATGGGAATGGCTAGCAACACTGACAATGAAAGTCTAATAAAGGAAGAATTTCAGCATATTCAACAACTCTTTAATCAGATTAGATCTTCTTATCTGAGCGATCAGATAAAAATGGAAGAATTGTCTATTGGTATGAGTTCCGATTATAAATTAGCTTGTGAATCGGGAAGTACTATGGTGCGGGTTGGAAGTGCTATATTCGGATACAGAAATTACTTATAACTTGAAATATCATGCATAAATTATTCCTAACCTTAGGTTCCATATCTGGAGCTTTATCTGTAATGATTGGAGCTTTTGGCGCTCATAAACTGAAAGATTACCTTCTTAAAATTGGAAGGGCTGAGGTATTTGAAACAGCTGTAAAATATCAGTTTTACCACACTTTTGCTCTTCTTTTTATCGGGTTATTGCTATTGGTCAAAGGTGACATTAAAACCCTTAATTACTCAGGGTATTGCTTTATAGCAGGTATAATAATATTCAGTGGCTCCCTGTATGTGCTTTGCCTTACAAATGTATCCAAATGGGGAGCAGTAACTCCGATAGGTGGTTTATTCCTGATTGCAGGATGGATCTTCGCTTTGATCAGTATTTTGAGAAATCTCTGATTAAATATAGTTATTTCTTAGGCTGGATATTAACCACTATATTGACCCGTGCAGGATTATTGGTTGCATTACTTAATATAGTAATCACTTTGGTTAACCGGCCTTCTTTTCCTTCTGAATTAAATTTCACAAGAATTTCTCCTTCTTTACCAGGCATAACCGGTTCTTTTGAAAATTTAGGAACTGTGCATCCGCATGTTGTAAGTACTTCTCTTAACATAAGCGGTGCATTACCGGTATTGGTAAATTTAAAAACGTGTTTTACAGAATCTCCCTGAACGATATCTCCAAATTCATAAGACTTTTCTGCAAATTCCAGTACTGCACCATTGGTAGTCTGAGCTTTCGTCTCAATGTTAAAAACTAACGCTAGAAAAAGAGTAAGGCTATATATTATAAAAGGTTTCATATCGTATACGAAATTTTTCTTTTAAAACTAACAATTTTCCTGCCATTTATCAGAAAAACTTATTGTTAAAATTCACAAGAAACAATTCCTCTGACGCTCTGGTGACTGCTGTATATAACCATCTTGCAAATTCTTTGTTGACCTGCTCTTCTGTAAGGTATCCCTGATCAACAAAAACAGCTTTCCACTGTCCTCCTTGCGACTTATGACAAGTCAAAGCATAAGCAAATTTTACCTGAAGAGCATTCAGGTATGGATCTTTTCTGATAGCATCAACCCTGTCTTTTTTAGTCTTTATGTCCAGGTAATCCTGAAGCACGGAGTCATATAGCTTTTTATTCTCTTCTTGTGATACAGAAGGTGTAAAGCTATGAAGCGTATCCAGAAAAATGAGCGTTTCGAAAGCTGGAAGATCAGGATAATCAATCAGCTGGAGCTCTACTTTTGCAAATCGAAAACCGTGAGCCTCGGTAATACTTCTGATTTTCCTGATCTCTGCAAAATCGCCATTGGCAATAAAGCCAGGGGTTGTTCCTTCTTCCAGCACGGTATAGTTGTTTCTGACAACCATTAGCAGATCTCCTGCTTCAATTTCACTTTCGCAGAAGCGAATAGCTCTGCGAACATAGTTATTGTATTGTGTCGCAGATTTGTTAGACCTGCAAATAATGACCGTATTTTCTTCTCCGTACTTGCCATAGGCATATCTCAAGCCCTCTTCCAGCTTCTCCCCCGTCATTTTGTAAAAATCCTTATATCCTTTGGTCGTAAAGCGGATATCGAAATTATCTTTAGTTAAATTCGTGCGAAGCGAAGTCGCATTAAACAAAATTCCCGAAGCTTGTTCCTGCCTTACCACTTCATTGAGCTCATATTCCACAAGATCTACACCAAAATTGCTCTGCAGATAATCCCCCTCCAGTGCCTGACTTATTTCCCTTTTTATTGGAGGAAGCTGGGCATTATCACCGATAAGCATTAATCGGTTAGATTTTTTCTCAAAAACAAATTCAACAAGATCAGTTAGTAGTTTTCTTTCTCCGAAATCTCCATCGTCTGAAATCATAGAGGCCTCGTCCACTATGAATAACGTATTGGCAAAAAGGTTCTTTTTTCTTCTAAACTGTAGGTTTCCACTGGCAGAATCCTCTTCCCTTACATAGATTTGTTTATGAATGGTAAAAGATTTTCGGCCTGAATAATTGCTCATGACTTTAGCTGCTCTTCCAGTAGGAGCCATTAGTACAACGGGCATCTCCAAAGTATCCAGAGCTTTTACAAGAGCGCTCACCAATGTAGTTTTACCTGTTCCTGCATACCCCTTTAGAAGAAAAACAGGCTTTTTCATTTGCCTTGAAAAGAGAAAATCGTCCAGCATTTTAAATACAGCTTGCTGACCGTAGGTAGGTTCAAAAGGGAAGTTAGAGGAAATTAAAGCTGAAGGTCGCACAGGATACAAATTTCCGATAAATTGCAGTAATATGGAAGAGCATCATCAGGAAATAATCAATACTTACGGAAATAAAATCAGGGTCAGAGTTTGTGGTTTACTGTTTAGAAACTCTGACATACTATTAGTCAAACACTTGACCATCGGAAAAAATAAATTCTTTTATGCTCCTCCGGGAGGTGGGGTAGATTTTGGTGAATCAGCCGAAGAATCTCTGATCCGTGAATTTTATGAAGAGACAGGGCTAATTGTAAGAATAAAGTCATTTCTTCTTACTCATGAATACCTTGAACCTCCGTTGCATGCTATAGAACTTTTCTTTGAAGTTGAAGAAATTGGAGGAACACTTTCCTTAGGAAAGGATCCGGAGATGGGACTGGAGAATCAGATTATTAAAGAAGTTAAATTCTGGAGCCTTTCAGAGATTCAAAAAAATGATGCCGGTTTATTTCACAACATTTTTCGCCTTGCACAAACCAACAATGAACTATTAAACTTAAATGGTTATTTTCTTCATAAAGGGAATGATTAAGGGTATGGAAGATATACAAGAGCTTCAACAGAATATAATTGATATCTATGGAAACAAAACAAGGGTAAAAGTACGAGGATTACTATTTAGAAACACTTCCGATGTACTACTAATTAAACACCTTACTATAGGTAAAAATAAGTTCTTTTATTCCCCTCCCGGAGGTGGAATAGATTTCGGAGAGTCTGCTGAAGAATCTTTGATACGGGAATTTTATGAAGAGACAGGACTTAAAGTCGGGATCAAAAATTTCCTTTTCACTCATGAATATCTTCATCCCCCATTTCATGAGGTTGAGCTCTTCTTTGAAATAGAAGAAACAGGAGGAAAATTAAAACTAGGGAAAGACCCTGAAATGGAAACAGACAGCCAGATCATAGAAGAAGTTAAATTCTGGAACCTTGGAGACATTCAAAAAAAAGATGCCGGTTTGTTCCATAATATTTTTCGCCTGGCTAAAACCAATAAAGAATTGTTAAATCTAAGAGGTTATATTCTTCAAAAAGGAAATAATTAAGAAATTGTTTTTCCACATTTTAACATTTTTGTGGAAAAAATATTTTCAACAGTAAAAATTTGGTTAATTTTAAAGAGAAATAAATTATTAACCATTTATCCACATTATTCCCCAGACAATGTGAATATCTTGTTAAGATGGAAGAACTAACAGCTCAGTACAAGTTAAATAAAAAAATAAAAGACGATCAGTTCAATGTGGACTTGATTGCAAGGTATACTCTATCACTTCAGGTAAGTAAAGACCTCTTCCGAATTTGCATTACAGATTCTGTCAAAAACAGGTGTCTATTACTTGAAGATTATCAACTACAAAACATACGCACCCCCGACCAGTTGCTCGAGCAATTGAGACTTCTTTATGAAGATCACGCTTTATTGCAAGCCGGGTTCTGGAAGGATGTAAGACTAGCTATAAAAAATACATGCTTCTCTTTAATTCCTTTCTCCTTATTTGAAAAACAATATCTGAAAGACTATTTGCATATCAATTGTCATTTTTCTGATGACAACAATGACGAAGTATATTATTATCGTCAAAACAGACTGGACGCTGTGAATATCTTTTCTGCAGATAAAAAGATAATTGAGTGGTTTAATCTTAAATACCCTTCCAAAAAGGTAAAGATTGTACATCATACCAGTCCATTGATTGAAGGAGTTCTGCTTACAGGAACCAATAAGCAGGATTTATCAGTAGTGATCAATGTAGAAAATCAATACATGACCATTCTGGTAAAGCGAAGTAAAAACTTAGAGTATTGTAATTCATTTAATTATATAAGTCCGGAAGATTTTGTATACTTCACCATGTTTGTGATGGACCAGCTTCAGATCAATCCGGAATTAGTACCAGTGACTGTATTTGGAGAAATCAGTCCTGATTCTACTTTATATAAAAAGCTTTATAAGTATATCAAAAACATTTCGTTCGGAGATAAGCCTTCTAGCCTTCATTTTGGATATAACTTTGATGAAGTTTTCGACCACAAATTTTTTGATCTGTATACCATGCACCTTTGTGAATAGCACTAACGAATGGAAAGGATAGCACTTTTTCCCGGATCATTTGATCCATTTACCAAAGGACATTTGGATATTGTTATGCGCAGTATCGGTCTGTTCGATAAAGTAATTATCGGAATTGGAAAAAACAGCAATAAGAGCAGGTACTTTCCTTTGGAGTTTATGGAGGGAAAAATTAAGGGTGTATTTAAAAACTTCCCACAAGTGAGCGTTGAATCTTACGAAGGGTTTACCGCTGATTTTGCCAAGAGAAGAGATGCAAAATTTATAATCAGAGGACTAAGAAATACTACAGATTTTGAATATGAGTGTGGTATAGCCCAGGCGAATAAATTTCTTTGGAATGAAATGGAGACTATATTCCTGATCACTTCGCCCGAACTAGCTGCATTAAGTTCCTCAATCATAAGAGATTTACACAGATATGGAGCAAAGGCAGACCACTTTTTGCCTTATGAGTTAGACTATCCTACAAAATAGTTTTTTCCTTATAGAAATTATCAAGAACCTCTTCTATAGATCTGTAGGAGTTTTTACTAGCTTTTTTCACGTCCTTTTTATCCATCCACCTGACTTCTTCAATATATTCCTCAATTTGGGGACGCATCATAGTGTCATTAACATTTTCCATGAGATACCAGGTCGTTTTCTTTAAAATTCTTCTTCCTTTGCGCACATAAGTATGCCAGGTTTTACAAATTTTTTCTTTAACCTCTACCTTTATATTGCACTCCTCCTCAACCTCTCTTTTTGCTCCTTTCTCTGTTTCCTCTTTCTTTCTAAGCTTACCTTTGGGTAAATCCCATTTTTTGAGTCTGAAGATCATGAGAATTTTATCCTCTTTCACAACAATCCCACCCGCTGCCTTGACAATCTTAAATTGATCCTTAACAAATTCAACAGCAAATTTCTTATCAGGAACAGCAAAAGTTATCTCTTTGAGTTTTTTTAATTTTTTCACCTCGAGCAACTTAAGCAAACGGTCAATATGGGAAGGAGAGGCTCCCATGATAATAACACTACCTACGAGGTTTTTAGAAATAATCTCATTTTTGCCATCGAGCACAGCATCATAACCACTGCTGTCCAATTGCTCACCAAGCTGCACTATCCATACAGGCTTGTCATTCAAAAAAAGCTTCATTTAAATTGGTAATTGGGATGGTAAATTTTGATTATATATCATGCAAAGTAACAAATAGAATTGTATCATGCTATTAAATATTATTCTAAATTTGCCTTCAAATTAATTTATATGTCTTCAGAAAAAGTAGCTGAATCCCTCCTTAAGATCGGTGCGATAAAACTTCGTCCTGAAAATCCTTTCAAATGGGCATCAGGCTGGAACTCACCAATTTACTGTGATAACAGATTTTCTCTTTCATTTCCTGATGTAAGAAACATCATTAAAGAAGAACTTGTTTCTCTTGTAAAAGATTATTTTCCTCAGGCAGAAGCTATTGCCGGTGTGGCAACAGCAGGTATCCCCCAAGGTACTTTAATCGCTGACAAAATGAACTTGCCGTTCCTTTACGTAAGACCCAAGCCAAAAGATCATGGAATGGAGAATCTTATTGAAGGAAAAGTTAATCCGGGACAAAAAGTAGTTGTCGTTGAGGATCTTATATCAACTGGTGGAAGCTCATTAAAAGCTGTAGAAGCATTGAGAGATGGTGGCATTGAGGTATTAGGGATGGTTTCAATCTTTACATACAGCTTTGATCTTGCAGAGAAAAACTTTAAAGACAAAGGGGTTATATTGAGATCACTTACAGACTATAATGCCCTGCTTAAAGAAGCAATCAAACATGGATACATTAAAGAAAGCGACCTGGAAACATTAAACTCCTGGAGAACAGCTCCGGAAAAATGGTCAGTATAAGCTCTTTATATTTAATAATTTTAATAAAGCCTTTCGAAGCTGGATTTAACATAAATCTCTTTGAAAGGCTTTGAAATTTTAGCCTAAATACTCTTAACACGTTGAAAAGAATAGGTTTAATATCCGATACTCACGGATTTCTGGATCCAAAAGTCTTTGATCATTTTAAAGATGTAGATGAGATCTGGCATGCAGGAGATTTCGGACCAGCAGAAGTGGCTTTAGAATTAGCCAGAATTAAACCGTTAAAAGGTGTATATGGCAATATTGATGATAAAGATATTCGGTTTGAATTTCCAAAAGATTTGATTTTTGAAGAAGAAGGTTTTAAAATCTTCATCACTCACATTGGAGGTTATCCGGGGCACTATGCCAAAGGAATTAAAGATCAATTAAAAAAGGAAAAACCTGATCTCTTTATCTGCGGACATTCTCATATTCTGAGAGTTATTTCTGATCCGGACCTAAAATTGATTTCAATAAATCCGGGAGCAGCTGGAAATCATGGATTTCACAAAATAAAAACAATTATGAAATTTGACCTCAATAATAAAAAACTGGAAAATGTTAAAGCTATTGAATTAGGTAAAAGAGGATAAAATAAAAAAGGTGAACCTAAATTCACCTTTTCTTATAATAACTTTATGAATGCTTAATTATGCACCTGCTTGTTTTTTCAACTCTTCTAGATCTATTTTCTTGATCACAGGAACAGCAGTAAGTCTTTTAATGCTTGTAGTTCTTGCTTTAGAAACAGTTTTATTCTTTTTTTCTTTTCTTTTTAATCTAGTGACTGCCATTGTTCTTAAAATTAGAATTGAGTCCGCAAAGATATACTTTTTTCTAATAATGGAAAAACTTTTTTAAAAGATATTATTAAAATTTCCACTGGCTATCAGGTAAAATGTGACATGAGCCATTATACATGCTGCTGGCCATAGCTCCCAGCGGATATTTATTGAGTTCTGACCATAAAATCTTTTTATCCACAACACAGCTATAAATATACCCAGGAAAGAACAAAGTAAGCTTAAAATATATACTACAGCCTTTATTGCAGCTTTGGGACTATGAAAACTGATACCCCCCCTCGCCTCCTCTATTCCAAACGGATTGGTCACCCTGTCAGAATGAATTGGTTTTATAACAATCAATGGATTATGTACTGATACGGATGCTTCTGTCAAAAATGTCTTTTCACTTACTTTGTACCGCTCTCCAAATAATTCCCAATTCAGAATTAATGCCACACTACATTCAAAAATCAGAAATAGCATGGGAATCAATAGCATTTTGTAATTTTCTCTTTTCTGTAAAATGTACTCTAAGCTTTTAATAATTTTCATAACACTCATTTTTACTCAAATTGGACCTTTATTTACGGTCAAAAAAGGTCATTTGTTAGCCGCTTTTTGTATTTTTGCCGGCAAATTCTGATTATGAGTACTCAAAAACCCTCAATTCCAAAAGGTACAAGAGATTTTGGCCCGGAAAAAATGGCCAAAAGAAATTATATATTTTCTACTATAAAAGAAGTTTTTACCTGTTTTGGATTTCTTCCTCTGGAAACTCCTTCAATGGAAAATATTTCAGTCCTTACGGGAAAATATGGTGATGAAGGAGATCAGCTAATCTTCAAAATATTGAATTCAAGACTTTACGAGGCGAAAAATAAAGAGGAACTAAAGACTGAATTTGATAAAGGCCTGGAAAAAAACATCAACTCCGATGTTCTTACTGAAAAAGCTTTAAGATATGACCTTACCGTACCTTTTGCGCGGTATGTAGTCATGAACAGGAATGAAATAACTTTTCCATTTAAAAGATATCAGATTCAACCTGTTTGGAGAGCAGACAGGCCACAAAAAGGTAGATATCGTGAGTTCTACCAATGTGATGCGGATATTGTCGGTACAGACTCTTTATTATGTGAGGCTGAAATTGTATTAATGGTTCACGAGGTTTTTAAAAAGCTTAAAATTGAAAACTTTGCTCTTAAAATCAATAACAGAAAGATTTTGTCCGGAATTACTGAAATAATTGGTAAGCCCGGCTGTGAAACAGATTTTTGTGTTGCAATTGACAAGCTTGACAAAATCGGGATCGAAGGAGTTCTGAAAGAATTAAGAGAAAAGGATTTTGATGAAAAAAGTATTGAATTACTTTTACCTATTCTTCATCTGCAAGGTGGCAGCAAAGAAAAACTAGAAGCAATGAAAGAAATCCTGGCAAGTTCTGCTACTGGTCTAAAAGGAATAGAAGAAATAAATGTTGTACTTGAAAAAGTTGACTTGCTGGGTCTGACAAACTCAAGTCTTGAATTTGACCTTACTCTCGCCCGCGGGTTGAGTTACTATACCGGAGCCATATTCGAAGTAAAAGCAATCGGAGTTCAAATAGGTAGTATCAGTGGAGGAGGTCGTTACGATAATCTTACTGGCGTATTCGGGCTTCCGGGAGTTTCAGGTGTGGGAATTTCTTTTGGAGTAGATAGGATTTATGATGTAATAGAAGAATTAAATCTCTTTCCGGAAGAGCATTTAAATTCAACTAAAATTCTCCTATGTTATTTTGACGAAAAAGGACAACAATTTGGTCTTCCTTTGCTTACAAAATTAAGAGCTGCGGGTATCAATAGTGAAATCTATCCCGAAGTGGCAAAAATCAAGAAGCAGCTTGATTATGCCAATAAAAAACAGGTGACTTACGTTGGGATCATAGGTGATGAAGAGATTAAAGCCGGAAAAGTTGCAGTTAAAAACATGGTAAGCGGTGAGCAGGAGTCTGTGACTATTGATGAGATTATCACAAAACTAAAATAACAAAGCCTGGTGATTCAGATCGTAAAGTATTTTTTCGGGTTCGTCTTACTTTTCCACTGCTATTGCAGTATAGGGCAGGAAAAATTTGATTTATCTGCCGACACAGTTTGCGTTGGCGATCTATTAACAATTACAGATGACAACAAACCAAATACTTACTACAATTTTCACGGCTCCAATCTTGATACATGCGGCACTATTCCTAATGCTATTACATATGACAATTATGTAGCATGCAAATCTTATACATATAAAAAATCTGGATCATATATCATAGATCAGATTATCAATAGTTACACTGCCAAGAAGACAGTAGTGGTGATGGATAAACTTCCTCCCGCTTTTGAAGTTTTCAAATGTATCAGTAATCAGGTCAAAATCCGCATTACAGATACTTATTATCATGAATATTCGCTTGATTATGGCACCGGTCCTGTGGCCGTTAATTTGGGACAGGAGCTTATAGTAACTTTAGCGGGCCCAACTGCTATCACATTAACCGGAAGGTTCAGACCTACCCTATGCGGAAATTCAGCAACTCAGAATGTGACTCCATTTTCCGTTTTGCCAGTTCCCCAGTTAAACAAAGTCACTGTTAACGACATAAGTCAGTCAACAGGCAGCATAAATCTTTCGTTTTCGGTTTCAGCTTCCTTTAATCAATATAAGGTTGAAAGAGACATTAATTATTCCGGGATATTTACTACTATCGATACCATTGCTGGTACCAATACAAGCTTTCTTGATGAAAACCTAAACACAAAAAACAACTCCTACTGTTACAGAATTTCAGCTTTTGATGACTGTAATAACATGAGTTCTTCTTCAACTATTTGCTCTTCTCCTTTTTCAGTTTCGGCTATCAACAATGCAAACAATATCGATTGGACTCAATACCTGCAACCCGGTTTTCAAAGCTACGAGATTCTAAAAAATAGTGTAACGCTTTCTACATTTACTTCCAGTAATACAACAACCTTTAGTGATACAGATATCAAATGTGGAAAGGAAGACTGCTATAAACTTATCACCCATCTGACATCAGGAGGAGTATTTGAATCTTCGGCAATCTGTGTAAAAGGACTTTCCAACAATATTCCCTCAGCTATTAGTAATCTTAATTCAACCATAGAAAACAATCAGGTTAAAATATTATGGAGTTCCTCTATTTCTTCCATACCAAAGTACACTATTTTAAAAAGTACGAATGGAGGATCTCCGGAAATTATAACAGAAGTTAAGCAGCAACCTTATTTTACAGCAATCAATTTTCTGGATAATGATTGTTACCAGATTGAATTTTCGGATTCTTGCGGAAATAAATCACCACTGAGTAATCAGACATGCCCGGTAGTACTCACTATAGAAGAGTCCGAAACAGAGAACATACTGCAATGGACACGTTATTCAGGTTTTGTTTCGGGAATATCAAAATACATAATAGTAAAGTCAGACCTTTCAGGAAATGTTGTAAAAGAAATCGATGCTGGCACCAGCCTTTCTTTTACAGACACAGAAATTGACCCTCACACCTCTGTTGGGTTCACATATTATATTAAAGCAATTCCGGCAGGAACCGAACTACTCCCCTTTTCCCTGTCAAATATAAAAACCGTAAAATACGAAATTCAGATATTCACCCCGACAGCATTTACTCCGGACAAAGATGGTGTTAATGATATATTTATTCCCAAGGGGAAGTTTTTTACAGAATTTGAAATGACCGTTTTTAACAGGTGGGGAGAAATAGTATTTCACAGTACCGACATTGATAGTGGTTGGGATGGTCTTTATAAAGGAGATGTAGCTAAACAAGACAGTTATGCTTATCTGATAAAAGCGAAAGATAATCGAGGGAGAGAAAAGGTATATAAAGGAACAGTAACTTTATTAAGATAAAATCTTAGATTTGATAAAAAATTGATATAGACATGTTTGATATGATGAACATGCTTGGAAAAATTAAAGAAGTACAAGCAAAAGTAAAAGAAGCTAAAGACAATTTAGTAAACATCACCGTTACTTCCGAAGCTGGAGCAGGTATGGTTAAAGCAACTATCAATGGTCACCGCAAAATAGTAAAACTGGACATTGATCCGGAAATGCTTAAAGGTAATGACAAAGAAATGATTCAGGACCTTGTGGTAGCAGCAGTAAATAAAGGGATGGAAGAAATAGAAGAAAAGATCAAAGAAAGTCTTAAAAAATCAACAGAAGGTTTATTGCCAAACATACCAGGCTTAGATTTAGGAAATATAATTTAACATGAAAGTAGCTGTAGTCATCCTTAACTGGAATGGCTTATCCTTTTTAAAAAAGTTTTTACCTGACGTAATAAGATATAGTCCGGAGGCGACAGTTTATGTAGCTGACAACAATTCTTTTGACGAAAGTATTCAATATGTTGAGGAAAAACATCCAGAAGTAGAAATTATTCAATTACCCAAAAACGAAGGATTTTGCAAAGGTTATAATTCAGCCTTGAGTCAAATTGAGGCTGAATATTATGTATTATTAAATTCAGACGTACAGGTTACCGAAGGGTGGATTAGTCCCATAATCAGCCTTATGGAATCAGATCCTTTAATTGCAGCCTGCCAGCCAAAGATCAAATCATATTTAGAACCTGAATATTTTGAATATGCCGGTGCTGCTGGTGGATTTATAGATTATCTGGGCTATACTTTTTGCAGAGGACGAATATTTGAGAAATTGGAAAAAGACAAAGGTCAGTATAATGATGCTAAAGAAATTTTCTGGGCAACCGGAGCATGTATGTTCATAAAGGCAGAACTTTTTCATAAAACAGGAGGCTTTGATGATGATTTTTTTGCACACATGGAAGAAATCGATCTCTGCTGGCGACTGAAAAGATTGGGCTATAAAATAATGTATTGCGGAAAGTCTGAAGTATTCCACGTCGGAGGAGGTACCCTTTCAGCAACTAACCCACAAAAGACATATTTAAATTTCAGAAATAATCTTGCGCTATTAATTAAAAATCATTCAGAAAAGCACTTTTTGAGAACGATATTAACCCGAATGTTATTAGATGGCATAGCTGCATTTAAACTGTTATTTTCTGATTCCTACAAGCACTTTAATGCAGTTATAAAAGCTCATTTCAGCGTTTATGGTCAGTATAAAAAATTATATGTTAAGAGAGTGCGATTAAAAAAGGCGGGCTACCAGTATCTGTCAGAAGACCCAACTGTTTTAAAAAAGTCTCTGATCATGCAGTTTTTTTTATTCCGGAAAAATAAATTCGGGAAATTAAATTTCTAGAAATCCCAGATTGTACTTCTTTTTCTTCTAAGATATTTGTGAATATTTACCAGGAAAGCCAGGAAAAGATAAATCACTAAAGGAGAACCAAAAGTTAAGAAAGAGGCGTATACGAAAAACATTCTAACTGCGGAAGAAGCGATCCCCAATTTTTCCCCAAGAGTAGAACACACGCCAAAAGCCTGTTTCTCAAAGAATGCCAGAATTTTAATCATATATTGATCTTTATTGACCTATTCCAAATATAATAAAAAATATCTGAAAACTTGGAATAGGTATAAAAATTTCCTAATGAAGATGTTGTATTAATTAAATTATAACGATATTTTCGCAACGATGAAATTAAACACTTTTAATATGACCTTGACTAAAAAAGCTCCTGTTGCATTGCTTTTGACTGGTGTTTTGCTTTTAGATGGCTGTGCCCTGAAGCAAATGGTAAAAATGGCAAAAGACCAACAATTGACTGTGACCCCTTCTCCTTTGGAGGTACATGGTGACAGTGTTAAATTTGACCTTTCAGCCTCCCTTCCTCTTAAGATGCTTAAGAAGAACAAAATTTACACCTTAAATACTGCTTACAAATACGGAGATCAAAAAATTAACCTTGCAGATGTAGAGTTTAAATCTACTGATTTCCCGAACGCTAAAACAGAACAACCAAAAGTAAGCAAAGCATTTTCATTTGGTTACAAACCTGAGATTGGAAACGGGGACCTGGTAGTAGTAGGAACTGCATCAAACATTACAAAAAGCAAATCAAAAAGCTCTGCAGAAATGCCAGTTGCAAAAGGTTTGATCACAACTTCCAGACTTGTAAAAGATATTTATTATTCAGCATATGCTGAACATGGGTATAACAATAAGGAAGAGTTAATACCTGTTAATGTAGGTTTTTATTTTGAGCAAGGAAGCGCTAAACTTACAAACAAGGAAACCAAAGGTTCTGAAGCTAAAAACCTTGATGCCTTTCTAGCTAAGAAAAACGCTACAAGAACTGTTACCATCATTGGATACCACTCACCTGAAGGTACTGAAGCCAAAAACTCAAAACTGGCTGAAGAAAGAGCTAAGGTTATCGAGAAATACTACAAAGACAGAATGAAGTATTTCAACCAGAAAGACGTAATTGATTCTATCAACTTTGTAACTAAAAGTGTATTCCAGGATTGGGAACCTTTAAAAGCAAAATTAGATTCTACAACCGCTCTTTCTGCTGAAGAGAAATCTGAAGTTTTAGGAATTATCAATGGCTCGGGTTCTTTCCTCGATAAAGAAAAAGAACTTGAAAAACTAAAATCTTTCAAAAATCTGATCACAAAAGTTTATCCTGAATTAAGAACTGCAAAAACTGAGATCTTAACTGTAAAACCAAAGAAAACTGATCTTCAAATTTCTCTTTTGGCTAAAGAAATCTCTGAAAAAGGTTTAAATGCAGATACCCTTAACTACAACGAATTAGCCTATGCAGCAACTCTTACTCCTATTTTAACTGAGAAAGAAGCTATCTATACTGCTTTAATTAAAAAACAAGATACATGGGATGCTCATAACAACCTTGGAGCTGTATATCTTGAAATGGCAGCAAAAGCTATTGACAATGGGACTAAGATTGCTAATGCAGACAAAGCGATCAACCAACTTGAGCTTTCTTTAAAAATTAAAGACAATGCAGAGGCACGTACAAATCTTGCTGTAGCTTACCTTATAAAAGGGTTGAAAGATCAGGCAACTGCTGAAATACAAAAAGCTGATGCTTTGCAAGCTTCTACTGAACTTAAAAAAGGTATCAATGCTGTAAAAGGAACGTTGGAAATCAAACAGGCAAAATACAATGATGCTATCCAAAGCCTTTCAAAAGCAAACGAAACCAACGATGTTCTATACAACCTAGCTTTAGCTAATCTTTTGAGCAGAAACTACGATGCTGCGAAAAATGGCTTTGAAGCTGTTACTGCAGGTAACGATAAAAATGCGTGGGGGTATTACCTAAGCGCGGTTACTGCTGCAAGATTAAAAGACGAAGGAACTCTTACTAAAAATCTTAAGAGAGCTGTTCAATTAGACAGTAAACTAACTGAAAAAGCACTTAACGATGTAGAATTCCTTGAGTATCAAAACTCAGAAAACTTTAAGAATGCTATTAAGTAAGCATAAAGTGGAAAACTGAAAAGGGCCGCCAGAAATGGTGGCCTTTTTTTTGCCAAAACTCACACTTCTCTTATTTACAAACAATTATAAAATAACCACCTTTTCTTCATCTCAGAATTCCTATGCATTAGAAGAATTTTCAAAAAGTATCCCCTAATGTTTATAACCTTTTTGTTATTTTATTGGGTTTTAAACCCTTAAATTTTTATTTTTGTTGCAAACATTTTAGTAACTATGAGAGAGATTCAATTTAGAGAAGCCTTAAGAGAAGCCATGTCTGAAGAAATGAGAAGAGATGATAAAGTGTTTCTTATGGGTGAAGAAGTGGCTGAATACAATGGTGCATATAAAGTGAGTCAGGGAATGCTTGACGAGTTTGGCCCCAAAAGAGTTATTGACACTCCTATTGCAGAGCTTGGTTTTGCAGGTATCGGTGTAGGAGCTGCCATGAATGGTCTAAGACCAATTGTGGAATTTATGACATTCAACTTTTCTCTTGTCGCTATTGATCAGATTATCAATGGTGCAGCAAAATTAATGTCTATGTCAGGCGGACAATACTCCGCTCCTATGGTTTTCAGAGGACCAACAGGAAATGCAGGTATGCTTAGCTCTCAGCATAGTCAAAACTTTGAGAACTGGTATGCAAACTGCCCGGGGCTTAAAGTAGTAGTTCCTTCTACTCCTGCTGATGCAAAAGGACTTTTAAAAGCTTCTATCAGAGATAATGATCCTGTTATTTTCATGGAATCTGAATTGATGTATGGAGATAAAGGTGCTGTTCCGGAAGGTGAATATCTTACTCCAATTGGTACAGCTGATATTAAAAGAGAAGGAACTGATGTTACTATCGTGTCATTTGGTAAGTTTATGAAAGTTGCTCTTAATGCTGCTGAGGAACTGGCAAAAGAGGGAATTTCTGCAGAAGTTATAGACTTAAGAACAGTAAGACCAATTGATTATAAAACAGTTGTAGAATCTGTTAAAAAAACCAACAGATTAGTTATAGTTGAAGAAGCATGGCCACTTGCGAGTATTTCATCTGAAATTGCATATCACGTACAAAGATATGCATTTGACTACCTCGATGCTCCAGTCGGAAGGGTTACCAACAGAGATCTTCCTCTTCCATATGCACCAACTCTAATTGAAGTAATTCTTCCTAACGTTAAGAGAACTGTAGAAGCTGTAAAGTCTGTATTATACAGACAATAACTTTTCCTACATTGTAATTATTTATAAAACAGACTGCCTTAAGGCAGTCTGTTTTATTTCACACCTCTGCTTTTTAAGCTTTTCCAGCTAACCAAATCCAGGATTTGTCGTATTTACCTATTATCTAACCTTATGTAGGTTCACCATTTCCTTTCCCTTTAAAACTTTACTTATTAATGAGAACCATTTACCTGCTTTTTGCTCTTGTTTTAATTTCATCCTGTAGCAAAAAAGGCATTATAACCATGAATGTACTTGAGCCTTCTGTAGTGAGGGTACACCCATCCATAAAAAAGCTTGGTGTAATAAACAGAACATTGCCTGCTCAAAAGACAAAACCTTTGGATGATTTAGAAAAGTTATTAACTCTTGAAGGAATAAATATGGATAAAGAGGGTGCAGATGCAAGCATTACTGCTCTTCAAAATGAGCTTTCAGGAGATAGATTCAATCTGGTTTTCATTGAGAAAAATGATCTTAAAACTTTGGGTGCCGGAGTATTTCCAAATTCACTGCCTCTTCAAACTGTATCTACACTTTGTCAAACGTATCAAGTTGATGCGATCTTATCTCTTGAATTTTTTGATACAGATACAAAGTTAGCTGTAAATGTAGCCAATACAACAATTTCAACCCCATTGGGAAATGTTCCAGGAATTGTCCATAAAGCGACATTGAATACTCTTGTAAAAACAGGATGGCGCATTTACGATCCACAGGGCTCATTGGTCATAATGGATGAAAGTCATCTCGACCGAAGCTTCGTTTCACATAGCCAAGGAGTAAATCCAATGGAAGCCGTTAAAGCATTAGTAAATAGAAAAGAGGTAGTAACACGTTTGGGTAGAGAATCCGGTACCATTTATGCAAATAGGCTGCTTCCATATTGGACCCGTGTTTCAAGAGATTATTATATAAGAGGTAATAATTCTTTAAAAATTGCGACAAGAAAAGCCAGAGCCGGTAATTGGGACGGAGCAGCAGAGATCTGGAAAAATGAAAGTTCAAATTCTGACCCAAAAATTGCAGGAAGAGCTGCTTATAATTATGCTATAATTCATGAAATAAATGGTGATCTTGATTCAGCAATGAAATGGGCACAAAAGGCTTATGAAGATTATAATGTTAAACTGGCTTTGAAGTATACCCGAATATTAAGAAACAGGATGGCAAGAGTTCAAGCACTTGAACAATAATTCTAATCTTAAACCTTTACTATAAATAAAAAGGGACTCTGATTGTCAAGAGTCCCTTTTTATTTATATCCTTCTATAAGTATATCTATCTACTACCTTCCGAATGCATTCATATTAGGCATTCCCTTTTTCCCCATCTTATTCATATTCTTCATTAGCTTTCTCATATCAGAGAATTGCTTGATAAGATTATTAACCTGTTGAATAGTAGTTCCGCTACCATCTGCTATCCTCTTTCTTCTGCTACCATTGATGATATCCGGATTCTCTCTTTCCTCCAAGGTCATAGCTCTAATGATAGCTTCAATGGGTTTAAATGCATTATCATCAATATCTATATCCTTCATCATTTTATTCATACCAGGAATCATCCCAACCAGATCCTTAATACTACCCATCTTCTTAATCTGTTGAATCTGGGCTAAAAAGTCATCAAAGCTAAACTGATTTTTTCTTATTTTCTGATTCAGTTTTTTCGCTTCTTCTTCATCAAAAACCTGCTGCGCTCTTTCAACAAGTGAAATCACGTCTCCCATTCCCAGGATTCTTTGAGCCATACGATCAGGGTAGAAAAGATCTAATGCCTCCATTTTCTCGCCTGTACTGATGAATTTTATAGGCTTGTCCACAACTGCCCTGATTGACAAAGCAGCCCCTCCTCTGGTATCACCATCCAGCTTAGTAAGGACCACACCATCAAAATTCAGACGCTCATTGAAGGTTTTAGCAGTATTTACCGCATCCTGTCCAGTCATAGAATCAACGACAAAAAGCGTTTCAGAAGGTTTAATAGAGGCTTTTACCTCCTCAATCTCCTTCATCATTTGCTCATCTATCGCCAGACGACCAGCAGTATCGACAATTACGATTTTCTTATTATTCTTTTTAGCATGTTCAATAGCATTTTTAGCAATCTGAACTGCATTTTTATTTTCAGGCTCTGAATAAACCTCCACTCCTACCTGCTCTCCAAGAACTTTAAGCTGGTCAATAGCCGCTGGTCTATATATATCACAGGCAGCCAGCAATACATTTTTATTCTGTTTTTTTAAATAGCTGGCAAGTTTAGCAGAGAAGGTTGTTTTACCTGATCCTTGCAAACCTGCAATTAAAATAACAGCGGGATCTCCTTTGGTATTAATATCCTCTTTGGTCCCTCCCATCAGTTCAGTAAGCTCTTCACTGACAATTTTAACAAGAAGCTGCCCTGGAGAAACAGCGATTAGCACCTCACGGCCTAATGCTTTTTCTCTGATACTATCTGTTACAGATTTTGCAACCTTATAATTTACGTCGGCATCGATAAGCGCCTTTCTGATTTCCTTAACCGTAGAAGCTACGTTAATTTCAGTTATACTGCCCTGCCCTTTAAGAGTTTTTAAGGCTTTATCAATTTTTGAACTTAAACTTTCGAACATATTTATCAGTAATAAACCACAAAATTAAGAAATACCTTGAATTCTGTCAGAATTTAAGGAGTAATTTTCAATTGATTAATTGCATTTTAGGTCATTTTTATTTTTTAGAAAAATCTTTCACTGGTCAATACAACCTTTTTCTAAAAAAAAACATCTAGTAATAAGGAGTTTTAATTAAAAGAGAACCTGACATCTTTTTTGATTGTTTACTTTTTTTTAAAAAAATATTTTTATTAAAATTATCCCTAATAGGGAATGGAAAAGCAAGATCCAAAATATGAGCTGATAAAAAATAAGCTAGAGGATATGGAAACCTCTCCGGATCCTTATGCTTGGGACAAAATTTATGATGCACTTCATAAAAAGCCAGTTTATTTAAAACTAAACCGCTTTAATAATATCACCATTGCTGTTTCTTTAATTTCAATTTTTATTTTTTCTATATTTTACTCCCCACGTATTTTAAATCCACCAACCTCTTTAAAGGAAAACTTAAAAAAAGATCAAGACTCAACTTTGGAAACTAAACACAAAGGCAGAGTCTCCAATTCTTTACCTTTTTAAAAGTTTACTTTTGATAAATTGTATTATCATATCTATAATATTATTTAGTTCAACTGAAAACTTCAGATAATATACAAGAAATATAAAAATTACTATAGTCAGGAACGATTTTAAACCTATAGAAAACAGAACCCAATAAATATTATTATTACCTATATCCGGCACGCATTCCAGAAGTAAGAAAAGGACACTACCAATTATGATAACCTTAAGCGTTTCCTTTGTAAAAGGATGTAATCCTATCTTTTTGTAAATAATATATGATTTAATAAAATTCATAATTCCAAAGCTGATAAACGTAGCCAAAGCAGCACCATACATGTCATATTTGGGAATGAGAATAAAATTAGCAGCGATTGTTAAAACTCCGGAAATTATAACTATTATAAAATTTATTTTATAAAATGGAGAATTCAGGATGATCTCTGCATTGCTTCCGGTAACCATATCTGAAAGTCTTGATATAGCAATAATCAAAACAATATATTTCCCGGCAATATAGATTTCTGAATTTGGGATCATAAAAAACAGTTCATTAATGTTCCCCCATATCAGCAACAATAAGAGCACTCCTAAAATAAGTTGATTTAAACTTGTCTTTTTATACAACTCATCAATCTTGACAAAGTCATTATTTCTCCAGGCTTCTCCAATTAAAGGACTTACAATTTGACTTAAAGACCTTCTTGGAATTTCAATTATTGTACCCATAAAAAATGCAATGGTATAAACTCCTGTTAATTTTAACCCTGTATAAGCACTTAAAATGATTATGTCAATTTTTGTAGCAATTAAGCCAAATGCACCAGCCAGAAAAATAAACAACCCATAATAAATGATTTCCTTTATCAATCCTACTTTACCCCTCAGATAGCTCGCATTCAGATACCACCTTCCCAGAAATTTAATATAGAAGCACAGAAGGATAAAATTAATGGCATAGGTAGAGATGAGCAGAAAAACTAATCCATCTAGGTCTATTAATTTGAAATAATAAACAATAACAATACCTGCGAGCAATATCCTTAACAAGACTTCCCTGAAAAAAGCCGGAATGGCTATTCGCATGTGTATTCTTGAATAAGCCTCAAAAACACCAACATAGACCAGGAAGAATGCAAGAGGAAATATAGAATAGAAGTAATGAGAAACTAAAGCAGATTTTTGTTGATAGAATTCAATAAAATAAGTTTCTCCGATTAAAAGTATTCCGCCTATGAAAAGATAACCAAGCAATGGGAAAAGCAGCAAAAAAACCAGGAAACCATGGTGAAATTTCTCTTCGTCTCTGAAATGACTAAAAAAACGATCGGCAATATTTCCGGCACCTACTTGAGAAAGAGCGGCTACAACCATTCCAATATCCAATAGGACTCTTATCAATCCTATTTCTTCGGGCTTCAAAAATTTGGGAAATATCCATAAAAGATTTATCGCTCCTATTAAAACCCCAAGATAAGTAACTACTGTACCTTTGACTCCCTGCCGAACAACTATCCCCATACTTCTATTTGAATGAAATCTTTGTTAAATATACTAGTAATAGGAGAATTCCCATATATTTGCCACACTAGAATTGAGTTTTTAAATTTAAATATTCCATTAAATTCGAATATGCAAACTAATTATTTTAAAGAAAACGTTTTACCTCACCTGCTTGCCTTTGCAGCTTTTTTAGTTATTATTTTTATTTATTTCTCCCCCGTCTTTAGTAATAAAAGCTTGGCTCAGAATGACATGATTCAAACTATCGGTGCACTAAAAGAATCAGTTGATTTTGAAAAGAAAACAGGAGAAGAAATATTATGGTCAAACAGTACATTTAGTGGTATGCCAGTATGGAGAGGTTATGGCACAAATATATTCATCAAAGCAAATCATTGGATAAATAACATCATTCCTACCCCTGTTTTACTTTGCATTCTCGGGTTTCTTGGATTTTACATTCTATTACATATATATGGCCTTAATTACTGGCTGTGCTTTGCCGGTGGCCTTGCATATACATTTTCATCCTATAATTTAATAAGCATTGAAGCCGGGCATATAAACAAGGTTTTCGACATGATGTTGATGGCCCCTGTTCTTGCAGGTGTTATTCTTACCTACAGGAGAAATATGGTGACTGGTGCTGCTTTGACAATTTTTTTCCTTGCCCTTCAAATCTTTTACAGTCACGTACAGATCAATTATTACCTTCTGATAATGATCATATTTATAGTCATTGCAGAATTTATAAAATCATTAAAGGAAAAACAACTTAAAAGATTCTTTATCGCATCGTTGGTATTGGCGTTTTGCGCAATCATTAGCATAGGTCCCAACTTTTCAAGATTGTGGACGATGTCCGAATATTCCAAAGCTACTCCAAGAGGTGGATCCGATTTACAAGCTAAGAAATCTCAAGGGGACGGACTTGATAAAGATTATGCTTTGAGCTGGAGTAACGGAGTAATGGAAACTATGACTTTATTCATTCCGTCATTTTATGGAGGAAGCTCTCATGAGCCGTTAAGCACTAGTTCTGCAACCTACAAAACCCTCATTTCAAACGGTGTCGATAAACGCCAGGCTAAGGAATATATCTCTGGTATGCCATTATATTGGGGTGATCAACCTTTTACCTCAGGACCAATTTATTTTGGTGCAATAGTTTGCTTCCTCTTTGTACTAGGCCTTGTTCTTATTAAAGGGCCGATTAAATGGTGGATTATTCCGGTAACAGTGTTGTCGATTACTCTTTCATGGGGTAAAAATTTCGAACTCTTAACTGATTTATTTTTTGATTATGTTCCGCTATATAATAAGTTCAGAAGTGTAACAATGATTCTTACCATGGCGGAAATAACATTTCCCCTGCTGGGATTCATTGTATTAAAAAAGATATTTGATGGAGAGTTAAACAAAGATGAAATTCAAAAAGGCCTTAAAATTTCTTTGGGTGTTACAGGAGGTTTAGCGTTATTTTTCGGAATATTTGGAGGTGCATTTTTCGATTTTTCAAGTGCTACAGATGGGCAAGTACCCCAATGGCTTTCTGAATCTTTAAAAGAAGACAGAGCATCGAATTTAAGAAAGGATGCTTTCAGATCCTTATTCTTCGTAGTTGCTGCAGCAGCTATAATTTGGCTTTACATCAATGATAAACTAAAATCCACCATATGTTATCTTGCAATATCTGCTCTTGTGCTCATTGATTTATGGAGTATAGATAAGAGATATTTAGACAATAGCGATTTTAGGAAAAAAGAAAATTACGAAGAGTCAATCTTTGTTCCAACCCAAGCTGATGAAATTATTCAAAAAGACCCTGACACATACTTCAGAGTCTTTAATGTAACTGCTAATCCATTTTCAGATGCAATAACATCTTATTTTCACAAATCAATTGGTGGGTACAGCGCAATCAAACTTGCAAGGTATCAGGACTTGATTGATTCCTGCTTAAGCAGAAATAATATGTCTGTGCTGAATATGCTTAATGCAAAATATTTTATCTATCCTGATAAACAAACCAACCAGGCAATGGTTCAGAATAACCCTGGTGCATTAGGCAATGCATGGTTTGTGGATAGTGTAAAGGTAGTACCAGGACCAGATGAAGAAATAAATGGATTGAAAAACTTTAACCCAGCTGAAACAGCTATTGTAGATAAGAAGTTTGAAGAATATCTAAAAGGTTTTAGTCCGAAGAAGGACACCACAGCAACTATAGAATTAACGGATTATCATCCTAATCATTTAAAATTTGAAGCAGAAACCAATAGCGACCAGCTTGCTGTATTCTCAGATGTTTATTACCAGCCCGGATGGAATGCTTTCATAGACGGAAAACCAGTAGATCATATCAGAGTTAATTACATTTTGAGAGCATTAAAGATTCCCGCAGGAAAACATGAAATTTTATTCAAATTTGAACCAAGATCATATATTGTTGGAGAAAAAATTTCGCGAATTGGATCTATATTATTCTTAGTTTCAATTATCTCTCTTTTAGGTTTTCAATTTGTACAATTAAGAAAGAATCAATAATTAGAATAGTTTCACCGTAAAAAAGAGGCTGTCTCAGAAGGACAGCCTCTTTTTTTATAGTGAAGATCAGCTTTATTTTTCATCTATCAGATAACCATATTTTTGAAAATGGCTTTTCCAGAAGTCTGGTTCATATTTTTCCCAGGCATGCACACCGAATGGCAAATTAAAATTGTTCATCCGGAAGGCTGCTGAAGGACGCTCTTCAAAAGCGAATTGAAGGGCTGTAGAAAAATCAGGGATTTTAAATGAAGGTAAAATTCTGGCAGCAACTGAGGTCCAAAAAAAATCTTCATTATATTTCCACAGATATGCAAGCGGAAACAACAGCCTTGCGCCTATATAAAATTTGCTTACTCTTCTCAATGATAGGCCTCCATTCCCTACCCTATTAATCCATTTCCCAACAGGGAAATGTAACTTTCTTTCCAATTTCTTTATCCATTCAGGATCCATAAATGGAGCTCCGATATAGTCGAAATCTCTTTTGCACCAATCTATTAAAGAATTATCAAACACAAAGGCATCCAACTGATAAATAAGCATGTATTCATAAGATAAAAACCTCTTATAAAAATCGCTCCCGAGTAACAAACGATTGTATCCTTTTATTCCCTTAAAATATTCTGATGAAAACCTTTCTATTTTAAAAGCTGTATTTCCGGCTATTGAAAAATAATTGCTTAAGTCTAGTGATAATGGAGCTACTAATATGATATCATAATTTCCCAACACTTTACAGCCCTGTATTAAGGAAATCTTTTCTCTATGTGAAAGTTCCTTTTTATATACAGGAATTACGATTGCAATATTTCCCTTCCCAGACAATATTTTATATTCTAAATCCAAATATATTTAACTGAAGATCCATCTCACACATGGTATTTACATGTATATATGGCTGAGGGGAAGTAAATGCCTCCTGAATGTGATACCTGAAACCAGCATCGGAAAGAATCTTCAGAACTTCATCCAGCTTTTGGCTATCTTTTGCCAATGAATGGTATTCCACAAAGATATTTTTAACATTCCTTAAGACATCTTTACAATCCTTCATAACTTCATACTCTGCTCCTTCTATATCAATTTTTAGAAAGTCAATAGATGCTTTCGATTCAAGTAAATCCTTCAATCTGAAAGCATCTATTTTAGTAACATTATTACTATCTCCTTCCTGAGAAATATGCCCTGACAAACCTCCCTGACTCTGGAAGTGTAATGATTCATTATTCTTCCAGACAGCCTGCTGTCTTAGATCAACCTTGTCTAATTCCTGATTTTCGATGTTAGATTTTAAAAGTTTATATATGGTCGGATCCGGCTCAAAACCGATTATCTCTGCATCAGGGTATAAACCTTTAAAGTAAAGAATACTTACTCCAATATTGGATCCACAGTCTATTAGAAGAGGTTGGGAGGAAATGGCCTTAAATTCATAAATCCTTTTTATAAAAATCTCTTCATACATTGACACGAAAGAAGAAGCGTCACTAATATAAAATGGTTTTCCCAAAAAAGTTATTTCAGTTGCTTTATACCTAGCCTGAAATTTTAACTTAAGTTTATCCAGTATAGATATTCCTTTTCCTTTGGTTAAATAAACCTGATTTCTAAAAATTATCTGAAGAATGGATTTCATTAACCGTTAAAGTTTTTGTCAAATGTCTTTTTTTCAAAAGCATCTATGTAAGAATCATTAGTACAATTAAATACTCTGGCCCCTATCTTTTTAGAATAAGCCTCTAAAATGTAATAAACATTGAAGGTTTTAAAGCATGCATAAAAGTATTCGCTGATAGGCATTTTTTCTTCGCTCTCCTGTGACTTGTATATTTTTGTCACCATCGGTTTAGCCTCATTTGAATAAAAATGAACATGATTCATGTATAAATGATTATCCTCGCTTACTCTAAGATTCTGTATCCAGGAATGCTCGGCACCAAAAAGATAAACCTTTTTATATCCGCCGTTGAGAGACAAATAGATACATGCTCCAAGAACATTCTGGCAAAGAGGCATCCCCAAATTTTTTCTGAAAAGATAAAAGACAACTGATTTAAAACCCTTAACTATAGTATAGTTATAATATATCAATTTAATCTTTGGATTCTGTATTATCAATTGTTGAATAATCTTTGAGTTCCTTGAGATATAAGGAATGAATAAATTCATATCCCAATTTGTTTCTGTACTCAATTTTTTAATGGTACCTGCAACGTTTGGATCTCTTTTCATTCCATATTCTGAGAAAAAATTAGGATCAAGAAAGACATAATTTTGCGGCTTTAACTCATCATATTCCTTAGACTGAGCAAAGTGATTGACACAAAAAAGCTGGTGTTTTTTAAAGAAGTCAAAGTTCTCCTCGAATGATGTCTTTAAAGATGGTCCATTGCCCAATATGATACAATTCTCACTTGTAGCTTTAGGATATTTTATTCCAAACTTACTTAACAGTAATAACTTTACGATTGATATAACTGTATTATATATGTCCAGTAATAGTTCTTCTGTCTTCTCAAAAATTCTCTTTAAGAAAAAAATCATGATTTAACTTAATTGATCAAAACTCAGTGGTGTTCCTTTAGATACGTCTTTTCGAAATCGCATTCCTATAACTGTATCATAATACTTAGTATGCATCCCAAATCCAGGACGAATGGATTTAACGTTTTCTTCACTCACCAACTCTCCTTCCTTGACATCTTTCACAATAAACAAAGACCTGGAAAATTCTTTGCTTTTTATAGTCTTTGCAGACAGATCATAATTTACAGATCCTAAAGCCTTTTCCACTTCTCTTACAGCATTAACCATCTCAGTAAATTGTGCAGGATTGAGTGAAAATGAAGCATCAGGCCCTCCTAATGACTTATCCAATATAAAATGTTTCTCAATAATTTTAGCTCCAAGAGCTACTGAAGCCACAGGAACACCAATACCAAGAGTATGGTCTGAAAGACCGGCAACAACGTTGAACGTTTCTTTCAGATTAGGTATTGTTTTAAGATTCATTTCTTCAGGCAAAGCAGGATAAGCAGAGGTACATTTTAGCAATGCAATCTGATTATTTCCTGCATCTCTGCAAGTTTTTACAGCTAACTCAATATCAGCTAGAGTTGCAATACCGGTAGAAATAATAACAGGTTTGCCTTTGGATGCTACTAACTTTATTAATGGAATGTCATTTATCTCAAAGCTTGCAATTTTATAAGCCGGAACGTCAAACATCTCCAAAAGGTCCACTGCTGTTGAATCAAATGGAGAAGAGAAACAAATCAGACCACATTCTTCAGCAGTTTTCATAATAGCCTCGGTCCATTCCCAAGGCATATATGCTTCCTGATATAATTTATGGAGCGTTGTACCATCCCAGATTGTTCCCTGTTTTATCTGGAAATACTGATTATCACAATTCAGCGTAATCGTATCAGGTAAATAATGCTGAAGCTTTATTGCATCTGCCCCGGTGTCTCTGGCAGCTTTAACAGTATCCAATGCCACTTTTAATTGTTGCGCATGATTTGCAGAAAGTTCTGCAATTATAAATACCGGAGAACTGTCATTTATTTCCTTATTTGCAATTTTTATCTCCATTAATTAAATGAGAAACTACGATTAAGTTAAAATAATTCTTTGTGAAAGCTAAATTACTAAAAACTTAACTACTTTGTGGAAAAAAGAAAAGCGTAAATAGACGAAACCAAAGATGAAGAGGCTGCGCTATTCCTTTTTAAAATAAAAATAGTCTTCGTTTCCTATCCTTTCCTGTCGAAGTCTTATGAATCCTAATTTATTAAAAATGGAAAGAGAAGAAGTATTATGAATACTAACATAAGCAGTAAATACTGAAGCATTTATGTTTCTTTTAATCATTGCCATACTTTTATGCAGCATGACGTCTCCTATGCCTCTGCCTCTATTGGCTCGGTCTATTGAAAAATTGATTAACCAGGTTTCATCTCCTTTCTTATCAAATCTCACCTGTCCAAGCGCTTCTCCTTCTCCATTCTCTGCTATATAAAAAAAATGGTTTTCGTTTTTTATTTTATTGTTAAACCAATTTAAATGGTCTTCCAATTTAATTTGTTCCTTATTAATTGAATTTTGCCTCACCTCTTTATCGTTTGCCCATTCAAAATAAGTCATGACATCTTTTTCTTCTGCACTTCGAATTGTGATTGATTCTTCAAGCAAGAGACTATCAAATACTTGTTTTAATCTTAATGGAGAATTTCCATCAAAATATTTTCTTTGATTTTTGACCATATCAAAATCAGGCTGAGCAAGCACATTTTGAAGATCTTTAAAATCGGCTGCAAGTCCTTTTTTTAGCAGAAAATCATACATTAACTTCTGATTTTCTACTGTTTTGATTACAAGTAAAATTCCTCCGACAGCAGAATATTCACAGGCTACTGTACTTGCGGAACAAACTGCAACTTGAGAATCCTGCATCAGTTTGCACATATTTTCTGCATTAAGGTTGTAATGCAGGATGACTTTTGAGCTAGTCTGATAAGAGTCCAAAGTATTCCTATGAAGATAAGCACCTCCCAGTACAACATGGATCTTCTTAATTGAAGCTATCATATCCAATTTTTCCAATACACTCAGAGTAATATTATCAGGATCTGCCCCTCCAAGATTTACAAAAAATGTATCTACATTGGTTATTTCCCTCTGCTTTTTAGAAGCAACAACAAAGGGGTTTCTCAACAATGCATATCTGCTTCCTAAAAAAAATCTGGTATAAAATGGAGCCCGATAGTCTACAGGACGAATTCCTTCCGAATGGTTAATGATCACATCAGCGTCAAATTCCTGTTCATGGAGATCATCGATACAAACAAGCATTATTCCCTTCTTTCGTATTTCCCTGTGATAATTTATATCAAAATGATATCCATCCAGGACCACAATATCCCCATTGCTAATGTACTTCTCCGTAATCATTGCGGCTTCTGCTGCATAATCCTTTGTTATAGGAAGCTTCTGCAAACCATAACCCGCATTAATTATTGAATAGGAAATTTCATCCGAAGGGTTCTGAATCAGAAACTGACAATTAAAATAAGCTTTCAGCATATCTGCCAAAGCTACTGATCTTATAATGTGCCCTAAGCCAATACTAGAATTACCGTCTGCCCTGAAGTGAATGGTCATTAAATCCGAAAATTAGGTTAGAAATAGCGGTTCCTTTGAAAGTACCAGTGAGCTTCTACTGTTATATCAAAGCTTCTTTTGTTCTATATGGGCATTTATTTGCATCAATTCAGGAAATTTTCTAAAAAGTTTTGTTATCTCCTTACCTGACAAAACATCTGCCGAATAATCCTTTATTAATTTTTCAATCAATAAAAAATCTTCAGGAGTATCCACTGTAATTCTGATATTTGAATTATCTTCTGAATCTACAATATCCAGAAAGTTGACTTTTCCGGATTTATTCTGATTGATATAGGGAGTTACATGCTCAAGATCGGAAGTTATCCGGGCATTGATAAAAGCATCTTTCAATAAAGAAAACGAAAATATTTCGAAATCGAATCCGCGGGGAAAGTGCCTTTTTAAAACATTGGACAGATATGTATTCTCATTACCTTCTTCCAAATACCTCTCTATTCCAGTACGAATGAGCTGTCCATCTATAAGAGGACAATCGCTGGTTACCCTTACTATCACATCCAGGCTGTTTTCTACAGCTGCATTATAATACCGACTTAATACGTTATCTTCTGATCCCCTGTGATAGGGTATACAATTCTTTTTCGAAAATTCCACAACTGGGTCGTCAGTAACATTTTCTGTTGTGGCAATTATGACAGGAAATCCGGTAATAGCAAGTCTTTCAAAATGATATAGAAGAAGGGACTTCCCATTTATTTCTTTAAGAATTTTCCCAGGCAGTCTGGTGCTGGTCATCCTCGCCTGAGTGATTATTCCAATCTTTTTCATTTGAAATAATGTGGGATACTTTCAGTTATGTAATCCTGCTCTTCCATTAGCGTTGGAAGCATTGGCAAGTTCAGGCATTTTTCATAGTACTTTTCTGTCATATCCCATTTTTCAATCCAAAACTATACTGTAAAATTCGGGTCCACATGCTGACGAATCTGTCCTCTGAGTTCTTCCACATTCAACCACCAGTTGTTATTTCCAGAACTGTATTTAAAACCCTGTTCGACAGGCTTACCATTAAAGGTCTTCATCCACTCATTTTCATTCCACAACGGAGTAGATGGTTTGATTACATAATATTTATCAAATTCAACTGTACTAAAGGAATCTGTTTCTGTGATCATTTCTTCATGAATTTTTTCGCCCGGTCGGATACCCACTATCCTTTTCTCACATTCCGGTCCCACAGCTTCAGCCAGATCAGTCACTTTAAATGAAGGTAATTTAGGCACAAAAATTTCACCTCCCCAAGAATTTTCTAATGCATAAAGAACAAGATCCACTCCCTCTTCCAGAGAAATATTAAAACGAGTCATATTAGGATCTGTGATCGGTAACAAACCCTTCTTTTTTTGATTTAGAAAAAACGGAACAACTGAACCTCTCGACCCAATTACATTTCCATATCTTACTACAGAAAATTTAATATCTCTGCTCCCTTTCATATTATTTGCTGCTACAAATAATTTATCGGAACATAGTTTTGTAGCTCCATATAGGTTAATGGGCGCTGCTGCTTTATCAGTAGATAATGCAACAACCTTTTTTACTCCTTTATCCAGAGCTGCTTCTATTATATTTTCAGCTCCAAGAACGTTCGTTTTTATACATTCCATTGGATTATACTCTGCAGCCGGCACCTGTTTTAATGCAGCAGCATGTATAACTATATCAATACCTTCAAATGCCCGCATCAATCTGTCTCTATCTCTTACATCTCCTATAAAATATCTTAAACACTTATATTTCTCTGTAGGAAATATCTGAGACATTTCGAACTGCTTCAACTCATCTCTGGAAAAAACCACCAGTCTTTTAATATTAGGATATTTTTTAAGCAGGATTTCGATAAATTTTTTCCCGAAAGAACCCGTCCCCCCTGTTATTAAAATCGAGGCATTATTCAAATCTAACATGCTTGTATTTTTTATCTTATCAAACAAACTTACAAATTTTGGTTAAAATTATTGCCTCATTCCGGATTTTAATAATTCCTGATTGCTGATCATTGCTAAATTATCCTACTTTCTGATCCCTTAATTCTCTTAAGAAAGCAAAGTGGAAGTGCCCAAAAACTTTCAATGACTATCAGTATTTAAAAATATTAACTCCTTCAAATGAGGAATTGGGAAAGGGAAAATATGCTTATTCGGCGAATAAAGATTTATATAAATTTCGGGCTAAAGTGATAAGTCTATTTGAAGCACGATTCCCCTTGAGAAACCTAATAGTGTGAATAAAAGTGATTTATCACTTAACATATTCAGTCACAGCATCGATCACCCTTTGTTGCTCCTCTTTTGTCAAAGAGGGAAACATCGGGATACTCAGACATTTATCATAATAATTTTCTGCAATCGGCATATCTCCTTTTTTCCATCCTAAACTTTGATAATATGGCATTGTATGAACAGGAATATAATGAACCTGACAGAATATATTTTTAGTACGAAGATAGTCATACAATCCTTTTCTGTCTTCAACCTGAATCACATAAAGATGATAGGCATGACCTTTATCACTCAAAGGAGTAACTAAATTAAGATTTTTAAATGCTCTGTCATACTCAGCAGCAATTTCTCTTCTCCTGGTCAAACCTAAATCTGCTCTGGATAGCTGAGAAATACCAAGAGCGGCCTGCATATCCGATAATCGATAGTTATACCCAAGTTCGGTCATTTCATAGTACCATCCTCCATCAACTTTTGACATTTGAGATGGATTTTTAGTAATACCATGAGTTCTTAGCAATAATATTTTCTCATACAAATCTTTTCGGTTGGTTGTAATCATACCTCCCTCACCTGTTGCTATATGCTTTACTGGGTGAAAGGAAAAGATTGCTAAATCGGCGAAATTACCATTTCCGCAGTTTTGCTGATTGCCTTTGCTATCCTTAAAGAATCCACCAGGAGCATGACAGGCATCCTCAATGATCCAAAGATTATATTTATCAGCAATATATTTTAATGATTCAAGATCTACTGCTGCTCCTGCGAAATCAACAGGAATAATTCCTTTATAGTTATCTGGAGATTTCTTTAATTTGTCTTCAACCTTATTCAAATCAAGTAAGAAACTCTTTGAATCAATATCTGAAAAATCCACATCTCCTCCGCAATATTTCACACAATTGGCAGAAGCTGCAAACGTAATGGGAGTAGTTAAAACCTTATCTCCTTCTTTCACACCTAACGCCATTGTACAAAGGTGTAAGGCCGCTGTTCCATTTGCAACTGCAATTGCGTACTTAACGCCTATATATTCAGCGAACTTCTTTTCGAATTCCTCTATGCTGGGCCCCTGAGTTAAAAAATCAGATTTTAGAACCTTCGTTACTGCTGCGATGTCTTCCTCTGTTATATGCTGTCTTCCGTATGGGATATTATTCATTGCTAAAGAAATTCTCTTATTAGGGATTCAGTAGAAATTTGTATGAAAATAAATTACGACCTATCTATTATTGAATTGGGTCTACATAAAGTTAAATCTGCTATCCGAGTTCCCCAACATAAAGCCATTCCTTATTAGTTCCGGAATTATATTCATGTCTGAACAGAATGTGTAACAGCCTGACTTTCTCCTTATCAAACAAACTTACAAATTTTGGTTAAAATTATTGCTTCATTCCGGATTTTAATAATACCTTTTACTGATTATAGCCAGCATTACACATCTGAATAGCTACAGAAGCTTCATTGCTTATCGTTACATCTATTCATTGAAATAAAAGTATTAACTTTGCATCAATCTCTCATTGTAATTTCAAAAGTATATTAATTTAATAATGCCTAATAATCAGAAAAAAGAGAAGTGGGTAACTATTGTAAACAGGCATTATCCGCCAAATCCAGGGATCACAGGTGAATCTGCCTGGGATTTAAGCAAATACCTCATTGAAAAGTATGATATAAAGGTACAAATCATTCATGTGCTTCGAAGTGATGATGGTGGAGGGGCTGTGCGAAGGCCAATTGGTAAAACCATCTCCATTCCGACTCTCTACAAAGGTAAAAATGAAGGTTTGAAGTCACTAGCTGGTTTTCTTGATGGATTATTTCTGATTATAAAAACTCTTTTTGTAAGAAAAGGACCAGTGATTTGTATGACCAGTCCGCCGCTGCTTCCTTTTTGGGCATCCATTTTCTTTGGAATATTCCGCATCAGGTGGTATTTCTGGTCCATGGATTTGTTTCCTGAAGCTTTTGTAGCAAACGGAAAAATGAAAAACGATTCTCTGCTTTACCGTATCATTAAATCCATCACTTATCGTAATAAACCAGAGCTACTTATTTCATTAGGCCCTAAACAGGCGGAACATATTTTAGAAAATTACAAAACGAACCCTCCCACAACAACTTTACCTTGCGGAGTATTCACAGACTACGAAAAAGACACGCGAATTCCGGAATGGAAAAAGAATGATGGGAAAATATATTTTGGCTATTGTGGTAATCTCGGTGCCCCTCATTCCCAGGAATTCCTCAAAGAATTTATAGACTCTTTCAATCCGGATATTCAACATTTAGTACTCGCAGTGTATGGACCTAAAGCCCATGATATTCTTGAATATGCAAAAGGTAAACCAGGAATTACACTGCTTAAAAATGTACCAAGAAGTCAACTACATTATATAGACATCCATTTAGTAAGTTTGCTTCCTGAATTTAATCATACTGCTGTTCCTTCAAAAGCAATTAGTTCCATTTGCACAGGAGGAACTGTTTTATTTTATGGAAACGAGGAAGCTGACACTTGGTTCATGCTCCAGGAGGCTTCCTGGCTCATTGATATCAACAAAAGTTTAAAAAATCAATTGAAAACATTTACTGAAAATATTTCCAAAGAGCAGTTAGAAATAAAGAAGAAACAGGCAGCTATACTTGCAAGCCAGTTACATAAAATGGAAATATCAGCATATGAAGTAATAGCGGATTACATAATCCGCTATTACCAAAAATAACTTAAACTCTGCTTTTCAACCCATTAAAAATTTCTTCTAAGGTAGTCTTCAAGTCATATTTATAGTCCCAGCCGGGATAATGATTTTTAAATTTTGACAAATCACTTATATACCAGATATGATCTCCAACCCGAGAAGTATCAGAATAGGAATAATCCATTTTCTTTCCTGTGATTTCTTCACAAATCAGAATAGCTTCTTTCATTGAACAATTGGCAAATCTTCCTCCTCCTGCGTTATACACTTCTCCCTGACGAGGATTCTGATAAAAATGCCAGAACATATTAATCAGATCAAAACTGTGTATGTTATCTCTGACTTGTTTTCCTTTGTATCCAAAGATTGTATAATGCTCTCCGGTAATTGCACATTTCATCAGATAGGAAAGGAATCCATGGAGTTGTGTGCCCGAGTGATTTGGGCCAGTAAGACAGCCACCTCTGAAAACACCCGTTTTCATTCCAAAATATCTACCATATTCCTGAACCAGTATATCAGCAGCAACTTTCGAAGCACCAAAAATAGAATGTGTAGACTGATCAATAGTCATATGCTCATCTATACCATTTTTGAAATATGGATGTTCTTCGCTTATTTCCCATCTATTTTCCAATTCCACGAGAGGTAGAAAATTTGGAGTATCGCCATATACTTTATTAGTAGAGGTGAAAATAAAGACTGCGTCTGCACAATATTTTCTTGTCATCTCCAACATATTCAGAGTACCGTTGGCATTTACCGAAAAATCTGTAAACGGCTCTTTTGCAGCCCAGTCGTGGCTTGGTTGCGCTGCTGTATGCAAAACCAGTTTTATATCTTCGCTATATTGAGTAAAGAGCCTATCTAATTCTTCCTGATTTCTTATATCAAGTGAGTGGTGAGTATAATTTTGGTAAGTAGTTTCCAGTCTTTGTCTGTTCCAACTGGTAGAAGCATTTTTGCCAAAAAAATACTGCCTCATATCATTATCTATTCCTACTATCAGATCGAATTTATCGCTAAAAAAACCAACTGCTTCACTTCCTATTAATCCGGCAGAACCCGTAATTATGGCTATATTCATATTCAATACTTTATTTACTTTCCCAGTCTTTGTTTCAAATTTTGAGATTCAGAATAGAGCTTATTTTTACTAAGCTTCTGTGCGACGGATTATTTTGAAGGATAACATATTATATGATCTAACAAAGACTTCCGTTGAATCTTATTTTAACAAAAAATCATATTATTTAATCCCCGAAAGATAATATATATTTTACACTTTACTCAAAGGTTATTGAGGATTTAGTCACTAAACGCCTTTTCTCATCATCATAAGAAAACCTGATTTAAAATCTCCATAATATATTATCACATATATTCCTGAGAAACAATCATCGAAAAACATTATATTATCACTTACCAACTATTTAACTTATCTCGAAGCGTTTTTTTGATTTTTTTAATAATATCCTTGATCTGAAAAAAAAGAAAATATTCAATCAATACCCATAATTCATGAATATTGAGAGCGTTTTTCGACATTAGAAGAGGAAATGTGGTGACAAAACCACAAAATCATACACTTATCTTATTTTTTAAGAATAGCTTGATTTTTCAATTTTATTTAAACACATTCGTTTAGGCTTAAAAAATTGACCTTGAGTATATATAATTGCTATGAAATTTCAGATTTATCGATTGTTATATTACAAGGATTTTAAAAACATAAAATTTTTTCTTAAAATTGACCCAGAAAATATAGGTATAAAGTATGAAGAGAATTGCGGTTTTCACTTCCGGTGGTGATGCACCAGGTATGAACGCTTGTATAAGAGCTGTAGTTAGATCAGCGCATTACTTTGGTTTAGAAGTATATGGAATTTTGAAAGGTTATGACGGAATGATCCACGGCAACCTTATTGAAATGGATGACAGATCTGTAAGTAACATCATTCAGAGAGGTGGAACTATCTTAAAGTCAGCCAGAAGTGAAGAATTCAGAACTGCGGAGGGAAGAAAGAAAGCCTACGAGAATATTAAAAAATTTGGTATCGACGGATTAGTGGGAATTGGAGGAAACGGAACATTTACCGGTGCAGAAATTTTTTACAATGAATTTCAGATACCTTGCGTTGGAGCTCCCGGAACAATAGATAACGATCTTTATGGAACGGATTTCACTATTGGTTATGATACTGCAGTAAATACTGCTCTTTCAGCAATAGACAGAATCAGAGATACAGCAGATGCTCACGAAAGAATATTCTTTATTGAAGTAATGGGTCGGGATACAGGCTATATTGCTGTAAGATCTGCTATTGCTGGTGGAGCTGAAATGTCTGTAATGCCTGAAAGTAAAAACTCCATAAAAGAAGTAATTCAGAAGTTAAAACACGGAACAAGCCAGTCTAAATCTTCTCACATTATCATAGTTGCAGAAGGCCATGAAGTAGGAAGAGCTCAGAATATCGCTGATAAAGTAAAAAAAGAACTTCCCGAACTTGATGCTAAAGTAACTACTTTAGGCCATGTACAAAGAGGTGGAGCTCCTACAGCTGCAGACAGAGTACTTGCCAGCAGATTAGGACTTGGTGCTGTTGAAGGTTTAATAAAGGGCAAAACCAATGTGATGGCTGGTGTCATCAACAGAACATTGTGTTATACTCCATTCAAAGATACTATTACCAAAAGAAAGCCAATTAACAAAGAGCTTATCCGTATCGTTGAGATATTGAATGGTAGAAAATACCACAACATTGAAGGAGAAATTTTATAAACAAAAAGCCCCGAAATCGGGGCTTTTTGTTTATGTAATGTTTTCAGTTTATTGTGTCAGGTAAATTTAGATTCCGTGCCGCCCGGGATAGAGAGAGAGACGCCATGCATGACGCCTCTACTAAATAATTTTTAGAGAAAACCTCTTATATCCGTAATAACTTTAAGCTTTACGCTTTACGCCTTCCGCTTCCAGCTTCAATAAAATCAATAATCTCAGCTTTCTGTACCGGATTAAACCAGTGATATTCTTTATCCTTTTTAAACCAGGTTAACTGACGCTTTGCATACCTTCTGGAATTTCGCTTCAACAAACGAATCATTTCTTCACGGTCATAAATTCCATCCAAAAAATCAAAAACCTCCTTATATCCTACCGTTTGTAATGCATTCATATTTTTATATGGGATTAAAGCCTTCACCTCTGCTTCCAGTCCGGCTTCCAACATTAGATCCATCCGGCGATTTATTCTTTCATATAATTCTTCTCTTGGCCGCTCAAGTCCAATTTTTATAATTTTAAAATTTCTGGATGCCTTTTCATTTTTCCTGAAATAAGAAAATGGAACACCTGTACTTCTGATCACTTCAAGAGCCCTGAGTATCCTTTGATGATTGGCCTTATCGACCTGTGCATAATAGACAGGATCAGATATCTTTAACTCTTCCAATAAAGGAGAGAGTCCTTTATCAGAAAATTCTGAAACCAGCTGATTCCTAACCTCCTCTTCCACTTCTGGCATTTCGTCAAATCCTTCACAAACTGCCTTTATATATAATCCTGAACCACCTGTAAGAATCAAATAGTCCTTTTCAGTAAACAGGTGATCAATTACCTTTAAAGCTTCCTCTGAGTATGCCCCTGCATTGAATGGCTCTGTAATAGAATGACTATCAATAAAATAATGAACAACACCTTGCATTTCAGCAGTAGTAGGTTTGGCAGTTCCAATACTCATTTCTGTGAAAAACTGTCTTGAATCAGCTGATATCACCGGAACTCCAAAATGCCTTGCCAATTCGACACAAAGGTCAGTTTTGCCGACTGCCGTAGGTCCTGCAATCACGATCAGATATTTACTTTCCACTTTCAACCCTTTTATAAAAATCTATAAGAGTTTCTGATTCTTTTTCCCAATTGAAAACTTTTCTTGCATTCAAAGCATTCTGCTTAATTTCATTATAAAGTTCAGGCTCGTTAAGTAATCTATTGAAAGCGTTTACTATTTCCTCGTGTTTAAGGTCAACCAGCAAAGCAAAGGAATATTCATCATTTAAATGTTTGTATTCCGGGAAATTGATGGTTACCTGTGGTATTCCAGCCATCATGTAATCGAAAAATTTATTAGCAAGTGAATAATAGTAACTAGCTCCCTTGTTTTCCAAAAGCAACACACCTGCATATGCTCCGCGAATAATTTCCTTTAATTTTTCAGGTTCTACATAACCTAAAAATTTCACTTTACCATCCAGATCCATATCCTTTGTTTTAGCCTTCATGCTTTCTAACATTTCGCCATCTCCACAGATATATAGGTTGCAATTGATTTCAGGCATTGCATTAAGCATTTGTTCAATACCTCTTCCTTCATTCACTGCTCCTGCATATACTATATATTTTTCTTTTGATGTTTCAGGATCAACAGGCATGTACAAAGGAAGATTTCTGATCAAGGAAAAAGTAACTCCGGGATATCTTTCTTCAAAAATTCTTTTCACCCCTTCACTCACTGTATACGAATACTTTACTCTTGGGATTATATAACTTTCAAGCTTCAGCCACATAGACCTGACAAAAGGTCTTCTGACAACTTCAATTACCTCTGTAAACAACTCATGAGCATCATACACCAAAGCTTTATTTTTTATCTTTGAAACAACATAACAGGGAAGAATTGTATCGAGGTCTATAGCACAGATAATATCCGTCTTTCTGAACATCAGAAATAATAAGAGACGAAAATTATATTCCAGATAAAAAAGCTTTCCGTTTTCAAAAAAACAATTAAGTCTCTTTTGCTCAAACAGTTGGCATTTTAATCCTATGGATTTTTTTCTTTTTCTACCTACCAGAAGAACAGAATGCCCTGCCCTAGCCAATGTGGATGAAATCCTTTGCATTCTTTGATCGTAGGAAAGATCGTTTGTTACCGTAAAAATGATTCTGGCCATTGCCTATTTTTTTGCAAATTAAACCGGGATTAATCATTAAAAAAAATATCATTGTTAATCAATTCATTTAGAATTTTATAATAAATTATTGATTATAATGATTAACAGGATTTTTCAACGGTTCATGATTATTTGATTTAAAAATTGTAACCTGAATTTTTGTAAGATAAATTACATGAAAATATTTTTTTAGGAGTCCACCAGAAACATCCTAAAAAACAACCCCTTACAAACACAGGCTTTTTAGCTTAAAAAGATTTTATAGATCAAATTGATTATATTTGTTTAAGTCCATCTATCCTCTGAGTATCCATGGAATTAGAAAATAAATCAAGAGAAGAATTAGCTGCGGAGATCCTGAAGCTTCAGGATAAAATTAATTTAATTGAAAAACAATCAGAAAAAAAACTACCGGAGATTGACCTGGATTTTCGTAATGCCCTGGAAAAAATTTCCCTATTCGCTCTGACAATCAATCAGGATGGGAAAATTGCTTATTGCAACCACACTTTTGCTGACTTTCTTGGCTTGTCTAAAGAAGCACTTCTAGGAAAGGAATGGACAAGTATTGTTCATAAAGGTAAAGGCCAGGATGATCGGGGAATTTTCAGTCTTATTGAGAATGGCCAGCTTTTTAATAATATTAAGAGAAAAATCATCGCCAAAGACGGACAGGTCAGAACAGTCAGATTTCAGGTTCTGATTCAAAACAATACAGATGGAAAGCTTTCTGAAACCACCCTCGTGGGGGAAGATGTTACAGAAAAAAAGAGAGTAATAAAAGCGTTAAAACAAAGTAATGAACAGCTTCACGATCTTTTTGAAAATGCCAATGACCTTATTCAGGTATTTTCTCTTGAGGGTGATATTATTTTTGTAAACAATGCATGGAAGAATACTCTTGGTTATGTAGACGAAGAAATCACAAGTCTTAATTTTAAGGATATCATTCATAAAGATTACCAGCAAGCCACCTTTGATCATTTACAAAAAATATTAAGCGGAGAAAAAGGTGACAAAATTGAAACAGTTTTTACTACAAAAGCTGGTAAATCTATTCATGTTATAGGTAGCGTAAACGTTCGATACGAGAAAGAAAAGCCTATAGCATTCAGAGGTATATTTCACGACAATACTGAAAGAATAAGGGCAGAAAGAGGAGTTACTCTTTATTACAAAATTGCCAACCTTACTATAAGCAGCAACAACCTTGAATCTCTCCTTTACAATATTCACCAGGAGCTAAAGACTATCATTGCTGTTAACAACTTCCATGTTGCGCTTTATGACAAGGACAAAAACTATCTTAATTTCCCTTACTATGTTGATGAAAATTTCGGAGATAGAATTACCACCCAAAAAAGGATTGTAGGAAAAGGTTTAACTGAATATTCACTGTTTAACGACAAACCTACTTTTCTTTATGAAGAAGACATTCACGAACTGGCAGCTTCAGGAAAAGTAGAATTAATGGGTCCGGTACCCAAAATTTGGCTGGGAGTACCTTTGCGCCTGGAAAACCGCACTATTGGAGTCATTGCAGTAAAAAGTCATAGTGACAGGAATAAATTCAAGAGAAGGCATCTGGATCTTCTGGACTTTATTTCAGGCCAGATTGCCATTGCAATCGAAAGGAAGAGAAATGAAGAAAAGATCCTTGAGCAAACAGCCCGATTAAATTCAATCTTTGAAAGCAGTTCTCACCTTATATGGTCTGTTAACAGACAAAGAGGCCTTACTTCTTTCAACAGAAACTATGCAGAAGCGATAAAAAGAAAATTCGGTTCTTATCCCGAATTGGACCAGGCTTCTGACAAACCAAGGATATTGATGCTTTCTGATGATATCTATCATGATTTTGTCAATGCAAGATATAAAGAAGCATTTGAAGGAAAACAACAACACTTTGAAGCCCGCACCATTATTGACGGAAGAGAAACATGGAGAGAAACCTTCCTGAACCCTATCTTCCTTCAGGATGGAAGAATAGAAGAAGTTTCAGGTATTTCACATGACATTACAGAAAAGAAACACTGGGAAATAGCACTACAGGAAAGCGAAGAGAAGTTCCGTAATATCTTTGAATCCTTTCAGGACATCTACTACAGAACAGACGTTCACGGCAGAATTAATATGATAAGCCCGTCTGGATGTGAACTAAGCGGATACAGCCAGGATCAGATAATCGGAAGACACGTAACAGAGTTTTATGTAAGTCCTAAAAAACAAGCTGCGCTTGTAAAACAACTGCTGCGCACAGGCACGATCCGAAACTACGAAAATAATCTGGTACTCAAAGACGGAACCGTAATACAGTCTATTTCCAATATCAGGCTTATCTATAATAAAGAAGGTAAACCTATCGCAGTGGATGGTGTAGCCAGAGATATTACCTATCTGAAAAAGGCTTCAGAAGAATTGCTTAAAGCCAAGGAAATTGCAGAAAGATCACTGAAAGTAAAAGAAAGTTTCCTTGCCAACATGAGTCATGAAATCAGGACACCGATGAACGGAATCATTGGGGTGATTGACCTACTATTTGATTCCCATCTCAATGAAGAACAGAGAAAGTATGTTCAGACCATTAAGAAGTCTTCAGAAACACTTCTGACCATTCTGAATGACATACTTGATCTTTCTAAAATTGAAGCAGGTAAGATGCAGCTTCGTCTGACTTCAATTTCTATAGAGTCTACTGTTGAAAAACTATTTTCATTATTTTATCAGCAGGCAGCTTCCAAGAAAATTGATTTTGCCTATACTATTGACGAAAATATTCCCAAATATATTCTTGCCGACGAAATAAGGTTATTGCAGATCATGTCTAACCTTACCAGCAATTCTATCAAATTTACTGATCATGGAAGTGTAAAAATTGAGTTAGTGCTTGATGAGAAAAAAGGAAGTACTTACAGGATAAAAGTATTGATAAGAGACACAGGGATTGGTATTTCTGAGGAAAATAAGAAAAAGTTATTCGAATCATTCAGTCAGGTAGATACATCATCCACCAAAGCCTATGCAGGTACAGGTTTAGGGTTGGCTATATCTAAAGAGCTTTCCAAAATGATGAATGGACAGATTGGAGTGGAATCTGAGCTAGGCCTGGGTAGTACTTTCTGGTTTACATTCGAAGCACAGGAAAGTAAACGGGTTTCGCCCAAAGCAAGCCTCTCAGAAAACCTTTCAGAGACCAGCAAATCATATTCCGATGATCCATTAAATGTACTGCTGGTAGATGATAACCAGATCAATCAATTTGTAGCCAATGAGATATTGAAGAAAGCCGGCTGCAAAGTGGATATAGCCGAAAATGGCATTGAGGCAATTGAAAAAGTAAAGTCACACTCCTACGACCTGATTTTTATGGATATCCAAATGCCTCAGATGGATGGAGTAACAGCGACAAAGGAAATACGAAAGCTGAACCTGCCTAAAACGCCTCCTATTATCGCCATGACGGCATATTCCATGAAGGAAGATAGGGAGAAGTTTATTAAGGACGGAATGGACGATTATCTATCCAAACCAATAAAACCTGAAAATTTAATTAACAAGCTGAGGGAATGGGGGAACCATAAAAAATCTGAGACAAAATCTGAGACAAATACTAATCAGGAAATATTAAAGACCAATGATGCCATTCTGAATCAGGAGGTTTTGGAAAAACTGAAAACTTTTGCTGATTCTGATACTTTGCTTAATATTTATAACGACTTTGAAACAGAGGCTATTGAGCAAATAGAGGCATGTAAAAATTCTTTTAAAACAGAAGATATTAAGAATATTTTAAATAATTTGCATACTTTAAAAGGTACATCCGGAACCCTCGGAATTGCAAGAGTAGAGAAGCTGGCAAGAGAAATAGAGGGAAGACTAAAACAAAACAATTTGACAAATCTGGAAGAGGGTCTGAATGAATTAGATATCGCCTTTCAGGAATTCAGAGATTATTACAAAAAGATTTTTTAAAGAATAGAGATTATGAGCACTTACAAGAAAGTTCTTATTGCTGAGGATAGTTCAGTTATTCAAAACCTGACCAAAAAGATCCTGGAATTTCAGAATTACAAAATTTCAAGCGTAAAAAACGGAAAAGACGTATTAAAAGCTGTTGAATCAGAGAATTACGACATAATTTTAATGGATATAAATATGCCACTTATGGATGGTATGACTTGCGCTAAAGAAATCAGAAAAAACCCTGATTCTGTAAAAGCAAAAGTTCCTATTGTGGCTATAACCGGAAATGCTAAAAACTATAGTGATAAGGATTTTGTTGATGCCGGAATAAATGAGTATCTTCAGAAACCTCTCGATTTCGACAAACTAGTCGAAACCGTAAAAAAATGGACTTTATAACCTATGCAAATAAAATACACTAATCAGTTTTTAAATAAACTGGAAGATATTTTCGCAGAGTCTGAATATATGCTCAGATATGAAAAGGGCAATTTTCATTCTGGTTACTGCATTTTAAAAGACACCAGAGTTGCGGTTGTCAACAAATATTTTCCTGTTGAAGGTAAAATCAACTGCTTAATTGAAATTCTTCGTTCCATTAAGCTTGATGTATCAAGATTGAGTGAAAAAAACAAAAAGTTTTATCTGGAAATCAATCAAACTGAATTATCGCTTTGATCATTTCATTTCTGGGTACCGGTACTTCTCAGGGCGTACCTGTAATCGGCTGCGATTGCGAGGTATGCACTTCTCTTGATTTCAGAGACAAAAGGTTCAGATCTTCTATACATATTCAAACGGAGGACCAAAGTATTGTAGTAGATACCGGCCCGGATTTCAGAACCCAGGCTTTAAGACAAAGAATAAAGAACCTGGATGCCGTTTTAATAACCCACGCACATAAAGACCATACTGCAGGCCTTGACGATATCAGGGCTTACAACTATTTTCAGAAAAGAGACATGCCGGTATATGGCAGATTGGCTACTTTGGAGCAGTTGAAAAAGGAATTCTCTTATGCCTTCACTGAATTTAAATACCCGGGAGTCCCTGAAATAACGCTTATTGAAATAGAAAATAAACCATTCAGTATCGGAAAAACAGACATAACCCCGATAGATGTGATGCATTACAAAATGCCAGTCTTTGGTTTTCGAATAAAGGACTTTACCTATATCACTGATGCTAATTATATTTCTGATCCGGAACTTGAAAAAATAAAAGGGACCAAGGTTTTAATTCTAAATGCCCTGCAGAAACAGGAACATATATCCCATTTTAATCTTGAGCAGGCTCTGCAAGTCGTTGATAAAATTAAACCTCAAAAAGCATACTTTACACATATAGCCCATAAAATGGGATTACACCGAAGTGTAGAGAGTGAACTGCCCGCAAATGTTCATTTAGCTTTTGACGGACTAAATATTGACATGAGCTTATTTTAAAGGATTAAGCCAACCCACAAAAAACAAAAAGGCTGCCCTTTTACAGGCAGCCCATATATTTAAATAACTTTTAGCTATTTAAGATATTCGAAGGTTTCCAATCTCCACTTTTCTTTCTCTCTCTCTCATACCTTCTATTAATACAACCGCTTGCTATAATGATTTGTTCATTTTAGAACATGATTCTCCATAAAGCACTTCATTCTTAATTTCCTCAGGTGCTTCACTTACTTTCTTCCTTCCAGGACAACAAGTACGAACCTCCGCATCTGCTGAGTCCTGGCTTTGAAGAAACTGATAATATCCTGGGGGAATAAATGCGGTTTCAGGATATATATATCCTTTTTGCAGGTACGAAGAGTCTCGCTGAGCATAATAAACCTCCAAACCAATCCAATCTTCTCTCCTTATAGGATTTTCATCTCCTTCAGGATATCTGTGAGGATTACTCCCCCCCAGGTAATCGTTGAATCTGTTATATTCGTAATCCATATTTTCATAGATTACATGGTTCCCAAAAGAGTTGAGCTTAAGAGTATTTTGCTCTGAGGTTATTTTTTCATCTTCAAACCACTCATGAAAATAACTAGGGCTATGGTGTCCTGAATTCTGGTTATCAGCAGAGCTTACTTTTTGACCAGGCAAAGAAGATGTTGTAAATTGCTGATGTCCACCTATTTCCTCATAAGCACAAGAGGATAACATTCCTCCTATCAGAAGGAATAACAGGTTTTTAATTTTTCTCATATAATTCTCTCCTTTCACATACACATCCATAAAAAGAACTATAAAAGAATTTCAAAAGTTATGAACCATTTTCCGGTCTGACTACTTTTCGTTTTTATATCCTATATCATAACTCTCTTTAATGTTTTCCATCTGCAAATCCACCCCTCTGGTTTTAGCAGTTATTTTAAAGTCATTCAATATCTCAATTACATCATAATCGATATACTTCGCCTTCGATCCGTCAATGATAACTTTTGAATAATCAGGAATATTTCGGAGCATAGTCATAATACTTGCTTTATTCAGAAAAGAAACTTCTTCTGCAAGATCAAGCCTCATAATCTTTGTATCTTCATCCTCCTTCATAGAACAGGAATAAGCAAGTTTCAAATTCCGCCTAAGTATAAATATAATAGAGACAATGATTCCTACTATTATACCTTTTAAAAGGTCTGTAACTACTATTGCAAGGATTGTCAATATAAAAGGAACAAACTGTTCTACGCCATTTTTAAAAATAGTTTTATACAGCTCTATATTGGTAAGCTTATATCCAATTACAAGAAGTATCGCAGCCAGTGCTGCCAGAGGGATCTTGTTTAAGATTTCATAAAAAAATATAACACACAACAAAAGAAATAAACCATGGTAAAAAGAGGAAAGCTTTGATCTAGCCCCGGCTGATACATTGGCTGTTCCTCTTACAATAACGGCTGTCATCGGCAAACCACCCATAATACCTGAAAGGATATTGCCTACTCCCTGCGCTTTAAGCTCCCTATTCGCTGGTGTATGTCTTTTTAAGGGATCCAGTTTATCGACAGCCTCAATACTAAGTAGTGTTTCAAGACTTGCTACCACTGCCAGGGTAAGTCCAATTTTCCATACTTTAAAATTCGTAATCTCAATAAAATCAGGAAATATTAAAAGCTCTTTAAGAGAATTCAAACCTTTAATTTCCGGAATTAAGACTAGGTGTTCTTTATCTAAAGCCAGCATGGGAATTTTTTCTACAAACAGAAAATTTAATAAAGAACCCAATACTACCACTATCAGAGGGGCTGGGATTGATTTTAAAAATCCCTTAGTGATCTTATTCCAAAAAATCATCACAAGAAGTGACAGAACAGATATAATGATGGCACCTTTATTCAAAGACTGATAAGCCCTTAAAAGTTCTGAAAAAGTATTTTCCTTATCAAACTGTTCAAATGACAGATCCCCTTCATAATCCACATCATAGCCAATGGCATGCGGAATTTGTTTAAGGATAAGTATAATACCTATAGCTGCCAGCATTCCTCTAATCACTGATGATGGGAATAACAGACTGATCGACCCTGCTTTTATAAATCCTAAAATAACCTGTACTGCGCCTGCAATTACTACACCTACCAGAAAAGCTTCATATCCTAACTCCGTAATGGCATTAAGAACTATAACAGTCAGTCCTGCTGCTGGTCCACTTACACTCAGAGGGGAGCCGCTCAGCAATGCAACTACAAGCCCTCCCACTATACCTGCTATGATACCTGCAAAAAGTGGCGCTCCTGAAGCCAAAGCAATACCAAGACAAAGAGGCAATGCAACCACAAAAACCACCACACCTGATGGAATATCATATTTTGAATTAGCAGATATTTGTTTTGAAAGATTATGTAATAAACTCATGTTAAAAATTTTAAATAGGTTAGAAACCGCTATCCCCTGCAATGCTATAATGCAGGCCAAAATTTATGCTATAAAAATAATAACCCGAAAGCCAGGTAATGTTCTAAACTACTTCAGGTGGCGGGCTGATCATTTTCCGAGACTGAACGAGAAGGTGGAAGGGATTTGTATATGGAAACTGTAAATTGAAAATACGAAATTCAAATATAGATGTATTTAATGCAAGGCATATCTTGGCTTTAGCCTTTCCCTGTTCCTCATCTTCATTATCAATTTCGGCTTCTTCTTCATCTACAGATAACTTAACAGATGGAACTTTTTTCTTTAATGTAATACCTGATCCCGCTGAAAAATAAAATATCTGCGGAATAATAATTGTAAAAAATAACATTAAAATTAAAAAGTTCTTAAGCATACAGATACAAGAATCCCTCTTGAAACAAAGTTAATAAAATCAATGCAAAAAGAAGTTAGTTTAACCCTCTCATAAGAGTGCTAACACCTTATTTTTTTTACTATCCCAGTTTATATTCAGAGTGTTTCTCCAAATCCATGTATATTATTATAAATAAGGCACCTCAGAAAAAACCTGATCTAACAATACCCTATACACTCCTGTACTTTCAATAAAATCCGGACATTTATAATCTCCTTCGGTTATCAGCAAGGGCCATTCATCCCAAGAATCTGGGGCTCTTCCATGTGATCCTTTAATTAATGTTGCATCCAATGGAATAAAATCCATCAGCGTTCTGAATCCCATTTTTTTTTTCAGTAATTTGAACGCGGCCCTGGTTTTAATAAATTTTATTTCAGGATTTAAAAACAATTCAAGGGGATCATAACCTGGTTTTTTATGTATTTCTACAGTTCTGGCGAAGTCAGGTGCTTTTACATTATCTAGCCAGTAGTAGTATGAAAACCATGAATCCTTATCCGAGACTGCTATTAAATCCCCTGCCCTTTCGTGATCTATATTTAAAAGTTCCTTATCCAGTTCGCTTAAAACAACGTCAATGCCTTTGAATGATGTAAGTAGTTTTTTAACATCTTCCTTAATGGATGAATCGTTAATATAAACATGTGCAATCTGATGATCTGCCACAGCAAAAGCTTTGGAAGCTCCTGCATCCAGAAGTTCTCGTCCGCTTTCTTCTCGCAATTTCAGATATCCTTTTTCCCTTAAAATTCTATTAATATGAATAGGATTGGAAACATTCATAATGGAATATTCAGAAACAATATTCACTTTAGCTCCTCTTTTTTCATAGAAAGTAATCAGTCTTCTACATAATTCGTCTATTTCTCTCAGGTTTGCTTTACTTCTGGAATCTTCAGGTCCATATTGCTGAAGGCAATAGTCCAAATGAGGCAGATATATTAAGGTAAGGGTTGGATTAAACATACCATCAACAATCATGGAAGCTTCAGCAATCCAATTACTGGATTTTATAGAAGTATTAGGTCCCCAGAAATTAAACAGGGGAAATGTACCCAACTTCTTTTGAAGATACTCTCTCAGGCTTGAAGGATTAGAATAAATGTCAGGAAGCTTTTTTCCATCGGCATGATATTGAGGTCTCGGTGTAACGGAGATATCAGCAGACGAATACATATTGTACCACCAGAACATATTCCCGCATGTAAAATTAGGATCAATCTTTTTTGCTGCTTCCCAGATTTTTTCAGACTGGACAAGTTTATTGGATTGTTTCCAGAACTTTATTTCGCAATCATCATGACTATACCATCCGTTCCCTACAATACCATGCTCTGAAGGAGTTTTGCCTGTTAAATAATTACATTGAGCAGTACATGTAACCGCAGGGAAAGCTGGTCTAACAGGCACTAATTTTTTTCTGGAAGACCACTCCTTCAAATAAGGAGTAGCATCTCCAAGCAACTTTGAAGACAAAGCTACAAGGTTAATTACAACTACTTTATCCATAAATTCTGATATTGAACTTTCATATTGTCAAGCACCCACTTGAATTCATTTACAATTGATTCCGTTAAATCTATTTTAACTTCATCAGGTAAAACACTCCAGGTGTATGTTTCTATCTCGAGTACATCAGTGATAGATTGGTGTTGCAATAACTGAAATACATTTAATATATCATCCTGAGTTGATTCCAGAATTCCATAGTTGGTTACGAAAAGAGGTACATGATAATGAATTCTCCATTCTTCGCATGATCCATATTTATTATCATTGATCATATCAGGCAAATCATTATATCGCTTAATTCCCTTTTGATATCTTCCCGCGACCTGATGAAGATAAATCTTGTCACTTAGAGATCTGAGTTTATTGGTAAGTTCTTTATGATCTAATCCTGAAGGCCTGCACTTTAATGCAGCACTTATCTGAATTTTGCCTATTCCTATTTTTTCTTTCTTATATAAAGTGAGCATTTCAGCAGGATTTTCAAAGAGCACAGATGAGTGACATACATCAAAACAAACTTTAATGTGGGCTCTGATTGCAGCTTCTGCTTCGTGGGCGCTCATATTTTTCACATCGGAGAAATATTTTACCGCAATAGGTACGAGCCAATTGTTGTAAAAATTAATCATCCCTCTGGTATCTTCAATAATACCATCCGGTTCAGGCTCTATGTCAAGATGAATTATTTTCCCGCTTTCATTCTTCACCTGAATTAGATATTCAGTTATTACCGAAAAATGAAAGCTTGCCTTCCTGAATATATGATCCATCTGTTCATTTGTCTTAAACCAATGCCTATAAGAAACAGGCGAAGTTGAGATTCCCCCTTCTATCCCTTGAGGTAGAAGAAAGTTTAGAATTTTAATCAAACGCACAGTATACTCAATACGTTCACGAGAATTCCAATCGGGCAGATGTACTTTATCTTTCACAATGGTTCTATGAAAACCTCCATAGGGAAAGCCATTGATAGTAAATACATAGAAGCCGTTAACTTCCAACCACTGACGAAATCTGAAGAGATTATCATTTGCTAACAACTCTCTTGCCGCGATGTCAGACAGGCGCAAGCCTATGCCAAATGGACGTCCGGGATTAACTTTCTCTTTGATTGAAGGAAGATATTCTTTCAGATTTCCGAAAGTCTCTTCCCAGGTTTCTCCGGGATGTATATTGGTGCAATATGTAAGATGAAAGCCTTTCTTAAAAGTCATAACTGGCTTATTTCATTTTTTTGGTAATATGAATTTGCATGTTGTAAACTCCTTATAATTTCATCACTCTCAATTGCCCCCACCTCTACTCCTTTCCCTATGGCACAAAGTAGCATGATTGTCAACCTTCCCCCAAGATGCTCTCTAAACTCATGCAATCCTTTTTCCAATTCGATATAGTTGTTAATTAAAAACAGAAGGTAATTAGCAACAATATCTCTAAACCCGCACCGATTGATACATTCCAATATTTGATACCAGCTTTTCTGAGATATATAGTTTCTAAGCAAAGAAATGGTCACATCCAGAACTATACCAACTGCTACTGCTTCACCATGCCTAACTTGATACCTATCCATCTGTTCAAGTTTATGAGCTGCCCAATGTCCAAAGTCAAGTGGGCGAGAAGAGCCACGCTCAAAGGGGTCATCTCCACCAATGTGCTGCATATGAAGCTCAGCACAACGATAGATTAACTCCTGCATTACATCCTGATCTCTTGCAACAAGAGAAGTAGCATTATCCTTTATAAAATAAAAAAACTCATCATCTTTTATTAATGAAACTTTAATTGCCTCTGCAATACCAGCAATCCAGTCACGATGCTCCAAAGTCATGAGAAACTTCCTGTCATTGATCACAGCAAAAGGTGGAGCAAAACATCCGAGAAAATTTTTCTTATTAAAATAATTCACACTGTTCTTCACTCCCACTCCTGAATCGTTCTGAGCAAGCACCGTAGTAGGAATTCTTATCAGACGAATGCCTCTATGGGCAATTGAAGCAGCATATCCTGCAAGGTCCAGTAATGCTCCACCACCAACTACAACTATATAAGAATGTCTTGATAACTTTCCTCTCTCAATTGCTTCAAGGATTTCATTAACCCTTCCTATTTCATTTTTTACAGCCTCGCCACCAGGAAGAATCATCACTTCAGTGAGCTGCCCGGGAAGGTTATTATTAAAATACTTATTAGAATCAGCTAATAATTCATCACTTTTACTAAGAACAGTTTCATCAAAAATCACTAATACCTTTTCATCTGAAAACCTGTCAATTAATCCTTTCAGAATATGATTTCTTTCCTCGAATATATCTTCCGTAAAAAATACCCTATAGGTAAAAGGGACTATGAACGATTGCTGTAAACTTTTCATAATAATATGCCATCAACTAATAGTAATTAAACAAACAGATTTAAATAGAAATATAGATCTGTCTTTAAAATATTTAAGGAGAAACAAACTAATCAGGTAACAGCAAAATATCTGGATAGCGCAATAGACATTGGTAGCAGCGCCAATATCCCAAGAGCGTATTCAGGGCCTGCATATCCTGCAGTCAGAGTAGCATCCAAAAGGATAATTCCAATTATACCATTTTTAACTGCCTGTCTTATTACACCATAGTTGACTTTCACCTGCATTTTTATAATTGGTATGGAGGTAAGCAGCAGAAATCCAAGCAAAAATGGTAGAATACTTAGTAATGAAAATTCTTTTATAAAGAGTATTGTAATCAAACCTGAACAAGCCAGGAGATAAAAGAAGGATCCAGCATCCAAAATATTCTTCTTAATTCGTCCTGTTTCACATTTACTTATTAATGTAATCCCAATGATATAAAACAAGGGTACTAAAGCCAGATAAACATGTTGAATAATACTGTTGCTCACAATCGAAATTCCCAGCAACATATTTAAACCACGGCAAATACCCATCATCAAAGGCCCATAAACAATAGAATGTTTGGCTTTGGCATCGTAAGTAAAGGCTGAAATCACGATACAAAGAGCCAGAGCAGCGCTGGAGAACGAGACCATCAATGCAAAGAAAACACCAAAAGAAAAAAGGAAAATACCAAACCTTTTCGCTTCAGTAATGGTAAGTTTTCCACTCGGAATCATTCTTTCAGGACGTTCTATTCTGTCTATATCATAGTCGTAAATATCATTAAATACAATTCCCCCAGCATAAAGACATGCTGTGGATAACACGAGCATCAGAGCCTTCCACAACAAAGAATTATCGCCAAACAAAGCTAATGAAGAGGTGGCAATCAATGCACCGTTCATAACGTCGGCAGTAGAAGACAGTAGATTGGCTGGTCTGGCAATTGTTATATATGCCTGTAACTTTCCCATCAGACAATTATATTTGAACTATCATTTCTAAGTAAAGATTTTTTATCAACTTTTTTCAACTTCTGATCACCCCTCAATACTGAATTACCATTGTAAGTATTGTCAGTATTTTCTGTAGTATTTAACCAGTCGGACTCCTTTATTTTTCCGCTCAGAGCAAAAAACTTCAGAGCATTGATATAGCAGACTTTATCAATATCTTTTGAAGGGATCCCTTTTTCTTCCATTAACAAAGCAGTTTTTGGTACAGCCAATGGATCGCTGATCCCCCAATCCGCTGCGCTGTTAATAATGATTCTTTCGCTGCCATATTTTTTTACAATTTCCACCATTCTTTCATTTCCCATTTTGGTATTCGGATAAATAGTAAAAGCAGCCCAGAATCCCTGATCCAGGACATCCTTTACTGTCTCTTCGTTATTATGATCAATCACCACCCATGAAGGATCAATTTTATGTTCAAAACAAACCTCCATACTTCTCAGAGTACCACGTTTTTTATTTCTATGTGGAGTATGAATTTGTACCGGCAACAAAGCCTCTTTAGATAAAATCAATTGTTGTCTGAAGTATTTTTCTTCCAATGGAGTTTGTTCATCATATCCGATTTCACCCACCCCTACAACCCTTTCTTTACACAAGAACAAAGGTAGAATGTTCATAACAGATTCAGCCAATTGCTGATTATTGGCTTCTTTGGAATTCAGACCTATTGTGCAATAGTGCATGATCCCGAATTGACTTGCACGAAATCTTTCCCAGCCAATAAGTCCACTGAAATAATCTTTAAAAGAACCGGCTTCAGTACGTGGCTGTCCTATCCAGAAAGAAGGTTCAATTACAGCTACTATTCCTGCTTCAGCCATTCTCTGATAATCATCAGTAGTCCTGGAAACCATGTGGACATGGGGATCAATGAATCTTTTCATATCTCAAATTTTACAACTCCTGTAATTTCTTTTTATTCCACTTATTGGTAATATCCTGCCAGGACAACTCATTATCTATCATCTTGGCATGAAGATCAGGTCTGTAGTCAAGCAACATCAGAATTGCTTCTTCTGTATTGCTTATATAGCAAGCCAGCGCTGCAGTCTCCTGACTTAATGCATTTTTATCTTCAAACAAAGCCTTTACATCTTTAAGATGATTGGTTGAAAGGAATGGAGCTATGATTCTCCAGATCTCAGGAGTAATATCCCTTCCTGCCGCTTTTCTTTCACGTACGAGATCAATTGCCATATCAGAAAGCATAGCATTGGCGCGTCTTTCCAAGCCAAAAATATCATTGATCGGGCAGTCTATAAAGGCTGCCTTGAGTACCATCTGATTCCATTGTGATTCATTAAAGAAATCACAAGGAAAAGGATTATTCAAGGAAATTGCTTCAAATATCAGTTGGGAATTAGAACGCACTCCTTCAGCGGCTATTTCAGTTAATCTACTTTGATGAGGCAAAATTGGCAGGCCTTTTAATATTGCTACCCTCTCATCAAGATCAGCAGTTCCAAAAACATTTTTAACCAGATTAAGAAATTCTTCCCCACTTAGAAAAGTAAGTTCCATCAGCATGTTTATCCTTATAAACTCAGAAACAGTCCAGAAGGAAGGGTTCCAGCCTTTTCTAATTATAACCGTTTCTAGCAGGTCATCCTCATTTAAATCGAGTATGCGTTTACCAAATACTGTTGATACTTTACTGAAAGCAAAATAAATATTTCTGTAAACTCCTGATCTTACCTTTTCGATCTGTTCTATGTACCATCTGTATTGATCTTCGGTAATAAAGAGAGCAATTTTTTTTTCTATAAAATGCCTGGCGGCTTTTACTTCCTGCATAGAAAAAGTTTTTTCCATATAACTGTTTCTTCAGATTTTAGTGAACTCTTTTTTTAGCCATCTTAATTCTCCTCAAAAAGATCCAGTTAAGGAAAATGAGGTTCATCATGGCCACCGCACAAATCAAAAGCCCCAGAGCTTCCCTTGCCAATTCTATATTGGAGCTATGGTCCATAGGCATTGCTATGCCTTCATATACAGGAGGCCATATATAAATGCAACCGGCAGCAAATAAAGAAGTGAATAACAACAGTATCATTGAATGAATTCTTTTTATACCGGAATAGAAACATATCAAAGCTGTAAATGAGTAGATTGAAATCCATACCAAAGGATCCTGATCATTTAGCTGAACAATGGCAAAACCGATGAATAGGAATCCCCATAAAGAAGGGATCATTCCTGTTAAATTGTTCTTTCTCATAAATGCCTAAACCCTCAGAACAAGGTATTGTTTATGACTATCCATAAGTGGCAGGGAGGAAAAAATCTCAATAGTAATTAGTTAAATGAATTAAAATCTTATACTATAATGTTTTATAAAAAAAGGTTTATGTCAGAGAAAAAAGGGAAAATTTTTATAGGCACTTCAGGCTGGCACTATAAACATTGGATAGGAAAGTTTTATCCGGTAAAAATGGCATCCAAAGATTTGTTAGATTATTACGACAGCTTTTTTGAAACCTTGGAATTAAATAATTCCTTTTATAAACTTCCGACATCAGAGCAATTTTCAACCTGGTATAAAAACACTCCTAAAGGATTTTTATTCAGTATTAAGGCGAGCAGATATATTACCCATATTAAACGTCTCAACATGCCCACTGAGGGTATAAGGAAACTTATTGACAGCGTTTCATCTCTGGAAGAGAAACTTGGCCCTATCCTATTTCAACTTCCTCCGAATATGAAATTAAATATTCAGAGATTAGAAGAATTCATTAGTTACCTTCCTTATGGGTTCAGATATACGTTTGAGTTTCGCCACCCTTCCTGGTATCAAAAGGAAGTATATGAGCTATTGAAAAAAAACAACTGTGCCTTTTGTATATATGAGCTAAATCATCATATGTCTCCTGTAATTACAACGGCTAATTTTGTTTATATAAGATTGCACGGGCCGGAAGAAAAATATTCCGGGGATTATTCCCAAAAGCAACTTAATGAATGGGCTGAAAGCTGTAAAAACTGGCTGACTGAGGGAAAAGATGTATTTATATACTTTGATAATGACCAAAATGCTTACGCGCCCTTTAACGCCCTTTATCTGAGAGAAACATTACAGAAAGGGAAAAAGAAACCTGTAAAACCCAATTACAGCGATGCATAAAATCAGCCAATAGCTTATATGCGTATTCCTAAATTTGTTAGATTAATTTCATATCTTTCCTTCAGTACTTTTCTTCAAAAGAAACAAAATTAAGACTATCGAATTATTAAGATGAATACTTATATAAAGCAAAATTCTATGCATGGGACTTTTCTAAACAAACTTCATACTTATGATATAAACCCTAAATTCAGCAAAAGGGCCGCATATTTCTCAATGGAGTTTGCTGTTGATCAATCATTGAAAATATATTCAGGAGGACTGGGTTTTCTTGCCGGGTCACATTTAAGAAGTGCTTATGATCTAAAGCAAAACCTGATTGGTATTGGGATTTTATGGAAATACGGATATTATGATCAGGTGTGGAATCAGGATCATTATATGGAAGCTAAATTTGTGAGAAAGGAATATTCCTTTCTGGAAGATACCGGAATAATATTTCCTGTCACAATTCACGATTCCAAGGTAAATGTAAAGGCCTATTTCCTTCCACCAGATGTATTCGGTACAGCACCATTATTTTTGCTTTCTACTGACATACCTGAAAACGATTATTTATCAAGAACTATCACTCATAAATTATATGATTCTAACCTTGCAGCCAAAATTGCTCAGTCTATAGTATTAGGTGTAGGCGGTGCCAAGCTTTTGGATATTATTGGTTCAGAACCAGAAGTATACCATATGAATGAAGGTCATGCGCTTCCACTGGTATTTTACCTTTATTCCAAATACAGAAGTGAAGAGGCGGTCAGAAGTCGGATGGTATTTACTACCCATACTCCGGAACTTGCAGGTAATGAAGAACATTCACTGGAACTGCTTGAAGAAATGAGTTTTCTTCATTGCATACCTCTTGATGAAGTGAAAAGAATTGCCAAAATCAGTGGAGATACATTGAATTATACTCTTACTGCATTAAGACTATCTAAAATTGCTAATGGGGTATCGGAAATACATTCTAAAGTATCTCAATCAATGTGGCAGGGAAATGAAGGGGTTTGTCCCATCATACATATCACAAATGCCCAAAATAAAAAATTCTGGAAGGACCAGGTGCTGGAAGAAGCTCTGAATACCAATAATGATGAACTATTGGTAAGGCGTAAGAAAGAATTAAAGCAAGAGCTATTTAAAGAGGTGGCAGATCAGACCGGAAAGATTTTCGATCCGAATGTACTTACTCTTGTATGGGCAAGGAGATTCGCAGGATACAAAAGAGCACAGCTTTTACTGCATAACTATGAAAAGTTCCTTGGTCTCATAAGCAGAAAACATGAGCCACTCCAGGTAATATGGGCAGGAAAGCCGTATCCTGAAGATAAGCTGGGAATTGACATATTCAATTATATCAATCACACAGTAGAGCAATTTGATCGTTGTGCAATCCTTACAGGCCATGAAATGAAACTTTCCGCCATGTTGAAAAAAGGATCTGATGTATGGCTTAACAATCCGATTCCACCAAGGGAAGCTTCAGGAACCAGCGGGATGACGGCCTCAATGAATGCATCAATCAACTTCTCTATTCCGGATGGTTGGTTTCCTGAATTTGCCAAACATGGAGTAAATAGTTTTGTAATCAACACTCAGCCAACCGATTCCTGGGTACAAAGGGATGATCAGGATAACAAAGAGCTACTCAGAGTATTGGAAGACGAAATTATTCCTACATACTACAGGGATCCGAACCGGTGGACGACAATAATGAAACAAGCTATGTGTGATGTTTACCCACAGTTTGATTCTGACAGAATGGCTACAGAATATTATCAGAAATTATATCAGGCCTAGGAAAACATAATTTAATAAATCCTGATGCACAAGCATCAGGATTTATTATTATTAATTTAAAGTCCATAAGTTGATAAGCCAGAAGAATGCATAGCCAAGCCATCCAATGAATGGCAGGAAAACAATTGATATGGCAGGGTACAATCTGGCGAATCTGTAAAAGATATAAAACACAAATAAGGTAAACGGTATATAAGCAAAAAAACCTGCCATTGGACTTCTTAAGCCAAAAAATACAAGATCCCAAATGGTGTAATATGCCATCATAATGACAACCAGAGAAATCAGCGAAACCGTTTCTTTTTTATTATTTTCTTCGGAGAACAGCTTGTAGAGTAATACTCCACAAATGAAATAGAAGATAAATCCCATAACAAAGAAATATAAGACAGGTAGGGTAAATGCCGGAAGCCTGAGTTGAGTATACCAGTTATTAAGAGCATCCCCTTTGAAAAGGTTACCACATAATGCAAAGAACATGCAAATAGCGCCAGCTTTAATATATCTGAGCTGATTTAACAATTTATCCATGCCATCAGAAATTAAAATATGGAATGTGTTTATAATGAAACAATCTGATTTCCCTATTGTTCTTAAAATAAAAGGTTATGAGGTATATCAGACTGTTCACTATTATATTAACCCTTATTATTCTGGGATGCAATGAGAGAAAAGCTGAAAAATTTTTTTCTACCAATGTTGATACAGGCACTGATATGGTCGATACGACACTTTTAGATCGAGACTCTTTCCTTCAAGAAGATACAATTCCCACCAAACTTCCACCTAAAAATAATGATACAGAAACTGTACTGAAGCCCATATCAAAAGATAGTATGCCAGTAGCCAAGCCCGACTCCTTAAAGAAAAGAAAGAAATAAACGATTGATTTAAAAAGAAAAAGGGAGCAAGCTCCCTTTTTCTTTAACGATTTCTTTCCTTTGGATTTGGCTGAGATGGTCCTTTGTTTGGAAGTTTGTCCTTTTCAGATGGATTCTCTTTTGCCTTATCTCTTTCCTTAGGCTGATTTTTATTTCCCATGTTTTTAAGATTTTTCAACCTTAACCAGAGTATGATAATATTGTTATTCTTTTTAGAAAATACTAAGGCAAAATTTCTTCAGGCTGAAACAAAGAAGAATCAATAGTAAGGGTATCCTGAAATACATACTGAACTGCTCCGCCAGTAAGTTTTACAAAAGGAACGATTTTATTATTTTCCTCTTCTGTAATAATTTTCTTTCTGAATAGCAATGTCCCTATCTTCCTGAAGTACTGATTCAGAAAAGGCTTCAGCTTACCTCCTTCACCAAAATAATATTTAAACGCCTTTGGTTGAGGCACTATACTTGCCAGGAAAATACTTTCTTCTATTGTAAGCTCCGATGGCTTCTTGTTAAAATAAAACTTTGAAGCATTACCGATACCATAGATACCTGGCCCCCATTCAATGATATTAAGGTAAACTTCATACATTCTTTCCTTTCCTGTAAGCCTTTTATTTTCAATAAGCCATACTATTAAGGCTTCTTCTACTTTTCTGGCAATCGTCTTTTCTCTGCTAAGGAATACATTCTTCACCAATTGCATAGATATGGTACTGCCTCCTCTTGCAAATTTCCCCTTACGAATATTCTCTTTCATTGCCATTACAAAAGCATCCTCCCTAAAGCCTTTGTGCCAGTAAAAGCTACCATCTTCAGAACACAATACAGCATTTTTAAGATAAGGAGATATCTGATCGATGGGTGTAAATTCTGAATTATCAATGCCTACAGTAAAAGTTTTTACAGCCACCCCCTTCTCAAATGCGGTATGAACAAAGGGGTTATTCATTTTAGAAAAATCTGTTTTACCATAACTGATCACCTTAAACCCTTTTTCACTGAAGTTGCTGCTGAACTTTAATGAATCAATCATACTTCTATCAAGATAAAAGTTAAGTTGATAAGAGAGTTTACCTTCAACCTTAATCCCTTCCAGAGAGGAAAATAAGCCCGCAGATAATGAAGAAAAAAACTTTTGGGCCTCCAGTTCCGGCATGTTCAGATTTAAAGTGTATATACCTTGATTTTCCTTGTCAATAGTGGCTTTACCGTTAAGACAGATATCATTCAAATAAGCGCTGTCGCTTTCAAAAGTAACTGAAGATTTACCAAGGGAAATTAAATAATTTACATCTATTTTTTTTAGAGCCAATTCATTGGAGTCCAGTTTGGGATGTTTTATTTTTAAAGCATTAAATTTTATTTTCCCTTTAAGATCTAGTTGTTCATCATTAAATCTATTATCTGCAAGATTAAATGTGAGTGTATCTAACCTTAAATCCAACTGATAAAGATCATTCAGGAATGGGACTTTCATCGCTGAAACTTCAGCGTATAAATTTCCGCTGATGAGTCGTTTCCGCTTATTGATCTGGCCCTCTGAAATCAAAATCTGATGAGTACTCGGGATTTCTATTGATGCCCTATAATTTTTATCATAAAGAGAAAATTTCGTTATTTTGAAAACAAACTCCTTTTGATCTTTTGTAAAACCATAGTTAAATCCTGAAATCTTTAATCTCGGAGGCAGTGCTTTAAAGGATACTCTCAAAAGCTTGTTAATAATATATCCATACCCCTTGGATGTATCCGGACTTTCATGATTTGCGCCCTTATTCAATAAGAAAGAGTAATTATCTTCCTTACCTTTTTTTACAGGGTGAAAATATCCGTCTCTGATAGAAAAAGACTTAAATCTAAAATCACCGGTTAATGCATGAAACAAGTCGAGTTCAAAAGAAAGGGCTTCAGCTTTAGTAAGAGTATCTTTATTATCCTGAACGATATAAAATTCTTTTCCGCTAATACCGGAAAGGCCATGAACAGATATATTATTGAATGAAAGAGTCGCCTGATAATCGGTTTTGAATTTTTCTTTGACCTTACCCAAAGCCCAATTGGCAATATAAACCCTTAGTAAAAAAATGGTAAGGACAAAAACTGACGATAAAACGGCAAGAATAACAACTACTCTTTGCAACTTACTGAAATTCATATTAGATTACTCTTCTATCTAAGTGCAAAGGTACAACTAAATTCAGGGTTTTGAAATATTTTGATAACTATTGAACTGATGTATTTTTATGATACAATAATTCAATTAATCATAGTCAGTATAATAAGCTTCAACACAATCAACTTTGGAGTTTTTCAGTTTGAAAACTTTTCCTACTGATTTATCTACCACCCAGGATTTTATTGTTCTCACATTTCCGTCTTTATCAATTTTAATCATGCTTGTAGCAGGTTGATCAAAATCGCACTGGGTTCTGCATAATGTTTCAAACAAAACTCGTTTGTCCTGGACCAGGATTTTCTTAATACCTTTTACTTCACAAACCATTTCGCCAGCAGTTTTAGCAAAGATCATAATAAAAGAAGAATCTTTTTTATTAAGATAGGTAAGAAGTCCATATTCTCCAACCCCATGTGAAACCTGAGCTGAGTATTGAATATATCCTTCCAATTCCCGTGAAGGATCAAACTTTCTATTCTGCCAGTTGGTCAAAGTATCGAACAACTCAACAGATGCAATACATTCCCGAGGCTCATGGTTATTGACATTAATAGTAGCTGAGCTTTTAAGATAAGAAGGAATAAAAAATGAGCTTTTTACCAGCGAATAGCATGAAAGGAATATTGCACAAAAAAAGAAAGGTAAAGTATAGTAACGGATCTTTTTCATAGCAGTATTGAATTAGGTTAAGTAATTTTTATTCCAGGTTGTTCCTGTTGTGAGTACTAAACTAGGATTATATATAACTCAGTAATAATTAAGAGCTTCATAATTACATCTAGCGGAGTTTGTCTTCCGGCTACCTACATTCAATTCCGACTATATTAGATTTCCATATCCTCCATTCCTAGCCTGTTTACGAAATATAAAAATAAAAGATAATCCAATTCATAACTATTTTTCCACATGATTTTATTGAAATTAAATGAATAAATCCTGTTTAAACTTAGATAATGTCAAAAATATCTCATCAATGTTCAGACATATATTATACAGATTCAATAACAAAATCCTTCGCAGATAATTATAAAAATTAACCTGAAGAATTTACATATGAGATCTATCAAAATATATTTTTTACTCTTATTACTCACAAGATCTCTTATTGCAATATCCTCTGTGCAGGACAGTATTACTGTTCCCAGAAAAAAAAGAGCGTTTCTTGTACTTCCTCTTGTTATAAATACACCTGAAACAAAGTTTGGAGGAGGTGCTCTTGGCACCGTCATTTTTAAGATAGGTAAAGACACCATTGTAAGATCTTCCAATGTACAGTCATTTATCATCTATACTCAGAGGAAACAAATTATCATCGAAAGTGGTGGTGGATTGTTTTTTAATAAAGAAAACTATATAGTTAAATGGTTTGGTACATACAGCTACTTCCCTGACAGATTTTATGGCCTGGGCAACAACACACCTAAAAGTAACCTGGAAACCTATACATACAGGCAAATATACCTTACCTCTCAATACATGAGAAAAATCTATAAAAAGCTATATGGTGGATTTGATTATGAATTACAGGATGTCATTAGTCTTGATTACGAACCGGGAGGTTTATTCGATCAGGAGAATATATTAGGCAGAAATGGTGGCACAGCCTCCGGCCTTGGACCACTTATTGCCTGGGACAACCGTAACAATGCATTCTATCCTACTAAAGGAGCATATCTTCAGGTATCCTACGTGTTGTACAGAAAAATCACCGGGAGCAATTTTAAATTTCAAACCAACTTTTTTGATTTTAGAAAATTTATAAAACTAGGCAGTCAGAATGTGCTAGCATTGCAGTTATTTTCGCAAATCACAGCAGGTGATGTTCCTGTCAGAAACCTTTCATATATTGGAGGGCCCTTTATCATGAGAGGTTATTATCTGGGAAGATACAGAGATAACAATGCTATTGCAGTGCAAAGCGAATACCGCATGCACATATGGAGAAGGTTTGGCGCTGTTGCTTTTGCCGGATTGGGAGAAGTAAGCCAACGACTGAAAGACTATTCCATCAATGGCTTGAAATACTCATTAGGAGCTGGTATACGCTTTGCCATTGTACCTAAAGAAAAAATCAACCTTAGGGTTGATTTCGCCATAGGAAAAAACTCCTCTGGCTTTTATCTCTATCTTACCGAAGCTTTCTGAAAAACTTAAACTATTACCACTGGAGCTCCTGCACGGATCTCTTCATTAGCATAAGATGAAAATGCTTCAAAGTTTTTTATAAATGCATCTGAAAGTTTCTTTGCAGTCGATTTATAATGTTCCTTATCTTTCCAGGTATTGTAAGGTAAAAGAATATCATTAGGTACTTCCGGGCAAGTATCTGGTACCATCAACCCAAAGAACGGTTCTTTTTTAAAGTTAACATGTTCCAGCTTTCCTTCACAGGCCGCTGTAATCATAGCCCTTGTAAATTTCAGCTTAATTCTTGAACCAGTACCATATGCCCCTCCAGTCCATCCGGTATTAATAAGCCAGATGTTCACTTTATTCTTTTTCATTTTTTCACCTAGTAAATTGGCATAAACTGTAGGATGAAGAGGCATAAACGGCGCACCGAAGCATGCAGAAAACACAGGTTTAGGTTCATCTACCCCCTCCTCAGTACCGGCTACTTTAGCTGTGTATCCTGATATAAAATGATACATAGCCTGCGCCGGAGTAAGCTTTGATATCGGAGGCAATACTCCAAAGGCATCAGCAGTCAGAAAGAAAATATTAGAAGGTAAACCACCTTTGGATGGGTGCGCTGCGTTGGGAATATATTCAATAGGATAAGAAACCCTTGTATTCAGAGTTATGGTAGTATCAGTATAGTCGACCTCTCTAGAATACGGATAACATTTGACATTTTCCAGTACTGAACCGAATTTGATTGCACCATAAATCTCAGGTTCAGCAGTAGCATCGAGATTAGCGACTTTAGCATAACATCCACCTTCAAAGTTAAATACCCCTTTATCATCCCAGCCATGCTCGTCATCACCGATCAGAAATTTATCAGGGTCTGCAGACAAAGTTGTTTTTCCTGTTCCTGAAAGACCAAAGAATACAGCTACCTTACCCTCCTTTCCTATATTGGCAGAAGCGTGCATAGGTAATACCTGATGCTGATGAGGAAGGACAAAATTCAATATTGAAAATATTGACTTCTTGATTTCTCCTGTGTAAGCAGTCCCTCCAATAAGAATTACCTTCCTTGTAAGGTCAGTAATAGAAAAGTTATTGCATCTCACTCCATCTGTCTCAGGATTGGCTTCAAATTCTGGAAAACATAAAATAGTATATTCAGGATCAATATACTGAAGCTCCGACAATTCGGGCCTCACAAACATATTATAACTAAAAAGATTATGGTATGCTTTTGTTGTAATTACCCTAAGTGATTTTCTGTAATTAAAATCAGCACAGACAAAAGCATCCCTTACATATAGTTCTTTCCCCTCTGAGTATTCAAGCATTTTATGGAAGATAACATCAAAGAATTTTCCATCTATGGGATGATTAATATCTCCCCAATGAATGGAATCTTTTGTTAATTCATCCTTTACAAAATATTTATCATCCGGGCTTCTTCCGGTAAACCTTCCCGTGTCACAGGCAAGAGCCGCATCATTGGTTAATATGCCCTCTCCATTCAGGATGGCATGTTCTACAAGTTCTGCAGGAGAAAGATTCCAGTATACATTCTTAGCTTTGTTAATACCTATGCGCTCAATTCCTTCAACCAATGACTTCAATCCTGATTGTTCCATAATTATGGTCTTATGATTTGTGAATTATATTAAGCTGTAGCCAGACATTCTTTATTTTTATGCATTACCAAAACAGGAAAACTTGTTTTATTAACCAGCTGATGAGTACTGCTTGCTTCCATAAAATTGTCATACAGTTTATCATGACCTGGCGAAATAATGATCAGATCAGCTTCATGCCTTTCTGTAAACTCATTAATGCCTTTGATGATATCTTTTTTCTCAAGAACAAAAAAGGCTACATCGCTCGTATCACTTTTCAACAAAAAATTATTATAACCATAACTAATGAGATCATCAGCATTTGATGATGCTTCCTTGTCCTGAATAGTAAGAAAGTCTATATGTGCATGGAGACATTCTCCAAGGTCTACAACAAAATCTACTACCTCCTTTTCATCCTCACCAGTAAGTTCACTTGTATACACTATTTTCTGAATAGGAGTATAGGTAGTTCCAGGAGGTACTTCCAATACAGGGCAGCATGTTTTTTCAATTACCTCTGAAGTAATGCGGCTGTAAGGAGCATACCTTTCAGATACTCCTTTTGTAGCCATCACTACCAGATTTCCCTCCCCAGCTTTTATAGTCTTGATGATTTCATTGGCCGGATTTCCTGCCGATACTAAAGATGAAATGGTTACGTTGCCATACTTATCCCTTATTCGGTGGCCCTCAGCAATTGAATTCAACTCCTTTAAAGCCTTTTCTTTTTCGCGGGAAATGCTTTCATCAAAAGAATCTTTATATTTTGATTCAATACAATGAAATAAAACAAGCTCAGCTTTCAAAACTTTAGCAAGCTCATATCCGTAGCGTACCGAATTACTCGAGTTAATTGAAAAATCTGTAGGACAAATAATCTTTGATATCAGTTCCATACTTCTCCTCCTTCTTTCTTTGTCTGAATTTACCTTCTTGAATATACCTTCTTTCATTATTAACAGAATCCCATATAAATGGTTCTGCCCCACTTATTCTACTCCATTAACAAAACATTATCAGCACTTTAGTTAAAAATTCTATTCAACAAATGAGCTTAAATTTTTTCTTATGCTATTCTGAACAAAAAACAATTTAAAACAGGCATTAAAGTCTTAGCAAAATCTAACTAAATCAAGTCTTTAGCACAACCAATTAAAATACTTTCCGTTGAGGGTTCAATATGAAAATTAATATATTGTCGATGTAAATTAAAAAATGAAAATACAACCGCCGCCATTTCAAAAAACTACCTTACTAGCATTCAGCATAATATTTTTCGGATGGGGATTACTCACCTCATTAAATGGTACTCTTATAGCCCAGCTTGATTATATATTCGAACTTGACGAGTTTAAAAAGAGTCTTATAAATCTGACGTTTTTCGGAACATACTTCTTTGTAGCACTGGCTTTTTTTCTTTTCTCCGAATACAAAAAAGATCTATTAATTTTTTTTGGCTATAAATATCTGACAGTAACCGGACTAGGAATAGCAGCTACAGGAGCTTATCTGTTCTATCCGGCTTCAACACTTCTCTCATTTCCTCTGTTTATGGGCGGATTATTTGTATTGGCCTCAGGCATAACTTTGCTACAAATATCCGCAAATACATACATTGTAAATCTTGGCTCTTCTCAGAATTCATTTTCAAGGTTAACCGTTGTTCAGGCTTTAAACTCTCTGGGAGCTACTCTGGGACCAATGCTTGGAACTTTTCTGATAATGAAAACGGCCAACCTTACCCATGAAGAAATTTCTTTACTACAACCGGACCAATTACTGTCTTTCAGAAAAATTCAGGCTATAGCTGTTCAATCTCCCTACTGGACAGTCGCCATATGGCTTATAATTCTAGGTTCTCTGATATTCTTCCTTCCCATGCCGGATCTGGTAAAGAATAATCAATCTATACAACAAAATACTCAGAACACTTCTAAACATAATCTGTACCTTGCAGCACTTGGGATATTTATGTATGTTGGCGCTGAAGTGACCATAGGATCAAATCTTGGAGCCATTATAGACCAATACTGTCCGGAGCTGGCAAGTGATAAAGCCACAATTATATATGCTTATTGGGCTTTGGCAATGGTAGGAAGGTTTGCAGGTGGATTTATTTTACAGTTTATTAATGGAGGTAAGCTACTTTTTATTTTTGCCTTGAGCGCCTTATGTTTACTAACCATTGGAATTTCAGGTACTGAAGAATTTAGTATTTATGCTCTTGCAGCAATTGGTTTTTTCAATTCAATTATGTTTCCGGGAATATTTGCATCGGGATTACACAGGTTGGGTGAATACACAGGAAGAGGAGCCTCATTACTTATTATGGGTATTGCAGGAGGAGCGATTGTTCCATTAATCTATAATTCCTTAAGTTTAATTTCAGGCCTTAAGGCAGCGTTGATTATAGCCTTCATCTGTTACCTTTATATAGCTTTTTATGGCAGATACTTTCAAAAACATTCTGAGATAATTGAATAGAACCTTATAGCAATGGAAATAAAAAACTTCGGAATAAGAGAGAAAATCATTGGAGGTTTCCTTATTCTAATAATCATCTTTGGTTTAAATGGGGTATTTAACCTTTCCGCCATTAATAATTCTCAAAGAGCTCTTTGGGCGATTTTAAAGGAGAAAGATCCTTCTTTGCAAAATCTTAATCAATTCAGATTTGAAGTTCTTCAAAGTGTACATAACACTTCCGGTCTTGTTTATGGCTATCCTCCAGTACAGGCTGACAAAACGACTGATATAGATTATATAAGTGGTTTACACAGATTAAAAAAAGATTTACTTGCCAACAGGGTATTCTGGGAAAAAGACGAATCAAAAGAATTATTAAAGGGTGTAATGAATAATGTAGACAAACTTATTGCCCTTGAAACTACAATTATAAATAACTACAAAGCAAGTTCATCTGATTCTTTGGAAAGTGAAGCTTTTGAGGCAACAGTGATCCCGATTGCAAACAAGATTATAGAACAGACTGATATAATAATCAAGATAAAAGAAACCGAAAAAGAAAAGGATGAATTGATGATGACAGAGTTTTTCGGGTCTCTAAAAAATGGATTATTCATTTCCGGTATTTTAATCATAGTAGTATGTGTGGTAATATCTGTTTATACCTCCAATACTGTTCTCAATCAGATTAAAAAGATCGGAGAAGTTACGGAAGACCTTAGCAAAGGTTTGCATCCACAGCCTATTCAGAACATTAAAAACGATGAGGTTGGTAAAATGGCTAAAGGAATCAATACCTTGATTGAGGGATTGAAAGCAACTTCTGAGTTTGCAGAGAATATTGGAAAAGGAAATTTTGAAGCAGACTTTAGTCCCTTAAGCAGCCAGGATGTTCTTGGAAATTCTTTATTAGAAATGAGGAACAACCTTAAAAAAGTTTCGGAGGAAGATAAAATCAGGAATTGGGCTAACGAGGGTAATGCCAGGTTTAATGACCTGTTGAGGAATAACTATAACGACAGGACAGAGTTTGCTTATACCATTCTTTCTTCTCTGGTAAAATACCTTGATGTAAACCAGGGAATGTTCCTTGTCTGTCAGACAGAAAATGAGGAAGAATATATAGAAGAGATTGCATCTTATGCATGGAATAGAAGAAAATTCGGAAAAACCCGCTATTTAAAAGGAGAAGGGTTGGCTGGACAAGCATGGGTAGAACAAGAGCCTATCTTCATGTCCGAGGTACCGGAAGATTATGTGCAGATCAGATCCGGAATTGGATTGGCAATGCCCAGATCAGTTATTGTATTTCCACTTAAATACAATGAAGAAATTTATGGAATCATAGAACTTGCCTCCTTTAAAGTATTTGCAGGGCATGAAATTGACTTCTTGTTAAAAATATCTGAAAATATCGCTGCTTCACTTTCAAATTCAATGACAGCAGAGAAAATGAAAAAACTTCTTGATGAAACGCAGGTAAAATCACAGCAATTAAGAGAGCAGGAAGAGCAAATGAGACAAAACCTTGAAGAACTTGGTGCTACACAGGAAGATATGATGAGAAAAGAGATGGAAATGAGCCAGCAGTTAAAAATATTAAATCAGGAGAATGACATACTTAGAGAAAAAATGAAAGGTGCTGAATAATATTTAAGGCTAAGCAGAGCAGTGTTAAAGTTCTGCTTACCTTAACATATGGACTTAAGAAGAATTTACCCAAAGTGCTATAATTGGATCGAGTTTACTAAGACTTATATCAAATGGCATTGAACAGGATCAGATAAAGAATTTTACTGAAAGAATAAGAGTCCCGATGAAGGGACCCTTTTAACTAAAAAACGTAATACAATCTTATTATTCAACTACAATTTTGTCTGATGAAAGAGGAATAAATTTATATCCTTTTAACTTTCCTTTTTCTTGCTTTGCGACAAACTGATTTATAATTTTCTGAATATCCTTACTTTCCTTTTGTTTTGTAATGACATTCCTGAAATCATCAATGTGACTAAGCGTATTGTCTTCAACAAAGCCAAAACCCTGGTATTTACCGTCTTCAATAAGAACTACTGTATTTTCATACCGAGATCTCCCCTTACCAATAATAGCAAAGGTCGGTTTTTCCTGTTTCATTCCATCCAATGCAGATTCTACCTTTTTATTATAGTCTTCAGGAGATTCCTCCATTACACAAGCTCCTTTGCAGGCTTTCAGACTGTAATCCACGCAAGCTTTTTTAGTAGTTTGAAGCCCTGACAATCTTGGACAAAGATCAAAGTCCCTGACAGCAGCATATAGAAAGTCTCTGGCATCAGTCATGTAGTTAAAGGAAAACAAGGGAGTTGTCTTCTGGACCTTTCCTATACTGAGCCTTTGATAACCATTCTGATCGTAATAAGAAAAAATACCAAACTGAGCTTCGGGGAATTTCTGTATTTTATTGTAAGGAGGCCAGAGTCTTTTTATCTCATGTGATTCCATTAGAAAAGCCACTAACTCATTGCCAGCAAGTTCAAAAGAGATGCTATGAATATTATTAAAGAATCTAAGTTTTTCTTCAGCCGAGTTTCTGGAGCTAAAGTGTCCGGTAATACGTTTTTTAATATCTATAGCTTTGCCAACATAAATGGTTTTACCATTTTCATCATGAAAGTAATACACACCCGGAAAAGACGGTAAGCTATTAAACTGTTCCTTGTCAAGGTTTGGAGGAAGCGTTGTTTCCTTTGAATTGGCTTTTAAAGAAGTAATAATAAACCCTTCCGAATCACTTGCTACCAATTTTGTGAATACCTCATAAGTTGCTTCGGCATCACCACCTGCCCTATGCCTGTTTTCAATTTCCACATTTAAAAATCTGCATAAGTTGCCGAGACTATAAGATGGAAATCCGGGAAATATTTTCCTGCTTAACCTTACAGTACAGAGTTTTTTCACCTTTAATTCAATGCCAGCTTCCATAAGTTCTGACTTCACAAAATTGAAATCGAAACTAACATTATGTGCTACAAAAATACAGTCTTTAAGATAGCCATGAATCTCCTCTGCCACCTCACCAAAATAAGGGGCATCATCAGTCATGGAATTATCTATGCCAGTGAGCCCTGTAATAAAGGGTGGAATTGGCACACCTGGATTAATCAGAGACTCAAATCTGTCTATTATTTTATAGCCATCTGTTATTATTATAGCAATTTCAGTAATCCTGTTTCCTTCGGAATACCCTCCCGTTGTTTCAATATCGACGATTGCAAAAAGCATTAAATCTTTGTTAATTTTAAATTTATTTTATATCCGACCATTGAGAATGGTGGTATAAAAATTTTTGAATAGTCAAGCAGGATAACGTGTTTTTTTCTCTTGTTAAGCTTCCTGATTAACGGCTCAAAGTTAAAAAAAATATTCTCACCAAAACTAAATTATTTAGCAAAACATATATATATTTGCTAAAATTATTAACGGACATGCTAAGAGTATCTGCAAATGACCAGAGAATTTCATTAAAAATCGAGGAGGCTATTTTTAATGAAAAAACTGTAAATCAGCCAATAAGAGTATCCGAAAATGAAAAAGAAAAAAATCTGGAGAATCTTATCATCAAAAATCCGTCCTCGACGTTTTATGTCCGTATAAAGGGTAACAAACTTCAGTTGCCCGGGATCACAGATGGTGATCTTTTAGTGGTCGACCGAAAGGAAGAACCCGGCCAGAACTCTATGGTAATTGCGATAATTAATGGAGAAATGGTTTTAAAAAGGGTTGGAAAACATCAAAATAAACTGTACCTTTTTTCTGACAATGCTGAAAAGCCAGTCGAAATTACAGATACAATGGATTTCACAATTTGGGGTGTCGTGAATTTTATAATTCACAAGGTGTAAAAAAAGTTGGTTACTTTTTTTGACAGACAATAAGGGGCATGCAAATGCCCCTTTTGTTTTTATGTCTTTTTATTAAAAACTGCTTTATCTGATGTTCCTTTTAAAACTTCAAATACCACATCATTAAATACCAGAATAACGCCCCTGCAAAAAGGGCAGTAGATACTGCATGGTATATTCTAAATTTATAGGCCTTTGTCTTTTTCATAAAAATAGCGACTCCTACAGGAACCCAAAGTATCTGAAGGATGATGTAGTTAAAGATCAATGGAAACAACAATAGGGTGGTAAAGTACAATGCGCTTATTAAAATATTTCCTGTAAAAATCCCCCATACAGCCCCTCCTGCTATCATAAACGGCAATAGAAATCCTAACGCTTTACATCCTTTTTTAAAATATCTTCCGAATTTATATTCAAAATTTGCTTGTTCCTTCTTTACCTTTTTAGGCTTCATTTCCCCTCTTGCTCTTTTCAACCAGATCAAACCACCTGAAATGGTAAGAATAGAAATAAGAATTCCACCAATTGAATAAAGTATATTCAGCAGCAAGCCTAAAAAATCTCCAAAATGGAAAGAAACACTACTATTCAAAGCCCTCATTAAATGTGTCTCATTCTTCCCTCCAACTGAAATAAACTTACCGGTTTCAGGATTCAGGAAAACTCTGTGGTAAGAACCAAGTGCTCCATTCTTACCATCATTATGCTGAAAATGGAACATGGTTCTTCCCGAAAGAAAGGAAATATTTTTAATGGGTTCATATGTATCCGGATTAACCTTTTTTGCTTCATTGACAAGCATATCCAAATCGAAATGTTCAGGTATATCTGTCTGATAAAAAGAAGTTCCACGTGGCCCTCCCAGCACACCTGATAACGTAATCAACAATGCTGTGGTCGCCATGAGTGCATTAAAAAACAGAGAAAGGATACCAATGGAATTATGCCAGTTCTTGAGGTTCTTAAATTTTAATGAAAAGATCTGAAGCAATTTTTTACGATAAATGTAGGCTCCTGAGACCACGGCAATGCAAAGGCCTAAACTGAGAATAAAAGTAACTATAAGTCCGGGATACCTTGGTAGCAAAAGATAATAATGCAGGTCTTCCGTAAAGTTAATAAGACCATATGGAATCACCTCCCATTTCATAGTCTCAGGATTCAGATATACATTTCTTTTATTATTGGCATTCTTCCTTTGAATAAGCTGTGCTTTGTAAGCATTATTTTCTTTTTGCGGAAAATAAATGGTTGTTGCACACCATTCCGGGTATTGCTTATTTAGTCCGGTATACAAATCTGAAGCGAAAGGGGCAGACCGGTACATTGCATTATACAATTCAGGATGCAATACTTCTTCAAGATCATGCTTAAAGCAGAGCATTGATCCTGAAAGAGAGATGATCAATAATCCAATTCCTGCAATAATTCCTGCCCATGAATGGACTTTGAATATATCTATATTTCTGAGAGGCATTACTAGTAGTTGATTGTATAGGTAAAATTAATGGTACGTCCCCTTCCGGCTACATAGCTGCTTCCTGAACCTGCCCATTGTGAAATCGGAGGAAAATATAATCTGTTAAAAAGATTGTTTATTCCCATGCTGATAGTTCCTTTCCATAAGGCATAATTGACTATTAAATCTACAAGGTAATAATCTGTAACCTTACCTGTTCCAAATCCTGCAGGCTGTCCTTCAAAGCGGTTTCTATTGCCGGAGTATAGCCCCTGAAGACCAACATCCGTCTTTTTTGATACTTTACAAAATACACTTGCCGTGAGCTTTAAAGGAGCGATGCGAGACCCAAGCAGATAATCAGTAAATCGGCCATCTCCATCAGGATCACTTTTTCCTTCTGAATAAGAAGCAGAAGCATTGAGATGCCAGCTCTTTAAGGTATAATCAACGACTGACTCAACTCCATAGATTCTTTCAGGTGCCCTTTGAACATCAAATGAAGTTCCGAATATCGTAACGCCGTATTGTGAAGTATTGTAGAAAACAGCATTTTGAATTGTAAGATCTCCAAGACTCATATCCCAACCGAACTCGTAGTTATCAACTACCTGAGGCCTGGGTTTCAAATCTGTTACAGCTTTAGCTGCAGTACCTCTCAGCTCACGTCCCACTTCTGTTGTGGCAAATCCTTGTCCATACGAGATATAAGGGTTGAATAATTTATGCAGATTATATCTAAGGCCAGCATTAAAAAGCCATTGGTTGTAGGTAAGTGTACCACCCTGAACCATCTCTCCTGATCTTAGCTGTTTGTAATCATTTACTTTCAGGATAACCGTTTCATTCCTCATTCCCGCTCTCAGTATAAGATTTTTTACAGGAACTAATTTCGCTTGCAAAAATGGAGCAAGGTTATTTTGTTTGATATCAGGTACCCAGATTCTGCCATCTGTGAACTTTTGAAAAGTATTATCTTCTACCAGATCTACACCATAGGTAATAGAACTTCTGACAAACTTTGGCAATTCAGTTTTAAAATCCATCCGAATGCCCATTTTATCGGAAGAAATATAACTCTGAGCAGATCTTCTAAGACTGTCTAATGGAGGGAAATATGTTGATGAATGTTCATAAGGGAAACGTGAAAAATTATTCTGAAAGTAAGCCAAAGCTTTAAAAGATGTATTTCTGAATATTTCTTCATTATAATAACGCAGGGTAAAACTTAGATTTTTTGTTGCAGTACCTAGTTGACCATCATAAACGTTCCCAAACTGGGTTCCTGCCTTCTGAACCCTGTATTCTCCTCCAACACTTATAAATCCTGGCTTCTGGACACTATTAAAGTACATTCCTTTAAATTCGATGCCTGACTTATTATTGATTTCATAACCAACCTTTCCTAATAAACTTAAATTGTTGGTATTCGCTGCTCCTCCCTGCCCTAAAGGATCAACAGGAATAAGGTCACCCTGGGCATCATAGTATTTCCCGATGTACTCATAGGCTCCATTAACCAGAAAATTCAATCTGCCTTCTTTTCCCATAAGCTGCTGAAAAACTCTTCCACCTAAGGGATCTCTTTTCTGAATAGCATCATTATCAAACACAAAAGAAGAGTTTCCGGAAACGGAAGTAGTATAGCAAACTGTATCATTCTTAAACTTAGGATTCTTAGAAGTGAAGTTAATCACACCTCCTGTAGCGCCATGCCCATAAACAGCTGTTGCACCTCTGACAATTTCAACCTCTCCTATTGAAGATATGTCAAGAGACTTCAACTCCCTGGAAGCACTGCGAATGGGAGTTGATTGAGGCACACCATCCATTATCACCTGCATATCCCTTCCCCGGATACCTTGTCCATAGTTACTTGCTGATTCAGTACTCTGAGCGATACCAGGAGTCGTTTTACTCAGAATGTCATTGAGATTATTATTGATAGTAGCCTGCTGCTGAAGCTCCTTTTGCGATAACACAGAAACCGATATCACTTCTTCTTCCCTTTTACCAAAACGGCCGGCGTATACTACTACTTCTTTTATTACTTCCGATTTCAGATGAATAATAAGAATAGAACCAACCTGAACAGTTTCTTTATAAACCTCAAAGCCCACTGCCATTACAGTCAGAGTATATGAGCTGTCAGCAAGACCATTAAAACTGAAAGAACCTTTATCATCAGCAAGAGCTTGTCTTGAGCTATTATTGCTCTTTAATTCCAGAATGGCAAAAGGAACAGGATGGCCATCAGAATTTACAGTTCCGGAAATTGATTTTTGTGCAAATGAAAAATTTCCAAAGAATAAAAAAGCTATCAGAACCAACAAACGAATTACAAATTTTAACATAAAAAAACATCATTTAACAAAAACATAATTACAAAAAATAAGAATAGGCCGAATAGGAAAAACAGGAGGTTAAATAGGCCATTCAGGATTTTTAAAAATACCGATCAGCATATTTTTAATACCAAATGGACTATAAGATCTGGTTGCATGCATGCTTATTTTGTCAAAAAAATTTTATGAGAGTTTTTAAAAATATTGTTTTATTATTTGTGCTTCAGGTATTCTTATTCAGCTCATGTAAAGAAGAGAAAAAGGAAAGTCCTACGCCAAACAATCTGCCTAAAAATACCAGTATACTTTTTGTAAACGGACTTTCTGATGCTTCAGGTAACATTCAATTTAAGCTTGGAAATGAAGTCCTTGCCGATGTAGCTGCAAGTTCATATTCCAAATATATCAAAGTATCCGAAGGCGATCAGAAATTAACAATTGCAGCAGGAGGTTCCAACACTTTTTTTGACTTAAAGATTGAAAAAGATAAATATTACACTGTGCTATTAAGCGGAACAGCATCTGCACCCAAGATTGAAGTTCTAAATGATGACCTTAGTAATGTAAGTGATCCTCTTTCAAAATTTTCTTACAGATTTGCAAATTTATTTAACGTTGGAAATGATTCTCTTTCCATGCAAGCTTACTATCCTTCATACAAGCTATGGGGCACACAGGCGGGAGTTCACGAATATGTAGCTTATGGAAAATCAAGTGCACCTACAGAATACACTGCCAATGCTGCAGCACAATGGAGAGCTATTAAATCAGGTTCAGAAGATACTAAAGAGTATAACGTCTCCGGTATAATTTACAGACTCGGTGCCCAAACAATATATTATGAAGCGCCTCAGACATTTTCAGGAAATCTTAATAAGCACTATACCATAGTAGTATTCGGACAAGATAGCAATGCTTCTTCTGCTATCATTGAACATGAGTTGCAGATACTACCATAAAATTTTACCAACCCATACTTTGAAAGCCACTTTAGAAATGAAGGGGCTTTTTTTCTTTATCAAGGATTACCTCTTTATAAATCCTTCACCCATTTTTGAGTTTGAAGCAACAGCATGAGCAAGAGCAACAAAATAAATCTATAGATTTTATCATCTTATAAATTAAAAGGACATGCATCCTGAATTTGGAGATATCGGGCATGACATCTCAATCATTATAATAATTAATTAACGTCAGATAATACTCTTAGCTATTATGTACCCTTATCAATTTAAATGCAGTGACTGTGGACAAGGAGACGCCAGCATGGCGTCTCTGCAATAACTTTACGCTTTAAGCATTCAGCTTTATGCTTTTCTTAAAACTTATAACTTAATACTTACAACTTAAATAAGTTGTCCGTTTTGTTTTCTGAACTGGCCGGGAGTCACACCGAATTTTTTTCTGAAAGAATGAATAAACTTGCTTGGACATTGATAACCTATGTCATAAGCAATCTGACTGATAGGGCAATCACTTTTCTTAAGCAATGTACATGAAGCACAAAGCCTGCGATCCACGAGATAGTTGTGAACAGTGGATTGGAAACATTCTTTAAATCCTTTTTTCAGTTTAAACTCATTCAGACAAACAATCTTTGATAGTTCTTTTAATGTGGGAGGATTACTGATATTGTCTTCCAGATATTCCCTTGCTTTAAACAACTTCTGAAGATCTTTTTCAGAAAGAAAGTGATTTTGATTATTCTCCCAGATAAATGAATCTGATAACTTCATTAACTCTGCGAGCAATTCAAACACCTTTGCCCTGATTACAAGTAGTTGTGTAAAATCAGATTCTTTATTTTGAAGAATCTCTGTTAATATTTTATTGATATTAGGAGGAACCCTTCCCAATATGGAGATATTCTGAAATGAATCAATCAGCTGCACCATCTTTAGGTTTATCTTACTGGAAGGAAGCTTCTTTAACACTTCCTTCAACAATCCTAATCTTATACCCAGGTCTACTGATACTATCTTTTTCTTTTTAGGATATACACGATTGATACCCTTACTGCGAAAGAAGAAACCTCTGCAAGTCCCGCCCTGTATTTCCTGAGATTTTCCTGAAACCGAATTGGTCATCCTGAAATCACCTTCTATGAAAAAACTGATTTTAAAATATTCTTCCTGACTTAATGATGGAAAACAAAGTGGCTGGAAAATCTCCAGATCGTGTATAGCCATTACCACTCCATTGTCAATCTGATAACCATAAATACTCCCACTTACATCTTTCCTTTTTATCTGAAGCTTGCTACAGTGCTGGTTGAAGGAATACACAGCAGCTCCGATTGTCTGAAGGCTTTTAAGAAAATCATGAATACTAAAAACTTTCATAAAAATGTACAATTTATAGTTATTTATAAATAGTCTAAATATAATTAACAACCCAATTTAGCATATTATAAGTTTTAAAGTCAATAAAAATAAAATAAAAATGATTTTATTGTAGACAAACCAGCAAAACACCAAACACAACCAATTGTATTTTTACAAGATTATACTTTTCAGCCTATTAAATGTCCACAATAGCACATTCGATCAGCTAAAGCAGAAATACCTTTGAAAAAAATCCTCAGTGTATGATTACAAAGGTAAAAAAGACCCTCCAGACGATGTTTGTCCGTCCGAGAGCAAACGATTTAAATATATTCAACCATAAAGAATCCAATATCCAGCATTATGAAAAAACAATCTTAAAGATTACGGGATACATATCGAATCACCTTAGAAGTTCTCACAAGCCGTTTTCAGGGGTTACCCCAGCTCTGTTAATGCCTAAGGTCGATTCCATTGATCTTAATACCCCCCTCACAAGTCTGGATGCAGCTCTGGCTGAAGTGGACGATATATACACGAAGCATGCTGTACTGTTTCACTTGCCACAATATATAGCACATCTTAATTGTCCTGTACTTATACCCGCCCTTGCTGCAGAAGTGATTGTAAGCTCATTAAACTCATCTCTTGACACCTGGGATCAAAGTGCGGGTGGCACTTTGATGGAAATTAAACTAATCGAATGGACTTGTAAAGAACTTGGATTAGGTGCATTAGCCGATGGTATATTTACCAGTGGTGGCACTCAATCCAATCTTATGGGGATAATGCTCGCAAGAGATAACTTTCTGAAGCACACACTTCAGTGGAATGTAAAAAAAGATGGTCTTCCGGCAGAGGCAAGCAAATTCAAAATTTTCTGTTCCGAAAAAAGTCATTTCAGTCTGCATAAAGCTGCTATTTTACTTGGCCTCGGAGAGCAGGCTATTATAGCAGTTAAAACCAACAAAAGATATCAGATGGATATTCACGCCCTTCAGGAATGTATCGCATCTGAAAAAGAAGCAGGCAATATTCCTATAGCCATCGTAGCAACTGCAGGAACTACAGATTTTGGAAGTATAGACTCTCTTGAAGAGATCGGCGCTCTTGCAACAAAATTTCAACTGTGGTTTCATGTAGATGCAGCTTATGGTTGTGGACTGCTACTGTCTGATAAATACAAATACCTCATCAAGGGTATTGAGTATGCAGACTCCGTCACTGTTGACTATCACAAAGCCTTTTTTCAGCCGGTTAGCTCCAGCGCCTTGCTGGTAAGAAACGGAGCATCGTTCGAACACATTACACATCATGCAGATTATCTGAATCCCAAAGAACATGAAAAGGATGGATATCCCAATCAGGTTAACAAGTCCATTCAGACGACAAGGAGATTTGATGCATTGAAATTATGGTTTACGCTTCGTCTTACAGGTAAAGAGATATTGGGAAGTTATATAGACACAATCATTGAACTTGCTGCCAAAGCAGCTAAATCAATAGAAAAAGACAAAGAGCTTGAATTACTCAATCAACCGGAGATCAGTACAATCCTCTTCAGATACAACCCTTATGGTGTGAATGATATATCACTGAATGCAATTAATGCTTATATCAGAAAGAAAATGTTTGAATCCGGAAAAGCTATAATAGCAAGTACTAAAGTGAATAAAGAGGTATATCTAAAATTCACAATTCTAAATCCCGAAACAACCATTGATAATATAAAAAATATATTGACACAAATAAAACACTATGGAAACGACTATGCAAAGAATAACTAAAATTGAACATATATCAGAAGAAATAAATTTCACTGCCCTTTTAAATTGCTTTCTAAGAGAATACAAAAACTGGCACAGATACTTCTATACCCCAAAGTATGACCCGACTCTGAGAGATTACTTCTTAAAGGTTAATCATGATAAATGGATAAAAGTTCTTTTTCCTGAATCCAAAACAGAAGTGTACTGCCCTCTCACCTATTATTCAGCGACAGGAAGACATCTGTTTAAATTTCCTGTCATACAAAGAAATACAATAACGGATGATATATCCGAAACAAACATTGATTCGTTTCTTTCTCTTATAGCAAAAGAGCTAGGCAATGGTAGTCACCAAACACTGCTTATTGAAAGAATTAACGACAGCATTACCAATACTGCTATTTTCCTGGAAGAAGCATTGCATGACAATATATTAGGATCGCTTAACAAACTTTCAATCCCATTTATTGAGGCAGAGCAATCAATGCTTTTGGGACATCAGTTACACCCCGTATCAAAGAGCAGAATGGGCTTCAATAGAAATGAACTAGCCTTGTATACTCCTGAAATGCGCAATAGCTTTCAATTACATTACTTTCTTGCTGATCCGGAACTCGTTGTAGAAAAGAGTACCTACTCTACAAATATAACCCACAAGATCAGAATCGGTTTATTGGAAAGTCCAAGGACAACAGCTGAAATAAAAGATTTTATAAATGTCCATCAAGACAAAAAACTTTTACCTATACATCCATGGGAAGCAGCACATTTACTAAAGCAAGCTGATGTAATCCAACTTATAGAAGCTGGCAGACTCATTTACATAGGACCTTGCGGTTCTGAATACACGGCCACCTCTTCAGTAAGAACAGTTTACAATGCTTACAGTGAGTTCATGTTTAAATTTTCCCTGCATGTAAAAATAACCAATTCAGAACGGGTAAACCTTGAAAGAGAGCTGTATAGAGGTTATGATATAAGCAGACTAATGCATACAAGCTGGGGAGAACAATTAAAAGATGATTTTCCTGAAATTACATTTGTTACTGATCCGGGATTCTTTGCAGTTAAAAATCTTGACGGAACTTTCATTGAAGGCTTTAATACAGTAATAAGAAAAAATATTTTCCCAAAAGGAGATGGAGCGGAGAAGAACGTCACACCAATTGCTGCTTTAACACAAGATGGCCTTCTTGGTCAGGACTCAAGGTTATCTGTGATCATTAAAAGTGAAGCATTAAATACCGGAAAATCTATTGAAAGCCTTGCTGAAGACTGGCTAAAAATGTATTTACAGATAAGCCTGATACCACTCATAAGAATATACAACCGCTTTGGACTTGCCTGTGAAGCACATCAGCAAAACATAATGGTAGAGCTGGATAACAAAGGATTTCCAAAACAGTTGTATTTCAGAGATAATCAGGGATATTTTTTCAGGGCAGGAAAAGCAGAAGAACTACATTCTCTACTTCCTGATCTTGGCGAAGCCAGCCAGTCTATTATTCCTGAAGATTATATACATCCGAAGTATACATATTATCTTCTGATCAATAACATATTCGGCATCATTGGCACATTCGGATCAAATGGTCTTGCTGAAGAAGAACATCTGATTAAAATATTAATTAAGGAACTGGAAACACTTCAAATTGAAGATCCAACCGGACTTGTGGAATACCTTCTTTATACCAGAGACTGGACTGCGAAAGGAAACCTCCTAACAACTCTAAGCAATAAAGACGAAGCACGCGCTCCAATTGAAAATCCTGCAGAGTATGTTGAATATCCCAATCCTCTTGTCTTCCGCTATTTTTCTAAAAATATTATAAAACCAGACATCAACAGTATTTCTTTCAGGAAAGATTTTCCTGAGCTGGGAATTGAAATAACGCTTAGACCATTTGATTTATCCAAAGATCTGGAAATGGTACATAACTGGTTCAATCAGGAACACACAAAAGCTTTCTGGAAAATGGACGGCCCCATACGAGATCTTGAAGCCTTCTATATCATGCTTAAAGATGCCGATCATTCCAATGCATTTATAGGCATGATTAATGGCGAACCCACATTTACACTTGAGCCATACTGGCCAATGAGAGATGTAGTAGGAAAATACTATGAGTCGCTTCCAGGCGACTATGGAGCACATCTTCTGATAGCACCGACTGATAAAAACAAAAAATTTACAATGCCTGTAGGACAACTCACAATGGAATTTATCTTCAGTCAACCAGAGGTTGGGAAATGCATCGGTGAAGCAGATATCAATGCTAAACCTATGCACATCCTGGTAACGAGACTGGGCTTCAAACTTCAGAAGGTGATTACAATGCCCCACAAAACATCAAACCTTACATTTTGCACAAGGGAATGGTATAAAGAAAGATTTCCCAATTGCAATATCAATGTTCATGCAACTTTACCATTAAATCAGGAAAATGAATAAGCATTTTGATTTTATAGGTATAGGCATAGGTCCCTTCAATCTGGGCCTTGCCGCTTTAACCCATGGTAAAACCAGCCTCCATGGAATATTCTTCGAGAGCAATACCGAATTTGACTGGCATCCCGGAATGATGCTTGACAACACTACACTTCAGGTTCCTTTTCTTGCTGACCTTGTTACAATGTCCGATCCATGCAACCCTTTCAGCTTTCTGAACTATCTGAAAAAGAACAACAGAATATATAAATTCTATATTAAAGAAGATTTTTTTATTCTCAGAAAAGAATACAACATGTATTGCAAATGGGTTTGCAGACAACTTCCCGAATGCGTTTTTGGGCATACTGTTGAGACTGTCACATATGATAAGAATGAAAACTTATATACAGTCATTGTCAGGGAAAACAAATCAGATAATGAAATTATCTATCATACGCCAAGGATCATAATTGGAACGGGAACCGCTCCATTTATTCCTGCATTTGTCAGAGATCAAAAACCAGAAAACACTTTTCATACTTCAGAATATCTATTTAGAAAGAAGGAAATCCTGAAGCAAAAATCAATAACTATCATAGGTTCCGGACAAAGTGCTGCTGAGATTTTTCATGATCTGCTTAACAATATTTCAATTGAAAAACAGGAACTGAACTGGTACACAAGACCAGACAGGCTCTTTCCTCTGGAATATTCCAAACTCAGTCTTGAGCTTACCTCTCCTGAATATGTGGATCATTTCTATTCGCTGCCACCTGATAAAAGAGCAGATGTACTGAACAAGCAAAGCATGCTTTACAAAGGAATCAACTATGACCTGATCAATGAAATATATGATACGCTGTATCATCTTACACTGGATGGACCAATTCCTGTAAACATCAAGCCATGTCATGAATTTAAATCAATCACTACATCTGTTATGAATAAGAAAGTCCTTTCCTTCAGACATGTTCAGACTGATCAGGAAACAGAACTGGAAACGGATGCAATCATTCTTGCAACCGGGTATAAGTACAGAGTTCCTGACTGCATCAGGCCGGTTCATGACAGAATCAAATGGGATCATTCAGGAAGGTTTGATGTAAACAGGAATTATTCAATAGATCATTCAGGAAATGAAATATTTGTCCAGAATGCAGAGCTCCATACGCATGGATTCGTTACTCCGGATCTGGGTATGGGTGCATACCGGAATGCTACGATTATCAACGCTATTGCAGGTAAAGAAATATATGCAGTAGAAAAACAAATAGCATTTCAATCGTTCTCAACATCTGCAATAGAAGTAATCGATGATTCTGTTATATAAAAGTAATATTATGACAGATAACAAACTCAATAACCGGATTTTGCTTATTGCTTTTCTTGCTGCATTAGCAGAGTCTCTTCCGGCTCCTTTTTACCCGAAGATATTTAAAGACACTTTTGGAATAAATGATCCTGAATATACAGGTACTTACTTATGTATACTCAGACTGACATTCATGTTATCATACCCCATATGGGCCTGGGTTTCCCAAAACACCAATATATTTAAACTACTCAGTATGACTCAGTTTATAGCAGGAGTAGCCAGCATTTATTGCGGATTAACAAAAGACATCACTGCTTTTTATGTATGCTCTATACTGATGGTTTTATTCAAAAGCAGTTATCTTCTTTTATACCCATATTTGATAAGCAAGAATGAAAACAAAACTTTAATAGTTACCAGGTTAGGAATTCTGGTGCATTTATCAATGATTATCTCCGCAATATCTGGTGCTTTTATCATAGATAAGATTTCAGTTCAGTACTTGTTTATCATTATCGGACTGTTTGATTTTATTCAAATGGGGATAAGCTCTAGATTAACAGATATACAGAATGTTGCTCAGGTTCAAATTACCTCTGAACCTATATCATTGGATAAGACCAGGCTTTTATGGATTTGTATAATCACATTTATGTTTTATCTGTCGTCAACCTTGATAAGACCGTTTTATACTGAGTTTATCATAGAGCGATATGCTCCACAGGCTAATTACACCTGGGCTGCAGTATTATTCATAATACCAAGCTTATCTGCATTATTTCTGCTACCTCTCACAGGCAAAAGTTCAATAATTAAAAATACAACATTTATTTGCAGTTTGATCCTCAGCATATCTGTTGTACTGCTCTTACAAAGTTATGTCAACACCCTTATTTCAGAAATAGTACTCAGAAGTCTTTTCGGAATGTCTATTTTTCTGATTTTCGTTTATCTTGACACATCTTTTTTCGAAACAGTTTCAGGGAAGAATTCGACCAGAGCATACAGCCTGCTCCATATAACGCAGAATTTTGCTTACATGTCAGCTCCTTTATTAGCAGGGCTTCTGGTCGCCCGCGATGGCTATACAGGACCATTTATGATGGCATCCATATGTTCACTTCTGGCATTACCCTTAGTTATTATGCTCCATATTAAAAATTCAAAAAAATACTCAAGCATATTAAATCCGAAATTATCATGATAGAAGAACAAATAAATCATCAGGTAGTACAGTTACCTGGAACAGACGTATTAAATATCAACATCTGGAATAAAGTAAACCGGGCATATCTCTGCAAAGCAATAACAGAACTTATGCATGAAAAACTGGCTATACCGACAATCCTTTCTTCGGATAAAAAGATCACGCATTTCCGGTTATATACAGATAAGTCTAATATATATTATGAATTCAAAGGGGAACATCGCAAAATGGACTATTGGCATATTCATAAAGAATCATTAAGGAAGTTTCATGAGGAACAGAATGTTACCAACATCAGTGCAACTCTTTTTTTTATAGAAATGCAGGAGGCCTTCGGAATAAAGCCTTTTACACTAACGCACTTCATTGAAGAAACCAATCACACGCTTTATGCAGATGCCTTTATAGAATCTAAAGGTAAAATACCATCCGACAAGCTTGTAGATTCAGGATATCAGCTGATAGAGCATCAGATGGACGGGCATCCGTGGGCAACAGTAAACAAGGGACGTATAGGATTTAACCTTGAAGATTACCGTTCCTTTGTGCCAGAAACAGATCAAATTATAAAATTAAACTGGATAGCTGTTCACAAATCAAAAGCTGAATATAGTTACATTGAAGAACTGCCATTTGAAACCCTTGCTTATTCGGAATTAGGAGATGAACAATATTCAAAATTTAAAGAAGTACTTTCATCTCAAAATCTCAATCCTGAAAACTACTGGATGTTGCCAGTACATGAGTGGCAGTGGAAAAATAAAATAGTATTTCAGTTTGCAGCTGATATCGCCTCCAGATATATTGTGCCCCTTGGGTCCGGGGAAGATGACTACACTCCCCAGCAATCTATAAGAACTTTTTTTAACATATCTAATCCTGACAGATTTTATGTTAAAACAGCCATATCCATTTTAAATACTTCAATATATAGAGGTTTATCCCACAAAAAACTAAAAGCTGCACCTTTAGTAACAAAATGGGTAAAGGATAAACTCGGTCCAGACAAAGAACTTCGATCAACTGGCTTCACTCTTTTGGGCGAAGTGGCAACTGTAGGTTACAAGCATTCGGAATATGAATTGGTAGAAGGTGCCCCTTATCAGTACAAAGAGTTTCTTGGGGCTATCTGGAGAGAAAGCGCTACGCCCTATCTTAATGAAGATGAAAACATGATAACCATGGCGTCTTTAATGTATGTAGATCCGGAAGGTAAATCATTTATTGGAACTCTGATAGAAAAATCAGGATTAAGCGCAGAACAATGGGTGGAAAAATATCTGTATAATTATTTTACTCCAATACTTCATATCTTCTATAAGCATAAATTCTTTTTTAGCCCTCATGGAGAAAACACAATACTGGTAATGAAAAACTATGTACCTCAGAGAATCATTATCAAAGACTTTGTTGAAGAGATTGTACTTACAGAAGAAGGAAAACAAAACGTCCCAGATAGTATCAGACCCATATTGAGAGACATAGAAGATCAATATGCAACCTTGTTTATATTATCAGGAGTATTTGATGGTGTATTCAGATATATTTCCAACATACTTCATACTTATGCAGAATATTCTGAGGACAAGTTTTGGAATCAGGTAAAGGATGTGGTTATTCAATATCAGCAAAAACATCCTGAACTAACTTCATCTTATGAAAAATTTAATTTGTTTGTTCCGGAGTTTATACGAGTTTGTATTAACAGAGTAAGACTCCTTACCTATGGTTATGCTGAAAATACTGACATACCAGTACCGGAGGTTTGCGGGACTATTGATAATCCTATTAAGAATTAAACCGCAAGATGATTTAAATTTTTATATGATAAATAAATAAGGCCGGAAATCCGGCCTTATTTATTTACTCTGCTCTATTCACTTAACTGTTAATACTTCATTATTTTAACAACATTGCCATTTACATTTAACAGATAGGCCCCTCTGTTCAGACTGCTCACATCCGCATGCATGCCGTTTCCGCTCATTAATACATTGCCCATAAGCGTGGTGATCGTCCAGTCGTATGGTATTTCCTCTGAGAAGAATACGACATCATTTACCGGATTTGGATAAACCTTTAATGTAGATGCATTGTTTCTACCGAAAATACTGGTTTCCACTTTAGGCCCGACTTCAATATAGTTGAGATTAAAACCAGGAGCTTCAATAAAGAATCTTAATAAAGTATCAGTGGTATTAAAATTAACAATACCTAAAGGTACTGTTTCCCATTTTTGCCAGTCACCGGTAATAGGAAGCGTAAGTGTAGAAGATGCTTTTTTACCATTCAGCTTTATATGAACTTTTCCTCCCACAGCCGGTGTAGGATTTCCTGCAACTCTGAGATATACCGGATATTCACCGTTTTCTTTTACTGATATAGAATATTCCAACCACTCCCCTGTTGCTGTCCAACCTACATTATAAGCACCATTTATGTCTTTAGTTACTTCTATATCCACTTCATCATTTCTGTATGCACCACCTTGATTCGCTGGTTCCGAATCAAAATAGGTTGTATTGGCGATATTTTGAAAATCATAATCCTCAGCCTGAATAATACCAGGAATATCAAAAGGTTTACCTTTAAAATATCCCCTTGCGCATAAAATCTTAAATGTATCAGAAGCAAAACCGCAATCCTCAGAAGTCACAAGAACAGAATAAAATGCACCACAGGTATCGAAGACAGCTAATGAGCTTGAATCTGCACCTTCAATCAACTTATTGTTATGATACCATTGGTAAGTAAACTTTTCTTCTGCATTGTCAACCTTTATAACGAGAGGATCTTTACCCAGAACAGCTCCCTTTCCGAGGCTAATAGGAAACATAGTTTTTACAACATCCACTTCATCGGCCATGGTGCAAGTGCCTAAAGTAGCTTCTACCCTATACGTACCTGTTTCAGTAGCCTCAATCATGGCCTCAGTTTGATCAGTAAGTTCTTCACCGTCTTTAAACCATTTGAACAAAACGCCATCAGGTGGAGATTGAAGACTGATTGTAACAGAATTTTTCCCACATAAAGTTTGTGGAAGGCCTAAGTACGGAGCGAAACATGGTACATCAGAAGGCTGGTGATCGTCTTTGAATTCATAAAGTTTATCTTTGGTAAAACCGCCCATTTCCCCCGGACCAACTTTTAGCTTCCAGTCTCTTGTAAACATGGCAGGTTCCCAGTCATTATCCGCACACCAGGCACTCCAGCTAATCCCAAGGCTCTCAGCCCAGTTAACTATCGGATCTCCGTAGCTTGCAATAGAACCTTTCAATAAAGAAGCACTGGCAGTAGAAACGGTCTCGCTAAACCCCCACTCTGATAAAAATACAGGATGCACTTTTACAACCTTTTCCACCTGTGCTTTTACAGCGCCAGAGCCTGTTGCATTCCAGTGGCCAGGATAGATATGGGCTACATATACGATGTTTCCTCCGGTTAATGGATTGGTAGCGGCATCTCCCATTCTCTGATCCCATACCGGACTTCCTGCAAGAATAAGATTATGCGGAGCATACTTTCTTATTAAATCCACCCAGGCCTGCATATATGGCTTGAATTGCCCCCAGGTAAGATTAGTATTGATAGGTTCATTATATACCTCATATAAAACGTTGGAATAATTATTGAACCTTGGAGCCATATAAGTCCAGAAAGCATTAGTAGACTCAATATTACTATTTACATCAGCGATATAATGCCAGTCTATAATCACATAAAGACCTTTAGATGTAGCATAGTCCACAGCAGGTTTTAAAGTCTGCTGATAATATTCTTCAAGATTTGAAATAGGTGGTTCAACGGTAAATCTTAATACCCTTGTATACCATCCTGGAGAATTGGATAAAGTATCGTCAGGATTTGTCACTACATCAATTAGTCCATTCAGACCAACAGTTCTATCAGTGGCTTGTTCTTTAATATCCTGAAAATCGACACCTCTCAGAATAACCGTGTTTCCTGCCGGATCTTTAATCAGGTTTCCCTCAACGTGCAGCCAGGGATTAGCAGACTGGGAGGATGCTGTCAGCGGAGCCAGCAATGTAGTCAATAAAAAAAACAGTATGGTTTTATTCATCATCTTAGAATTTATATCGAGGATAAAATTACCCAAATTTAGTTTCCAGCAATTTTCAATTTTAGCCTTAAATCCTAAAGCACATACAAATAATGCAATAACACAATGATTACCTTTGCCAATGTTGTATTTAACTAAGAATCTATTGTTCTTTTAGTTATTTTTTCTCAGAATCAGTGAAAAGAATGAACAGTAACAGTGAACAGTAACAGGGTACGAAACAAGGTCAACTATGGCATTTAATTTAATAAGCGTGGTGAACTATGAATATGCCGAAGCTGCCTGAAAAAGGACTACAGTGTTTTTCACTGTTTACTGTTACTGTTTTTCTGTTACTGAAAAAAAAAGCTATTGATAATACCTGGAATTACCAATAGCTACAAAACAAGCAGAAATTAAAGTTAAATCTTTAGTTAAGTTTCAGGTCCTTTACTTTAATTGCCCCGCGGAGCAATTCGATGGCGCCCTCTATTTCGAGACACTTTAAAATTCTGGAAATTACAACCCTGGTTGTGCCTAGTTCGTTGGCAAGTTCCTGGTGTGTAATTGAAACTATTTGTTGTTTTGTTCTGGATGAAAGTCTGATGAGATAGTCTTTTATTCGTTTATCAATACTTGAAAAAGCCAGCGAATCGAAGGAATCCAACAATTGTTCCTGTCTTTGAGCAAAAGTTTTAATGACATAGTCGTTCCAGGAAGAGTATTTTCTTTGCCATTCATACACTTTAATTCTTGGAACAAGAATCAGCTGGGATTTCTCGGCCGCTTCCATAGCCGCATTCATTGGTCTTTGGCCATAGCAGGATAATAAAGACATCATACAGGTTTCACCTTTATTTACATAATAAAGTAAGATTTCCCTGTCTTCAGTCTGACGAAATATTCTTAAACTTCCCTCTAAAAGTATAGGTACAGAAACCAGGAAGGCATTCTGTCTGTGAATACGGCTTCCCTTTTCAAATTTCTCAATTTTAGCAGCAGCCAGTTCAACTCTTAAGTCCCGTTCAAAGAAATTAAACTGATCCTCTAATTCAATTACAGGTGTACTTAAAATTCTTTCCATAAGCTTATAACTTAATGTTTGGGCAAAAAACTTTAGATAATATTTTATGACTCTTTTATATGTAAATTTGAATATTTCCAGAATAGTGACATTAACAATCCTGTTATTCACATTCGGGCGAGATTATAAACTATACTATCGAGAAGATGAGAAGAAGTCAAATTTTAGTGAAGGAAAAATGAGTTTTAAACCCGTTTTATACCAAGTAAAATAGTTATATTTTTCGCTTAAAAGACAATAAAAACATGCCTAAAAATTCAAATTTCAACGATTACTAATTTTAAAAACATTTAAAAGACAAACTTTACATTCATCTAAAATAGGCATGTATTGATCTATATTTTTTTTCTGACCATCCACCTCCATTTTAAAAAAATCTTATTAATTTAGCCTTTACAACTTTCTGACAATCATAAAATAATATGAAAACATATTATTGGATTTTTTGCATTTTTCTAATACACTTTTCAAACACCTCTTTAAAGGCAGAGCATATATTTTTGTTGACTAATAATATTGAGGAAAAAGGAATCAGAAAAGAATATTTGGGAGTATATGAAGACAAGACCAATAAACTTGGTATTAAAGAAATTTCGAATCCAGCCTATGCTGACAGCTTCAGGTATCACTCTTCCGACCCGGTAAATCATCAAAAAGCATCGTCCTATTGGCTCAAATTTTCCATTAAAAACCTGACAAAAAATGAGAAAAACTGGCTGATTGAATTATTCGATCATAATATCAACTACATTTCATTTTATACCCCGGATGAAAACGGACTATACAGGTTGACACAATCAGGCAATCTGATTCCATTTCACAAACGTATGCTTTTCCACAAAAACCCTGAATTCGAATTACAGATTCCCCATAACCAGACATACACTTTTTACATCCGCATAAAATCAGAAAACGAAAACAATTTAAGTCCGCAAATCAGAAGCTATAAAAAATTCATATCCTATGCCCTGGCAGAATATTATTTATTAGGAATTTTTTATGGCATTTTAATCATGATGGCCTTGTACAATCTTTTAATGTACATATCCATAAAAATGTCGATATACCTGTATTACGTATTTTATGTACTGTCTTTCAGTCTATATTCTATGTGTCAGAGTGGTTTTGCTTTTCAGTATCTCTGGCCAGGACATCCGGCATGGAATCTCTACGCATTCAGCCTTGCCTTATACGGCATCATTGCATTTTCCCTGTTATTCATAAAAGGATTTTTGAACCTAAAAGAAACCCAGCCTTTTTTTAACAAAGTCATCAACTTTATAATTGTCATCAGAGGCCTGATATTGATATATGGTTTATTCTTCAACAGAGATGTATTATTCGCGATATACATTGATATTATTCCATTTTTTCTGGCCTATCAAATATCTCTTAAAGGTTATTTAAAGGGAAATAAAACTGCTTTTTTCTTATGTGTTGCTTATACATGTCTGCTTGCAGCTTTTATAACGACAGCACTAGAAAACTATGGCTTTATAACATCAAACATTTTCACAGTATATAGTCTGAATATAGGAATCATACTTGATATAATTTTACTCTCCATGTCTCTGACAGACAGAATGGGTGCGGAAATTAAAATGAGGCAGGCAGCACAGAATAAGGCTATTGAAGAAATGAAGGAAAAAGAGCTGTTAAAGGACAAAATCAACAAAGAACTGGAACAAAAAGTAGCAGAGAGAACCGAGCTGCTTAAACAGGCATATGAAAGACTCATAAACCAGACTGAAGAAATCACTACAATGAATCTTCAGTTAGACCTTGCAAACAGAGCACTTAAGAAAGATATGTCTGATATAGCCATGACCAGAATCATGAAAAACCAGGTAAACTTTGAAGAATTTGTCAAAGTTTATCCTGATGAGCTTACTTGCTTCAGATATCTTGAAGAGCTTAAAAATCAAAATAAATTTCAATGCAAGAAATGCAATTCAAACAGCTGCGGCAAAGGTAAAGAGCAATTTGACAGAAGATGCAGTAAATGCGGATACAATGAATCGGTAACAGCCAATACCATATTTCACAAGCTTAAATTTCCGATAGTAAAGGCCTTTTACATGATGTACCTTGTTTCGAATAAACAAGATATCACTTCTGATGAACTATCTGAAATGTTATCATTAAGAAAATCTACCTGTTCAAATTTTAAGAAAAAAATCAAGGATCGAATTAAATTACTCGACAAAAAAGAATTCAACGGATGGAACTCTCTTGTAGTAGACAGCGCCATAGAAAGCATAGACTATACTCATGACTGAGAGGCACAATTCTTGACTAATAAAGCCCTGTATTTCTCCGTGTAATTTATTAATTTAAATAAAACTCAGAGAAGTACAGAGATAATCATTTTTAGTGCTTTATCAACCTCAAAATATTTTTCTCAGGACGAAAATAATAAGCGCTATAACCAATGCCACAATAATGATCCCTGTCCACATTCCAGCCTTGAAAATCCCTTCTATCACCTTACACCCTGAAAGAAATAGTACAAAAAATACCAGTGTATAAATCCTTCCAATTACTGCACTTTTCATGCTCCCCTCCTTTTTTAGATTCTTACAATAAAAACATATCAACCATTATAATAGTGCAGTTGCAATGCCTGATATTGTGACCTGAAGTTTCACTTTGATCCTTGAAAAATAAGTATAAATATATTTCTAGTTTACAACTCTTAATAGAATATTAAAATTCGATTACTTTGTATCGAATTGCACATCCGTAAAATAATACCAAAAAGGGATTCCTTATATATTTAGCCTACTTTGGATCTGGGCTACCATATTCCTTGTTATGTCAGGTCTTGGATACATGTCTTATAAAATGATCAAAGAAATAAAAACCAGACAAATGACTGACATATAAGACTATTCGTTTTGAGCGTACAATTTAAATGAGAAGTTGATTTTATATTTTTCCCCAAAATATTATCTTCAATCCAATCGTTACTCCCTAAATATGCACATAATGACAAGATCAGCCAACATCCTTATTTTGCTGTTTTTTATTTTATCTACAACTTCTTTTGCACAGACGGCAGGGATAGTAGAAGAAGATCACTTTGATAACAACGAAACTGGATGGCGGCTTCCCAACGGACCAACAGATCAATCAGACATCAGGGGCGGCAAACTGATATGGCAACACAACGATCCCGCCGGAGGTAGCATCAACAACTACTTTAATCTACTCAATACCTCTGCAGCATTTTCAGCAGAAGCCAAATTCGGAATCCGCAGGCCCGGAAGCGAATATGGGCTGATGATTGGAGCAGATCAGGAGAATGCTTTATACTTTAATGTTAAAAATCTTCAATACCGCGTACTTGAGATTAAAAAGGGAAAGCCCACTTTGATCAAAGACTTTACAACTTCACTAAAAATAAAGGTTGACAATAATATCCTTAAAATAGAAAAGAGCGGATCTACAGTTCGATTTCTTGCCAATGACCATGTTTTGACAGAGATCAATTACCCTGCTCTTACAGGCAAAGCGGTAGGCTTTTCGGCATGGGGCGCTTCTTCATTTGACGTAGATGATTTTTTTATCAAAGGGACAAAACTTAAAATTAATACTGCTCCTAACCTGAGTTACACTTCTCCAGCTGAAAATCTGGGAACTGGTGTAAACACCGTGTATGGAGAGTTAACACCAGTAGTTACTCCAGATGGAAAGGGGTTATATTTCACAAGAAATTATTCTCCGGAAAACAAAGGTGGCACTGGTGATTACCAAGACGTGTATTATTCAAGCTTTCAGAATGGCAAATGGGGAAAAGCAGTAAATATTGGAGCTCCTATCAATAATGACGGACCTAATGCAGTATCTTCTGTCAGTCCTGACGGCAATACTGTCCTTTTGATGAATACTTACGACTCCAAAGGAGCAGCTCAGGGAATGGGACTATCCATGTCTAATAAAACAAAAAATGGATGGAGCATGCCTACTAAGGTTAATGTAAGAAACTATTACAATAAAAGCACCTTCAATGAATACTTTTTAAGCAGTGACAAAAAAGTATTGTTAATGGCGCTGCAAAGAGATGAAACTTATGGTTCAAGAGATATTTATGTTTCATTTCTGGAAAATGATAACACCTGGTCTGTACCTAAAAACATAGGTTCTGTTGTGAATACTCCAGGAACCGAACTTTCTCCCTTCCTAGCAGCAGACGGAGTTACATTATACTTCAGCAGCACAGGACACCCGGGATATGGAAAGAATGATATATTTGTTACAAGGAGACTTGATAATTCCTGGACCAATTGGTCAGTTCCACAGAATATAGGTTTACCTGTAAACTCCAAAGGCATTGATGCCTATTATAGTATTCCTGCATCAGGAGAGTATGCATATTTTATTTCTGAAGAAAAGGCAACAGGTAAAAGTGACATCTTCAGAATAAAGCTACCAGGTCCTGTTAAACCTAATCCTCTGGTGCTTATTTATGGAAAAGTGCTTAACAGCAAGACCAAGGAACCTATTGAAACAGGCATTACATACAGAGATCTTGATGATGATAAAGAAGCGGGCATAGCAAGTTCGGATCCACACAATGGAGATTATAAAATTGCATTACCATACAATCAGGTTTATTCTTTCTTTGCTGAACATCCCGGTTTTTATTCCGTTCGCGATACTATCAGTGTTCCGAACATCACTGAATATATGGAGATTGAGCGTGACATCTATCTTACTCCGCTTGAAGTTGGAGAAGATATTCCATTGAAGAACGTCTTCTTTGTTAGAAGTGAGCCAAAATTATTGCCCATATCTTATCCTGAATTAAACAAACTTGCAAAGTTACTTAATGAAAACCCTACAATAGAGATAGAATTATCAGGACATACAGACAACATGGGTAATCCTGAAAAAAATGTCACGCTCTCAGAGCAAAGGGTCGAAACAGTAAAAGACTATCTTGTTTCCAAAGGTATTTCAGGAGACAGGATATCAGGAAAAGGCTATGGAGGTGCCAAACCTATTGCCGACAACGCTAAAGAGGAAACGAGAAAACTGAACAGAAGAGTTGAGTTTAAAATTGTTAAATTTTAAATAAGCGGAAAGCTGAAAGTTATAAGTAAAAAGTTCAAAGTAATTTACTTTATACTTTAAACTTTTCACTTAAAGCTTTACGCCTTTCGCTTTAACCTTTGTGCCATTACTGTCCGGTAAAAAAAAATTAAAGGAGGCGATTAAGCCTCCTTTTTTGTTTGTAGTTTTCTGGTGACCAAACCTTAAACTCAAACAATGAACAAAAGTACTCATTTTACCGGACAGCC
>JAEYZG010000057.1 GCA_023428135.1 Bacteroidota bacterium | reverse complement strand
GGAAAATGGTCAGATAACAGTTATCAGGTAATGAGCAGAATCTTTAAAAATATTATAAAGCTGATAGGCATAACCCTGACTCTTATAATTTCAGAGAATAAAGGCTATTGTCAGACTTATACTTTTCCTGATACTAATTTAAGAAATGTATTAATGTCAAGATATCCTTCGGTAATGACCGGAGATAAATTGAATATCACAGCTGCTAGCAATTTTATATTTGACCTTATCCTTACCAATGCGAACATTTCTGATCTTACAGGCATAGAAAATTTTAAATCTGTTTTTAAAATTGATGCTTCAAATAATAAGATCAAGACAGTACCGAATCTTTCAGCTATTGCCAATTTAGAATATCTTTACCTGAACTCTAATCAGCTGACCAATGCTGATTTTGTTATAAGGAATACCAACCTTATACAGATTCAGTTATATTATAATAAGCTCACATCTTTCCCGGAATTGCGAGGATTTACAAAGCTTCAGAAGCTTTTTCTTTCAGGGAATCAGATTTCATGGCTTTCCGGTCTTCAATATCTTACATCTCTTGAAAATCTTCAGATTGGAGTGAACAGATTTGACAGTCTTCCTGATTTTTCAAAAAATACCAGACTTCATGAATTTCATTGTGACCGTAATAGGCTTAAAAATCTTAATGGTATTGAAAAACTGCCAGGCCTTAAGATTATTTATTGCTGGGGTAATCAGTTAGAAAATCTTTCAGAATTAGACAATAACACAACTCTTGAGGAATTATATGCGGAGGAGAATTGGCTTACAACACTTCCGACCTTTTCTAATAAACCTTCTTTGAGGAAAATATCTGTAATCAATAACAAGCTGACATTTAAGGATCTGTTACCATTAACTCAATTAAACGGATTTTCTAATTTTGATTATGCCCCTCAGGATTCCATTGGTGAGCGTTCTGAAAGGACTGTAAGATTGCTTGATTCTGTAAATTTTAGTGTGGAAGAAGATGAAGCATTAGTTGGGAATCAGTATTCATGGTATAATAATAATTCTTTATTAGATACAGAAACTTCATCTGACCTTAGCATAAGTAAAGTTAAACTTTCAGATGAGGGTTCTTATAGTGTAGAAATTACTAATCCTGCATTGCCTTTGCTTAAACTTCACCACAGATCGTGGAGACTTAGAGTGAATGGTTCTTGTATGGAGATAAAGTCCTATGGATATAAAATATTAAGTCAGGATTGTAAAGAAGGCACAGGCTTTAGTGTTGAGGTATCAGCAGAGGGATCCCAGCCACCACTCACCTATTTTTTGAATACCCCGGGTACGAGTGATACTATTCGTAGCGCATCAGGCGTATTTTCAAATATTCCTGCTGGAAATTATATGCTTCGCCTGAAAGATCAGAAAGGTTGTCGGATTTTACTAGACACTGATCTTACGATATACAGAGCTTCTGATTGTGATCCTGTCATTTCTCCTCTCGAAGGAGGGCAGCAGAGTTCATATTTTATTGATAAACCAGGTATTGCAAGAATTTTTGACATGAATGGAAATGTCATTCGCGAGTTCCTTGCTCCTGCAACTTGGGATGGTACTGGTTCCGGAGGTGAGGTTGTAACCACCGGATACTATGTGATAACGATTGATAATAAGAAACTTACCAATATTACGGTTGTCCGTTAACCTTGCCCACCTCCCTCTTTTTATAATCTTTGTATTATTAGGAACACATTTTTCATAATTAGTCCGAATAGGACAATTATTCGATCAAATAAAATTTTCTAGGGTTTACTTTTTATTGCTTTCTGTGTAGATAGCTCAGTTCCATAATTTTCCTCAGAGTTAATGTCTTTAATTCTTAAAAAAAGTAATAGAATAATTTTCTGGTGAGTGAAAAAGACTGTTTTCAATACTGAACTTGAAATAAATTTTATATGAAAGGAAAAGGTTTACTTATACTTGTCTTTCTGCTTGGACTCATTACGTTGCTCCAGGCCCAAACATTAAATTATCCTCCATCGTGTTCTGTCACCATGCCGCATAGCAATGCCTATTTTAAGGCAGGGACTGATGTTGAGATTCATGTATATGCTTCAGATATTGGAAAATCAACCAATAACGGAACAGTCACAAAGGTTGAATTTTTTAATGGAACCACTCTTTTAGGGGAAGCTACATCACATACCAATTATACTTATAAATATGTGTGGGGATGTGTACCTGCAGGAACTTATACCATTAAGGCAAGAGCAACAAACAATAGAGGCGTTACATTTACTTCTGTAGGGGTAGTTATCACTGTTGGAACTACCAATGTTACACAGAGGGGAATGAGTGCCTGCAAAGGGAAATACCTTGCTAATATTATACCGGGAGCTCCTCAGATTAACTACAATACTTACTGGAATGGTGTTACAGCTGAGAACAGCTGTAAGTGGGGACCGGTTGAAGGAACGAGAGATCAGTTTAACTGGGGAGGTGCAGATGTGTCTTATAATCATGCAAAGAACAACAATATGATGTTCCGCTATCATGCATTAATGTGGGCAAGTCAATATCCTTCTTGGTTTAAAAATCTGAGTTCAGTAACAGAGGCAAGAGAAGAAGCTCTTGAGTATATGACCGCAGTTGCTCAAAGATACCCATTAACAGACCAGGTGGATGTTATTAATGAACAGCTGGCAGGCCACCAGGCAGACAATCCGGTGTTTGAAAGATTATTAGGTGGTACAGGAAGTACTGGCTATGACTGGCAGATATGGGTGTTTACTCAGGCTCGTGCATTGTTCCCTAATACAAAGCTTGTGCTTAACGACTATGGATTGGAAAACAATACCAGTAAAATAAATAGTATGTTAGGTTTGGTTAAAGCTCTTCGTGACAGGGGATTGATAGACGGCTTCGGAACTCAGGCACATTGCTTTAATGTGGACCAGACAAGCGCTTCTCAGTTAAAATCAGCAGTGGATCTCATGGCAACCAGTGGAGTGCCGGTATTTGTCACAGAGCTGGATCTAAATGGTGGTGTTGAATCTGAAAGTAATAATACTCAACAGGAAAATAGTTATAAGACCCACTTCCCTGTATACTGGGAACACCCTGCTGTTGCCGGTATTACTCTTTGGGGATATATCACAGGTGCTACGTGGAGAACCGGTACCGGAATCATGAGCAGTTCCGGAACTGAAAAACCTGCCTTTACATGGCTTAAGAATTATGTTTCCGGCCGAACCAGCGTTGGGTATCCTGCTTGTTCAACAGGTGCATGTACAAGTAATGGTGAATTGCCTAAAGTGGCGTTAACTGGTCCTGCAAATAATGAAACATTTAAGGTTGGTGCAAATATCACGCTTACATCAACTGCAAGCGATGCAGACGGAAACATTACCAAAGTCGAATTCTATAATGGAACAACAAAATTGGGCGAGGATGCTACTACACCCTATTCCTTTGACTGGAACAGTGTTGCAGAAGGAAACTATAAACTTACCGCAGTAGCTACCGATAATTCCGGAAATAAAGTTACGTCTTCTGAGATCTCAATAACTGTAGGAAATCCAAGAACTCAGCTGATTAAAAATGGAGAGTTTGATCAGGGTACTACCGAATGGGAAATCCAGAATAACAGTAGTGCTAGTGGTACTATGACTGTGATCACGAACGGAAATATGTCAGGAACTAACTCTCTGAAAATATGCCCTGCTACTCCTGGAACTGCAGAATGGCATGTGCAGGTGAGACAAGCAACGCCAATAATTGAAGGAAAAAATTATAAAATTAGTTTTATGGCTAAAGCTGATGCCGCCAGAAGTATGTCTGTCAGTGTTCAGCAGGATGCAGATCCTTATACTACTTATTTTAGTAAATCGGTTGACCTTACTACTACATCGGAGTTGTATACAATGGAGTTCAATGCTACTACAACAGATGCTGTTTCTAAACTGAAATTCTATGTAGGAAATAACTCTACATGTCTTGTGATAGATAAGGTGGAAATGAGTGAAGGCAATTTTCAGTTAGAAGCAGAAATAATGACTACAGGAAGTACTACAGTCTGTGAAGGATCTTCAGTGGTTCTGAACGCAAGTACGGGAACAGGTTATACCTATCAGTGGAAACGGGGAGATGCTGTCATTGACGGAGCAACTGCAGCTTCTTATACCGCTACACAGTCGGGAAGTTATGCTGTAACTATTACTGCAAATGGCCAAACGGTTACTTCCGATGCCGTTGAGGTAAAAGTAAACCCAACGCCTCCAGCGACTATTACAGCTACAGGATCAACAACTGTGGTTGAAGGCAATAGTGTAATGCTGAATGCAAATACAGGAACAGGCTTAAGTTATAAATGGCTTAATGGTAGTTTGCAGGTAGGAACAAATGACAGCTATACTGCAACAACCTCTGGAAACTATTCTGTAGAAGTTACGAATGGAGCGGGATGTAAAGCTACCTCTACTTCGACTGCTGTTGTTGTCAATCGAAATCAGCCTTCGGTAATCACAATTAACGCTCCAATAGCGAATGAAAATATTGTTGGTGATGTCATCACGTTTGATGTTTCAGTTGATGATCCTGATGGTACAATTACCAAGGTGGAGTATTATCTGGATGGACAATTGGTAGGCTCCTCTAATTCATCACCATATATATTTGAATACAAGAATGCAAGTCCGGGCAATCATTTGGTATTAGTGAAAGTAACAGACAGCAATGGAGGGATAACTACTTCGAGTTCTGTATCACTGAATATAAGCGTTACTACTGGTGTTTTCTCTGGCGGGTACAAAGTCTTTACCGGGATAGTTCCAAACCCATCTAGTGAATTATTTAAGATTACTTCTAATATGGCCATAAAGCAGTTAAGGATTACAAATATCTATGGAGCAGAAGTAGAAGTATTGAATGATATACCTGCAGATCAAACCAGCAGTATCGGACAAGATCTGAAAGGAGGTACATATCTGATGACTATAGAGTATGTATCCGGAAGCATTGAAGTTTCAAAACTTGTGAAGCTTCAATAATGAAGTAATTGTTTTTTTAAGTTGTTGTTTTTTGAGGGATCATCTAGCGGTGATCCCTTTTTTTTCTTATTGCACGATAGTAAGTCACTAATTAAATAGTTTTTAAGCAGGTTTCTTCCGGGATTAGGAATGGTCTATTCCTATGTGGAAATGCATTGAATTTTTATCTCTATGAAAAGTTGTTTTGAGTTATTTTCCCCTAAATCTTAATAGAAGGGGAACTATGTTTTCTTTAAAAGCATTTTACATGTATTAACGAATCATAACTCTTTAATAGAAATGTCCTTACAACAACTTACACCTGACAAATTCTTTTATTCCCATGATGGAAAGGTATTCACCAATGTAGATGAGCTATTAAAAGGCTTAAAGGAAATGAGTGAGGAAACCTTTATGTACCACGTAAATAAGGAAAAGAATGATTTCTATAACTGGATAAAATTTGTAATCAATTATGACAGTTTAGCTAAATCTATACAGAAGGTAAAGACGAGATCTGGTTTTCTTAGAAAAGCGAAGGAGTTCGTTTCTGCTTAAGATATTTTCGGATATAATTCAGATTTATGCAATCAGCCTGTAAAAATTACAGGCTTTCTCGTTTATAGGCTAAGTATTTCATTGTACCTTTGTAAGGTAATAATCCAAACGTTTATTCAATGAAAAAATACATCTTAACCTCATTGCTTCTTTTGCTATTTATTCCATTTATAACCAAAGCGAAAGAATATAAGGGAGCAGAGCTAAGGACCAATGAAACTTTTCTATACGGCAGATTTGAAGTAAATATGAAGTCTGCAGCAGGAAGTGGTATTGTCAGTTCTCTTTTTACTTTTTATGATAATCCTGACTTTACTACGAACTGGAACGAAATCGATTTGGAAATACTCGGCAGATACAACAATGAAGCCCAGTTTAATACCATAGAAGGCAGGCATAAGATGCATGAGCACAGACAAGTATTGGGCTTTAACCCTCATGAGGATTTTCATACCTATGCTTTTGACTGGACTCCCGAATATATTGCATGGAGTGTGGATGGGAAGGAAGTATACAGGCAAGATGGAGAGCATATAGCCAGAATGAACAGACCTCAGAAAATAATGATGAATATATGGATCTCAGAATTTTACGACTGGACGGGCCCCTGGAACGATTCAATATTACCAAGGTCTGCGCAATACGACTATGTTAAGTATTATGAATATAAAAAAGATAAAACCTTTAATTTGAAGTGGACAGACGATTTTAATTCCTGGAATATGGAAAGGTGGTCTGCCGCATCTCATACCTTCGATGGTAACAAGGTAGATTTTACCAGTGATAATATTAAATTCAAAAATGGTAAACTAATTTTAATTCTTTCCAAAGAAGCTATGCCAGTCAGAGAAACTGAAACAGAAGAAAAAAGCTCTGAAGGTAAAGGCCAAATACAAGAAGTAAAGATGGTTGATGTTAAGCATTTGCAAGTTACTTTCAGTGGCAATACTTATGCTCCTTATGCTAATAAAAAATATTTTAAAGTGGATGGTAAAGAGGCAATCAAAACTAAGTTGCATCGCGACTTGAGAACATTGGATGTTTATTTCGAAGAGTCGTTAAATGACCAGGAACAGAATAAGCTGGAGTACACAGGGCCTGGATTAAAATTACAGGAGGTTGAAGTAATTAAGAAGTAATGTATTTTTTTATTGGTATAAAAATAGCCGGATTGATTCCGGCTATTTGTGTTTCTAGTAAATCATAACGTTCCTTAATTTTGAGAAATGACTATTTATGTTATGGTTACAAGCAGAGTTCATAGAGAACTAAAAGTTATTTTTTGTATTAAATTGATTGCCTTTAAATAAAGTAATGAAGAGGTTTGATCACCTGATCAGCGTCACAGTTTTTTGAAGATCTTCATTAACATTTAAAAAATATAATCCTGGAGCCAGTAATTCTCCTCCATCATTGGTCCCATCCCAGAAAGCAGGAGTGGTAAGGGTTTTGATCCGTTTCCCATTTCTGTCATAGATATTGGCTTTTCCAGCACAAGAAATATAATACGTGTCTGACACTCCGTCACCATTAGGAGAAAAATAATCGGCCTCACTGTTGATAGAATCTGAGTTAACTCTTCCTAAGGTAAAGTGATTACCATGTTTGAGATCCACTCCTCTGAAGACATAGCGACCATCACGAGTTACCTCTGAGATTTCTATGACACCTTCTCCGATTTTCTCCATTGTATAAGAGCCATCATTGTCTGTATCTATTATAAGTCTTATGTCTTTAGAGTCAATTGCAGAAATGTTTATAGGATCTATGATGAGATCAACCTTCGAAGATTTTCCTATTTTAGAGCAAATCCATTCGCGGTCCAGCCTGTATTGAATCCCTGTTGGTAAATTACCTTTTGCGGAAGTTAAAGATTTGCCATTATGGGCAATGAACATAAATTCACCTTTGCTCAATTCTGAGATGTTAAGTAGTTCTATCATCCCATCACCTCTGGCAGAAAGTTGAGCCGTACCATCGTTGGCTTTCCCTATGCCTATCAGTTCAAAATCAAAGTTCCCTGCATGAGATTCATCAAACTGGTAGATGTCATTATCTTTAAGTGGAATGTTGTATTTTGCTGAAAGATAATTCTCAAGTATAATTTTTTCGGCACTGCTTAGTATTTTATTATAGACCAGTACACAAGCAATATATCCATCAAAGAAAGAAGGCTCTGCGTTGGCTTTTGCATTGGAGGTTGAACCTATATAATACCTTGTTGGTACATTGATGGGTTGAGTACCAGCCTGAAAAACGGAGTCAGTGTTGGTGTTATGTCCGATTTTAAGTTTCCCTGTCCAGGCTTCTTTCTGTAGTACGGCAAAGTATGTTTTGTTTAATGAGGCAGGAGCTTTTACACAATAATCCGTAGAAGAAGTAGAGTCTCCGGCACCAGCTGCTATACTGGTATCACAAAAAGCAAGACTTATGTCGTTAGTAAATCCATTCGCTCCTCCGTCAACAAGGCCCGCTCCGAAATACCACATATTACTGTCATAGTTTGTGGCTTTGAATGGACTTAAATTAGTTCCACCTGCTTTGGTTAAAGCATGAAAGATGCAGTAAATAGTAATATCATTGGTCTTGGAGAATGATTTGGATACCAGGAAATTTTTTTTGTTTCCATTGCCATCATTTCTGAAAAACCGAATGCCCTCCTGATTATTTAAAAGTGGATTCGAAGTTGTTAATACCGGGTTGGTTGTATCGCTGCCAGACATTACATGGTTCTTGCTGCCACTCAGATCTTTCCAGAACAAAATTTTATCGCCAGGCTTGGCTGTACTTTTTTGTAAGGTATCTGAAAATGTTCCGTTCCCTGCATCCAGCCATAGTTTTAGTGATGAACTTCCATCATTCATACCTACTCCTGCGGGACCTGTTTGTGCCTGGGCAATGAAGCAAAGACACAAGAATATAGTTGTTAAAATGTAGGACCTCATGAGTAATTTCATATTTTTTTCTTTGCTTTTCAGGTAGTTCACAACCTTTGAAGGCTTAAACATGTAAATATAAATCTTCTTGCGAAGAAATATTTTAAGATTTTATTCCCTGATTTACTTTTCTACAAACGAAAAATAAAAAAGTAAATGTATTTTTGAAATTTCGGAAAAATAAAACTAAAATCACGGCACTGGTCTGTGTTGAAAATGTACACAAAGGGACTTTTTTTGCTGATCTACATATGCTTATACTCTTTGAATGCTTTTGCACAAAGCAATTTTTCAGAGTCGTTTATACACTTTCCCAAAAATATTCAATTACACGCCCCCTCTCATATTTGTCTCGACAATGACTTTCAGTCCAATTTTGCTTTTAGGTCTTATTTTGGCAGATACTCGGCAATCAGGACATATTATGCTGATGCAAATGTAAATTTGCAAAAGAGACAGAATGAAACAAAAAGGTCTGTAAATAAGAAGCATATAATTGGAGGGGGGATATATAATGATAGGGAGGGAGAATATTTCAACAGAATAAGAGCGATATTACGCTATGCCATTCATATTCCATTGAAAGAAGATTTGTACCTGGCCGGAGGAGTTGCATTTCATATGATCAACTACAACTTTGATGCATCTTCTGCAGGCGCATCAGGGTCTTCGTTTACCTGGGCAGGTCATGGGAGTGTCACATTATATTCTCCTACTTTTCGTCTGGGTGTTTCTCTCAACGATTTTAATAACCCTACTGTTACACCTATCAATTATACCTTTTTGATCAATAGATATGTTAATTTATATGGTGAAAAATTTTTAGATATAGGGCCTAATACACAAATTCGAGGTGCCGCCAGATGTAACTGGATTCCTGGAATTTCTTCTTTTTATATTCTTCAGGCAGGTTTTGTTTTGTCCAATGTTTTAGGTGTCAGTGCTTTTCATTATACAGGTCTCGGTTCAGGTTTGATCCTCGACCTTTATAAAATAAAGCTTTATAAAAATTATTTTGACTTCTCTCTGGCATACCTCAAGACTCAATCCAACGTATACCCTGTTGCAAATCAGTATGAGTTAAACCTTCATTATTATATTATCAAGGAATAATATTTTCCTGAAAATGAAGGTGTATTTGTTTGGTTTTCAGAAGTCAATAAGTAGTGATTAGATTTTCTACTAATCATGAAATTGATTTATTCAGCATTAGACAATAGTGTTTACTTTTTAAACTCTTTGTTTGTAGAAAGAATATGCTAAAAAAGGACAAAAATCAGGAAATTATTGAAGCTATTTTAAATGGCCAGAATTCGAGAGTCCTTAACCATTTATATCAGTCAGCCTTACCTCAGATCATGAAATATATCTGCATGAACAATGGCGATGAAGACGAAGCAAAAGATATTTTTCAGGACGCAGTAGTATCACTTTTTACTACCGTCCGGCTTGGTAAGTTCGAGCAGGGAAAAGATGTAAATGGCTTTCTTTATTTTGTTTCCAGAAACCTATGGATCAATAGAGTAAAGAGAAGAAATAAGCAATTAGATATTTCAAAAATGCAAATGCAACCTTTGGAAGAAAGCCATCTGGCTGTAATTATTACAAAGGAAAAGGAAGAATTGATAGAGCGGTTTATGAGTAAGGTTGGCGATAAATGCAAACAGATACTCAAGTATGTGATATACGATAATCTGAGCATGAAAGAAGTTGCTCAGAAAATGAATTTTGCAGGAGAAACGGTGGCTAAGAGTACACATTACAGGTGTAAGCAGAAGCTCATGGAGCTTGTTGAAAATGATGGTTCAATGATTAATTTTTTGAAGAATGAGCTCAGATAGTGGAATAATAGAAAAGGTAGAACTCTATACCAGAGGCGAGATGAGCCAGGAGGAAAGAGTATTATTTGAAGTAGAACTTGCTTCGGATGAGCAATTACGAAAGAGTCTTGAGCTTTCTATGCTTGCTGATGAATTAGTTATTGCTCAGGAAGCTTTAAAATTAAAGGAACAGATGCGCAAGGATTTATATTTATATAAGTCCAAGCCAAATTGGAATATATATGCTCTGGCCTTATTAATCGGTCTTGCAGGAGGAATTTATGTATATTATAATCTTATCTCAGAACCTGGCGCCCCTGTCAATTTAGCTACTAAGCAAGAGCAGGTTATAACTTCTGAAAAGGCTACGGAACCTGGTGCCATTCCTTTACCTTTATCAAAGCCGGATAAGCACACTAAAGAAAGTTTAACCGTTCAATCAGATAAACATTCCATCCAATCTCAAGAGGTCGCACCTTACGAATTAACTGAAAAGGATGAGGCTCCATTGCCCCCTCAATCAGGATTAACATTAAAAGATTCTGTAGCTGGCAATGAAGACAAGAAGATTCAGCCAGCAGTTTTACCCCAGGAGGATCCTTGTGCAGAACTGAAAGGTGATGTTCGATATACGGTGACAGCTAGCTGTAAAGGAAAAGGAACTGGTAAAGTTCAGTTGTATCCTGAGACTGTTAAAGGAGGAAAGCCGCCATACACTTTTATGTTGAATGATAAACAGTCATTGTCACAGTTTGATGAGCTTTCATCAGGAACATATCATCTCAGGATAAAAGATTCCAGGAATTGTATGGTAGAAGGCACAAGTAAAATTGTGATTACTGAACAGATATGTTCAACTTCAAAGGCTTATATATTTAATCCGGAGTATGACCGTGCCTGGTCTGTTCCATATGACAGGGATAAAGAGCCTGTAAATATTGCAATCATTGAGAAAAGCGGTAAAATTTACTATCAGTCCAGGGTGCAGAATTCTCATCCGGAGGAATGGTCCGGAGAAAGCAATATGGGACTTAGTTTAGGAATTGGCTTATACTTTTTTACCATAGAATATTCTGATGGAAGCGTGGATGAAGGAACCGTTACTATAACAAAGTAATTGTTCTATCATTCTAAGTTGCCCTCATACTAAACTCTTTTGTTGACTGATGCCATCACTTTAAGTGATAGCATCAGTTCCATGCCATTATAGATTATTTTAATATTCTTTTTAATTCTGTTTACAATCTGACCCTTTATTTTGTAGTGGAGAAATTTTTAGATCCAATAGAATGAGCAGGTTTAGCTCCTTATTAAGAAGGATTATTGATGCATAATCTTATCAGCTCAAACTATATGAAGAAGAAAATTCTTTGAAAATATTAACAGCAAAGATTTATAGAGAATCTGGTAATCATGAGAAAAAATTTAGTAACATCGATTTTAGCACTGCTTGTTAGCATCAATGTATTTGCACAAACTGCAACTGTTACATTGTCTTCTCAAAAGCAGTATATTCGTGGATTTGGCGGTATCAATCACCCTGTATGGGTAGGTGATTTAACAGCCTCACAAAGAGAAACTGCATTTGGAAATGGAGCAGGACAAATGGGTATGTCCGTTCTTCGTATCTGGGTTTCAGATAAACCCAGTGAGTGGTCCAGAGAATTAGCCACTGCAAAAAGAGCTATAGAACTTGGAGCGATCGTTTTTGCTTCCCCCTGGAATCCTCCGGCAAATATGATTGAAACCTTTACCCGTGGAAGCCAGACAAATGCCAAACGTCTGAGATACGATATGTATGGTGCATATACACAACACTTAAATGATTTTGTCAAGTACATGAAAGATAATGGGGTAGAGTTATATGCTATCTCTGTTCAGAATGAACCGGATTATGCACATGACTGGACCTGGTGGACTCCGCAGGAGATACTACGCTTTATGAAGGAAAATGCAGGATCTATCAACTGCAGAGTAATATCACCTGAATCATTTTCTTATCTGAAAAACCTGTCTGACCCTATTTTGAATGATCCTCAGGCTCTGGCTAATATGGATATTCTGGGGGCGCATTTATATGGAACTCCATATAGTAATTTTACCTATCCGCTTTTTAAGCAAAAGGGTGCAGGAAAAGAACTTTGGATGACTGAAGTTTACCATCCCAATAGCGAAGCACAATCTGCAGATCGTTGGCCTGAAGCACTGGAAACAGGTTTTCATATTCACAGCGCATTGGCTGATGCTGAGTTTCAGGCGTATGTCTGGTGGTATATCAGAAGGCAGTACAGTCCTATGAAAGAAGATGGTACCATTAGTAAGCGGGGATATATGATGACGCATTACTCTAAATTTGTCCGCCCGGGATATTACAGAGTTGATGCTACTAAAAATCCTACCACAGATGTATATGTATCTGCCTATAAAAAAGGAGACGATGTAGTTATAGTAGCTTTAAACAGAAGCACTTCTTCGAAAACCATTACTCTGTCTATTCCTGGTACTAAAGTTCAAACGTGGGAAAAGTATGTTACCTCTGGTTCTAAAAATCTTCAGAAAGAAGCTAATATTAACGATCCGGATGGTTCTTTTCAAGTTACCCTGGATGCCCAGAGTATGACTTCTTTTGTAGGAAAAGCTCCGGCTGGATTTCCTATTGTCAGCATTACTGCACCGGCAAATGATGCAATATTCACTTCCCCTGCTACTATAAATATATCCGCTAATGCTTCTGACCCGGATGGGACAATTTCGAAAGTAGAGTTTTATAATGGTACAACCAAGTTAGGAGAAGATGCTTCATCACCTTATACTTATTCTTGGACAAATGTAAGCGCAGGTTCCTATTCCATAACTGCTGTAGCTATAGATAACTCAGGAAATAAAACAACCTCCGCAGCTGTCGTTATCAAAGTTAATATTCCTCAAAGCCCGTATAACGGAAAACCTCATGATATCCCAGGTACAATACAGTTGGAAGAATTTGATCTTGGAGGAAATGGAAATGCGTACTTTGATGATACCCCGGGGAGCCAGGTTACACCTGCTGTCAATTACAGAAGTAATGAAGATGTAGACATAGAAGTATGTAGTGATGAGAGGGGAGGATATAACATAGCCTACATTATGCAGAATGAGTGGCTGGAATACACTGTTAATGTTAAATCATCCGGTGCATATAGTATTGATGTGAGAGCTGCTGCCGATGGTGATGGAAAGATATTCCATATAGAAGTGGATGGCGTTGACATTACAGGACCGATTAATATTCCAAATACTCAAGGCTGGCAAACTTATCAAACGATAACGCTTAACAATATTAACCTTACAGAAGGTCAGCATATATTGCGTCTTGTATTTGATGCAAATTATATGAATTTGAATTATCTGGTTTTTAAAAATGAAGTAATTACTGATATAAAGGATAATAAAAGTAATGCAACTACACTTAGTCCTAATCCTTTTGGTGATGACGGTTTAAAGATCAATCATCTTGGAGATTTTAAATTCAGAATCATGGATATGAAAGGTGCTATAATGGAAGAGGGGCAAGCAATTGATAACTATAGTATAAACTCAAATTTGTATCCTGGAATATATCTTCTCTCAATAGAAGATAATAAGGGCATAAGATTTTATAAAGTTGTCAGACAATAATAGTGGGAGCGCTTCTGTTCTTTCTTTCACAATGGCAGTAAAAAAGTGAATGCAAAATACACCTGTTTAATTAATACTTCGTAAATGAAATAGCCCCGAAATTTTCGGGGCTATTTTTTTGCATTTGAAAAATATATATGTTTAATACAGGCTTAATCCTCTAACATTGACAGATAAACCAGATCTGTATTATCCATAGTTCTTTTTATATGAGTTAAAGTATCACTTGTATGATAAAAGGTCTTATGAGAGCCGGGTTTTATTGGTTTGTGTATTGCCCGCTGATATGAATTATTATTCCAGTCCGCTGATATGCGCAATAAATAATTGATCAAAGAGTTTATAGATGGCTTCCTGATCTTTAGATTTATTCCAATTTCTGTTCTGAAATTATTTTTAATCAGATGAATTAAAGCATCAGTTGGGGTATAGTAATAGCCACATTTTTCCAGGAACGTTTCGATCTCTGATGTAATCTTTAGATCTACTTTTACTGCTCCTGAATCTTCATTTTCTAATTCTTCCGATATGCTTTCAATCTTGTTTATGTAAAAGCTTGAAAGAATATTTGGCTCCTTTATTACCAGATATTTTTCTTTAATCAGATAATCTATAAAGTTGGAAACATACAATATTCTCTGGGTCAATCCGAAGAAGTCTTTGTATACATCCGAAGCTTTGCCTGATATTTCAATTTTGTACAAAGGGATAGATCCATCTTTTGGCGTTTGAGATGTATTTTCACCTTTTATGACATGGAGTTGTGATCGTAGACTCAAAAGGTTTTCCAATAAACTGATTGGAGAGATTATTTTAGGTTCCCTTTTATTAAGGCCTTTGATATTTCTAAGGATCCTTTTTTCTTGTTTGCTGAATGTCCTCATATCTGCTGCTAAGTACTAATAAAACTGCTGATCTGTAGGTGTTTGTTTGTTATCTTTTTGTTAAGTCATTGTTAAGAAATAGTGATCGTCTTTTGAGGAATAATTAATATGGTAAAACTGGGTATAAATAATCTCTTTGGAGAAAAAGTTAGAATGTATGTAAAATAAAAACCTGGTTATCTCATTATTGAATTTGATAAGTTTTTTCTCTCCCTTCCATATTTTAACGTTTTGATATTCTGATAAAACCGATACGATTACTGATCGTCTTTATTCTTTTATAATATTTATTATAAAAAATGTTACTTCTGATTTTGGGGTTGGGTATTCTGCTTATTAAGGATTAAAAATATTAATGCGGAAATAAGAATATCCTTTTACCCCATACTTTATGAGAAAACTTTTATTTTTCATTGCTTTGGTTTTAAGTACTCTACATTCAATAATGGCTCAAAGTCCGATCATCAAAGTCGACCTGAACATGAGTGGTCGCAATGAGGCTGAGACCAATGACCCGAACTATCTGGCATGGATTCCTGATAATGCAGTCAGTATTTCAAAGACCATTAGTGGAGTAACTTTTACCTTCAAGAAGACAGGATCTAACGGTTCTGCATTACGTGCTGATTGGTATAAAGCAGGAGTACAAGCGCCAAGCTATGCCCGGCTTATATGTGATGGTATGGTTGTCGACGGTGGAAATGCGGGAGCAGAGATTGAGCTTACTATAAGTGGTCTTTCTACAGGAACACATTCAATGTTGCTTTATCATAACTCATTTGCTGATCCTGCATCAAATACCTTTGCTCCAATTGATGTTTATGTTAACGGGACATTGACTATTAACAACCTGACTCCTTCAAACAGAGCTGTATCAATGAATACAGTAGCAAGTTCTTATGTTACCTTCAACGCAACAGCCGGAAAAAATGTAGTCTTGTTATATAAAGCAGAAACATCTTCTTCTGCGTCTATGAAAAATGTTTATATCAATGGCTTTGAACTGAATACTCCTAATGTAAAAGATCAGGCCAAAAGTCCTGTACCTGCAGATGGAGATCGCCATGTTGATGGAGGTACAGGCTCTGCTACATTAAAATGGACAGCAGGTTCCAACGCAACTTCCCATCGTGTTTATTTTAGTACAGATAAAAGCTGTGTTGAAGCAGGCACTACAAGTTCTGCTTGTTATAAAGGTCAACAGGCAGGTACAAGCTATAATGTCACTGGTCTGTATAGTATGAATACCTATTACTGGAGGATAGATGAAGTGAGTAGCTCAGGTGTTGTGACTAAAGGTAATGTATGGGTGTTTCGTCCAAGACAACTGGCATTCCCTGGCGCTGAAGGATATGGGCGTTTTGCAATAGGAGGCAGAGGTGGTAAAGTGGTCCATGTTACCAATCTGAAAGATGATAAGAATCCTGGAAGTTTAAGATATGCCATAGAGGTGGAGAAGGGGCCAAGAACCATAGTGTTCGATATTGGTGGAATAATTGCACTGGAATCCAGATTGGTGCTGAGTGACCCTAATGTAACTGTCGCAGGCCAAACCGCACCAGGTAAAGGTATCTGTATCAGAAAGGCCCCTTTTGGTTTTACAGGAAATGATGTCATTGGCAGGTTTATGAAGGTTAGACTTGGGGCAGGACCAACCTATGATGGTATCGGCCTAACAGGAGCAAATCACAGTATTCTCGATCATTGTTCAATAAGCTGGACCATAGATGAATCTTTCAGTTCACGTGGTGGTAAAAACATTACTTTACAACGCACCTTGATTTCAGAAGCTTTGAATGCTGCAAACCATCAGAATTATCCTGCCGGAACTGAGCATGGATATGCTGCCACTATCGGTGGGGATGTTGGAAGTTTTCATCATAATCTATTGGCACATAATTATGGACGTAACTGGAGTTTGGGTGGTGGTCTTGATGGAAATGGCTATTATGCCGGAAGGCTGGATATTACCAACAACGTAGTCTACAATTGGGGAGGACGCACTACAGACGGAGGGGCGATGGAACTCAACTTTGTTAATAACTATTATAAGCCTGGAGCAGGAAGTAAAATTTTTGTAGCCTTATCTATCGACCATGAAGGTACCGGTTTGGGAACCCAAAGAGGATATTTTTCAGGAAATGTGATGCCCGGTTATTTTGATGAATCAAATCAGGCCAAAGGACGAAGAGAGACTTACTCCAACGGAGATTATAAAAAATATGAAGGATATGTTAATGCACCATTCTTTCCTTCTTATGTAACAACCCAAAGTGCTATTGAGGCCTATAAAAGTGTGTTGTCAGATGTTGGCCATAATCAGCCGGTATTAGATGACCATGATATAAGAATGGTTAGTGAGACTTTAAACGGAACCTATAAATATAAGGGAAGTGTAACTGGCAAGCCTGGTTTTCCTGATAAAGAAAGTGATGTAGGTGGATATGAAAGCTATCCGACAACAACCAGAGCTTCAAACTGGGATTCGGATGGTGATGGTATGCCTGACTTCTGGGAGAAAGGTAAAGGTTTCAATCCTAATTCAACTAAAGGAGATTTCAGTGAATCCAATGCAGATCCCGATAAAGACGGTTATACCAATCTGGAAGACTATCTCAACTGGATGGCTGAGTACCACTACATTATTTCAAATACTGCTACACAAACGATAAACCTGACAAGCATGTTTATGGGCTATTCCAAGACAAGTCCGACCTACTCGGTCTCATCGATAGTAAATGGAACAGTCTCAATTGCAGGATCTACTGCCACCTTTAAACCTACTACTTGTGGCTTCGCTTCTTTCAATCTGACTGTAAAAGATAATTCAGGAGCAACGATGACAAGAAAGGTTGGGGTATATGTTGATGGAACTTGTTCTACACCAACGCCAACTGTGGCATTGACAGGACCATCATCAGGCAAAAGCTATTGCCAATCTGATACTGTGACAATAACAGCTACTGCATCAGTTTCTAGCGGAACAATATCTAAGGTAGATTTTTATGAAGGTTCTACTCTTATTGGCTCTGATGAAGCAAGCCCTTATTCGGTAGTATGGTTACCAGCTTCAACTGGTTCAAAAACTCTGAAAGTTATTCCTACAAGCAATGGCGCAGTTGCTTCTACCGCAGCAACTGTCAACGTGACCATTAGCTCATGTGATTGTAATAAAACAATGAACGGAACTGCAACTATTGATGACTGTGGTCGCTGTGTTGGTGGAACTACAGGCAAAGCTGCTTGTACTTCAGCCGGTGAAGCTGAAATTGATGCTTGTTCTTATGATGGTACTGTAGATAACAATAATGTTGGTTTTAAAGGACCCGGATTTATCAATGTGCCTAATGCAATTGGTTCAGAAATAACTTTCCATGTGAGATCAGAATCGGTTGGTTTAAAGACGTTAAGCTTTAGGTATGCATGTGGTGGCACCGCTGATCGCAAAGCATTGGTCAACGTTAATGGCTCACCTTTAATCGGCCAGCTTAGTTTCCCTGCTACCGGTGCATTTACAACTTACAATATAGTTGAAGTAAATCTTTATCTTGAAGCAGGCATTAATATGGTGCAGCTTTCCTCTGCAACGACAGACGGATTGGCTAATATAGATCAGATTGGTTATGTAAGTGAAGGTTTGGGTAAAGGAGATTGTATTATTACCGATATAAATGATCAGACTAAAGTTTCTTCTGTGTCAATTTATCCAAATCCAAGTTCAGACAATTTTAATATCAGATTGAATGCATCTACAGATATTGAAATCACTAATGCAGAAGGAAAAATTTTTGAAACCTTCAAGGACGTATCTGAAATGGAATTTGGAAATGAATTAAGTCCGGGTGTATACTTTGCTAAAATACATAACAAAGTATACAAGTTTGTAAAATATTAAGACTTCTCAATTAACCCTTTGTTTTCTATATATAGAGGCTGGCTCTGTTTTGAGTCAGTCTCTTTTTATTTGTCTGAATCGGGATTATTCTGATTAGTGGGATGTGTTGCTTGAATTCGGAAACGGTTTAGGCCTGGAATATACTTTGCCAAAATCCATAATAAAATATTCAAGGTTGTAAAATATTAGTTTAAGGTTATATATACTTGTGCCCTTTCTGGCTGTTTGTGACAGAAATTTTTAAGAGAGCGTTAAATAGCGCTCTTTCTTATGAAGGCATTAAAAACTTCATTATAGATGCTCCCGGGGTTAAATCTTAGAATATTTAATTTATTGGGCAGGCAAAGACTAAAATTGCAAAAGATTAAAATGGAATAAAATTAATAGATTTGCCTTATGTCCAGATCAGGAATAAACCTCATAGGGAAATGGATTATAATATTGATCTTCTTCATCAGGCTGCTTGCAGCATCTGAAAGCGGACTCGCTGGCGGTACAAATAAAGTAATATCTGAAAATCGCGAATATTCTTACAATCAGAACGACTTCCTGATACTGTTTAATCCCAATGAAGATGTATCTATAGAAGAAGTATCAACTTTTCCAGATTCTATATTCAATTTTAACTATAAAAATTTTAATGATAACATTCATCAATCTTTATGGCTTAAGCTCAACTTCACAGCTAATGAAGGGCTTGATGAAAAGTGGATTTTTGAAATGTTCAATCACCGCGCATCTGAAATTATTTTTTTTGGTGAAAAGGAAAAGGGTAGGTTTGCCGCCATTGATACCATTGGTTTGGAAATACCATTTTATGAGAGAAATCTTTATCATCGGTTTCCTGCCTTTCAAATACCTGTAAGAGAAGGAAATAATACCATTTTTATAAAGTACAGGTCCAGCAGTTATCTTGGGCTTTCAGCTCAATTGTTGCCTTATCAGCATTACATTAATTATTCTAACCGGTATTATTTTATAATCGGAGGATTTTATCTGGTATTGTTTCTCCTTATGCTTTACAATTTCCTGTTTTTTCTTTCTACACACGATAGAATTTATTTATACTATATTCTTTTTGTATTTGTAGCAGCCCTTGAATGTCTGAAAGTTGATCAGATGGGATTTGCACTACTTGCACCTGACTATCCCGCGGTCAATTATTTTTTGGATGAATATGTTCGTGTAATTTTCGTCTTTGGGATAATCAACTATGGGTCATATTTCCTTTCAATAAGAAAGTCATTTCCAGGGATTCATTTTGCCATATGGAGCACCTTTGGTTTGTTTGCCGTAATGCAGACTTTAGTCTATTATGTGTTTCCAGATTTGCCATATGCCCTGGCCATCACTGAAGTTTATATTTTCAGCATATTATCTATGCTTTTCTATGTAGCTATTATAAGATTGAAGCAAGGGTATAAACCTGTCAGGATTTTCTTTATAGGATTCATTTCAATCTTTATTGGCTTTGCTGTCACCTACTTTTTCTATAATGGATGGATCAAAGGCAATCATTTTGTCTATTACAGTCTTTTTTATGGAATAGGGATAGATACATTTATGTTCTCTTTTGCCTTAAGTTCAAGACTCAGACAGGAAAGGTTGGAAAAAGAAAGGGCTCTGATTTCTGAAAATGAAGCCCGACAAAAGGTGATTGGTCAAATGCTTGAAAATGAGTTTTTGCTTAATAAAGTTAATAAAGAATTGGAGGAAAAAGTTGCGATGAGAACCCGTCAGTTAGAGGAGTCTAATCGAAAATTGGAAATGCAGGCGGAGATTATAAGGCAATGGAATGTCACCCTGGACAAGGAAAATTGGAATCTAAACAAAACTATAAAGTCCCTGAAAATCAGAAAGGTGATCCCGGAGAATCTGACATTTTCCCAGATGCGGGAATTGTTTCCTTCTGAAACTGAGTGCTATACTTTTCTTAGTGAATTTAAATGGCTGGATGGATTTAGCTGTAAAAAATGCGGAAACAGCAAAGAGTCTAAACTCAATGACTTTTACTCACGTCGGTGTTCTAAATGTGGGACAATTGAATCTATCACAGCCCAAACGATCTTTCACAAACTGAAATTCCCATTGGATAAAGCTTTTTATATCGCTTATGCTGTTTTTATGTGGAAAGAAAATCTTAATGTAAGTGACCTGGCCCGTGAAATAGATCTTAATTATAAAACCTGCCTCAAGTTTAAAATGAAAATGGAAGATGCTATAGAATCCCGCAAAAAGGAAGGTATTAAAATTAAAAGCTGGGAGGATCTTATTTTTGAGAACTAAATATCTATTAATTATAATTTAAATTTTTTATTTTGCTGAAATTCAGTCTTTATGGTTTGATAATTAACTGCCTAAAATTGACTTAATGGCCCTACTGCAATAGTTCATTTGATAACTTTCTTATCCGTATAATTCCCGCTTCTTGCTTTGATTCTATATTTTCGAGGTAATGTTCTATTCATTGCGCCTGCTATTTGGGACTGACATTGCTTCTTGTGTTGATTTTTATTCCCAGAATAAAATCTCACAATGTTTCATCTCAATGGAAGGTTCTGCGTACGAATATTTATTGAATTGTGATTTAATTAAGGGAATTTTGGATTCTTTTATGCCAGAGTGCTTACTTATTGATCCTCTTCAAAGTAGTAACAAAAAAACTTAATAAAATATGGTTAAATTTTATTCTACTCTATTTCTATCACTTTATTTATTCCTTGTATCCGGATTGAAGGAAGTATCTGGCCAATCTGTATCTAAATACATTGTGGCAGATCAGTTCGGATATCTTCCGGATGAGGTTAAAATAGCTGTTGTCCGTGATCCTGTGACAGGTTTTGATGGTTCAGAATCATTTGTGCCGGGGACTTTATATGCTGTTGTTAGTGCACAGGGGGAACAGGTTTATTCAGGGCCTCTCCAGATTTGGTCCGGAGGTGCGGAAGACAACTCTTCCGGGGACAAAGCCTGGTGGTTTGATTTTTCTTCTGTAGATGTGCCAGGTGAATATTATATTCTGGATGTCAATAATAACGTCCGCTCATATTCCTTTCAGATCAACGGCGGGATTTATAATGATATACTCAAACATGCTGTACGGGCATTCTTCTACCAGCGTGCGGGCTTTGCAAAACAGGCAACGTATGCAGGCGAAGGTTGGGCTGACGCAGCAAGCCATATGCAGGACAAAAAAGCAAGAGCGTATAACGATAGAAACAATGCTGCAAAGGAAAAAGATGTATCCGGTGGTTGGTATGATGCGGGAGACTACAATAAATATACAAACTGGACAGCCAACTACGTAGTACAGATGATGTTGGCTTATCTGGAAAAGCCGGACGCATGGGCAGATAACTATAATTTGCCTGAATCAGGCAATGGTGTTCCGGATTTGCTGGATGAAGCAAAGTGGGGAATAGATCATTTGCTTCGCATGCAGCAGGCCGATGGTTCGGTTATTAGTATCGCATCCCTTGCTCATGCCAGCCCTCCTTCAAGTGCAACAGGTACAACTTATTATGGTGGCATCAATACCTCTTCGGCGCATAGTGTAGCCAGCGCTTTTGCGATAGCCTCCAAAGTGTATCGTTCACTTAATATGACTGCTTATGCAGATACATTGGTTAAAAGAGCAAAATTGGCCTGGGAATGGTCAGAAGCAAATCCAAGTGTAGTCTGGAACAATAATGATGCAACATACGGGTCTTTAGGAATCGGTGCAGGACATCAGGAAACGAATAATTATGGTCGTGAAATGGGAAGGTTAAAAGCTGCTATATTCCTTTATGATGCTACCGGAGAAGCTGTATATAAATCTTATGTAGATGCGAATTATAGAAATGCTAACATGCTTTTATGGGTATATCCATTTGAAGGTGAATTACAGGATGCGATGCTCTATTACACCTCACTGCCAGGTGCTACAACTGCAACAAAAAGCGCTATCATTGGAGCCTACAAAAATGGTATGAACGCTGAAGATCATTTTGGTGCATATACTTCAAAAAAAGATCCTTATCGTGCTCATTTGAAAGACTATACTTGGGGGAGCAACAACATTAAATCTATGCAGGGAACGATGTTCCATAATGTGATAAGTTATAATGTTAACGCTACTAAAAACATAACTGCCAGAGAAGCTGCGCTGGGGTACATTCACTATATTCATGGAGTTAATCCTCTGAATCTGGTATACCTTTCCAACATGAAAAACTATGGTGCTGAGAATAGTGTCAATGAATTTTACCACAGCTGGTTTACAGATAAAAGCGCTAAGTGGGACAGAGTAGGAACTTCTACTTACGGTCCTGCACCTGGCTTTCTGGTGGGTGGAGCAAACCCTGAATATGATTGGGACGATTGTTGTCCTTCCGGATGTGGCAGCTCACAATTCAATGCTGTTTGTACTTCAGAATCTATCACTCCTCCTAAAGGACAACCAAAACAAAAGTCATATAAAGATTTCAACACCAGCTGGCCTCTGAATTCATGGTCTGTGACTGAAAACAGTAATGGTTATCAGATCAGCTATATTCGTTTGCTTTCGAAGTTTGTGGATTTGGGTGAATCAACAAGTGTAGAAAGTCCTTCTGGAAGAAATACATTTTCATTTGATCTTTTCCCTAATCCTACAAATGGGTCTTTCTGGATAGCCAATATGAAACCAGGTAAATATCAGGTAACAGTACTGGATATCCGAGGTTCTGTAATGAAGACATATACTATGGATAACGGATCACAGGAGCTTCAGCTTCATGACCTGCCTGCAGGGTCCTATCTGATTAAAGTTTTAGGAGGAGACAAGGTGATGGTAAAACCATTAATTAAACTGTAAAGCCATATCCATATGGAACGTTTGTTGTTTACCTGTTTGTTGTTGTCTTTTTATAATATTGAGGCGCAAACTGGTAATACAGGACTTTCCATTACAGAAAACAGGAATAGGATTGATTATAGAAACTCAAATGCCAGAGCTTTTGAGTTTCCTCTCTCTTTTGACCATGATTCAAACCTTGACTATTTCATATCTAATTGGTTTGATGATAAAAGAGCTGCTGTTGTGCTCACTTTTGATGATTGGTCTCCCGGCCATCCTGCCATTGTGATCCCCGAATTGAAGAAGAGAAATATCAATGCGACTTTTTTTATTACTGATGTTTTAGGCACTCCTAATTGGGCTCAGATAAGAAACGCCTATGCAGATGGTAATGAAATGGCCAACCATACTAAAATGCATCCGGATCTTACAAAACTGTCCGGTGATCAGAAGAAGCTCGAAATCAGAGATGCAAAAAACTATTTCACAGAAAAGCTAAAAGGTGGAAACGTGTTGACTTTTGCCTATCCTTTCGGAAGATATGATCAGGAAGTAATAGATTCTGTTCGCAATAGCAATCACATTGCTTCCAGAGGAGTGCAGTCATCAGCAGGAAATTATACTTATAACTTTGCTCCTGCGGAAGATGATTATTATAAGATTCTTACCTATGCAATGGATAACAAGGTTTCTATTGCTCAGTTTAATTCACAGATTGAAAATATTATTAAAGGTGGAGGGTTACTTACTTATTTATACCATAGTATTTATAGCAATACAATTAATGATAATTCTTATGCTCAGATACATCAGAATGATTTAGTCAAGCAACTGGATACTCTGTTGTCAAGAAAGAACGATGTCTGGATTTGTACCTTTGCTCAGGCGATTCAATATCACAAAGAGAAAAAGAAAGCATCTCTTTCTGAAACGTCTGCTCCATTTAAAAATGGAAATACATGGAAACTAAATCTTACCGACCAGCTTCCTGATAGCTTGTATTTTCAACCTCTTACAATTAAGTTAAAGCTACCGGATAATGTTAGTAATATATTTGGTGTTTATCAGAATGGGAGAGAATTGGATTTTAGTCTTACGTCGGGTTATGTTATGTTTAATGCCATTCCTGATGGTGGGGAAGTAATCATCAATATTGTGTCAGAAGCAGTCGATAATTAATCGTCCTTTTAAGACCGGTATCAGAGTTACTTTAAGTTAAATGTTATTCTATTTTCATGAAAAGGGCTTACAAATGGCAGCCAGAAGGATTTAGAACATAATTTGAGTTAAGGTAAGAAGTTTCATCACTATGAGAATAGTTTAAGATTCTAAAAATGAGTTTTCAAAAGGATAAATAGTAACCGCCTAGTTTTTTAGTGCAGCTACAGATTGAAAATTAACAAATCCTTATTAGATATTCGAATCCTAATTAAACTTAATAGATACAACTTTTCTGATATCTACCTTATTGCCATTGATATCTCCAGGAGTCCATCTAGGAGAATTGTTTAAAATTTTAGTAATCTTGTTTAGATTCTCACTATTAATATCCCCTTTTACTATCTTTTCATATTTTAGTGAACCGTCTTTGATGACGATAACCTGTATAAAAAGGCTTTCATCCACTACAATTTTATTTGCTTTAACTTTGCTGATAAGGTAATCGTTAAATGTTGGGTAATCGTTGCTTGGAATAAATTCGGGATATTGGTAAGGATAAATTCTTGGGTGTTGGCATCCTCTAAAGTCATTCTCGATATCGTTTAATAACGCGTTTTTATCCTTGATGTAGTATGAGTGAACCAGTGAAGTATCATTCTCTTTTGTGTGTAGTATATTAATCTTAAATTTCAGATCTATTTTCTTATAAAGAAGTGCAGGCTCAAAGTCCGTGGTGATTTGCTGATAAATAAACCTGCCAGAGGAATCTCTTTTTAATTTTACACCATTAGTCATAACCTCAATTTTGGAAGAATCGATGTCTTTGTTTTTAACATTCACATATGCTGTATATTTTTCCCCGCTCTCAATAGTGTCTTTCTCTGCTGAAATTTTGATATTCCAAGGATTAACATCTTGTGAGTAAGCAGCGTTTAATAAGCCTACCATTAAAGTAGCCAAAGCAAGTTTCAGATTAAATTTTTTCACTTTTTGTTGAAATATATTAAAATTACTATTCTGTAATTTATCTATTTTGATTAGAGATTCATTTACATTTGCTGTAACAAACCTTCACAGAAACTCAATTTTAATTCACGCAGAATGAAAAAAGTTTTTTTTACTTTCGTCCTTTTTTTGATGGTGGTGGCCGGAATGGCTCAATGGCAGCCCTTAGGATATATGTATCCAATCTCAGCTGAAAGATTGGTCAATCATCACGATAAGGCTTATGCCGTCATTGAGGGTCGTCTTTGTGCCGGTGATAGGGAAAGCAAAGATGTATATGCTTTTTATCCCATAGATCAGTCAACCGGAATTAAATATGCATGCACCTGGGGTGACTATTTTGTAACGGCCACTTCCAATACGGTAACTGTATATTCTGACGTATCCATTGGTCAAAAACTAAGAAGTCAGACCTTGCCCCAAGGTAATATTTACAGCCTGGAAGTAAAAGGAACTACTTTGTTAGTAGGTGTTTACCGTGGGATACTGAGAAGCGCGGACACATTAAAGACTCTGGAGCTTACAGGAACAACAGCCAGAAATGTAGTGGATATTAAGAAGTTCGAAAATGATCTCCTTGCAGCTACAGATAGCGGAGTTCACATATCATACGATGATGGTCTTATCTGGAAAAGGATTTCTGGCAGAGCATCTGTTAATTCTGTCGGACGTATGGGGGATACGCTATATGCAGGTACCAATTCAGGATTGTTTTATTCTTCTGATACAGGTAAAGTGTGGACAAGAGTGGCTTTCTTCGGAAACCAGACAATTAAAAGAATTAGTCATAGTGGCGAGGAACTTTATATTTACACGCAGAATCAACTTTTTAGAAAGACCGCAAAAAGTGGGATTGTTGAAATTCATTTGGGAGGATTGGCTGGAGAATATCTTGATGTATTGAATTTGGGAAGGACGCAGTTGGTGTCTTCTTATTGGGGGATGGTGTTTTCAGAAGACGGAGTGGACTGGAAACCTGTCACCTCACCTTTGAAGAGTAACCAGTTAAGAAGTTTTGTCTCACTGGCAACCGACGGAAATGTCATCTATGGTGCATCAGATGGTAGTGGTGGATATATTTCTTACGACAATGGGATGACATGGATCATGCGCAGTCCCCCTTTCCACTATGAGGCAATCTGGGGAATAGGTGGAACTTATTATGCAGACGGTTTTTGGTTTTGCCGCACGGGAAAAGGCCCCTTCCGCTCTTCGGATGATGGAAAGTCCTGGAAAATGATCAATAATGGGCTGAATGATAATACTTCTGTCAATTGTTTCTTTAAAGTAAATGACATATTGTGGATGGGTACTTCAAAAGGACTTTTTTATAGCCAGAACAATGGAGATCAATGGCTACAACCAGAAGGTGGAGTTTTAACGGAAATACGAGGGTTTGCTCTTGCCAAAGGGGGGAAGTTGTTGGCTTTCGGAGGGAATAATCAATATGAATCAGAACCACCATATTCCTCATGGAAAACAGGAAGTCTTTCATTTAAGTGGGAGGTTGTTTCTGCAGCTCAATCTGGGGATACTATTTATGCCGCTTCTTTTTCTGATGATATCTATCGCTCATTTGACGGAGGGAATAGTTGGACATTACTTAAGAAAGGGGCACTACAGGGAATTATTGCTCATCTTACTGTAACGCCTGAGTATGTATTGGTAATAGACGGAATGGGTGACTTGTTTATTCGGACGCATGCAGATATAGACTGGGCTCCATTTAATGGAAACTTACCATATAAAGTTAAAGACCTTCTTGTAATAGGAGATTCAGTATATGCAGCAGTGCAGTTTGAAAGGCTGCATCGCAGAAGTCTGAAAGATTATGAATCTCCTTTAAGTCTTGATAAAAGTCCTTATTCCAGAGACATGTTGTCTTTTTATCCGAACCCTGCCAGTGACATGATTACATTTGCCAATCCTGCTTTGTTATCGTTTATTGAAGTACTTGACCTGATAGGAAATAAAGTATTACAATCACATGCTGCTGCTCACATATCTATATCAGAATTACCACCTGGTGTGTATGTTGTCAGAACAACTTTGAAAGACGGAAGCATTTTTTCCGGTAAATTGATCAGGCAATAATGAATTCATGGCTTTAAGTCTTTAATGTGAAGGTCATCAACATATTTTGTGGTTATAAAAATAAAATTATTTCAAAAGTGATTAGGTAAGGCCTTTCTTTAAGTTAGAAAGGCTTTATGTTTTTATACCTGAAGATTCTCAGTATTTCTATAGCTACCTTTTGTTATCGTTATGTAAAAGGTGCTGCAGAGTTCAAAATTCTTTTTTAACCTTCCCTCCAAATCTCTTTCAGCATTTTTTCAATAATAATATATGGCGCAGTAATAACTGTTAGCAGTTTTGCACTATGTATAAGATGGACAAGTATTTCATATTTTGTTACTATAAAGTATATTCTTGATTCTATTTTATACAATACCATTTACTTACTTTCTCCTTTTAATTAGTTTTTTGATAAGGGTTTGTGTTGAAAATTAATAACATTTGCAAGGTTTCGATTTTTTATAATTTTTTTTCTATTAATGTTTACTATTTGAAGATTCCGTTTGTAGGGGTTCAATTTTAAGATCAGAAAGAGCAGCGAGAAATCGTATTGCTGTGCTTTTTATTGCCTGGTGATGTCCGAAGGAATTTTAAGGATTAAAATGTCTTAGCCGTGAATGGTTCCAGACTTGATATAAATACGAGAATCTATCTAAAAAGGATATAAGCTTAATTCATATTCTTATGAAATACAATTTTACAATACTAAATAAGGTGTTATTGTTTTGTCTGATAGCAATTACATCCCTAGTTCAACAAGGTTATGCTCAAAGAGATGGGGTTTCAACCTATACCAACCCTGTATTGCCTGGCAGCCATCCCGATCAGACACTTTTGAAAGTCGGAGATGATTATTACACAGCAGGCTCCAGTTTCCACTGGACGCCAAACTTCCCTATTTATCATTCGACAGATTTAGTCCACTGGGAAATAATATCAACGGTTGTAGATCCTTCCTGGAGTGTTATCAGAGCCAATGACGGTCCTAAAGATGGTACCTGGCAGGGAGCCTTGGCTCGCTTTGCCGGAAAGTATTGGGCTTTCTTTTTTATTCACGGAGCTGGGCAATATTTCTGTACTGCTTCCAGTATGGCGGGCCCATGGAGCGCTCCGACTCTTGTGCAGGGCTCAATTGGTTATGATAATGCGGTGTTTGTTGACGACAACGATAAGGCTTATATGCTCATGAAAAATGGTCAGGATTTCGCCGCTATCCAAGAGATTGACGCCAATGGCAGACTCACGGGTACACGCATGGATATGAGCTGGGTTAACAGAAATCATGTTTATAGCTGGGCTGAAGGCCCTAAGATGTGTAAAAGAAATGGCCGTTACTATTATTTTGTTGCCGGAAATGTGTATGGCGGACAATATGTGTTAAGTAGTGCTACACTTACTGCCAATGAATCCAGCTGGACGCGTCATGGTAATTTCTTCAAAGGTTCAGCTACAGGACCTTTTACAGGTCCTAATCATATTACAGGTCCGGTGCAGGTCGCTGATGGCACCTGGTGGTGTCTGGCGCATTCTTATGGAAACAGCGGATGGGAAGGACAGGGACGTCAGAGTATGTTGTTCCAGGTTTTTTGGGATGCTAATGGAGTTCCATACGCGAATAATCCAAACGGACAACCGCTTACTGCTCCAAACCTTCCAAGCAAAGGGATAAACTATGAATTCCCGGAGTCTGACAATTTTACTACTGCAACAAGAAAACCTGAATGGTACTTTCATAACATAGCCAATATTGGTAAAGCATCTTTGACTGCCAAACCTGGATTTTTGAGACTTTCACCAGGTAGTGGTGTCACGCATATTTTGCAAAGAGATGCTGCAAAGCAATATTCTATAGTAACCAAAGTTGAGATTAATGCCACTGCAAATGGCCAACAAGCTGGATTGAGGCTGATGAATGGAGAAGATTTAGTATACGCAGCGGTCTATAGTGGCTATAATAATGGAAAGAAGTTTGGTATTACTTTTAATGGAACTACCACTACTGAGGTAAATAATACTATTGGAAACTCAGTATGGTTAAAACTGGTTCGCAATCAACATAACATTACCGGCTTTTACAGCGCAGACGGAATAGTCTGGACACAAATAGGCGGGAACGTTAGTGTTGCGGATCTTGATAAGGCTCAAACAAATGATAATGCCTGGGTGGGATCAAGTTTGGGGTTATATGCCCGATCTCAAACTGCAGATTTTGACCAGTTCTCATTCAACCATGGTTTTGATCCGATAAGTGTTGCATCTTATTATCATTTTAATGCAACTACTATAGGGAGTGGAACAGTAACCAATAATTCTGATGGAGCATGGTGCATGCTTCCTGGTGTTACCATGGAAAGCGATGGGGCGTCTGCAAACCGTATTGTTGTGAGCGCAGCCTCAGCAAGCTCAAGCGGTACTCTGGAGGTGTGGACTGATAATATTGGAACTGCCGGAACTAAAATTGCTACCATTCCGATCACAAGCACTGGTGGAACTGGCACATACAGAGATTTTTCAGCTAACGTAAATGTTTCCGGGCAGCATGATTTATACTTTTGGTTTGTCGGATCTGCCAATGCATTCAGGTTAAATACTGTACGTTTTATTTCAAGTGGTGGTCCTTCAGTCAGTTTTACATCACCTGAAAACAATTCAGTATTATCTGCTCCTGCTACAGTTAATCTTGCTGCTACTGCAAGTGATGCCAATGGCAGTATTGCGAATGTGAAATTTTATAACGGCAATACCCTGTTGTTTACTGACAACAGTGCACCTTATAGTTATAGCTGGGAAAATGTGCCAACAGGTTCTTATACAATAAAAGCCGTTGCCACAGACAATGAAGGTAATACTGCTGAAACAGAAGTTGTCGTAAAGGTTAATCTTCCACAGGGGCCTTACAATGGTGTATGGCATGTAATTCCAGGTACAATTCAATTAGAACATTTTGATGAAGGCGGAAACGGATTTGCCTATATGGACAGCAGTCCTGGAAGTGAAACAGGAGTTGATTTTCGAACTAATGAAGATGTTGATATAGAAACCTGTACGGATGTCGGGGCAGGTTACAATATAGGCTGGGCAATAGCAGGTGAATGGTTAGAGTATAGCGTAGATGTCATAACTCCCGGCACTTATGACCTTGACCTACGGGTGGCAGCAAACGGTGAAGGTCGTACATTATCAGTATCAATGGATGGAACCTCGATTGCCAATGATATTGCCATATCCAATACAGCTGGCTGGCAGGCATGGACAACGGTGAAGGTGAAAGATATCAATCTTACAGCAGGAAAGAAGATAATGAGAGTGACTATCGGGTCCGTTGATTTTGTTAACCTGAACTATGTTACTTTCTCATTAACCAAAGAACTCAAACAAGAGCCTTATAAAGGAATAGCCCATCAGATCCCCGGCAGAATTGAGGCTGAAGAATATGATCTTGGCGGAGAAGGATTGGCTTATCACGAGGCCAATACAAATGGAAATGAAGGAAAAGCAACATTAAGAAATGACGAAGTAGATATTGAAGCAACACAGGATAGCGATGGCGCTTACAACATTGCATATATTCTGAAGGGAGAATGGCTGGAGTACACAGTAAATGTTGCTGCAACCGGTAATTACGATCTTGATATAAGACTAGCTACTGATGGTGATGGTAAAACCTTTCATATTGAGATGGATGGGACAGATATTACCGGTACTGTCAATGCTCCCAATACGGGAGGCTGGCAGACGTGGAAGACTCTGTCATTGAATAATATCAGGCTCGAAGTAGGGGAGCATGTGATCCGTATCGCTTTTGATTCAGATTATATGAATCTCAACTATGTAGAGTTTAAGGATGTCATTACTTCTATTGACAATTCGGAATCATTTCAAATTTCAGTCTTTCCTAATCCCTTTTCAGATGCAGGAATGACCATATCATATGATGGAGATTTCAACTACAAAATTGCTGATGTAAACGGAGCAGTAGTGGAAGCCGGTACAGGTAGTTTTAAAAAGTTAATCGGAACTGGTCTGAACCCAGGACTTTATTTACTCACTATGGTAAATAACAATAATGTATCCATTCGGAAAATAGTGAAACAATAAGTAAATCCTTAATAGAATTTTCGTTATGAATAAAGCAAATATAATTTTTAAACTCATAGGAATTATTATACTGTTTATAGCATATAATTCCTTTGCGCAGACTTATCCTCCATCTGCAGTTGTTACTATGCCGTTCAGTAATGCCTATTTTAAGACGGGTACAGATGTAGAAATACATGTGTATGCTACAGATATTGGTAAAACTGCTAATAATGGAACAGTAACTAAAGTAGAGTTTTTTAATGGAACCACGAAACTTGGAGAAACAAGTACACATTCAAACAATACCTATAGATTTGTCTGGGGTTGTGTACCTGCAGGTGAGTATAGGATTACTGCAAAGGCTACTAATAACAAAGGTGTAAGTTTCACTTCAGTAGGTGTTTTGATTACTGTAGGTAATGCAAATTTCCCATCTCAGGGACTTGCTGCCTGCAAAGGCAAATACATGGCCGGTTTACACCAAAATCAACTACTAGGTAGCTGGGATCCGTACTTCAATGGTATAAGCGCTGAAAACGCATGTAAGTGGGGATCGGTTGAAGGCAACAGAGATGTAATGAACTGGAATGGAGCCGATGCTGCTTATAAAGCTGCCAACGACAGAAAAATTATGTTCCGCTGGCACGCTGCTATGTGGGGTGCTCAGTATCCTAACTGGTTATTCTCATTGAGTACGGCAGATGCCAAAGCTGAGCTGGTAGAATATATGGAAGGGATTGCTGCACGATATAAATATATTGATCAGATAGATGTGTTGAATGAACAACTATTTACACACCAACAAGCTAACCAGCAAATGCGTGATAAATTCAGTGGTAAAACCAATACGGCTATTGATGATTTTGGTTGGCAAATCTGGTTGTTTACTGAAGCCAGAAGGATTTTTCCTAATACCAAACTGGTGTTGAATGATTACGGATTGGAAGGAAGTAACAGTGCTATTGACGAGATGTTGAAGTTGGTTGCTGCATTAAGAGACAGAGGAATCATTGATGGGTTTGGGACTCAGGCGCATTGGTTTAGTGTGGATCGTCAGCCAGCTGGGCGTATTTCCCAGGATTGCAGTAGAATGGCCCGCGGAGGTGTACCTGTCTATGTAACAGAGCTTGATATGGCAGGAGGGAATGATAACAATAACAATGAACAACAGCAACTGGCGAGCTTTCGAACCCACTTTCCTGAATACTGGGAGCATCCTCATGTTAAGGGGATTACCTGGTGGGGTCATGTGTTAAACAGAACCTGGGTTACTGGTACCGGATTCACTTTGGAAAACGGGCAAGACAGAGCTGCAGGTGCCTGGTTAAAAACCTACATGAACGGCCGCGCAAAAGTTGGTTATCCAATGTGTCCTGCAGAGGGTTGCACGAACGACGGAAAAATAAGTCTTGCAATAACTGCTCCGACAGAAGGGCAGATATTTACTACTGCTGATCAGATTACGCTTTCTGCAACAGCTGTAGATGGCGATGGTACCATTGCTAATGTTAAATTCTACAACGGATCTACATTACTGAATACTGATAATTCAGCTCCTTATAGCTTTATCTGGACAGGAGCGCCTGTTGGAACTCATGAGATAAAAGTAGTTGCTACGGATAATCAGGGAAATATAGCGGAAGCGACAGTAACTATTAAAGTAAACGTTCCGCAAGGGCCTTACAATGGCACCTGGCATGTCATTCCCGGTACAATTCAGTTAGAACATTTTGATGTAGGAGGAAATGGTTTTGCTTATATGGATGCTACTCCGGGTAGCCAGGTAACTCCGGTAGTTAATTTCCGCACTGATGAAGATGTAGATATTGAAAATTGTACTGATGTAGGAACTGGCTACAATATTGGCTGGACAACTGCCGGTGAATGGCTTGAATATAGCGTGGATGTGAAAACTCCTGGTACTTACGATCTTGACCTGAGAGTAGCGGCAAACGGTGATGGTCGCACAGTTTCAGTAGCGATGGATGGAACGAATATAGCCGCAAATATAGCTATTCCTAATACTACCGGCTGGCAGATCTGGCAAACAGTAAAAGTAAAAGACATTAATCTTACTGCAGGAAAAAAAATCATGAGAGTTACTATTGGTGCTACTGATTTTGTAAACATGAACTATGTGACTTTCACTTTAACCAAAGAACTTAAGCAGGAGCCTTTTAATGGTATAGCACATTTAATACCAGGCAGGATAGAAGCAGAAGAGTATGACCTCGGAGGTGAAGGACTTGCCTATCATGAAGCAAATACCAATGGTAATGAAGGAAATGCCACACTCAGAAATGATGAAGTGGATATTGAAACTACTCAGGATAGCGAAGGCGCTTATAATGTAGGTTATATCTTAAAGGACGAATGGCTGGAATATACTGTAAATGTAGCGGCATCTGGTAAATATGATCTGGATGTGAGAGTAGCTGCTGAAGGTGAAAATAAATCCTTTCACATTGAAATGGATGGAGTAGATGTGACTGGACCTATTAATATACCAAATACCGGTGGCTGGCAAACATGGCAGACAGTGACTCTCAATGATATAACCCTTACAGGAGGCGAACATATTATGCGTATTGCATTTGATTCAGATTACTTGAATCTGAACTATGTAGAGTTTAAGGATGTCATTACCAGCATTGCTGAGGAAGAATCTTCACCTATTGCAGTCTTCCCGAATCCATTTACTGATAGTGGAATACAAATTAATAATGCAGGGGAGTTTAACTATAAAATTACAGATATAAGCGGAATACTTCTTGAATCCGGAAACGGAAGACGTGGACATAAAGTTGGAAAAAGTTTAAACGAAGGTATCTATTTCCTTATAGTTGAAAATAATAATAACGTTTCTGTTCATAAAATAGTGAAGCAATAAAAGAAGGAGGGGACTCATTTCAAATCATCTGCTCAAATTTTCTGCTGCTTGCAATTGCCCTGATCATTTTTATCAGGACAATTGCAAGAGTTCAGAAGGAAACAAACCCTTTGTGCAAATGTTCCTGATGTTCATTGGTTAGGAGGCGATACTTATTATATGAGTAGCACCACCATGCATGAGTCCAGAGGGGCGATTAGAACGGATCAATTGGGAGCTTGTCAATTATTGTTATGCTTCAATTGATAACATTGATCGTTACAGTCTTGATAACAGAAAAAATGAATACGTTCATGGTTCCTGATCGAGCAGTATAAAGTATTATAAAGGCCAGAACTAGATGGCTACCTTTGTCAATACCGGTATTACCTACCATGTAGGTATTTATCTTAAGAACTTAACACTAAATCTCCATATCTTTAATTTCCTGTCATATGAAAAATAGATGGATATTACTGCTGAATATACTACTGCTCTTGCCTGGTCTGTTGTCTGCACAAGTGGGACCAGGATTGGGTAATCTTACCTATACATCTAATGAGCTTTACAAAAGCATTTGGAAATATACTGAATTAAATCATATGGGGTCTACCATGGCCACCATGCACAATGGTTATATGATTACCACCTTTCATCCTGATAGTGGTAAGCCACCTGGAGGAATTCTGGTATGGGATGTATCAAATCCAAGGAAGCCAGTTTTAATTTCCCGGGTGTATGATGATCGCACAAAAAATTTTCGTGAACAACATGCTATGCCACAGCACGACAAATACATGTTGTTTCAGGATGGCTTTGGTTTTCAGATTTGGGACTTTAGTGATCCTAAAAATCCTAAACAAATCAAAAGGCATATTATGAGCGGATATGCCCACGATGATTATGGGTCTTCGTGGCAATTATTCTGGCAAGCTCCTTATATATTTATTGCTAATGGCAGTAAGGGATTTGATGTAGTCGATGCTACAGATATCAATAATCCTGTACTAGTAAAGCATATTAATACTCCACGTCAGGTCGGTCCCATTTTTGCAATTGGAAACCTTCTTTATACCTCAGCGCATGACTTCGGACGTGGATTTACTATTTATGATATCAGCAATCCCCGGGATCCAAAATTGTTGAATAGCTACAGCAATACTGAAAATATGTATGCCTCGATGGTAAATGGAAATAAACTCATTATTTCAGCACGAGGAAATGCAAACAATGCCATCTTCGGAACTTATGATTTAAGTGATCCGGTGAACATTAAAAAAATTACGACTTTAAATATCGGGAATAGTGGTGAACAATTATATAATTCAACTCAGGACCAGTTTATATTTCAGGGTTGTCAGTCAGAGGTTGTAAAAATAGATGCATCGAATCCTGCACAATTAAAAATCGTGGGAAGGGGATCATTAGGTATCAATGGTGACGTAGATCATGGTCAGGTTACGCCTTTTGGAAATCTTATTTTTGTAGGCAATGATCATGGAAGTGGAAGCGGATTCTGGGTTCACCAAAGAGAACCAGATACAAAAGCACCAGAGGTAAACATGGTTATTCCCAAAGCAAAGGATGTAAACAGAGCTCTGACTTCAAGAGTAGGCGTTACTTTTACTGATAATATTATTCTGGAATCGGTAAACAAAAGTACTTTTATAGTGAGGCCCTTAGGCGGATCTGCTCTGTCAGGAAAATACAGTCATCAGTTTTCTATGGTGAATTTTTCACCAGATGAGCCTCTTCTACCTAATACTACCTATGAAATAGTGATTCCTTCAGGTGGTATAAAGGACTATGCAGGAAATGCGGTGAGCAAAACTTTTACTTCCTATTTTTCTACAGGCCCTACCGGGAATTTTCCATCTGATGGTACTGAATTACCCAAAGTTTTTGAAGATGATAAGAAAATAACTCTGAGTTGGAGTAGTATTCCAAATGTTTCCTCTTACACTATCAATAGAGGTACATCACCTACAGGTCCTTTTCAAACGTTAGGCAGCACCAGTAAGTTATTTTTCTCAGATACATTAGTTGAAAATGATAGGGCATATTTCTATTCGGTTACATCTACCAATAACATAGGAGAAAGTAGGACTTCTTCTGTAATCAAAGGAATACCCTCATTTTACATTACAAATCTGAATTCGGATTCTTCATCAAATGGATGGGGGCCTGCGGAAATAGATCAGAGCAATGGTGAAAACGGATCTGATGATGGTGGTCTTATTACTTTAAATGGGGTAGGGTATTCAAGAGGCCTTGGAGTTCATGCTGAAAGCTCTATAAGTTATAAATTGGATGGAAAGTTTGAACGGTTTTTATCTGATATAGGTGTGGATGATGAAGTAGGAAATTCAGGGTCTGTAATATTTTCTGTATTCCTTGATAGTCTGGAGATATATAACAGTGGATTAATGAATGGTTCTTCAGATACGAAAAGTATTGACATTGGTGTTGCCGGTGGAGATCTCCTTACGCTGACTGTTTCACCGAATGGAAATAATGAATTAGATCATGCTTCCTGGGGGGGAGCAAGGCTAAGGCCGATCCAGAGACCTTATAATCAGTCTGCTCATTTAATACCCGGACGCATCGAAGCAGAAGAATATGACTTTGGTGGCGAAGGTATTGCTTATCATGAAGCAAATGCTAATGGAAATGAAGGTAAAGCAAATTTGCGAATTGATGAGGTGGATGTTGAAGCTACCGGAGATAGCGAAGGGGAATATAACATAGGCTACATTCTTCAAGGGGAGTGGCTGGAATATACTGTAAATGTAATGTCAACAGGTGAGTATAACCTGGATATAAGAGTTGCAGCTGACGGTGATGGTAAAATGTTTCACATAGAAATTGACGGAAAAGATGTGACAGGACCGATAAGCGTGCCTAATACTGGTGGTTGGCAAACTTGGGAAACCATCACATTAAATGGAATCAGTCTCACCGAAGGCAATCATATAATGAGGATAGCTTTTGACGCAAATTATATGAACATAAATTATCTGGAGTTTAATGGCATCGTTACCGGAATGATGGGGAATAAAATCAGAGATGTTTTGATTTATCCCAATCCATTTACCAGCAATGGTTTTGTAGTCAGAACGGAAGGTGATTTTCTTTATAGGCTCTCTGATGTCAGTGGCTATGTGTTAGAGACAGGTACGGGAAATCAATATAAAACCGTAGGGAAGGATCTAAAACCTGGAGTCTACTTAATTTCTGTAGAAAACAAAAGCGAAGTAATAGTCAAAAAGGTTGTGAAGGAATATTAATTCAAAATCACAAGGTTCTTCTTCATTACGTTAATGCTGTGTCTCCTCATGTTAAAATAAATGGATATGCGATTTTTCATAACTTTTGTAATATTAGTATTTATTAACTGGTTAGGTGTATTGAATGATACAGAGGAATACATCCTTGTTCAGAATAAACCGGCAGAAATTGGTACTTCTGTTACATTCACTATTTTAGTGCCTGAGGGGAGCAACCCATTTGTTGCATGGGATTTTGGTGATGAGAGTGGTTTGGGAAGCTACAAGCAGGGCCTTTCGATCACGCATACATATGAGCAACCTGGAGTTTACCAGGTTTTTGCTCGTATTCAGGGAGAGGATATTCCCCTCTCTGTTACACAGACTGTGCATAAACCATTGCAAAAATTTGCCCCTGCTCATTCATCCACTATATGTATTGATACAACCCGACACGTAGTATGGGCTGTTAATGCGGATAACCAATCTGTTTCGTCTGTAGACGCAACCAGTTATGAGTTGATCAGTGAAATTCCCGCAGGTAAGAATCCTAGAACTCTTGCTTTGGATAATGCAGGAAATGTTTGGATTGCCAATGAAGATGACGCCACTATAACCATACTTTCAGCTTCAGGCCAGAAGCTCCATACGATTAATCTTCCGTATGCATCAAGACCTTACGGAATATGTTTTGATCCTTTGAAGAACTACTGCTACGTAACTTTGCAAAGTTTAGGACAAGTCGTTAAGCTTGATGCTAAAAGTTATGAGATACTTCAAGCTTCAGATGTAGGAAGAAATCCTAGAGGTATTGCCGTGACTTCTGATGGCAAGCGTGTTTTTGTTACTCAGTTTATTTCTCCTGAGGAAAAAGGCTTGGTTAGAGAAATTAATGCTGAAACCATGGAACTTAAGTCGGAGATAGATCTTGCATTTGATGAGACTATGGATTTTGAAGACAGAGGCCGTGGCGTACCCAACTATATCTCTTCACTCACTATTACTCCAGATGGATCCGAGATATGGATTCCTTCAAAGAAAGATAATACGGCAAGAGGTCTATTCAGGGATGGACAGCCTCTTACATTTGACAATACTGTTCGTACCATTGTCTCAAAGATTGACCTGACTAGTGGACGTGAATCGATTGATTCCCGCATTGATATTAACGATGCAGATATGGCTTGTGCTGTGGAGTTTAGTCCATATGGAAATATTGCATTGATTGCCTTACAGGGAAACAATAAAGTTGCTATGGTAGATGTAGCGACCAATTCCAGATTAGGCCTGCTTGATAGTACAGGTTTGGCACCTCAGGGGTTGGTGTTTAATCAAGATGGTTCCAGGCTGTTTGTTCATAATTTTATGTCTCGCAGTATAACGGTCTTCAATACCGAAGATATTGTACTTTCCAATAATTTTAACCCGGTAGTAATCGCCAACATTCCTACAGTGGTGAAAGATTCTTTAAGTCCTCAGGTCTTAAAAGGAAAGCAGATTTTTTATAACGCCCAGGATGAACGTATGACTTTTGCAGGTTACATTAGTTGTGCCAGTTGTCATTTGGATGGAGGAAGCGATGAGCGGATATGGGATTTTACGGATCGAGGAGAAGGTCTGCGCAACACGCATTCACTGTTAGGAAGAAGGGGGATGGGAATGGGAAATGTTCACTGGACTTCCAATTTTGATGAGATTCAGGATTTTGAAAATGATATACGAAATGCTTTTAGGGGAAAAGGCTTTTTACCGGATTCTATTTTTAATTCTGGAGATATTAGTGATCCATTAGGAAGCCCAAAGGCAGGTTTAAATCCGGATCTTGATGCTCTGGCAGCTTATGTTCAATCTCTTAATAAAGTAAATCCAAGTCCTTATCGAAATTCAGATGGCAGCCTAACTGCAGATGCTATTGAGGGTAAACTAATTTTTACAGACCTTGGTTGTGCCGTCTGCCATTCAGGTCCTGACTTTACAGACAGGAAATCGGGTGTTTTTCACGATGTCGGAACCATACAAACATCGTCCGGACAGCGTAGATCTGAGAAGTTAACAGGATTGGGTACTCCTACGCTAAAAGGAATTTGGGAAACTGCACCTTATTTGCATGATGGCTCTGCTCCAACACTAAGAGATGTGCTTTTTATCAGGAATGTTAATAGTAAACATGGGAATATTACTTCTCTTTCGGAAAATCAAATCGATCAACTGCTGGCCTACTTGCTTCAGATAGATGAGCTTGAATTAAGCCCTGTCGTATCCGGCATTAATAAGACGATATCACTTTCCGGATCTATAGATGTTTTTCCTAATCCTGCTTCAGAGATTATCAAGGTCCGCATAAATGAAAGAGTAAGTCCCAAAGGGACAATTTCTATTTGTAATTCTGTCGGTGGTCATACCTTAAGTTTTACAAGTCTTAATGCTAGCAATGAAGCAAGCATAGATGTAAGTAGTCTGACTCCGGGAGTGTATATATTGATCTATACCGATGAAAGAGTAAAGAAAAGCACAAGGCTGGTAATAAGATAAAATGATACAAGCAAATTCATCAGGGTATCATAGCATTGTAATTCTATAGCAGAGTTTGTTCGGTAGAAACTGATTTACTTTTAATAAAACGAGAAGTTAACTATTCTAAAATATTTAATTAATGAAAAACTTAATCTTTTTCATAAAAGGGTGTCAGTCTTGTCTGCTTTCACTGATTATAAGCCTCCTTGTTTTGACAAATTTAGCTTATGGGCAGACTACTTTTGTCTCAGGAGAAAATCCGATTTTTCGTAATTCCTTTACAGCGGACCCTGCACCTCTTGTCCATAATGGTAGGCTATATATTTATGTGGGAAAAGATGAGGCAAAAGATGGTGAAATGTTTACTATGACTGCATGGCTTTGCTATTCAACTACCGATATGAAGAACTGGACCTATCATGGTCCTGTAATGACACCTAATAATTTTACCTGGGGAGATAAAGATGCATGGGCAGCGCAGGTAGTTGAGAAAGGTGGTAAATTTTATTTGTATGTAACTGTCACGGGCAAAAATCCTTATGGTGGAAGAAATATTGGGGTAGCGGTTTCTGACAGTCCGACAGGGCCTTTTGTCGATGCCCGGGGAACACCTTTGATACGTGATAATATGACCAACAACGGAAAGGTCTGGGATGATATCGATCCGACAGTCTTAATTGATGATGACGGACAAGCATACTTGTGCTGGGGAAACCCAATCTGTTATCTGGTTAAACTTAAGCCCAATATGACTGAAATTGACGGTGAAATAAAAATAATAACACCGCCAAACTATGCTGAAGGACCTTGGCTAAGCAAACGAAATGGGATTTATTATCTTACCTATCCGGCCTTTGTTGCTCCTGTGGGTTCAGAGCAGATCTGCTATGCTACAGCAACTAATATCAACGGACCCTGGACTTACCGAGGAATTTTAACCGGTACGGCGAAGAATAGTTATACAATCCATCCGGGTATTGTAGAATATAAAGAGCAGTCATATTTGTTCTATCATAATGCAACCCTGACACTTAACGGGCAAGGGCCTGCTCTGGGCAGAAGAAGTGTTTGTGTAGAATACCTGTGTTACAATGCTGACGGAACAATAAAACCCATTAATCAAACCACTGCCGGTATTACAATAAATTCTCCATGCCCGCCCTCTGGTCCACCTGCAATTAGTTTTACCAGTCCTTTGGCAAATAGTTCGCTCGCTGCTCCTGCATCGATTACATTAACAGCAGATGCCATTGCTTATGGAGGTACTATATCTAACGTAAGTTTTTATAATGGCACAACGCTACTTAATACAGATAATACTGCACCATTCAGCTTTAACTGGGAAAACGTGGCTGCTGGCGTATACAGTGTAAGAGCAGTAGCCACTGATAATCAAAATCGTACCGCAGAAACAACCATTACTATAAAAGTTAATCCGCCACAAGGGCCCTATAACGGAAGAGTTCATTCAATTCCTGGTACCATTCAGCTTGAGCATTTTGATGTAGGTGGTAACGGTTTTGCTTATATGGATGAAACTCAGGGTAGCCAGGTAACTCCGCTAGTAAACTTCCGCACTGACGAAGATGTAGACATTGAAACTTGTACTGATTCAGGAGGTGGGTATAATATAGGTTGGACCACCGCAGGTGAATGGCTTGAATATTCCGTAGATGTTACCAAGCCTGGCACTTATGATCTGGCTCTTCGAATTGCCTGTAATGGCGATGGTCGTAAAGTATCAGTAGCTATGGACAATATAGATATAGCTACCGATATAGCCATTCCTAACACTGCCGGCTGGCAAAGCTGGCAAACTGTTACAGTGAAAGATATAAAGCTTACTGCTGGTCTGAAGGTCATGAGAGTAACCATTGGAGCTACTGATTTTGTGAACCTGAACTATGCAGGTTTTACTTTAACCAAGGAACTAAAGCAGGAGCCATTCAATGGTTTGGCCCATCAGATTCCAGGTCGGATAGAGATAGAAGAGTATGACACTGGAGGAGAAGGGCTTGCATATCATGAAGTGAATGCAAATGGCAATGAAGGGAAAGCAACATTCAGAGATGATGAGGTGGATATTGAAGTGACACAGGATAACGAAGGAGATTTTAATGTAGGTTATATATTAAAGGGAGAATGGTTGGAGTATACGGTTAATGTTGCAGCACCAGGTAGCTATGATCTGGATGTCAGAGTTGCCGCTGATGGAGAAAACAAAACCTTTCATATTGAAGTGGATGGAGTAGATGTGTCAGGGCCCATTAATCTGCCCAATACAGGTGGTTGGCAAGTTTGGGAAACAATAACTATTAAGGATTTGAATTTGAAAGGAGGTGAACAAGTGATGAGAGTGGTTTTTGACTCCGATTATATGAACCTTAACTACATACAGTTCAATGATGTGATTACAGGAGTTCATGCAATTAAGCTAAATAATAAAATTATCTATCCCAATCCTTTTTCTAGTGAAGGTTTTCAGATATGTACAGAAGGCAATTTTAACTATACAATCACAGATATAAGAGGGTTGACTGTGGAAAATGGGAAAGGTATGGATGCTCTTGTCGCGGGTGCAAAACTTAACCCCGGCATATATTTGGTGTCAGTAGAGAACGCTTTAAAAGTGGTTACTGAAAAAATTATAAAGTATGAATGATTTAAGGTTATAAACTTAACATACAGAAATGAAGGATAGCTGCCTGGTATCGCAATAAATTTGATTGGTGTAGGTTATTCCTGATAATAGTGTGAACCTCTTATATAATTAAGAGAATGTTTACTGTTGTTAAATAATTATCATGTAGATCCTTTTACTAAATGCCAAAAGAATCAATAAAAAAGTTTACTTTATTTTAAGTGGTGGGTAGTTAACTGTTATGGATATTAATTTGGGAGTTGTCCTTGAGGTAAATTCTTTCATAAGAAAGAGTGACTGCAGAAATTGAGCTAAATCATTAAAATGAAGTATAATAATAACTACATATATCTAACCTGGAATAATATGATTTTACATTTCAAAAATGCGATGCGTGTCGCTTCTGAAAGTAATTTAAGCGGACGTTCACTTAAAATACTGCTTTCTGAAATACTCATCATTAAAAGTTTAAAGATTAACTTAAGTTGTCTCTTGTTGTGGTTTGCATGCCTATTAATAACACCACTTACATTAAGTGCGCAGCAAACAACACTTACTGTTGGTGGTCAGAGTAGGAGCTTGTTTGTATATGCCCCTTCGAATCTCCCGCAAAACAGGCCTCTTGTGATTTCCCTTCATGGACTGAATCAGGATATAAATTATCAGAAAGGTCAGGCAAAATGGGAGTTAGTAGCAGATACCGCAAAATTTGTAGTAGTATATCCTGCCGGAGTTAACAACTCCTGGGATATAAATGGAAACAGAGATACAGATTTTATTTTAGCTATTATTGAATCGATGGTCACTCGTTTTGGCATCGACAGGAATAGGGTATATGTGTCTGGGTTTTCCATGGGTGGTATGATGAGTTATCATACTGCTAATAAGATAGCGGACAAAATTGCTGCAATCGGGCCAGTTTCAGGGTACTTATTCTCAAATACCACTGCCAGTTCGAGACCTATGCCTATCATTCACGTTCATGGTACATCTGATGATGTAGTATACTATCAGGCTAGTGGTAACCAGCAAGGGGTCGTGGCTATGCTTCAAAAGTGGAGAAACTGGAATCAGTGCCCTTCTACAGGTACAAGAACTACACCGTATCCTGCCAATAGACCAAACTCAAGGTCTGTGATGGAGTATTGGGGGCCTTGTAAAAATAGTGCAGTTGCATTGGTTACCCTCGACGGAAAGGGACACTGGCATTCTAATGATGATGCTGGAGTACATACAACTATTGAACTTTGGAGATTTTTAAGAAATTTCTCTTTAAATGTTGGTCCTTCTATAACCCTGGCAACTCAACCTGCCAATGCTGTATATACTGCTCCTGCTGCCATTAATTTGGTAGCTACAGCTACTACACCAAATGGAACTATAAGTAACGTAAAATTTTATAATGGAAATACCTTATTGAGCTCTGATGATTCAGCTCCTTACAGTTACAGTTGGACAAACGTTGCTGCCGGTACTTATACGGTTCGTGCAGTACTTACAGATAGTCAGAATAAAACAGCAGAAACCTCTATCACGATCAAAGTAAATCAACCTCAGGGTCCTTATAATGGTACTTTGCATTCTATTCCTGGTACAATTCAATTGGAACACTTTGATGTAGGAGGAAATGGTAATGCATATATGGACAGCAGCCCTGGTAGTGAAACTGACGTTACCTTCAGAAGTGATGAAGATGTTGATATTGAGGAGTGTACGGATACAGGAGGTGGTTATAACATTGGGTGGACTGCGGCAGGTGAGTGGCTGGAGTATTCCGTAGATGTGAAAACCGCAGGTGTTTATGATCTGGCATTGCGTGTTGCCTGCAACGGTACTGGTCGCACAGTATCTGTGGCGATGGATGATGCTGTTATTGCAAACAATATCGCCATCCCTAATACCACTGGATGGCAAACCTGGCAAACTGTTATAGTGAAAGATATCAATCTCACACCAGGTAAAAAGATCATGCGTGTCACCATTGGAGCAACTGATTATGTAAATCTGAATTATGTTACATTTACTCTAAGTAAAGAACTTAAGCAGGAGCCGTTTAAAGGTTCAGCATTCCAGATACCAGGAAGGATCGAGGCAGAAGAATATGATCTTGGAGGCGAGGGACTGGCATATCATGAAGCCAATACCAATGGTAATGAAGGAAAAGCTTCATTTCGAAACGATGAAGTGGATATTGAAACAACCGAAGATGTAGATGGGTCTTATAATATAAGCTATATTCTTCAGGGAGAATGGCTTGAATATACTGTAGAAGTCGGCGGTACAGGCTCTTATGATTTAGATATAAGGGTAGCAGCAGATGGAGATGGTAAAACATTTCATATTGAAATGGACGGTAATGATGTTACAGGGCCAATCAGCGTTCCGAACACTGGTGGCTGGCAGACTTGGAAGACTGTTACAGTAAATGATGTTTCTCTTACTGCAGGAAAACATATCATGCGGATCGTCTTTGATGCTAGTTATATGAATTTGAATTATGTGGAGTTCAGAGATGTGATTACCGGAAATATTAATTCTATCACATCAGAAATAAAAGTATTTCCTAATCCTTTTGGGGATACTGGATTAGCTATAAATGTCCCTGAAGACTTCCGATACAGGATTACTGATCTTCGTGGATTGGAACTGGAATCAGGAATTGGTACTGGAAATGCCATGGTTGGAAATAACCTTGAGCCTGGCGCATATGTTCTGACGATTGAAATTGGAAAAGATACTTTTGTACAAAAGATTTTGAAACATTAAGGAATCAAGAATAACTGGCAGATAATTTTATCTGCCAGTTACCTTTTTCGTCCCAACTTCTTATGGCCGTTGAATACAATATTATGAAAATATTTCCTATTGCTGGTTGGATGCTTATAGTGCTGACCTTAGTTTCCCCTCATATCTCTTTTGCTCAGGACCCAAACTTTCATATTTATCTTTGTTTTGGTCAGTCCAATATGGAAGGAGCTGGTACGATTGAGGCTCAGGACAGAGCCGTTGACAGCAGGTTTCAGGTGATGGGTGCTGTTAATTGTAATTCAGGCGGCAAATCATACACATTAGGTAAATGGCAAACAGCCAATCCTCCAATTGTGAGGTGCAATACAGGCTTAGGGCCTTCAGATTATTTTGGTAGGACTATGGTAACCAATCTTCCTTCTAATATTAAGGTAGGTGTTGTGCCAGTTGCTATAGGAGGTTGTGATATTGCTCTGTTTGACAAGGTAAATTATTCGAGTTATGTAGCAACAGCCCCTTCATGGATGCAGGGGAATATTGCACAATATGGAGGCAATCCATATGGTCGTCTGGTTGAAGTGGCGAAAATTGCACAAAAGGACGGTGTAATAAAAGGAATTCTTCTGCATCAGGGTGAAACCAATAACATGCAATCGACCTGGCCTGCAAAGGTTAAAGCAATTTATGACAACCTGATCAAAGATTTAGGTTTGGATCCGACTAAGGTTCCATTGCTGGTCGGAGAGCTTGTTACAACTGCCGAAGGAGGTGCTTGCGGAGGGCATAACTCTGTTATCGCTACGATGCCAAATGTTGTCCCCAATGCTCATGTCGTTTCTGCTGCAGGTCTTCCTCATGTAGGAGATAGATTACATTTTACTTCGGCTTCCTGTCGGACCCTTGGGCAACGGTATGCGCAGAAGATGCTAAGCTTAATTCCGGCAATTACTACCCCTTCTGTTACGTTTGTTAGTCCGACAAATATTTCAACCTTTACCGCAGGAAGTAATATAGAGTTATCTGTATCTGCAAGTTCCCCTAATGGTAGTATAAACAATGTGAAATTTTATTCTGGCAGTACTTTACTTAATACTGACAACACAGCTCCTTATTCCTATAGCTGGAATAACGTCTCTGCTGGCAATTACCAGATAAAAGCTGTAGTCACCGATAGTCAGGGTAAAACTGCTGAAGCTACTGTTACAATCAAAGTTAATGTACCACAAAGTGCATATATGGGAATTCTGCATACTATCCCCGGTACCATTCAGTTAGAACATTTTGATGAGGGAGGAAATGGCTTTGCGTACAGCGATGACAGTCCGGGTAGCCAGGTTACTCCTGCAGTCAACTTCCGGACCGATGAAGATGTTGATATAGAAAACTGTACTGATGTAGGAGCTGGTTACAACATTGGCTGGACAACTGCCGGTGAATGGCTTGAGTACAGCGTAGATGTGAAAACTGCAGGTACCTATGATCTTGACCTTAGAGTAGCTGCAAACGGTGATGGTCGCACAGTTTCAGTAGCGATGGATGGTACGAATATAGCCAGCAATATAGGCATACCTAATACAGCCGGATGGCAGACATGGCAAACAGTAAAAGTAAAAGACATCAATCTTACTGCCGGAAAAAAAATCATGAGGATTACTATCGGTGCTACTGATTATGTGAATATGAACTATGTGACTTTTACATTAACCAAAGAACTGAAGCAAGAGCCTTTTAAAGGCACAGCACATGTAATACCAGGCAGGATAGAAGCAGAAGAGTATGATCTTGGAGGTGAAGGACTTGCCTATCATGAAGCCAATGCCAATGGTAATGAAGGAAATGTCACACTCAGAAATGATGAAGTAGATATTGAAACGACTCAGGATGTTGATGGTACTTTTAATGTGGGTTATATCTTACAGGGTGAATGGCTGGAGTATACTGTAAATGTTCCTGCTTCTGGGCAGTATGATCTTAGTGCAAGGGTTGCAGCGGATGGCGATGGTAAACAGTTTCATATAGAAATGGATGGAACAGATGTTACAGGTCCTGTAAACGTTCCTAATACCGGTGGTTGGCAAACCTGGCAAACAGTCACTTTAAAAGATATAAATCTTACTGCCGGTGAGCATGTAATGAGGATAGCTTTTGATGCAAGTTATATGAATTTGAATTATATCGAATTTTCAGATGTAATAACAGGGTTTAAAATTAATAAAGATGGAAATGTTAGTTTATTCCCGAATCCATTTTCAGAGTCGGGAATACATATTCGGAAGGAAGGGGAGTTTGATTACCAAATCACCGATGCAAAAGGTACGTTAATAGAACGGGGCCAGGGAGCAGATGAACTGCAGGCAGGTAAAAATCTTATGCCTGGAATATATTATCTGTTTCTTAATCAGGCCGGGAGTCAGAATGTGATGAGAATTAGCAGACAGTAGTTTTTATTTTTTTCAAAATTAAAAAGTAGGATCAGCCACTTAAATTTCGTTGCCAACTTAAAGAACCAAGATCCTGTTAATTCTAAAATCCTGTAAATCCTGATTCAGACAATTCTCGACTGTCCCCTTATTAATACAAAAAAAGGTTCAGAAATTTAACATTCCTGAACCTTTTTTATTGATTGAATTATATATGCTATTCCGGATTAAATCACAGTTAATGATTATTTCCAGCTTGCTACTCTTTGTACCAGCTTTTCACCTTTCGAAGTGTATAAGGAAAGTATATAGATGCCATTATTTAACCCGCCGAGATAGATATGATCTCCGTTTGAAGCTCCTGAATGAACCGTTCTCCCTGACATGTCAACCAGCTCATATTTTTCAATTTTTCCTATTGATAATGATGAAATGTCTACAGTTGAGTTCTCGGAAAGTACTAAGACTGCTGTTGATTTATTAGCTGTTTCATATATGGAAGTTACTACCGCTTCTCTGGCATTCTGGAAGAATGTAACCATTTGCTGTAGGTTGGTTTGTACATTATTGACACCAGGGCCATGCTGACCATTTTGAACGGAGATATATTCACTTTCTACACCTGCATTTTTTAGAGCAGTATTAAAAAACTGACTTTGGCAGCTTGGAACTATATTATCGCTGGTTCCATGGAAAATGAGGAACGGAGGATCTGTTGGATCAATATAGGTAATAGGGCCTAAGAGTCTTAGTTTGTCTAGATTGGATGGGAGTGGTCCACCTATAATATCAGACTCAGGAGAATTTCCGGATTTGTAAGTATTGCAGTTTTCCATCTTAAAGAAGTCAATTGGGCCAAACCAGTCGCAGACAGCATCTACTTCGCTGCTGAATTGAGTATAATTTCCCAACGTCCCTTCTATGTTCATGGTAACAGAACCCACGGTGTAATCTTTTATGTTATTTGTTGTTCCTGCTAAAGAGGCAAGGTGCCCTCCTGACGAGCTTCCGCTGATACCTACAAAGGTTGTATCAAATTTATATTCTGCGCTTTTGCCTCTGATAAACCTTATTACAGCTTTAATGTCATGGATCTGAGCAGGAAATTTTGCGTCGGAACTAGACCTGTGGTTGGGAGTAACCACTGCAAAGCCAGCATCAAGTAATGCAGCTCCTATTGTGTTCATGTCAGTTCCTTTGGAACTATTGCTATACCAGGCACTGCCATAAATGTATACTACCACAGGATATTTATCCTTCACTACCTTTGGGAGGTAGATGTCAAGGTTGTGATAACCCTGGTTGTCACCTGCGTAATTTATGTTTGACCATTTTTGAGAGTATTGCTGGCCAAAGCAGACGAGGTTTGTAAATAAAAAAGCAAGTAGGATAAGTTTTTTCATATTTTAATTTTTAGATGGAAAATGTGTTTCGGGCTGACTACACTCATCTTCTTGAATGGTAAACAAATAACAAAAAGTTTTTTTGGGATTGGTGTTTACTTTTTCAAAAGTTCGGTGTACTGCCACTCAATTCACCTATACACTGATTTTTAAGTTTTTTTAAACCAAAAGATTTTATGAAAATAAATTTACCCGATGAGAAATTAATCAAAATGCTGTTTATGACAGTGTTTTCGTTTATGTTGCTCTTGATAGGGCAACCTGGTTATGGCCAGACCATAACTAATAATACTCAAGGTACCCATGACGGATACTTCTATTCCTTCTGGAATGATGGACAAAGAGGTTCTGCATCTATGACTTTAGGTCCTGGAGGGAACTACAGCACTACCTGGAATAATATCAATAACTTTACTGCCGGCAAAGGCTGGAAAGTTGGAAAAGCAGATAGAACTGTCTGTTTTGAAGGGTCTTACAATGGTGGAAGTAATGGTTTTTTGGCTGTTTACGGATGGACTAAAGACCCCTTAATCGAATACTATGTCGTAGAAAGTTATGGTCAATGGACTCCTCCCGGCAACACCAGTGATATAAGGCGTATGGGATCTTTTGAAAGTGATGGAGGTACTTATAATATTTATGTGTCTACACGGGTTAATAAACCATCCATTATAGGTGATGCCACATTTGAACAATATTGGAGTGTTCGTACCACTAAAAGGTCAAGTGGTACTGTAACATTCAAAAATCACATAGATAAATGGAGAAGTTTAGGTATGAATATGGGTACAACCTGGGATTACCAGATCATGGAGTCAGAAGGATATCAAAGTTCCGGAAGTTCAAATATTACAGTAAAAGAATGTAATGCCTGCTCTACTCCCGCACCTACAGTTCCATCTGCTGTTATTACTTATGAACAAAATGCAACAGCAAGTCAATTAACTGCAACTGGTACAAGTTTAAAATGGTATACAGTTGAATCCGGTGGTACTGCCTTATCTTCTGCTCCTACACCAAATACTTCAACTACTGGCTCCACCACTTATTATGTAGGTCAGACTTTGAATGGTTGTGAAGGTCCAAGGGCTTCTGTAAGAGTTAATGTTGTCAATACCTATAAAATATTCAAAACAGGTTCTCCCATTACAATCGATGGAGTTGTTGATCCTGCATGGAGTCATGCAAGTGTGTTGTCTGTTGCTGCAACTAAACTGTTGACCGGCACAGTATCAAATGCCGCAGATTTGTCAGGCAATGCAAAGGTATTGTGGGACGACACCTATCTTTATTTACTTGCAGACGTTTCGGACGAATCTAAAGTTAATGAAAGTACAAATATCTACGACGATGATGGAGTGGAGTTTTATGTTGATATCAATAACGATAAGGCATCTACATATGGGGCAAACGATGTACAATATACTTTTGGATGGGACAATGGAACCACCGTTGGGGTGTTGCCTTCAGGAAGATCAACAACTGGAATTACCTATTCAGCGGTACCACGTACCGGAGGCTATATTGTAGAAGCAAGAATACCATGGACAACTTTGCAAGGAACTCCTGCTATCGGACAACTCTTGGGTATGGATTTTATGATCAATGATGATGATGATAATGGCGCACGGGATGGAAAGTTATCATGGAATGCGTCTACTGATGATGCATGGCAGGATCCGTCATTATTTGGTACTGCAATTCTACAAGGCCTTTTACCATGTACAACTCCGGCTCCTCCTGCAGTAACTGCAACTCTGGCATACTGCCAAAATGCAACAGCAAGTCAGTTGTCGGCAACAGGCACAGGGTTATTGTGGTTTACTACCGCTACAGGAGGCACAGGATCATCAACTGCTCCTGTACCCCTTACGACTTCTGCAGGTTTAACAAAGTATTATGTAAGCCAGAATGTAAATGGATGCGAAAGCTCAAGAGCACTCATAGAAGTAACTGTTAATGCTCTTCCTGAAGCTACTATTACAGCATCAGGACCTATTACTTTTGTGAAAGGCGGTAGTGTGGTATTAAAAGCTAATGCAGGTTCAGGATTAAGTTATCAATGGTATAAAAATGATATCAAGGTGGCGACAGAATCAGCGTATACTGCAACTGAGGCTGGAGTTTATACGGTTGAAGTAACAAATGCATCTCAATGTAAGGCTAAATCTCAGGCTTTACAGATAAGTGTAAATGACAATAAACCATCAGTAATTACAATTACGTCTCCCGCTTCCAATGCTATAATTGAAGGTTCAATTACAATTACGGCAGAGGTATCAGACCCGGATGGAGAAATTACACTAGTGGAATTTTTGGATGGATCCAATGTACTTGGTACTGGAACTGCTGCACCTTACAGCTATGTATGGAATAACCCTGGTCCTGGAGAACATTCAATAATTATAAGAGTGACAGACAGCAACGGAGGAGTTACAACTTCTTCTGCGACAAGCATAACATCAGGTAGTGTTACGGGATTCTGGTCATCAGCGAGCTCAATATTTGCTAATTTTTATCCAAACCCTGCTAGCAGAGAAGTATATATAGATTCAGAGCTGGATTTATCAAATGCAACCTTCACCTTAATAGATGTATTGGGTAAGGAAGTTGTTCAGAAAACTGAAGTTGCAGGAAATACAGTTAAGATAGATGTAAGCGGATTACAAGAAGGGATCTATGTCCTTAGTATTAAGAAGGAAAATTCAATCTTGCAAAAGAAGATAACTGTAAAGAGGTAATTAATAAAATCTCGTACTGTTTCATCTATAATTAACACAACATCAAAATAAGTAGTTAAAAGGCCGGAAACTCTTTCCGGCCTTTTAAATTTCTGGTACACTATCAATCTCTTCTGTTTTTAAATTGTTTTGATTATCAGATGTTATTAAGATGTAGGGATGCATTATTTCTCATTTCTAAAAATTCTGATTAATTAGAAATGTGCTACTAGAGTATAAAACTCTAGTAGTTCTTTACTTTTAGAGAATTTCAATGGTTGTTTTTAATCTTTAAGCCCAGAATATTGCTGAGGTGAGGCCTAAGTAATAGAATTATAAAAAGATCTAATCAGATTTTTTTAAGAAAAGATGTTTACTTTTTATTTACCTCTGTGTACTGCCAAGATTGTAAGTTGGGCGGAGGGATTTTGATTAAATAATGGTCTCTGTATTTCCTTGGTATGGGGCCGGATTTTGTGAATTTTAAAAACCTATACACTTATAATACAAACTATTGAAAAATTTCCAACTAATTAAAACTGTTAGCTTATGAAAAATCTTTTTCCCAAAAGAATTAATTTGCTGTGCGGATTACTTATGGTGCTGTTCCTCTGCACCAGCAGAAATTCCCATGCACAGGACCTCTGTAATGAAACCGGACAAGGAGCTTATTTTACGGGTGTTTACAGAAATATGTTCAAAGAACTTTTGAACAAAAACGACACAGAAGTTAATACCAAGATTAACAATGCCTTTCAGCAGATTTTCTATGGTAACTCAAATCAGCAATTGTATTATCCGGTAGGGCAGGATATGGCCTACATTCTTGATGTGGCTAATAATGATGTCCGCTCGGAAGGTATGTCTTACGGTATGATGATTTGTGTGCAGCTCGACAAAAAAGCTGAATTTGACAAACTGTGGAGATGGACTAAAACTTACATGCATCATAACTCAGGAAATCTGGATGGATTCTTTAGATGGTCATTAAATATAAGTGGAAGTGCAAAAGATAATAACCCTGCTCCGGATGGTGAAGCATATTTTGTAACAGCCTTATATTTTGCTGCCAACCGTTGGGGAAATGGTACAGGGATTTTTAATTATGCGGCAGAAGCCCAGTCTGTTATAACTAAAGTGCAAAGCAAAACAGGTGCAGGAGGTATTAACAATTTGTTCAATACAAATTCAAAATTAATAACATTTGGACCTAATCAGGGGTCATATGACTATACAGATCCTTCTTATAACTTACCTGCTTTTTGGGAGTTGTGGGCTCGTTGGTCAACAACCAATAAAACTTTTTGGGCTCAGACACCAGCAGCTGCAAGAAAGTTGCTTCGTGACGCATCTCACTCTAGTTCTGGCTTATCAACGGACTATTCAAATTTTGACGGAACACCTAAGTCTACATCTTTCAATTCTAATAGTCACAGATTCATGTATGACGCATGGCGTACTATTATGAACATTGGTATGGATTATCATTGGTTCAAGGCGGATGAGCAACAGCCTGTGATTGCGGAGCGCTATCTTACTTTCTTTAAAAACCGCGGGACAAACTATCAAAGTCATTATAATTGGGATGGCTCAGGTGCAGAAGGAAGTCAATCAGGAGGTCTTGTTGCCTGCAATGCGGTAGCATCTCTTGCAACAAGCAATACGGCGCTTTCTACACCTTTTGTGCAGGCATTCTGGAACATGGCAGTCCCTAGCGGACAATGGAGATATTACGACGGTATGTTGTATATGCTCGCTTTATTAAATGTGTCAGGTAATTTTAAAGTATATAAACCTGCATGTGAAAATCCTTGTGCTACTCCTGCTCCGACTGTAACTGCTGCTGTCGCATACGAATATGGTGATATCGCAACCCCATTAACAGCTTCCGGAACCAGCCTTAAGTGGTATACAGTGCAAACAGGTGGTACTCCTTTAGCTTCAGCACCTGTTCCAAATACCTCGACACCAGGAACTGTGACGTATTACGTTTCTCAAACATTAGGCGGTTGTGAAGGGCCAAGAGCAGCTATCACTGTTAAGGTTACTTATACCTACAAAATCTATAATACAAACACTCCTCCGACCATAGATGGAGAAGTGGATGAGTTGTGGAATGACCCTCTTATCCAACCAATCACAGCTACAAAAACTCTTGTAGGAACAATAGCTAACAGCAGCGACTTGAGCGGTACAGCTAAAATTATGTGGGACAATACAAATGTATATGTTTTGGCGGTTGTAACAGACAACATAAAAACCAACGACAGTCCTAATAGCTATGAAGATGATGCTGTAGAATTCTACTTTGATATTAATAACGATAAAGCAACTACATACGGAGCTAACGATGTACAATATTCATTCGGATGGAACGATGGGGCTGTGGTAGGTACATTGCCATCTGGAAGGTCTTCTGCCGGAATTGTTTATAGCAGTGTTAGCACTACAAATGGTTATATTATAGAAGCGAGTATTCCTTGGGCTACCTTACAGGGAACACCTGCCAAAGACCAAAGTATAGGTATTGATTTTATGATCAATGACGATGACGACGGAAGTGGCAGAGATAAGAAACTCTCCTGGAATGCAGGTGAAGATAATGCGTGGCAGGACCCTTCTCTTTTTGGTACAGCTGTACTTGCAGAGAGAATTATTACTGGCATCGGAAAGAACAACCAACTAAACATCGGCATATATCCCAATCCTGCTGAGGAGTATATCCAGGTACAAGGATTGCAAGGAAATTTTGAATACTCCATTTTAGATTATTCAGGCAGGCTGCTTCAGCAAGGTAGAAGCGAGGGCCAGGTTGATATTAGTAATCTGAAGTCTGGAGTTTATGCTTTGATGGTTCAGTATGAGGAGAGAAGCAGTGTAGTGAAAGTGGTAATCAAATAGCTTTTACATACTAATTTTAAATTCCTTTCTTAAAATTTAAATTGAAAGAGGCTGTCTTTATTTTAAAGACAGCCTCTTTTAGTATATAACTATAAGATAGTGTTTGTTCATTATAGCAGAAATATTGGAGGGGAACAGGTAAAATACTCAGGTAAGGCAAGCTGGACTCAACTCCTAAGAAATTTTTAGTTCCTGTTTAATCGGAGCAAAGCAGCATTGACAGAGTTTCTATGTTGGGTATGTTTTCTCAATGTCCCTTCTATTCATAGTAACATGCCCCAGCGTATAATCTTTAATGTTTTTTATTGTTCCTGTTAAAGATGCAAGATGTCCTCCAGAAGAGCTTATGTCTTTTAAAGGTTGTGTCAAATTTAAATTCAGAACTTCTCTCTCTGATAATCTTATAACAGCTTTAATGTGATGAGTCTGTGCAGGAAATTTTGCATCGCTATTTGGGGGTTAGGGAGAAATGCAGAATTTATCAAATAAAACCTGGCTATATATTTTTATAATCCGGAGTTGGAGCAGAATAGGCTGATTGTTGTGTTCTACTTCAGTGCCTATGGGTTCTTTTAAACTTAGTATTATGAAATGAGTGTTCAACTTAGGTAAGCTCAATCGGTAGCACGATAAATGGAATACCTTTTTTATAAAAGCTTTTTTGTAAAGAGAAGGCTTCGTAATTATGAAGGTATTTTGTGAAAATTGTTTCATCAGGAAATAATATCTGGCCGCCAAAGAAAATGCTGTTGGGGTATTTTTCCATTATAGTATAAGAGATTTTCATCGCTTCTATTGTTACATCCGTTCCTAAAGTCCTTATTGCTTTTCCTTCAAATCCGAATTTGCTTACAAGGTTAACATAGTGCTTTAAATCAGACTTTAAATCTTCATCCAAATGATGAACAACTTCTTCATTTATCAATGTATGAGTGTTTAAAATACCTATTTCAACAAATACAATAGTTTTAAACTGAGCATCAAAAAGCTTTAATAAATATAGTAAGGAGGATATGCCTTTGCCATTAAAGCCAGATACAAATAAAACAGCAGTTTTATTGTTCTCACGAGTATCTTTAAAGCTAAATCCTTTAGTCCTGATGTTGTCAAGGATTTTGCTTATTTCTTGTCGTGCATTTGGAACCAATGTATCTAACTTTAATAGTTTTTGGGCAATTTTATTATAATGCCTTTTAACAGACAAGGCCAATATTATAAAAAGACATGTGATAAATAGAGTTATCCAACCTCCTTCATGAAATTTTAGAACCATAACCATTATAAGGATAAATCCACAAACCAAAAAGCAGATACCATTGATGAAGAACTTCTTAGACCATTTGCTATCTGTATTCCTGTTTTTCCACCAATGTTTAGACATTCCCAATTGAGAAAGTGAGAATGTTATAAATACATTTATGCTGTACAGTATAACAAGAAATCTCACTGACTGATGACTAATTCCCATTATTAAACCAGACATCACTCCCATAAAAATTATTCCCTTTTGAATTACCAATCTGTCACTTAACATTGCAAAGCTGGTAGGAAACCATTTGTCTGTTGCCATATTTGCAAGTACACGTGGACCATCAAGGAATCCGGTTTGAGCAGCTACAAATAAAAGGCATGCTTCGGAAATGAGGATTATAATGACGAACGGAGGGCCAAATACTGTCCATTCTTTAGTGACAGATTCAAATAATACTGCATTTAGAGTTTTATTCTGTGCAGGTTCAACATGAAACAATAAATAGGAGATCATTAATCCTAATACCATGAAGGTTAGAGAAAATGCCATAAAAGCCATTGTTCTCTTTGCAGTAGCTCTTTTAGGCTCTCTTAGGACGGGCATGCCATTACTTACGGCTTCAATTCCTGTGAAGGTCCCAGCTCCCATAGAGAAAGCTTTTAAGATTAAAAAGAATAATCCATAAGTTCCTAATTGAGATTGACTAGTTGTTATGTCGCTTAAAACGTCACCCACTATGTCGCCGAAGTTTCCTATATGGGAAGCAATTCCGTATGTGATGACGATTAAATGGGTAACTAAGAATAATAAGAAAATGGGTAGTAATATTTTTATGGACTCTTTGGGCCCTCTAAGATTTATTAAAATAAAAAAGAGGATAATTGCAAAGCTAAAGTATAATTTGATACCAGAGTAATTAGCTGGCAATAGACTGAAAATGGCGTCTGTACCGCTTGCAATTGATATAGTGATGGTAAGTATATAATCCAGGATTAGTGCACATCCCGAAATCATACCTAATTTTGGAGAAAGCAATCTGCCTGCAACAAAATAGCCACCTCCGCCATTTGGAAATAAATCAATGATTAAATTATAACCAGAACTAATTATGTAAATGGTTAAGGAACTCATTATTGCAACAATTGGTCCTAAGTAATGGTGATGTTTGAGGATAAGGAACGCTTCTGGAGGGCCGTAGCAGGAAGAGGATAAAGAATCTGCCCCAAGACCTACCCAGGCTAAAAATGATATAAGTGTGGTATGTTGAAACAGTGAACTATCTGTGATATTTCTGGCATTTCCAATAAATAGCTGCTTAAGCTTTTTTAAAAATGAATTATTGTTTTGTTCCACTTCATATTTTTTGAGTATTTAGGTACAAACAAGGTAATTGAAATAATGTTGAATAAAAGTAAAGATTGAAGTTACTTTCTTTATTGGACTTTTGCTGTATCTATCGCAGTGATCAATGATTATTATTGAAAACTTAAAATGTATTTTCTTCATTATCTTGATAATTCATTCATAAATGTATTGATTGGCTTTGTTCTCGATAGATTCTTTTGTGTAGTGTTTGAAAGTATAATGATTTTAGTTCTTTTGTGAGAATATGACATAGATATGGAAACTAAATAGTAGTTAAATTTAATATTTTAAAGTCAGAACATGTAGGTTGTATTTTGGAGTTGATATAATAATCTTTTTATAATGTTTACTTAGGTAAGAATCGGAATTATTATAGTGGTTCCAGGTTTTAACAATATTTTTTCATCTTTAAACCCAATAGTTATCGGTTGTAGAGCTCCATCACTTGCTTCAATTTTGCATTCATTTGGACGAAAAAAAATCTTTAACCAAAGACCTCTATAATATAATGTTAGATCCATTGAGTCTATTTCTATTGGAAACGAGGGGTTAAGCCATAAAACATCATTGCGTATTACCAGTCCGGTATAACAGCGGTGAATAATATCTACCGTACTTGCCATAGAACCAAGATGTATGCCTTCTGCAGTTGTTCCACCTTGTACATCTTTGAAATCACTCATCAATGCTTCATGGAAAAAATACCAGGAATGTTGACGTTTAGAGCGTGCTTCAACCCATGAACGTACTATTCGGCTAAGTGTTGAACCGTCTGAGGTGCGTGGTATATAATAGTTAATATTATTCAATATATGGCTGGATGTAAAGTGGTATCCTAATTTTTCAAATGATTCAACTAATTCATCAGAAGAAAACAAATAAAATAACATTAATACATCTGCTTGTTTGGAAGCCTTATAATTATTTACAGAATCATTCTCTGCATTTAGTATTCTATCTAGTCTCTGGATATTTCCATACTTTTCCCGATATTTATCCCAATCAAATTCTTTTAAAGTTTCATATCCCTCGAACTGTGCTATTATTTCATTTTCCATAAATGGGATGAATAACTTACGGCTTATTTCATCCCATTTTGCAATGGCCTTTTCATTCAAATCTAGTTTTTGAAACAATTCAGTTTTACGGGTATTTCCAATAACCTGTAGGATTTTTATTGCTTTGGTAAGAAGCCAGGATGTCATATAGTTGGTATATGCATTATTATTTATTCCAGGCTCTTTTGAATCTGGGTAGGAGGTATGAAACTCATCTGGTCCTACTACTTTTAATATTTCATATCGCTCCTTGTGACTATTCCAGGTGCATATACTTGAAAAGAATTTTGCTATCTCCAATAACATTTCTGCACCATAAACTTTCATAAATGGAATGTTACCGGTTACTTCATAGTATTGCCATATGTTATAAGCTATCGCCAGGTTAACATGTCTTTGCAAATAAGTATTGTCGGGTCCCCATTTACCAGAAATCGGATTAAGATGTATGATTTGACTTTCTTCTCTTCCATTACTTCCACTTTGCCATGGAAACATTGCTCCTTGAAATCCTTCTTTTTTTGCAAGTCTTTTTGCAGCATCCAAACGATGGTAACGATATTTAAGAAGTGATTGGGTCAAATCTGGTAATCGGAAGTTCAATAAAGGGAATATAAATAATTCATCCCAGAATATATGACCTCGATATGCCTCACCATGCAAACCACGGGCGGGTACACCTACATCCTTACCAATAGTATGTGGGGAACAAGTTTGAAGCAGATGAAAGATATGTAAGTGAAGTAGTAAGATTGTATTTCCTGAATCTGAAAAATAAAAATCAAAACGGTCCCACATAACATTCCATGAATATTGATGATTTTTTATTAGCTCGTCAAAGGTCTCTCTTTTATTAATAGAATTTATCGCTTCCACTAGAGGCTCACTTATTGCTATATCTTTGGAAGAATAAATAGCTACTGTTTTTTCTATTATAGTTTCTTTTGCCTGAGTAACGTTTAAATAGATATTCTGACTTATTTTTCCTTCTATTTTATCGATTTCGTAATGAAAATTAACTTTTTCATTATTCTGAAAAATTTGACAACAGGAAGCCTGCGCCATGTAAATGTGGGACTGGTTAGTTTGAACTAACAGATAAATATTGTCCTTCTCAAATTGACCAATGTCAATAATATTAAGATGTTCGTTATTTAATTTCTGATAACGTTTAACCCCTTCATTTTTTATATTTCCATCTAGAGATGTGCGGATAACTATATTTCCTGACCAGTTTATAGCTTTAAACTCCCATCGGATAACTGCCTTATGTTGATCGTTCATGCTTACGAATCTGGTACTGATAATAGATGTTTCACGATCTTTGTTATCTGAAAATCTCATCTCTCTTATCAAGAGTCCATGTTTTATGTCTAAGGTTTGTTTGTAGAATAATACCTTTTTTTTGGATAAATCGAACCAGTTATCTTCATCTTCCATTTTAAAAGTTAGGCATAACCAATTGGGCCAGTTGACGAGGTCTTCATTTTCAATGACCTTGCCGGAAACTTCTGTTTTTAGCCTGTTATAGCCACCAGCAAGATATGTGCCTGGGTAATGAATTCCATCAGCAAATGATTCTTCTGCCGCTCCCCGTGTGGCAAAATGTCCGTTCCCAAGGGTGCATAATGCTTCACGAAGCCCTTCATTGGCTCCACCCAATCCGATATATTCTAAGGTCCAGTTGTTCATTATAAAGTATGGTTCTATAGAGTTTGAAAAATATTTCCGTTATAAACTAATTCACTGAGATTGTTGACAATTGTGTCTGCTTTTGCCTGTTTCAGTAAGTTGAAGTTATTTTCATTTTTAATTCCAATAGTGAGTCCGAAATTTCCTTTTATAGCTGCTTCTATACCTGAAGCTGCATCTTCGGCAACAGCAGTTTCTTCAGGTCTTGCCTTTAATAGTTTGCAGGCATAAAGAAATGTATCAGGGTAAGGTTTGCCTCTCATATTTTTTTCTTCTCTGATAATTCCGTCCACAATAACATCAAATAAATTAGCTATTCCTGAAGCTTCAAGTATTTGTCTACAGTTTTTACTTGAAGAAACTACCGCAAGTTTTAATCCTAGTTTTTTCCACACTTTCAAAGCTTCGATGGAGGAAGGGAATGTTTCTACTCCTTCTTTTTTCAATAGCTTGTGAAATAATAGGTTCTTTTGTTTTCCTAAACCATGGACTGTTAAAGACATGTTTAAATCATCTGGGGATCCTTCAGGGATAATAATATTTCTGGACTTTAGAAAACTTCTAATTCCATCAAGTCGTGGTATACCATCTACATATTTTGGATAATCAGTTGATATATTGAATTCGTAAAATTTTTCATTGTTTTGTTCAGCATGTTTTTTAAGGAATTCATCAAAAAGGATTTTCCATGTTTTAGCATGAAGTTTTGCTGTACGAGTTAGTACACCATCCAGGTCACATAATAAAGAAGTAATGAGCGTCTTCATTGTTTTATATGTAATAGGAATAAAATTGTATGCCATTCATTCAAGTAGTCCGTTATTGTTATTTCTTATCTATAGATAGCTAAAAGCAACTTTTAATAAATATTTATGTTTGGAGAAGTTTATTTTTTAATTATGGAATCATTGTTTGTATAGGTACAATGGCATATGAAAAGTAATAATAAGAGGCGTGTATATTTAGGAAAGGGAATCCGCATCTGTATATCTATTTTTAAACTTTAATCACTACGTAGCATTTCAAAGGAGGTTATTTAATATTCTAAAGTTGGAAGATTGAAGAATTGTAAACAATTATATACATAATAAGTTGTGCCTAAGGTTAAATATATATAATTGAAATCGAACAAAAAGCTAATGAAGGGGAAGGTATTCAGTGTTCAGGGAAGTGTAGTAGATATTTGGTTTGATAGTTACTTACCTCCGATTCAGAATTTATTAATAGCTGAAAGTAAAAATAAAATACCGCTTGAGGTGGCGTTTCAGCTGAACTCAAATATTGTCCGGTGCATTGCACTTCAATCAACCCAGGGTTTATCTAGAGGTATATCAGTTGAAGATACAGGTAGTCCAATAAAAATACCTATTGGAAATCAATTACTCGGACATATGTTTAATGTATTTGGAGATATAATTGATTCTGAAGAAAATTTGAGTATTGAAAGAAAAAAAAGTATTTATCAGCTTCCTCCTCCATTAGAAAAAAGAGTAACAAAAACAGAAATATTTCAGACTGGCATAAAGGTTATAGATGTTTTAGCGCCTCTGGAAAAAGGAGGTAAGGCTGGATTGTTTGGAGGAGCAGGGGTTGGTAAAACTGTCCTACTTACTGAAATGATCCATAATATGATTGGATATTATAACGGTATAAGCATCTTCTGTGGTATAGGAGAGCGCTGTAGGGAAGGAGAGGAGTTATACAGACATATGAAAGCCGCAGGTGTTATGAAAGATATGATTATGGTTTTTAGTCAGATGAACGAACCTCCCGGATGCAGATTTAAAGTAGGCCACTCCGCATTAACTATGGCTGAGTATTTCAGAGATGAAGAACATAAAGATGTATTGCTTCTTATTGATAATATATTCAGGTTTATCCAGGCTGGAATGGAAGTTTCGGGTTTGATGGGGTTAATGCCATCCAGATTAGGATATCAGGCAAGTCTTGCAACAGAGCTTGCTCAATTAGAAGAGAGGATTGCTAATACTTCAAGTGGCGCAATAACATCTATTCAGGCTGTTTATGTTCCCGCAGATGACCTTACAGACCCATCTGCAGTGCATACGTTTTCTCATTTGGCTGCCTCGATTGTATTATCCAGAAAGAAAGCCAGCGAAGGGCTATATCCAGCTGTTGATCCCTTGAAATCAAATTCAAAGATGATTAATACTTCTGTTGTTGGAGAAAGACATTATCTGATTGCTCAGGAAGTTAAAAGTACACTTTCCAGGTATGAGAATCTAAAGGGTATTATTGCTATGTTGGGCTTAGATCAATTGTCATTGGAGGATCGGCAATTGGTAAAAAGAGCGAGGCAACTGGAAAGATTCTTAACTCAACCTTTCGTAGCAACTGAAAATTTTAGTGGAATAAAAGGAAAGATGGTAGATCTTGAAGATTCCCTTAATGGATGTGAGAGAATACTGAATGATGAATTCAAATCTTATTCAGAAGATACTTTTTATATGATTGGCAATATTGAAGAGGCGATTAAATGACCAATAGTATGGATGAAGGATATTCCCACATGCATCTTAAAATATTACTTCCGTTTAAGATTTATGCTGAGGTAAAGGATGTAACAAGTTTAGTTGTAGAAACTACTGATGGTCAGTATGGCTACTTGCCACATAGACTGGACTGTGTTGCTATAGTGGTGCCTGGAATATTATTTTATAAAAGTGATTCACAAGGATCGGTTTATCTGGCAACTGATGAGGGCGTTTTGAGAAAGACTGGTAAGTACGTATATCTATCAGTAAGAGATGCCATTGGAGGAGTAGAATTAGGAGAGCTGTATAAAAAAATTGAAAGTGAATTTCTTGCTTTAGATGAGCAGGAAAAGGAATATAAGAGAACAATTGCTCTGCTTGAAAGTAATTTCATTAAAAAATATGCAGAGTTAACTATTAATGAATAAATGAAGAGGGATGACAAGTTTTCATCATTCAGGTCAAAGGAGTTAAGAAAACTCAAACAGATAAAAAAACGAAATAAAGGAGTTTGGTTTGGACTTGGTTTTATAGGGGTCGTTGGTTGGTTAATTGTGATTCCCACGGTTATCGGGATTTTTATAGGGCATTGGCTGGATAAGAAGTTCCCTCAGGAATTTTCCTGGACTCTATCTTTATTGGTTGCAGGGGTGGTTGGAGGATGTTTGCTGGCCTGGAATTGGATAGAAAAAGAAAATAAAGAAATAAAAAAAGAACAAAAGGATATTGATGAATAACCTGATATTCATAATCTGTTTTATAGGAGGTTTATTTCTGGGGGCAATATTTTATGGTGGCCTTTGGCTAACCGTAAAATATTGCCTTCCTCTAAAGAATCCAGGTATTGCATTTCTTGGTAGTTTTATCTTTAGAGTTGCATTTTCAATAATTGGATTTTATTACCTGTTTGATAAAGACTGGTTGAATCTGCTAGTGTGTTTTGCCGGATTTATGTTAGCCAGAATTACTATTACAAAAATGGTCAAGAGCTTTGATTTAAAAGAATTTAATCATGAGAATAAGCCCTGATGATCTTGTATTCTGGCAATATGGATTTGTAAAAATAGATTTAACCATCGTTACTACCTGGGGAGTAATGATACTTCTTACTGTAATATCTTTATTTTCATTCTTCAGTTTTAAGAAAATGAAGAGCTCAAAGGGGCAAGTGATGTTTGAACTTCTGATTGACGTAATTAATGAACAGATTAAAGAAATAGGACTGGAAGAGCCAGAAAGGTATTTAGGATTTATAGGGACATTATTTCTTTTTATCGTCACTTCGAATATCCTGATTATAATACCCTGGTATGAACCTCCGACAGGTTCTGTATCCACAACGATCGCCCTTGCTGTTTGTGTTTTTTTTGCAGTTCCTGTATTCGGAATAATGGAACAAGGGATTCTGAGATATCTTAAATCCTATATTGAACCAACTTTCATTATGTTGCCATTTAATATTATAAGTGAATTAACCAGGACAATTGCTCTTGCAATAAGATTGTTTGGGAATATTATGAGTGGAACTTTGATTGTTACCATTTTAGTTGGCTTGACACCACTTATATTTCCTGTTGTTATGACAATTTTGGGATTGCTTACAGGTATGGTTCAGGCTTATATATTTACTGTTTTGGCAACTGTTTATATAGCGGCAGCCTCTAGGATTAAAGAAAATTAAACTACTGTTAATAGGTATGGATCAGACAACTATTATTTCATTGATCTCTATAATTATGGCTGGTTTTACAACCAGTATAGGATGTATAGCTCCTTCTATAGGTGAAGGAAGAGCAATCGTTTCTGCGATGACTTCAATAGCTCAGCAACCGGATGCTGCACCTACGATTACAAGAACGCTTTTTGTTGGGCTGGCAATGATCGAGTCAATGGCAATTTATTCATTTGTAGTTTCTATGATTCTAATCTTTGCAAATCCATTCTGGAATTACATCATTTCTAATGGTGGGAAGTAAACATGAAAATTAATTGGTTTACCATAATAGCACAGATAATAAATTTTATCATACTTGTATGGTTGCTTAAAAAGTTATTGTATAAACCTGTATTAAATGCAATCTCAAACAGGAAAAATGAAAGAGAAAGTTTACTGAAATCAGCTGAACTTAAAATGGCTGAAGCAAAGCAGATGCAGAATGATCTTCAGAAGAAAAATGAAGATTTGGAAAATCATAAAGGAGATCTTTTGAAAAAGATTGGACAGGAGATTGAAGAGGAAAAAAAGAAACGATTAATGGAAGTATATAAGATGTCCGATCAATTAAAGGATCACTTAACCAAATCAATTAAAGAAGAGACAGAACAGTATATTGATGAATTGGTAAATAGGGTGGAATCGGAAGTTTTTTATATATCTAAAAAGGTTCTTAAGGATTTATCTTCTCTTAATCTTCAGGAGGTAGTCACTCAGAATTTTATTGAGCGTTTAAATAATATTGATAGTGTGAAAAGTGAAAACTTAACTGGTAATAGTGGAATTGCAGATCAGATAGCAATTGTCAAAAGTGCCTATGAAATAAATTCATCTTTAAAAGAACAAATAGGGACAATTGTCAAAAGGATTGCTGATATAAATGAAATTCATTATGAAATTGAGCCTGACCTTATATGTGGAGTTGAACTTATAATCAATGGTTATCGGGTAGCATGGAGTATTAAAGATTATTTAAATAGTGTGAATGTATTGTTAGATGCAAAATAATTCCGGATTTGAAAAAGTGAATTCTGAATGAATAACCTTAAAAGCTCTGCAAGTAAAATGTTTCATAATCTATCACATAAAGTAGCTGATTTTTCAGCTGATTTAATTATAGAGGATATCGGTATTATTACAAATATTTCGAAAGGCATTGTCATGGTATCTGGTCTTTCGGGAGTAGCAGTGGATGAGCTTATCCAGTTTTCAGAAAATCTGTTTGGCATTACCTTTCAACTTTTGCATAATGAAGTTGGTGTGATAGTATTGGGAAATAGTGATAAGCTTCAGGTAGGAAATGAAGTGAAAAGAACAGGACGTATAACTGATGTGCCTGTTAGTGAGAAGTTAATTGGTCGTGTGATTGATCCACTGGGCAGACCATTGGATGGTAAGCCTGCTGTGGATGATTATAAAAAATTCCCCATTGAACGTGATGCTCCTTCCATTGTGGATAGAATTCCTGTTGATGTTCCTTTGCAAACTGGTATAAAAGTCATTGATGCGCTAATTCCTATTGGCAGGGGCCAAAGGGAACTGATTTTGGGAGACAGGCAAACAGGGAAGTCAGCAATTGCTGTAGATACAATTATTAATCAGAAGAATGAAAATGTTTTATGTGTTTATTGTACCATAGGTCAGAGGGCTTCTTCAATAGCTAAGGTTATCAGTCGTCTGGAAGAAAATGGTGCTCTAGATTATTCTATATTAGTAGTAACAAAGGCCGACGACTCACCCGGGCTAAAATACATTGCTCCATATGCTGCAACTAGAATAGCAGAGTATTTTATGGAAAAAGGGAGGGACGTGCTCATCGTTTACGATGATCTGACACAACATGCACTTGCATATAGAGAAATTTCTTTGTTAATGAGGAGACCTCCAGGCAGAGAGGCGTATCCCGGAGATATTTTTTATATTCATTCAAGGCTGCTTGAACGTTCTACTCATCTGAAAAAGGAACTAGGAGGAGGATCATTAACTGCATTACCAATAATTGAAACGGAGGCAGAAAATATTTCCGATTATATTCCGACAAATCTTATTTCTATTACAGATGGACAAATCTATTTATCACCTAAGTTATTTGAATTGGGAATTTTGCCTGCAGTTGATATAGGAAAATCGGTTTCACGTGTAGGGAAGGCAGCCCAGAAGTTTATTTATCAATCAGTAGTAGGTGATCTCAAGCTGGCCTATTCACAATTTGAAGAGCTGGAAAATTTTTCAAAATTCGGAGCAAAGCTTGATGAAAGAACCCAGAGATTAATTGAACATGGAAAGCGCATTAGAATGTGTTTAAAACAGGAGGAATCCAAACCTGTTTCATTACAAGAACAAATATTGATTTTAATTGCTTTGACTGAAGGGTTGTTTGATTCTATTCCTTTAAATAAAATGAAAATGGCTGAAAATATTATTAAGCAAAGGTCTAAAGATTTGGGTGAGTTAGAGGCTGTTTTATTGAGTGAAAAGCTATCAGAACGTAATAGAGATAAGCTAGTAAATTTATTGAAAGAGGATCTGCAGCATTTTGTTGATGCCTAAATAGACTGGTAAATGGAATCAATTGAGGGTTTTAAAGAAAAGATAGATGGACTTTATGAGTTGCATTCAGTGGTAAAAACCATGAAGTTAATCGCGGCCTCAAGTCTTAGTCAATATGAACAAGCGGTAATAGCTTTGCAGGATTATAATGAGACAGTTGAGGTCAGTTTGTCGGCTTTCTTTAAAGGAGTTGATCTCAAAGAAAGCAAGGAAGGCAAAGGAAAACTTTGTTTAATTGTATTTGGAACAGATCAGGGTTTAGTTGGAGAATTTAATTCTGTGATGAAAGAATTTCTAATCATGGATATAAAAAATGATAGCTATAAAGTGAATATTTTTTGTATAGGTGAAAAGTTAAGGTCTGATCTTGAAGAAGCAGGTTTTGTTCCAAAAAAAACATATGAAGTTCCAAATTCAGTAAAAGCAATTAACCCTTTGGTTGGTCAAATACTATTAGATGTTTTATCTGAAATGAAGGTAGATGGCGATTTATTAAAAATTTATAATCACAGACCTTTAAACATGTCATTATATCAGCCTTCTGTAAAACATGTACTTCCTCTAGAACTGAAGTGGAAGGAAAAGATGAAAAGAAATAAATGGCCTTCAAATAAAATTCCTCAGATCATAGGAAGAAAAGAAGAGGTACTTTTTTCTCTTATTGATGAATATCTTTTTGTTTCCTTATTTCAGTCTTGTGCAGAATCATTATCCAGTGAAAATTCAAGTCGTTTCGCTTCTATGCAAAGAGCGGAAAAAAATATTGAGGAACTTCTGGATGATTATAAATCCGGGTACAACAGGCTAAGACAAAATAAGATAGATGAAGAACTATTTGATCTGATCTCGGGTTTCGATAGTCTTAAGAAGTAGATTATAATATTCAAATCTCTACTTTTTTCTTATTCATAGAATACTTTTAAAAATCAGCATTCTTTAGAATTTGATTTCACTTAATTGATCGACAAAATTCGTAAGACTTTATAGTAGTAATGGAATTCTTTGTTACAAAAACAGTTTATCCACCAGTCTGTTATGTACGAAGTATTGTCCATTTTGATTTATGATAACAGATGTTAGTGGATTGCTGGATGGATTAATTCAAAGAATGCCTGACGCAATTATTGTAACCAATAAAGATGGCATTATTGAAATAGCCAATAATAAAGTTGTTGATGTGTTTGGCTATACTCCTGAAGAGATTTTGGGGAAAGAGATTGAGATTCTTGTTCCGGTTTCTTTGCGTGAAAAACATAGAAATCATGTAAGGGAATATTTTACTAATCCTCTTGATAAAAAGATGGCTGCTCATCGTAAGGTAATGGGATTACGGAAGGACGGATCGGAATTTGAAATAGACATTACTTTAGCAGCTTTAAGTTTAGATAATAAACTTTATGCAATTTCATCATCAAGGAATATTTCTGACAAAATGCATTTGGAGGAATTGCTTCAAATGGAGAATGCCGGTCTTCAGTTGATGAATAAAAGTCTGGAAAAATACAGTTATACAATAACTCATGATCTAAAGGCACCTCTTGCGAGAATAGAGGGATTAATTGAATTAATGATCGGAGAAATAAGAGAGGGAAAGCATGTGGATCAGTTAGAATTAACACATCAGTATTTGATGGATAGTATTTCTGCTATGAGATTTCTTATAGCTAAGGAACTTGAAGAAGCAAAGAGGAAACAATCGGATAAGGAAGTTGATGAAATTTCATTTCCGGAGCTTTTTGATGAAATTAAAAATCTTATTACAATACCTGCAAAATTTGAATTCAAAATTTCTGGTTGTGCTACACTTTCATTCTCTGGGAAAAAGATACTATTTATCCAGGTTCTGCTTAATCTCCTTAGTAATGCGATAAAATATAACGATAAAGAAAAAGGGATTATCGAAATCTCTTGTTCTGATTTAGGAGGTGAATATTTATTCTCTCTCAACGATAATGGTCCAGGTATTCCTGAAGATGAACAGGAGAATATATTTAAGTTGTTTGAAAAGCATAGTCAGAGCATTCAATCTCATGGTGTAGGTTTAAATACTGTAAAATCTATTTTAGAGGCAAGAGGAGGTAGAATATGGGTAAAGAGTAAGGTTGGTAAAGGAGCCAAGTTTGAATTTTTATGGCCGAAAAAAGAGTTGGAGAAATAAATTCAGATTGTTGGTGTCTTGGATTTAAAATGAAGGACTAAACTGTTCTTATTATAAATAAACATGGTTGAATCATTTTTTGATGTTTGTAACCAAAATAGAAAGTTCTTTGACCATCTTTGATTTGTCTCTATTTACTCCAAAGTTATAATTTTCTTTATCAAACATTCATTGGGCGTTCTTAGTTAATCGCATTGAATATTTACTGTCACTTATCATTTTTTTATGATTGATAGCCTGATTAGTTTTTCCATAAGGAATAAAATAATTATTGGCTTTTTTACGATTGCTCTTATTGTTTGGGGTTTGTATTCTCTCTCGAAATTACCTATTGATGCTGTACCGGACATTACCAATAATCAGGTACAAGTCATTACCTCTACACCTACACTGGCAGCTCAGGAGGTAGAGAAGTTTATTACGTTTCCAATTGAACTGTCCATGGCCAACATCCCTAAGCTATTGCAAATAAGATCTATTTCAAGATTTGGCTTGTCTGTGGTTACGGTTGTTTTTGAAGACGGGGTCGATATTTATTGGGCCAGGCAGCAAATCAGTGAAAGGCTTAAAACAGCTCAGGGGCAAATACCACCTGGAATAGGAGTGCCAGCTTTGGCTCCCATAACTACAGGACTGGGTGAAATTTACCAATATGTATTGAATGTCGATTCAGGATATGAAAAAGAGTATTCTGCTATGGACTTACGAACTATACAGGACTGGATAGTTAAACGACAACTTTTAGGGACTAGTGGGATTGCAGATGTGAGTTCGTTTGGTGGTTATCTCAAACAATATGAAGTCTCCATCAATCCTGAGAAACTGAGAAGTATGAATGTTACACTCTCGGAAATTTTTAATGCCTTATCAAGGAATAATCAAAACACCGGAGGAGCCTATATTAATAAAGATCCCAATAGTTATTTTATCAGAGGAATAGGCCTTGTAACCAGTTTAGAGGATATTCAGAAAATTTCAATAAAGGAAGAGAATGGAATACCTTTGCTCATCAGAGATGTTGCAAATGTGGATTATGGTTCTGCTATTCGTTATGGGGCAATGACTAAAAATAATGAAGGTGAAGTTGTAGGTGGGATTGTGCTTATGCTGAAAGGTTCAAACTCTGCTAAAGTAATTGAAAGTGTAAAAGAAAGGATAAAGAATATAGAAAAAAATCTTCCTCAAGGTATTTCGATAGAGCCTTTTATTGATCGTAGTAAATTAGTCAACAAAGCTATTCATACCGTTAGTAAAAATTTAATAGAAGGGGGCTTAATAGTCATTTTTGTTTTGGTATTGTTTCTTGGAAATATACGTGCTGGATTAGTTGTGGCTTCGGTAATTCCTCTTTCTATGCTCTTTGCTTTTTCCATGATGAATATTTTTGGAGTTTCAGGCAACCTGATGAGCCTCGGAGCCATTGATTTTGGACTTATTGTAGATGGAGCAGTAATTATCGTTGAAGCAATTGTTCATAACATTAGCTTGAACAAAGAGCTTTTATCGGTTAAAAAATTGTCAAGGAGTCAAATGGATGATCAGGTATTTCTGGCATCCACAAAAATCAGAAAGTCTGCAGCATTTGGAGAAATAATTATACTTATGGTATATATTCCGATTTTATCTCTGGAGGGGATAGAAGGAAAGATGTTTCGCCCAATGGCAGAAACGGTAAGTTTTGCAATCCTTGGAGCACTGATTCTTTCTCTTACTTATGTACCAATGGCTTCAGCACTATTGCTAAGTAGGAAAACTGTACATAAAAGGAATATATCAGATAGGTTTATGGATGCTATTAACAAATTCTATGAACCAATCATTGAATATACAGTGAAGCATAAAGGATTGATTATTACTATCGCTGTTTCTTTGTTGGTAGTGGCTATACTCTTATTCACAAGACTGGGTGGACAATTTGTTCCTACACTTGAAGAAGGTGATTTTGCTGTTGAAACCAGAATTTTACCTGGAAGCTCATTAAACCAGACCATAAAAACCTCTTTACAAGCATCTGAAATATTGCTGAAACAGTTTCCTGAAGTAAACGGGGTTGTTGGGAAGATCGGTACTTCAGAAATTCCTATAGATCCGATGTCTCTTGAAAGCAATGACCTCATCATAATGTTAAAAGAAAAGGATGAGTGGAAAAATGCTACTACCCAGGATGAGCTTGCTGAGAAAATGAGTAAGGCTCTTTCTGCTATTCCAGGTTTAAATACAAGTTTTCAGCAGCCCATACAAATGCGTTTTAATGAATTGATTACGGGTACAAGGCAGGATATAGCTATCAAAATTTATGGAGATGATCTTGATATACTGGCTGAGAAAGCTAATACACTTGCTTCTATTGCTAAAGGTGTTCAAGGTGCTGCAGATATTTATGTTGAAAGAGTGATCGGATTGCCACAAATACTTGTGACGTATAAAAGAAATAAAATTGCACAGTACGGAATATCTGTGGAGGAATTAAACAGAATTGTGAGAATGGCATTTGCAGGAGAAGCAGCGGGAATTGTTTATGAAGGAGATAAGAGATTTGATCTGGTAGTAAGATTTAATGAGAAATTCAGACAAGATATAGATAATATTAAAGAATTATATATCCCAATACCCACAGGAGCTCAGATACCAATAACAGAGGTTGCTACTATTGAATTTAAATCTGGTCCTATGCAAATTTCTAGAGAGCAAACCAAAAGAAGAATTACGGTAGGCGTAAATGTAAGGAACCGGGATGTCGAGTCTTTAGTGAATGAAATTAAGCAAAAGGCGGAGCTGAAATTAAAACTGGCACCTGGTTATTCCATAACCTATGGAGGGCAGTTTGAGAATCTCCAGGAGGCTAAGAAACGCTTATATGTTGTTGTTCCAATTGCCCTCGGCCTGATCCTGATGCTGCTTTATTTTACTTTTAATTCTTTTAAAGAGACCTTATTGATTTTTACTGCCATTCCTTTTTCTGCGATTGGAGGAATTATTGCACTAACTATTAGAGGAATGCCTTTCAGTATATCTGCAGGCATTGGATTTATTGCTCTGTCTGGTGTCGCAGTGCTCAATGGAATTGTACTTATCAGTAATTTTAATCTATTGAAAAAGGAGGGAGTTGAAGATGTAGAAGAACGAGTTTTAAAGGGCACTAAATTAAGATTACGACCTGTACTGATGACTGCTACAGTGGCATCTCTTGGTTTTTTCCCGATGGCTATTTCTACTTCTGCGGGAGCTGAAGTGCAAAAACCACTTGCAACTGTGGTAATAGGCGGACTTATATCAGCTACCTTGTTGACTCTTTTGGTATTGCCTGTGCTATATATTTATTTCATGAAAAAGAAGAAAAAAGATGATTCCGGAAGTTCTTCGAATTCTCAGGTTTATCTTTTTATTCTACTGATTTTGGGAGGTTTTTTTTACTCAGGTACATCTTCTGCTCAAAACATTCCTCAGCCGCTATCACTTGAGCAGGCTATAGATTTTGCTTTACGCAATAATGCAAGTATTCAGTCAATGGATTATGAATTACAGTCTCTAATTGCAATCAAACGAACTTCATTTGATCTGGCCAGAACCAATTTGAATTTTCAATATGGGCAATACAATAGTATTTTCCTTGATAATAGTTTTAATGTTGTTCAGGATTTTTCCCTTCCTCAGGTTTATATCAATCAAGCTAAAGTTAATCAGGCAAATCTGGAAATAGGAGAGAAAAGGATGGCCATCACCCAAAATGACCTTATAAAAAATGTAAAAAGTAGTTATTACCAACTTCTGTATCTTCAGTCAAAAAAGAAGTTTCTTTTTTATGAAGATAGCCTTTTCGCAAAGTTTGCAGAAGCCACCAGTTTGAAGTTTAAAACCGGTGAATCCAATTACCTCGAAAAGGTGACTGCTCAGACCCAATTAATGGAAGTGAGAAATTTACTTTCAGTTCTGGAGGCCGATATTATTATAGCAGAAAAGCAATTACAGGTATTACTCAATACAAGAGAGAAGATAGTAGTTTCTGATATTCCTCTTAGTAAGCTTGATTTTCCTTTAATGAGTGATTCAATAAACATTACAGGAAACCCTAATCTTGGCTATGCTCAAAAGCGGATTGATGAAGGAAGACGAAGAGTTAATCTGGAGAGATCAAGATTGCTACCCAATTTTGCAATTGGTTATCTTAACCAATCATTAAAAGGCCCGGGATCTAATAAAGAAGGTCAGGATGTTTTTTATCCTATAAGTCATCGGTTTCAAACAGTGCAGGTAAGTCTTATTTTTCCGCTATGGTATCGTCCTTACAGGGCCAGGATACAGGCATTTCAATTGAATGAAAAAGCACTTGAAAGTAATTTCTCTTTTGTCCATAAAAATATTGAAGGGGAGATGTCTATTCAGTTACAACAGATTACTAAATTTCAGAAAAGCCTTCTTTATTATGAGAGAAATGCTTTACCTAATTCAGATTTGATCATAAATAATGGAGACATAGCTTATAGATCTGGAGAGATTAGCTATCTGGAGTATCTTCAAAGTTTAACCAGGGCTTTGATGGTTAAGGCGTCTTACCTGGATTATATAAATTACTATAACCAATCCATTATTATTGCTCAATATCTACTTGGAGAAAAATAACTTATGAAAGCCGTCCCTATTTTCATTTACTTTATATTACTAGTCTTTCTTATGAATAGCTGTAATTCGGAGGATACTAAGAGAATAAATAAAAATGAAGATACAACAGCTACTGATTCTGTTGACCAGTCAAAGATTGTTGAATTAAGCCAGTTGCAATATCAAACGATCAAAGTAGTACTTGGCAAGATGGTAAAAAAAGATCTTAAAAGTGTGGTTAAGACAAATGGATATCTAAAACTTCCACCTCAAAGATTTGCTTCTGTTTCTACTTTTATGGGAGGTGTAGTAAAAAATATTTATGTAATAGAAGGAAAGTATGTAAAGAAAGATCAAGTACTTGCAACTATTGAACATCCTGATTTTACCAGAATTCAGGAAGAATACCTGAAAGCTAAAGACAATTTAAAATTCATTCAAAAAGATTATGAACGTCAGAAAATACTTTATAGTAATAATATAGCTTCAGGAAAAGTATTTCAGCAGACTGAGGCAAATTACGAATCACAATTAAGCAAGCTGGCTTCATTAACAGATCAACTAAAGAAACTTTCTATTTCTTTGGATGACCTTGAAAAAAAGAAGATTGTTTCACAAGTCCCAATTAAGGCCCCATTTGCCGGTTATATTAACAAGATCAATATTACAATTGGAAGTTTTGCTGAGCCTGTTAAAACAATTTTTGAGTTGGTAGACAACAGTCATATTCATGTAAATCTTATGGTTTATGAGCAAGATTGGTATAAGGTAAAGACTGGTCAGAAGGTATCGTTTTATTTACCTAATGAAAAAGATTTAGAAATTATGGGAGAAATATATGCAGTAGGTAAATCATTTGATCCAATAACCAGAGCTTTAAGTATTCATGCAGAAATTTTAAATAACGAGAAAATTGGACTTGTACCCGGAGTTTATGTAAATGGACTTATTGATGTAGGAAAAGCTAGGGTTAATGCTTTGCCGGTACAGGCCGTTGTTGAGTCTGGAGAGAAAAAGTATGTCTTTGTTTTTAAAAATAAGCAAAGACGAAATAATGAAAATTTTTATATATATGAAATGAAAGAAGTTGAAACTGGTGTAACGGAATTAGAGTTTATAGAGGTCAATCCTTTAGAGAAGATTAGTAATTCTGAAAGTATAGTAATCAATGGTGCATATTATTTACTATCTCAATTAAAAAATAGAGGAGAAGAGTGAAGATACAATAATGTCCCACTTTTTGACTTTGATTTTATTTCCTGAATTCCAGTTATTGAAAATTGACCTGGTGCTCATTTTGCTAGGTCAATATAGAGGAGTTGGTATAATTAAAAAATTGATTTTCTCTTCGCTAAGAATCATTACTAATAAATTTAAAAAAATCATCCTTTAAATCTTTGAATAATATTTGGAATAGCTCTAACTCGTGTTCAACTTCCGAGTACTCGTCAGATGCTTCATAACTGATTCTTCGGGTATGCACTTGTCCTGAATAGACTGCTTCATCTTCATTTGCTTTGATCTTAAGTAAGAGATAGTTAATTTCTTTTCTTTTAAGATGAATGTTTCCATACAGCGATTTTATTTCATCCTCTTTATCCTCATCAATCTTGTTTGATTTAATCTCATCTAACTTGTTTTGATAGATAGTTAGTTCATCAAGATTAAGATTTAACTGGCTTATCCATGCCCTATGTTGAGCATGAACAATCTCTGTTCTTAGCTTATAGAATGTAGGTCTGTCCATATGTTATTTAACAGAGTGGATAGCGGAATCGTTCTCTATTCTTCATAATGGAATCGAAGAGTTATTATAATAGAATTCTCAAAATAAGATTTTCAGGAGCAGCTCAAAATAAAATACCTTTCTTAATAAAGCTGATTTGTGAAATTGGAGCTATCAGAATCTTTGAGGAAATGATAGTATTGGGGCTGTCGTATGTAAACATAAGCTTTTAGTGACTTTCTTGCTGAATAATCTATCCCATAAACTTCTTTCTTTACCCAATGTGACAACGAGATCTGGTTGACTTTTGCACGTATAGTTTTCAATAGATTTTAGAATATTTTCAGATTGTTCAGTTACAAATTCAATTCGAGCGTATGATGTTATCTTTCTTATACGTTCTTTAAAATTTGACAACTTATTCTTTATTTGGCTTAGTTCATGCTCTGATGCAAAGTAGAATACAATTTCACTTTCATGTATTCGTGATAATATAAGACTCTGTTCAATGGCTTTAATCTCGGATTCTTCCATCTCTGTCAAGCAAAGTATCTTGGAAATTCCTTTGTAATGGCTTGTTAATGGAATTGCAAAAACAGGGCAGTTTGCTGAAATAAGAATATCACTGATGTAACTGCCAAATACAGTAGGTTCTGTACCTGACTTCCCTTTTGCGCCCATTACAATGTAATCCACATCGTCAGTTTCAATTATGTCATTAATTCTATTAAGGATATTGTCCTCTTTAGCTAAGATGGTTTTAACGGAAATATTTGGATTTTGGCGTTTGACATAATCAGATTCCTGTCTTAGTTTTTCAGTTTGAGCTTCATAAGAATTAATTTCTGTAGAGTTTAAAGAATGGAACAGAATAATGTCAAGTCTATAGAAGTCAGAAAAGTTAAGTGCAAATTTCATTGCGTTTCTAGCATGCTCTGAAAAGTCGGTGGCAACTAAAATTTTTAATTTATCCATAAAGTTGGTTGACATTGTTTTATCTTTTTAAGAGTACTATAGGCCTTGAGTGATTTAATTAGCACTATTCAATATTTGATTTTGGTAAGCACGCATATTTTTAATTTACTTAAATAACGAGCATGAAAATTTAATCGTTCTGTTCGAGGGAGGGGTAAAGCAAAGTGAACTCCATCATAAAACATAGGGGAGAAATTCTTTTCAGGCTCAATCCTATGCTTGAAACGGCCTACTATCAGTCAATACAGTTCGGGAATATATTTTAGGCTTCAAAAGATAAAAGAGTAGCTCTGACTAAACTGACTCAAAGGTATGGTAGATACAGCAGGATTCAAATCATTTGCCAGTGTGAGGTAATCGATTGAAGCCCACTATCCCACTATTTTAAACTTGTTTGATGACCGAAGTGTCAATGCTTATGCCGAATCTTATAAAGAAAAAATCAAAGCTTTCAGATCTGCTTTTAGAGGAGTAAAATTGCAACTTTCTTTCTATTCAGACTTGCAAATATCGATACTTGAATAAATATATCATTCCCCAGAAATTCCGATTGATCCAGCTTTTCCGATTGATCCCCGATTGATCCTATAATTGTATTAAAATAAAAAAGGACAACTCTTTTGAAGTTGTCCTTTAATTGTGGGAGCTACTGGGTTCGAACCAGTGACCCCCTGCTTGTAAGGCAGGTGCTCTGAACCAGCTGAGCTAAGCTCCCAATAAGTTTGAATTTCGTTCGTTTCTTGGTTTGTTGAAGCAACTTCTTTGCTTTCTCTTTCCCTTTTCCGAAATCGCGATGCAAAGGTACAGGGTTTTTTCATAAATGCAATACCTTGGTCAAAAAAAATTAAATATTTTTTTCGTCCGTTCTAAAAAGTGCTAAGACTCGTAGAAATACGCAAAAAAAATTTTTGATTTGTAGTCTCAAATAATTGAATTGAAAGTACTCAGAATAATCGGAAAGGTAGTGCTCATCATTGCACTCGTTTTGCTGCTACTGGTTGGAATCGTAGCCGGGGTTGTGGCTTTTTATAAAAAAGAAATTATAGCTCTTACTATTAAGGAATTAAATACTTACCTCACGGCAAAAGTTGACCTGGATCCTAATGTCGATGTGTCAATCTTTCAGAAATTTCCTCAAATCACTCTTGAGTTTAAAAATGTCAAAATAGCAGAAAGTATAGAAGGTAGTGATCTGAAGCTTGCTGAAGCAGGGGAACTCTTTCTCGCATTCGATCCCTGGGATTTGCTCCAAAAAAGATATGTCATCAGCCATCTCTATATTGAAGACGGAAAGATTGCAATTCGAACAGACGAAAAGGGGAGAGCGAACTATGAAATATTTAAGACAGATACAACTTCCGCTTCTGAAGAGGTTGGCTTTAATCTTAAAAAAATAAAACTGAATAATGTAGAACTGTCTTTTGTAAATGAAATAAAAGGTCAGGGATACTACCTGCTGGCAAAAGATTTGGCAGCTAAGATTAAACTAGAACAAAAGAAATATAATATTGGCCTTGATGGCAAATTGATTTCTCATAAAATTCGTGCGGCTGGTCATGATTATTTCAAAGAAAAAAATCTTGAGATCCTTAGCGAGTTAATTCTGGATAATGAAAGAGATCAGTTTATCGTCCTGCCTTCTAATCTCAAAGTAGAAAAATCTGAGTTTGACCTTTTCGGATCGTTTTCCTATAAAGACAAAAAATACATTGACTTTGAGTTCAAAGGAAAAAAAGGTCAGATACAGACTCTTGTAAGCCTGATGCCCAAAAAAATTGCAGAAAATTTTTCCTCTTATGCGAGTTCCGGGAATATCTTTTTTAAGTCATCTGTAAAAGGAGAAATCAGCGAATCTAAAAATCCATTGATAGTTGTTGAGTTTGGAATCAGCAATACTTCTATCTTTCATCCTGATTACAAAGGTCGTCTGGAAAAGGTAAACCTTGTCGGCTATTTCTCCAACGGAAATAAACACCATGCAAAGACGTCCTTTCTAAAACTATCGGACATTAGTTTTACTCTGGATAATAAGCCGGTAAAGGGAGACTTTCTTCTTGAAAACTTTCAAAATCCTTTTATTCGCTTCAAAGCAGAAGGTTCCTTGTCGCTTCAGTCTATATTTTCTTTTTATCCCATCGAAAAAGTTAAGGAAGCTACTGGTATTCTGGACTTCGATATCAATTTTACAGGTAGTTCGGAAGAGTTAAGAAAAAATCCTGATCAGTTTAATGCCGGCGGACAAATCATGGCAAGTAAAATCAATATTCATATTGATAATATTCCTTATAAGCTTTCAAATATCAGCGGTGATTTTCTCTTCAATAACAATGATATTGCTGTAAATGACTTTAAAGGAAATATAGGAAGAAGCGATTTTACCATTAATGGATTATTTAAAAATGTCCTTGCAAGGATGTTTAATAAAAAGAGAAAGCTCTTTGTGGATGCCGATTTTGTTTCTAGTTATCTGGATGTGGAAGAACTCCTGAGTGCTGGCGGTATGGCACCTAAGAAGTCTTCCGGTGATTCAAAAGATGAAGGGGAGGAAAAAGAAGAAAAAGTCTTCCCATTTTTCAAAAAGTATGAAGTACATCTTAACTGTGAAATAGAGAAGTTTAGCTACAAGAAATTCCATGCTAAAAAAGTCAAAGGTGTCTACAGTATGAAGGATCCCTGGATCTCTCTGGAAAGAGCTTCTTGCAAATTGGCAGGAGGAAAGCTGGTAGTGAATGGAAACCTTAATTTTGCAAGTCCTTCAAATATCGAACTTACTTCAGAGGTTGTGCTGGACGGTATCCAGGTCGATAGTGTCTTTTACATGTGCGATAACTTTGATCAGAAATTTATTGTAGATAAAAATCTGAAAGGAGAAATCACAGGAAATGTTGACTTGTTTATGAGCATGAACGAGAAGTTTTCTATAGATGATAAAAGTCTTGTAGCTAAGGTTGATATGAAGATTTTGAATGGACAGCTTAATAATTTTGAACCCATGCAAAGTCTTTCCAGATTCATTGAAGAAAAGGAGCTGGAGCACGTAAGATTCTCTGAATTGAAGAATACCGTCTACATAGAAAAAAGAGTGTTCACGATTCCTGAAATGACTATAGTGACAAATATTTCCACTATTTCAGTTTCTGGTACACATACCTTTGATCATGTGATGGACTACAGATTAACTGTTCCTTTAAAAAACTTTAAAAGAAAACACAAAGAAAAAGACGAAGCTTTCGGCGCAATTGAAGATGACAAGAGGGGGCAGTCAGTTGTATTCCTTACTTTAAAAGGAACAACTGATAATTATAAGATTGCATATGATACCAAGCGCACAAAGAATAAGATCAAAGAGGATCTTAAGAAAGAGAAAAAAGAGTTGCTGGATATATTTAAGCCAAAAAGAAGAGATAATGTATCAGAAGATACTCCGGAACCTATAGAAGACAATCAACCTAAAGATGATGGTCCACAGTTTTTTGATTTTGATGAATAAAGCTGATGCATTTGAAGCTGGTGAAAATGTCTTCTCTTGTATTTACTTTCATTCTGAGCCCTGCGAAGAATCTGGTAGTACAAAAATTAATCGGCAATTAAGTCTGCACGCTGCCAGATAGGCAAATTTTCATCCTTTTGAATGCCATGCCCCTGGAGGGGGTGGTGTTGTCAGCATAGGGAGGAGGCCTATGCCTGATTCAGTAGAAGGATTTGGGATTCGGTTTTTTTTATTAATACTTAATATCGTTAAGTTTTCTATTCCCCGGATAAAAATCAAAACTATAAGATTCCGGAAGATCTTCTTCACGATACACATTAACATATTTTACTATGTCCTTATCTTTAAACTTAGCGCCAGATCGTTTAAAAATATCTGCAAGCAATATCAGATTTGAATTCTTTTTAACTCGTATATAATTATTATCATTGGAAATGAGCTTGGCTTGCTCAGTTAGCAGTTTTTCCAAATTTTTGGGGGTAAAGGCTTCATTTAAAATTGGAGCAGATCCTATCATTCCTGATGAAATCACGAAAACCAACCTGATATCATTGTATTGACTAAAGATTTTTTTCTTTTCGATTTCTGCTAATGACAATTTTTCTCCCGCAACGGTAAATTTGGTAGTAAAGAAATCATCAATATCCTGAGGTGATTCAATAGGATAGTTGTCAGTGATTTCTTTAATAACAAGAATATTGTAGGCATTGATATAAAAGGCCTTTTTTTCTGTTGTGTCAGAAGAAGAGAGGTTGGCCCTGGCTATAAGATTGGTAAGCTCAGTCAAAGGTTTTTCGTTCTGACTGAGCTTTTGATAATTTACTTTTCCTTTCTCTACATATTTTGAAAAGAATTTATTGCTTTTGCTAAAAAAAGCAGACAGGTTTTCGGCCTGCAGGCCTTGAAAAGTAAAGAACATTAATATTAGTAAAGCCTTTATCTTCATCGCTGATAATTCCTTTTGAATGTATATCGAGATGGTTCGGACTCGTTGTTATATAAAGTAGTTAAATAGATTAGGATCTTTGTTTAATTCTATATAACTAATATTCTTCTTATTCATCCTCTCAATCAGTTGAGTATAATCTTCTCTGTTTTTCAGTTCAATGCCTACAAATGCAGGGCCTTCTTCCTTTATATTCTTTTTGGTGTATTCAAACCTGGTGATATCATCATTAGGGCCCAGTACTTCATCCAAAAATTCTCTTAAAGCTCCTGCACGTTGAGGAAATGTTACTATAAAATAGTGTTTAAGACCTTCATAAAGCAGCGATCTTTCTTTGATTTCGCCCATCCTGGCAATGTCATTATTGCTGCCGCTAACAATACAAACAACTGTCTTTCCCTTTATTTGTTCACGATAGTAATCAAGCGCAGATATGCTCAGTGCCCCTGCTGGCTCAGCTACTATGGCTTCTTCATTATAAAGCTTGATTATAAATGAGCATACTTTCCCTTCAGGAACCATTACCACATCATCAAGCAGCTTCTTGCAGATATTATAGTTAAGTTCTCCGACTCGCTTAACTGCAGCGCCATCTACAAACTTGTCTATTTGTTCAAGTGTAACAACTTTGCCTTGCTTGATTGACTCAGACATAGAGGCGGCACCAAGAGGCTCAGCTCCGATTATTTTTGTGTCAGGACTATTGCTCTTTATATAGGAAGAAACTCCCGCAGCCAGCCCTCCACCACCTATCGGTAAAAAAACATAATCTATCTTTCTGTCAATGTCTTCTAATATTTCCATTGCCACCGTTCCCTGGCCTTCAATGACCTTACAGTCTTCAAAAGGATGAATGAATACCATGCCGTGTTCTTTGCAATATTTCATCGATTCATAGTAGGCATCGTCATAAGTATCCCCGGTCAGGATAACTTCCACAAATTCTCTTCCGAATAACTTTACCTGACTTACCTTTTGCTTAGGGGTGGTAGTAGGCATAAATATTTTGCCCTGAATCTTCAGAAGGTTGCAGGAAAATGCAACTCCCTGCGCATGATTTCCGGCACTTGCGCAAACAACTCCGGTCTTAAGTTGGTCCGGGTTAAGGCTGCTGATAAGGTTGTAAGCACCTCTTAATTTATAAGACCTTACAATTTGCAAATCTTCTCTCTTTAAATAAATATTAGCCTGATACTCTTCCGAAAGATTGTTGTTCCGGGTTAGGGATGTGTGCGTTACCACTCCCTGAAGCCTTTTGTAGGCGCTTTCTATCTCTTTAACTTCGATCTGATTACTCATTGTAGTAGGTATTAAAAAGGCAAAATTATGTTTTTTCTGATATTTATTCTGAAAAAAGGAGTGTTTATGCCCTTCTTCCTTAAAATTTCATCACTTTAGTTCGGTTTATCTCATTATTTGTTGAAAAATTCTACAATTGCTGAGTGATTTTATTCACCTTTCTAATTATGAATATAAAAACACCAATTTGTTGTAGATTTGAGCTTAAATAAATTTTCTCAAAAATGAAGATTGTTGAAGTTGCTGATAGTCAAGCCAGGAAAGAGTTTTTGATGTTCCCGGTCAGATTGTATAAAGAAGATAAGAACTGGATTCGTCCTTTGGACAAAGATATTGAGGGAATTTTTGATCCGGAAGTAAATAAATTTTTTCGTCATGGCGAGGCCATTCGCTGGCTATTAAAGGATGACAATAATAATACAATAGGTCGGGTTGCTGCATTTATAAATAACAAGACGTCCAAAGCTACTGACTACATTACAGGTGGAATGGGATTTTTTGAATGTATCAATAATCAAGAAGCCGCCTTCATATTGTTTGATACCTGCAAAAAGTGGCTGGAGGAAAGAGGGATGGAAGCTATGGATGGTCCTATAAATTTCGGAGAAAGACTTAATTGGTGGGGCTTGCTGGTAGATGGTTTTGTTGAACCTAATTATGGAATGCCTTACCATTTTCCATACTATAAAAGTCTTTTTGAGGCTTATGGCTGGAAAACTTATTTTGAACAATACACCTATCATCGTCCTGTAGATGCCCCACTTCCGGAACTTTATGCTGAAAAAGCTGACAGAATAAACAGGGATCCTAAATATAGATTTGAACGCATAAAAAAGAAGCAGCTTGAAAAGTATGCGGAGGATTTCAGGATTATCTACAACAAGGCATGGGTAAAGCATACCGGTGTCAGAGAAACTTCAAAAGCTCTGGCTTTGGCTCAGATGAAGAAAATGGAGCCTGTCATGGATGAAGATTTGGTCTGGTTTGCCTACTATGACAATGAGCCTGTTGCTTTTTTTATTATGATTCCTGAGGTAAATCAGATTTTCAAACATGTCAATGGTAAACTAGATCTGCTGGGTAAATTGAAATTTCTTTACTATAAATACACTGGTGCCTGCAAGAAGATGTTCGGTGTGGTGTTCGGTGTAGTGCCGGAGTTTCAGGGAAGAGGTCTTGAAGGGGCAATCGTAATGGCTGCTGCAAAAATTATTCAGCCTTCCGGAAGATACACTGATTTTGAAATGAACTGGATTGGAAGTTTCAATCCGAAGATGATGAAAATATGTGAATCTGTTGGTAGTAAAATCTTAAAGACCCATATAACATATAGATATATTTTCGATCCAACCAAGGAATTCAGGCCTGCTCCTATTATTGAATAGATAATTTGCTAATTGTAATTGATTGGTCGATATTTGATTACCTTTAAATCTAACTTTTATAAATCTTAACTTAAAGAAATGAGTCTACTAGTTGTCGGTTCGGTTGCATTTGATGCTATCGAGACACCATTTGGTAAAACTGATAAAATCGTAGGTGGGGCTGCTACCTACATCTCTATTGCATCATCATATTTTACAAAAAATGTAAACCTTATCGCAGTTGTGGGAGGTGATTTTCCTAAGTCTGATATCAAGATGCTTGAGAATCATGGAATCAATACTAAGGGTTTGCAGATCAAAGAAAATGAAAAAACTTTCTTCTGGTCAGGTAAATATCATAATGATATGAACTCCAGGGATACTCTGGTAACTGAGCTGAACGTGCTTGGAGACTTTGATCCTATCATCCCGGAATCTTACCAGGACTGTGAATACCTGATGCTTGGTAACCTTGCTCCAAAAGTTCAAAGTACTTTAATTCAACGTTTGAAGAAACGCCCAAAGCTCATTGTAATGGATACAATGAACTTCTGGATGGATATCGCACTCGATGATCTTAAAGAAACGCTGGGTCTTGTTGATGTGCTATCTATCAATGATGAAGAAGCTAGACAGCTTTCAAAAGAATATTCTCTTGTAAAAGCTGCTAAGAAAATTATGGCAATGGGCCCTAAAGTCCTTGTCATTAAAAAGGGAGAGCATGGTGCTTTATTATTTAATAAAGAACAGGTTTTCTTCGCACCTGCATTACCTCTTGAAGAAGTATTTGATCCAACAGGTGCTGGTGATACATTTGCCGGTGGATTTATTGGTTACATAGCAAGCACTGGTGACACCTCTTTCGATAATATGAAAAGAGCAATCATTTATGGTTCAGGCCTTGCGTCTTTCTGTGTTGAGAAATTTGGTGTAGAAAGAATTATAAATCTTTCTGACAAAGAACTGGAAGAAAGAATTCAGGATTTTGTAGAACTTGTACAGTTCGAAATTCAGTTTGAGTAAAAGAATCATTTGAAATAAATGTCATTCAATATATCTTTTTATAGAACAGTATTCCCATTTTCTTTGGGAATACTGATTTTTCTCTTCTCTTGTAAGACAATCAAAACAGCAGCACCAACTGAATCATATGAGAAAGTTGTAATACCTCCGGAGGTTTCCGAACTAGTTCTGCCTGTCGAGTTAAAGGTTAAAGACCTGGAAGCTAAAGTGAATAAAGAGATCAACGGACTAATTTTTGAAGATAATGATTATGATGAGGATAATCTTCTTATTAAAGTATGGAAGTTTGAGAATATTAAAGTAGAAGTTGACGGGCCCTATATCTTATATACAGTTCCTGTAAAGGTCTGGCTGAAGGCAGGTTATGGTTTTAATAAATTTGGTATAACCTTTAATGAATCTGGAGAAACTGACTTTGCATTAAAACTAAAGTTCAAGACTCTTTTTGCTCTTGACCCCTTCTGGAATTTTGCACCGAAAACAAACGCGGTAGAACATCAATGGATAAAAGAACCTGATCTGAAATTTATTGGTCTTGATATTCCCCTTACTTTTATAGCAGATAAAATAGTGAAAGGGCAGTTGAATAAACTCGCCGGTTTAATTGATGATCTTGCAAAAAAGAATCTGGATGTACGAAAATATGTACTCAGCGCATGGGAAGAATTACATAAACCAATTGCAGTTTCTGATGATCCTGAAGTGTGGCTAAGAATTTCTCCAAAGGATCTTTTCCTGACTCCTGTTGAAGGTAGAGGTGGAGTTATTCGTACTGCAATCGGAATGAAAGCTGCAGTCGAAACTTTTTTGGGTGCTAAACCTCCATACAATTTGTCTGTACTTCCAAATAAACGGGAAGAAAAAATTCATGATGGTAAGTTTAAACTCCTTATTAGTGCGGAAGTGCCATTTGACAAAGCTACGGAACTGGCCCGCAAAAGACTGGTAGGCCAGGTGTATGACTTCAAGGACGGAAAGAAAAAAATTAAGATCGAAAATGTAGATCTGTATGGAAGTGAAATGAGATTGGTGGTAAAAGTGGATATATCAGGAAGTCTTAACGGGACGATTTACCTCTCCGGGCTACCTCATCTTGACCTTACCAATAATGTTATCTCAGTAAAGTCTCTGGATTTTGATATCGATACCAGGAATAAATTGTTGAAATCTGCCGACTGGCTTTCTCATCAGCTTTTTGTTAAAAAAATACAACCATACTTCACCTACAGTTTTGAAAAGGACTTAATGGAAAGTAAAAAAGAAATTCAAAAGTTTTTAACGCACAATAAGATTCATCCTGATCTGGAAATTAATGGTGAAATTCAGGATGTGCTACCAAAGGAAGTCTACCTTACTGAGCAATCTCTAAAAGCAGTAATGCTATTCACAGGAGTTATTAATGCAGACATCCAGGGGTTGGATTTTTAACGGAATTGTAAATGCCCAAATAGAAAAATTCCTTCCCGGTTTAGTGAAGAAGGAATTTTACTATTTTGTAACCATATAAAACCAGATTAACCTTAGCCATTGAAAGAATCCGGT